>JACKDM010000055.1 GCA_020633515.1 Myxococcales bacterium
GCCGCCAACGGCGCCCCGAGCACTGCCAGCGCCGCCGCGCCCGCCGACGACGCCGCCGAAGGCGTCGCCGACACGCTCGCCAACGCCGACGGCGCGATCGGCGGCGCCCCCTCGCCCGTCGAGACGGCCGCCGCCCCCGGCGCCCCCCCCGCCGAGCCCATGGCCGAAGCCGAAGCCGACGAAGCCCCGATGCGCGAAGAGGCCAAGAGCTCCGTCGCCCTCGAGGCCCCGCCCCCGCCCCCCGCCGCGGCACCCGCGCCCGCCCGCGGTGACGCCCGGCTCCGCGACGAAGAGCGCAGCGAAGACCGCCGCCTCGCCCGCCGCCCCGCCCGCGTCGCCACCTCCGAGTCGCGCCCCCGCCCCCCGAGCCGCCCCGATCCCTTCCCCCGCAACCGCGGCCGCCAGCAGGTCGCCGTCGAGCCCACCGGCGAGAGCGAAGGCCGCCGCGAGCTCCGCGAGATCGAGAAGGCCGCCCCCGCCCTCATCGGCGAGATGGCCGAGATCGACGCCGCCCTCGACCGCGGCAAGGCCAGGACCGCGCTCGACAAGGCCCAGTCCTGGCGCAACAAGGACGCCACCGACCTGCTCGCCCTCGTCGCGCTCGGCCGCAGCTACACCCAGACCGGCGACGGCCTCCAGGCCGCCCGCGCCTTCGGCAGCGTGCTCGACCTCTACCCCTCCCGCGCCGACATGCGCCGCTTCGCCGGCAACTGGCTCGAGCGCCTCGGCCGCCCCGGCCTCGAGATCGCCGCCGACACCTATGCCAATGCCATGGCCCAGCGCCCCGACCACCCCTCGATCTACCACCTCCTCGGCATGACCCTGCTCCGCCTCGGCCGCTACGAAGAAGCGCTCACCACCGTGCTCGACGGCATCGGCGCCCAGCGCATCGGCGGCCGCTTCGCCGCCGTCGAACGCATCCTCGCCGAAGACGCCCAGCTCATCGCCGCCGCCTGGGCCGCCGCCGAGCCCGCCCGCCGCGCCGAGATCGAACAGCGCCTCTCATCCCGCGGCCTCCGCATCGACGACCGCGCCAGCATGCGCTTCGTCCTCACCTGGGAGACCGACGCCAACGACGTCGACTTCCACATCTTCGATGGCAAGTACAACCACGCCTACTACTCCCGCCGCGCGCTCGCGAGCGGCGGCGAGCTCTACGCCGACATCACCACCGGCTACGGCCCCGAGTGCTTCACCATCTACGACCCGCAAGCCTTCCCCTACCGCCTCAAGGCCCACTACTACAGCCGCGGCCCCATGGGACACGGCGCCGGCAAGGTCCAGATCATCCGCCACGATGGCAAGGGTGGCATCGGCATCGAAGACCGCCCCTTCGTGATCATGCAAGACGGCGCCTACGTCGACCTCGGCACCGTCAACGCCAAGGACGCCGTGCCGCAGAAGCCGGCCACCAAGGTCGCGAAGTAGTCATCAGCCCCACCGTCCCCGCTTCGGCAACAGCCTGTCGCCGCCCGCCCCCCTGGCACCAACCCCCCCGCGCCCCCACAATCACCCCACCACCCTGGCGCGGAGGCGCGGCAATGAAACGACGCGAGGCGCTCGTCCTCCTCGGCGGCGCGGTCGCCGGCACGTCGCTCGCGGCGCTCGCCGGCGCCCGCAGCGGAGCGGAGCGAACCATGACCACCCCCCGGATGCCCGTCGTCTACCTCCCCCACGGCGGCGGCCCCTGGCCGTTCGTCGAGCTGCCGATGTTCGACCGCGCCGAGATGGACGACCTCGCCGGCTACCTGCGCGACCTCCCATCGACGCTCGGCGTGCGCCCCGCCGCGCTCCTCGTCGTCTCCGCCCACTGGGAGGCGCCGGTCGCGACCGTGATGACATCGCCGAAGCCACCCATGCTCTATGACTACTATGGCTTCCCCCCCGAGTCCTATCAGATCACCTGGCCCGCGCCCGGTGATCCCAAGCTCGCCGCCCGCGTCCGCGCGCTGCTCGGCGCCGCCGGCTTCGACACCGCCGAAGACCCCGCCCGCGGCTTCGACCATGGCACCTTCGTGCCGCTCAAGGTGAGCTGGCCCGACGCCGCGATCCCCACCGTGCAGCTCTCGCTCGTCGCCGGCCTCGACCCCGCGCTCCACCTCGCGCTCGGCGCCGCGCTCGCCCCGCTCCGCGACGACGGCGTGCTCATCGTCGGCAGCGGCATGAGCTACCACGACCTCCGCGGCCTCATGCGCAAGCAAGGCCGCCCCGACTCCGAGACCTTCGATACGTGGCTCCGCGCCGCCGCCACCGCCGCGCCCGGCGAGCGCATCGCCCGCCTCGCCGCCTGGGACCGCGCCCCCGCCGCCCGCCGCGCGCACCCCCGTGAAGAGCACCTGCTCCCGCTCATGGTCGTCGCCGGCGCCGCCGCCGACGACCCCGGCAAGCTCGCCTGGAGCGGCACCTTCGGCGACGCCCGCATCTCCGCCTTCCACTACGGCTGAGCCCGCGCCGACCGGCTTCCCACCGCGCTTCGCCTGCGGCACCATGCCCGGCGATGAGACTCGACCCCATCGCCCGCGCCCGCCTCGGCTGGATCCTGCTCATGGCCGCCTTCATGATCGGCGGCTACTTCGGCATCGGTCACTACAACCTCGACCGCGCCCGCTACTACGACCCCTCCCTCGCCCTCGAAGCGCACATCCCGTTCGTTCCCATCGCGATCTTCGCCTACCTGCTCGTCTACCTCGTGCTCCTCACCGGCTTCCTCGCCATCCCCCGCGCCGAGCAGCCCTACTTCCGCCGCGCCGTCGGCTGGCTCGCGCTCAACTTCGTCATCGCCTATGCCATCTTCCTGCTCGTGCCCGTCAAGGCATTGCACCGGCCACCCATCGACCCATCCGGTGGCTTCGCGCTCGCGATCACCGCGTGGTACTACCACAACGACCCGCCCGCCAACCTGCTGCCTTCGCTCCACGTCCAGATGGGAGCCATCGGCGGCCTGCTCTGCCTGCGCCGCGGCGGATGGCTCGCCGTCGCCGGCCCGGTCGCGGCGGCGGTCATCGCCGTCTCGGTGCTGCTCGTCAAACAGCACTACCTCGCCGACATCGCGCTCGCGCTCCTCATCGTCGCGCTCACCGCCCGCCTCTGCCGCGTCCGGCCCTTTCATTCGCGCTGACGACCGGGTGCGTGCTCTCCCCGACCGCGACCGGGTTGCCGGCGCGCCGCGCGTTGGTCACAATGCGCGGCCTTTCATCGACGGGAGCACCCCCGGATGTCCAAACGCCTCTTGCACCTCATCTTTCCGCTCGCCGCCTGCCTCGTCGCCGCCTGCGACGACGGCGGCGGCGACCCGCCCACCAACGACCCGCGCGACGCCGCGCCCATGGTCGACGGCGACAACCCGCCCGATCCCATCTGCGAGCCCGACCGCCGCCGCTGCACCGACGACGGCGTCGAGGTCTGCGTCGCTGGCACCGCCTGGCTGACCGTCGGCCCCTGCCCGGCGGGGACCGAGTGCCGCGACGGCGAGTGCGTCGAGCCCGACTGCGAGCCCGCGTGTCAGGGTCGCATCTGCGGATCCGATGGCTGCGGTGGCACCTGCGGCGAGTGTGAAGCCGGCGAGATCTGCTCCCTCGAAGGCCGCTGCGACCCGCCGCCGCCGAGCTGCGGCGACGACGCCTGCAACGGCGCCGAAGACTGCTCGACCTGCCCCGCCGACTGCGGCAACTGCTGCGGCGATGGCACCTGCGACGCCGCGGCGGGCGAGCGCTGCACGACCTGCCCCGCCGACTGCGGCTGCCCGGCCGGCGAGGTCTGCGACGCCGACTCGGCGGCGTGCGAAGCGTGCGCGCCGCAGTGCGACGGCCGCGTCTGCGGCGACGACGGCTGCGGCGGTCTCTGCGGGCAGTGTGACGACGGCGTCGCCTGCGTCGCCGGCCGCTGCGACGCGCCCTGCGTGCCCGCCTGCGCCGGGCGCGCCTGCGGCGGCGACGGCTGCGGCGGTCTCTGCGGGATGTGCGAGGGCGAAGACGTCTGCACCGCCGACGGCCGCTGCGTCGCCGCGCCCGCGCAGTGCGGCGATGACACCTGCGACCCCGACGAAGACTGCTCGACCTGCCCCGCCGACTGCGGCGCCTGCTGCGGCGACGGCGCCTGCGTCGCCGGCGTCGGCGAAGACTGCTCGACCTGCCCCGCCGACTGCGGCTGCCCCGGCGGGCAGGCGTGCAACGTGCCCGCGCGCCGCTGCGAGGCCGTCTGCGTGCCCCAGTGCGCCGGCCGCAACTGCGGCGACGACGGCTGCGGCGGCGTGTGTGGCAACTGCCTCGGCGGCCAGCGCTGCGAGGCCGGCGTCTGCCGCGACGTCTGCCAGCCCGCCTGCGCCGGCCGTGAGTGCGGCGGCGATGGCTGCGGTGGCACCTGTGGCATGTGCCCCCAGGGCGAAGCCTGCGACGATGGGACCTGCGAAGCCATCTGCACCCCCGACTGCGCCGGCCGCGTCTGCGGCCCCGATGGCTGCGGTGGCTTCTGCGGCAACTGTGGCATCGGCGCGTTCTGCACCGCGGCCGGCCGCTGCGAGGCCGTCTGCGTGCCCGACTGCGACGGCCGCGAGTGCGGCGACAACGGCTGCGGCGGTGACTGCGGCGGCTGCGGGCCCGCCGAGCAGTGCAGCGGCGCCGGGATCTGCGAGCCGCGCTGCCAGCCGGTCTGCGCCGGCCGCGAGTGCGGCGGCGATGGCTGCGGCGGCGTGTGTGGCATGTGCGAAGCCGGCGAGGCGTGCGGCCCCGGCGGCGTCTGCGTCGGCGGCGCCGGCTGCGACTGCCCCGTCGGCGACCTCTGCCTCGACGGCGTCTGCCGCGCCCCCGACGCGCTCTGCGGCCCCCAGAACCCCAACGGCCTCTGCCCGGCGGGCCGCGCCTGCCTCGCCGGCGCCTGCGTCGACCGCGGCGCCGGCTGCTCGCTCAACAACCCCACCGGCGCCTGCGGGGCCGGCGAGGTCTGCCGCAACGGCGCCTGCGCCGCGCTCGATGGCTCGGTGCTCTGCGACGATGACAACGCCTGCACCGCCGATCTCTACGACCCCGTCCGCAACGCCTGCGTCAACGTCGCCGCCGACGCCCCGTGCAGCGACGGCAACGGCTGCACCCGCGACGCCTGCGTCAACGGCGCCTGCGTCGGCGAGCTGATCGCCGGCTGCGTCGCGCCCCCCGTCGTCGAGCCGGTCCCGAGCCCCACCAACGACGGCGACCTCACCCTGCGCGGCACCAAACCCGCCGGCGCCTCGGTGCAGATCAACGGCGACGAGGCCGCGCCCGAGAGCCCCGAGCAGAACTGGTCGGTCGACGTGCAGCTCCAGCCCGGCGAGAACACCTTCGAGATCAGCACCCGCGACCGCGGCGTCCAGAGCGAGACGGTCACCATCACCGTCGTCTATGACATCACCCCGCCGGTCATCACCGTCACCCCCGCCGGTGGCATCTACCTCGATGGCATCACCGTCACCGTCAGCACCGACGAGCCGGCGATCGTCTACTACACCGACGACGGCGGCACCCCCGACCTGTGGAAGAAGCAGTTCCGCTCGATCAAGCGCCTCCGCGTCTTCAACGACACCCGCTTCGCCTTCCGCGCCCGCGACATCGCCGGCAACTGGAGCGAGACGGTCGCGGCGAGCTTCGAGATCACCGGCGAAGGCACCGGCTGGCGCGAGCTGCCGGCGCTGCCCGAGGCGCTCATCCACGGCGCGAGCGCGGTGCGCAGCGATGGCATCTGGCTCGTCGGCGGCAGCGACGGCGAGGAGCCGCAGGCCGGCGCGTGGCGCATGAGCGACCTCGCCGCCGGCTGGGTCGCCGCGCCCGCGCTCCCCACCGCGCGCTCGCAGGCCGCGCTCGCCGTCGCCAACGACGTGCTCTATCTCTTCGGCGGCCAGGACGACGGCGTGCCGCTCAACGAGGTGCAGCAGCTCCCCGTCGGCGCCGGCGCCTGGGTGCGCCGCAGCCCCATGCCGACCACCCGCTTCGGGCTCGCCGCCGCGACCGTGGGTGACTTCGTCTATGTCTTCGGTGGCAAGACCAACGGCGGCGTCGTGCTCACGACCGCCGAGCGTTACAACTGGCGCACCAACACCTGGGACAACGCCGTCCCGCAGATGCCGCGCCCGCGCTACGGCCACGTCGCCGTCACCGTCGACGGCCGCATCCATGTCATGGGCGGCGAGGACGAGGACGGCCGCCCCGTCGCTGGCATGGATGTCTTCGACCCCGCGACCGGCGCCTGGACGCCCGGCCCCGCGCTGCCCACGCCCCGCGCGTTCGCCGCGGCCGGTGTCATCCGCAACGTCGGCGACGTGCCCGGCGGCAGCACCGAGCTCGTCGTCGCCGGCGGCCGCCTCGGCGACGGGTCGAGCACCCCGATCGTGGAGTCGTTCGTCGTCGAAGACGGCGTCTGGCGCGCCCGCCGCCCGCTCGCCCGCCCCGCGCACGCCGCCGGCGGCGCGGTGTGGTCGCTCCCGCCCGAGTCGGGGGTCGACCGGACCGAGGAGCTGCTCGTGATGACCGGCGGCCTCGTCGGCGGCGCCGGCGCGATGGGCGGCGCGCCGACCGCGGCGGTGCTCGCCTTCAGCCACGCCCGCGACTGGCTGCGCGGCCTCGCCCCGCTCCCCGAGGGCCGCTTCGCGCACGCCGCGGTCGAGCACAACGGGCTGTTCTATGTGCTCGGCGGGCGCAACTTCCAGGCGACGACCCTGTTCTGGGCCTACGACCCCGAGACCGGCCGCACCGTCGACCTGCCCGCGCTCCCGAGCGTGCACAACGGCCTCGCGAGCGTCGTGCTCGACGGCCTCGTCTATGCCATCGGCGGCGCCAACCAGTTCAACAATGCCATCCCGACGCTGCGCCGCTACGACCCCGCGACCCGGCGCTGGACCGACCTGCGCCCGATGATCACCGCGCGCCGCGACGCCGCGGCGGTCGTGCTCGGCGGTGAGATCTGGGTGCTCGGCGGCGACAACAACGGCCCGCAGCAGGCGGTCGAGATCTACGACCCGCGCACCGATCGCTGGCGCGCCGGCCCGGTGCTGCCGCAGGGGCGCGCCGCGGCGCGGGCGGTGGTCTGGCGGGGTGAGATCGTCATGATCGGCGGGGTCACCCCGGCCGGCACCTTCGACCCGACGCTGCGGGTGCTGCGCGGCGGGGCCTGGGTCGACTCATGGCAGGTGCCCGGCATGGCATGGCATCACGTCGCGCTCGTCGGCGACGCCCAGCTCGGCCTCTTCGGCGGCCGCGAGGGCGCAGCACCCACCGATCGCGTCGTGTCTCTCGACCTCACCACCGGCTTCGTCACCCGCGCGATCTCGGCGGCCGGCAACCTGCTCCCCCCGCTCGACCGCGCCGCGCTCGTGCCGCACCACGGCCGCCTCTACCTGCTCGGCGGCAACATCACCGCCGAGGTCGGCCCCGAGGGCCTCGCCGACGTGCAGGCGATCATCGCGCGCTGCTTCAACGGCCGCCTCGACGGCCGCGAGGTGCCCGCGGGCGGCGCGGCGTTCGACACGGGCGGCGGCTGCCCGATCGCCGTGCCGCTCGCCGACTTCGACGTGCGCCTCGCCGGCGGCGACCGGCTCGGGGTGCTCGATCGCATCGAGGTCTACCACCGGGGGAGCTGGTGGCCGGTCTGCGACGATGGTTGGGACAGCACCGACGCCACCGTCGCCTGTCGCCAGATCTTCGGCCCGAGCGTCCGGGGGATCGCGACGTCCCAGGGCGTCGGGCAGAACCCTCAGTTCATCCTCGACGACGTGGCTTGCCGCGGCGACGAAGCGCGGCTCATCGACTGCGGCAACATCGGGCTCTACAGCCACAACTGCGGCCTCGGCGAGACCGCGCTGGTGACCTGCGTCGCGAACTGAGCGCCGCTCAGCGCCGCACGATCACCGACCGCCCCGCGCCCGCCTCCCCCGGCCAACCCGGCCGGGGGTGCAGCGCGAGCGCCTCTTCGAGCGCGTCGAGGAACACCGACCGCGGCCACTCCTGCGCGCCGAAGCGGGCGAGGTGGTCGGTGTAGACCTGACAGTCGATCAAGCGATAGCCCGCCGCGCCCAGCCGAGGCACCAGGGTGGCATACACCACCTTCGACGCGTCGGGCTCGAGCGCGAACATCGACTCCCCGTAGAACACCCCGCCCAGCGTCACCCCATACAGCCCGCCCACCAGCCGCCCGTCGAGCCACGCCTCCGCCGAGTGCGCAAACCCCCGCCGGTGAAGCGAAATATACGCCTGTTTCATCTCCTCGTTGAGCCAGGTGCCATCCTGCCCCGGCCGCGGCACGGCGGCGCAGTGATCGAGCACCTCGGCGAACGCCGTGTCATAGCGCAGCTCGAACGGATTGCGCCGCAGCAGCTTCCGCAGGCTCCGCCCGACGTGCAGATCCTCCGGCCGCATCGCGAAGCGCCACGTCGGCGAGTGCCACAAGATGGGCGTCGCCGCCGCGTCGTACCACGGGAAGATCCCCAAGGAGTAGGCGAGCACCAGCCGCGCCGGCGAGAGATCCCCGCCCACCGCGAGGATGCCGGTGGCCGGATCGGCCTTGGTCGGATCGGGGAACGCGAGCGCGTCGTCGAGCAGGTAGATCGGCACGCCGGAGAAGATACCGCGTCTTCGCCGCCGTCGCGCCCCCTCGGCGCCGCGCTCACGGTCACCGAATGAAACACCCACGCCCCTCGTGGGGCTTCTCCCCCGCGCCCGCCCCCGCGCGGTTCGTCGCGCCGCTCTGCGCGCCGCCTCCCGGCCGATGGCACGCGCCTCGCACAGCGCCTGTCACAATTCGACCGAACGCGCGCGCCGCCGCGCCGCGTGCCCGCAGGAGTCGCCCGATGCGCCGCCTCGTCCCCGCCGCCCGCGCCCCGGCCCGCCGAGCGCCCGCCGCCCGCGCCCCCGGCCCGCCGCGCCGCCCCGGCCGATGGCCCGCCGCCCGCGCCCCCGGCCCGCCACTGGCCCCGCCCGCGCACCCCCAGCCCGCCAGCGCCCATCGATCGCGCTCGCCGCGCCTGCGCTCGTCACGCTCGCGCTCGCGCTCACCGCCTGCGGCGACCCGAGCCCGCCCGGCGACCCCGCCGCTCACCGACGACCGCCCGCCACCCTCACCGGCCGCCTCGACGACGACGCCGGCAACCAGCACCTCGGCCCCGCCGTCGCCGCCCGCGCCCTCGCCGCCGACATCGTCGCGCTCATCACCTTCGACGGCGCCGTCATCGCCGAGGCCCCGTCGACGCCGGCCGCTACCACTTCCCCGCGCTCGCCCCCCTCACCGACGGCGCCTACGTCGAGGCCCGCCATGACGGCCGCGCCACCGGCCGCGCGCTCGTGCCCGGCGACCTCCGCCCCGGCGCCGACCGCGTCGTCATGCCGATCAGCGCCGAGACCACCGCCGAAGCCGCCGCCCACGCCCGCCTCTGGAGCGCCCACGGCGGCGCCGTCGACCCCGTCGCGCTCGTCACCCACGTCAGCGCCCCGCTCGCCGCCGCGCTCTCCGCCGACGCGCTCGCCGCCGCCGCCTGGGCCGCCCAACGCGCCGAACGCGCCGCGCTCGCCGCCCACCTCGGCGAGCGCGTCACCGCCGCCGCGCTCCTCGCCGCCCGCGGCGAAGCCTACGACCGCCTCGCCGCCCGCGTCGACGCCGCGCAGGACGGCGCCGCCCCGACGCCGCGACCGCCTGGGCCACCTGGCACATCGAAGCCGCCGCCGCCGTCGCGACCTCGTCGGCGCCGACGCCCCGCCCGCGCCGACGCCGCCGCCGCCGCCGGCTTCGCGCTCGTCGCCGCGCTCCGCGGCAGGGCAGAAGCCCGCCGCCGCCGCGCTCGCCGCCGAGCTCGCCGCCCGCGCCAACACCTCGCGCTCCGCGACCGGATCCGCAGCCACGCCGCCGCCGAAGCCCGCCTCCGCGCCGCGTTCGAGCGCTTCCACGCCGCGCTCCCGCCGCCCCGACGCCGCCGCCGTCACCGCCGCCCGCGCCGCCTCCTCGCCGCGCTCGGCCTCGCCCCGAGGCCCGCGCCGACAGCGTCCTGCACCTGCTCGTCGCCGCCGAGGGCGGCGCTCGCCAGCTCATCCCCCGCGCCGCCGCCGCCGTCACCGCCGCCGCGACCACCCCCGGCCCCGGCGACGACGCCGCCTTCACCCGCGCCCGCGCCGCCCTCCGCGCCGCGATCCACGACGCGCTCGCCGGCCACGCCTCGCCGCCAGTCGTCGCCTTCGTCGCCGAGCTCGCGCTCGCCGCCGCCGCCCACCGCCGTCGCGCCCGGCGAAGACCTCGACGGCGCCGCGCTCGCCGTGCCCGCGCCCGCGGTGGGCCCCTCGTCGGCGCATCACCGCGCGGGCGGCCATCCGGGCGGGCAGCGCGGCGCCGACGCGCTCGTCGACGGCCTCACGCTCGCGCTCGCCGGTGACGGCGCCGAGCTCTGGTGGCGCACCGCCGACGGCCGCGCGCTTGCCCTCGCGGTCGCCACCGTCGCCGACGGCGAGGCCACCGTCGAGGTCGGCGCCGATGCCATCGATGCCATCGCCGCGACGCCATGATGCCGATAGATGCCACACCGATCCCATCGACATCACCCCGACGATGCCATCGATGGCATCGGCTGGCTCCACGTCACCGCCGCCGGTCGCCCACCGGCGCCGTGCTCGTGCCCACGCTGCCCGCCCCGGCGAGCGCCTCACCCTCGCCCCCGTCACCGCCGAGACCACCGCCGAGGCGCTCGTCACCCTCACCCTCGCCGACCGCGGCCCCGTCGACCTCGCGCTCATCCACCGGCTCGTCGACGCCCCGCTCGCCGCCGCCGCGCTCGCCGACGACGCGCTCCCCGCGCTCACCGCCGCGCTCGCCGCCGCCGCCGCCACCCACGCCGCCGCCCGCGCCGCCGATCCTTCCCCGATCCGCCCGACCGCCGCCGCGCTCGCCGCGCTCAAGCCGACCGCGCCGCCGACGACCCCACGCCGAGGACCGCTTCGACGCCGCCGCCCGCGCCGCGCTCGGCCTCGACCCGCCGCCGAAGCCGACGCGCTCGCCCGCGCCGCCGCCGCCTTCAAACCGCGCTCGCCGCCCCCCGCTCACCCGCGCCGCCGCCGACGCCCGCGCCGCTCGCCACCGCCGCCGCCGCCGCCCGCGCGCTCGCCCCGCGCTCCCCCGCGCGCCGCCGACGCGCTCGCCGCCGCCGTCGACGCCCACCGCGAAGCCATCGCCGCCGCCCCCGACCCGCCGCCGTCGCCGCCGCCAACGCCGCCCTCCGCGCCGCGCTCCTCGAGCTGCCACCGCGTCGTCGCCGCCCCGCTCGCGCTCCCCGCCGCGCTCACCCTCGACCTCGCGCTCGCCGCCGCCGCCGAAGACGAAGCCGCGCTCGCCGCCGCGCTCGCCGCCGACCCGACCCTGTCGCCGTGCTCGCCGCCTTCGCCGCCTTCAGAAGGCGTCCTCGCCGCCGCCGCCCCGCTCGACCACACCCGCTCGCCCCCGCCGCGCTCCTCGCCGAGCTCTGGATCCGCGCCGGCGGCGGCTGTACCGGATCCGCGTTCGACCGATGGGGACTGCCGGATGTGACGCACCTCATCGTCCATCCGGGGAGAGGCGGATCAAGCGGTTGACTGGAAGATTTAGAGGGTGATTTATGTGAGATCATGTCGCCACCCCCGACCCGGCTCGTCTGATCGGGCACGCCCACCGGCCAGGAGTCCCCATGCGCCACCGCTGGAGCCTCGTCGTCACCCTCACCGCGCTGCTCGCGCCCGGCTGCGAACCACCACCCCCGATCCGAGCCGCCCGCCCGCCGCCGCGCCGCGCCTCCCGCTCGCCGCCGCGCGCCACCCCACCGCCCCGCCGCCGCCCCGAAGCCGCCCAGCCGCGCCCCCGCCCCGCCGGCATCGCCGGCATCGCCGGCGTCGCCCCCGCGCCCGCCGACCCCGACGCCCCCACCATCGCCGCCGAAGACCTCGACCTCGCGAAGATCCACGAGGCCGTCCGCACCCACGCCGTCGCCGACGGCGACGCGCTCGAGCGCTACATCAACGACCGCGCCAACAAGGTCACCCGCGTCGACCTCGACCGCGACGGCGAGATCGACCTCGTGCAGATCGACGAGGTGCGAAGCGACGACGAGGTCGCCTTCGAGATCCGCGCCGTGCCCTCCCGCAGCCGCCGCGTCGACGACGCCGTCACGATCGCCATCGTGCACATCCGCCCCGACCGCGCCGCCCGCCGCGTCGTCGTCGTCTCCGAGTACACCACCGTCGTCGTGCACCGCCCGGCCCGACCCTACGAGCACATCGAGGTCGTCGACTACGACGACGACGGCCTCATCGTGCTCGCCCCCGGCCACCACTTCTTCCGGTGGTTGTTCGCCGTCGAGCGCCCGGTATATGAGAGCGTCGTCATCTACACCCTCGACCGCGCGCTCGTGCGGCCGACGCGGGTGCGGGTGGTCGAGGTCGCCCACTGCTGGCCCCCGGGCCACTGCAAGCACGACCACCACCACCACGGCAAGCACAAGCACAAGAAGCGCAAGCACAAGAAACACAAACACAAAAAGCACGACCACCACGACCACTGACGCCCCCCGGGGAGGGGGGCAGCCGATGCCGATCCGCTTCCTCCGCCCCGGCGAAGAGCCCGCGCTGCGCGCCTTCATCGCTCCTCGCAACCGCCCCGGCGCCGAGCTCTGCCTCCACCTCACCGACGACCCCGCCGAGCTCGAAGCCGACCTCGCCGTCGACGCCCCGCTCCCCGAGCGCTGCCTCGTCGACGCCGCCCCCGACGGCGCGCTCCACGGCGCGCTCGTCTACGACATCGGCGGCGACGCCCGCAGCCGCGCCTGGCTCATCGGCCCCTGGAGCGCCCCCGCCGACGCCGGCCCGCTCCTCGACGCCGCCCTCGCCGCGCTCCCCCCCACCGTGCGCCGCGTCGACAACTACCTCGAAGAAGACCACCCCGCCCGCGCCGCCCACCTCGCCCGCGGCTTCGAGCCCGACCGCTGCGTGCACGTCCTCCGCGCCGACGCCGCCGCGCCCCGCGCCCCCGTGCCCGTCCCCGCCGCCGTCACCCTCACCGAGCACCAACCCGAATGGCGCGACGCCGTCACCGCCCTCCACGCCGACGCCTTCCCCGGCACCCACACCTCGATCGACGACATCGTCGCCCGCGGCCCCGCCCGCGACCGCCTCATCGTCGCCCACGCCGCCGGCGACCCCCTCGGCTACATCCACCTCAACCGCAGCGCCGACCTCCCCGAAGGCCTCGTGCAGTACATCGCCGTCAAGCCCGCCGCCCGCGGCCGCGGCATCGGCCGCGCGCTCCTCGCCGCCGGCCTCGACTGGCTCTTCGGCCCCGCCGCCGCCCCCGTCGCCTTCCTCACCGTCGACGCCGACAACCGCCGCGCCCTCGGCGTCTACCACGCCGCCGGCTTCGCCCCCTACCGCAGCGGCCGCGTCCTCACCCGCGCCTGATCCCGGTGTCACCGGCTCGAAACACGTCACCATCCGCCCCACCCGGCCATCGCTCTCCGGTACGATGTCCGCCCTGGAATCAACCGCCGCCCGAGCGCGTTCGCCCCACGACCGCCCGCGCGACAAGGGAGATCGATGCGCTGGATCCTCGGTGCCGTCCTGCTCGCCGCCGCCCTCGGCGTCGGCTGGCTCGCCTACGACCGCCTCACCGCTGACGACACCCGCGGCCCCCGCGAGCGCACCCCCGCCCCCGTCTCCGCCGCCCCCATCGAACGCGGCCCCCTCACCCTGCACCGCACCTGGTCGGGCACCCTCGAGTCGAGCGCCCGCTTCGTCGTCGCCCCCAAGGTCGCCGGCCGCATCGAGAAGCTCACCGTCGACCTCGCCGACCCCGTCGAACGCGGCCAGATCGTCGCCCACCTCGACGCCGCCGAGTTCGAGCAGGCCGTCGAACAGGCCCGCGCCGAGCTCGCCGTCGCCGACGCCACCGTCAGCGCCGCCCGCAAGACCCTCCAGATCACCGAGCGCGAATACGAGCGCGCCACCTCCCTCGGCGACCGCGGCGTGCTCTCCGCCTCCACCCTCGACACCGCCAAGGCCCGCCGCCTCGAAGGCACCGCCGCCGTCGAGGTCGCCCGCGCCGAAGCCCGCCGCGCCCGCTCCGCGCTCGAAGCCGCCCGCATCCGCCTCGGCTACACGCAGATCACCGCCGACTGGCCCGACCCCGACACCCGCCGCGTCGTCGCCGAGCGCCTCGTCGACGCCGGCGAGACCGTCGCCGCCAACACCCCGCTCATGAGCATCGTCGACCTCGACCCGCTCACCGGCGTCATCTACGCCAGCGAGACCGACTACCCCCGCCTCGAGATCGACCGCGAAGTCGAGCTCGTCACCGACGCCTGGCCCGACCGCCGCTTCGCCGCCCGCGTCCACCGCATCGCCCCCGTCTTCCGCGAAAACTCCCGTCAGGCCCGCGTCGAGCTCCGCGTCGACAACCCCGACGAAGCGCTCAAGCCCGGCATGTTCATCCGCGCCACCATCCCCCTCGCCCGCGTCGACGACGCCCTCATCGTGCCCGTCGAAGCGCTCGTCGTCCGCGGCGGCGAAGACGGCGTCTTCATCGTCGACGACCAGAGCACCGCCCGCTGGCGCCCCGTCCGCGCCGGGATCCGCGACCGCGACCGCGTCCAGATCACCGGCGACGGGCTCACCGGCCGCGTCGTCACCCTCGGCCAGCAGCTCCTCGACGACGGCTCCCCGGTCGTCGTCACCGAGACCGGCGCCCCCCCCCGCGGCGGCAGCGTCGCCTCCTCCGCCGCCCCCGCCGCCGGCGTCCGCCCCGCCGAACCAAGCGCCCCCGCCGTGCCCGACACCGCGCCCGACCCCGCGCCCGACCCCGCGCCCGCGCCCCCCGCCGAGAGGCGCCCGTGAACCTCTCCCGATTCAGCGTCCGCCGCCCCATCTTCGCCACCATGATCACCCTCATCGTGGTCATCCTCGGCGCAGTCTCCCTCTCCCGCCTCCGCATCGACCTCCTCCCCGCCATCGAGGTCCCCACCCTCTCCGTCTCCACCGAGTACCCCAACGCCAGCCCCGAGGTCGTCGAGCGCCTCGTCACCCAGATCGTCGAAGAGATCCTCGCCACCGTGCCCGGCGTCGAAGAGATGACATCCATGTCATCCGAAGGCATGTCCAACGTCGAGGTCCGCTTCGTCTGGGGCACCGACCTCGACGCCGCCGTCGCCGACGTCCGCAGCCGCCTCGAAGACGAGATCAGCGAGCTCCCCGAAGAGATCTACCGCCCCCAGATCCGCAAGTTCGACATCGCCAGCTTCCCCGTCGTCATCCTCGGCATCTCCAGCAAGCTCGACCCCGTCGAGCTCACCGATCTCATCGACAAACAGGTCCGCTACCGCTTCGCCCGCGTCCCCGGCGTCGCGCAAGCCGACCTCTTCGGCGGCTTCGAACGCGAGATCCGCGTCGGCCTCGACCCCCAGCGCATCAAGGCGCTCGGCCTCCCGCTCGACACCGTGCTGCAAGCCCTCCGCGACGCCAACCTCGACCGCCCCGCCGGCGAGCTCGAACAAGGCCGCTACGAAGTCACCCTCCGCGCCCCCGCCGAGTTCCAGGACCTCGACCAGATCCGCCGCACGGTCGTCGCCGTCCGCGAAGGCGCACCCATCGAGCTCGGCCAGATCGCCCGCGTCGAAGACACCTACACCAAGCTCACCCGCGTCGTCCGCGTCAACGGCGAGCTCGGCCTCCGCATCGGCGTGCGCAAGCAGGCCGACGCCAACACCGTCGAAGTCTCCCAAGCCATCCTCGAAGAGATCGAGCGCGTCAACGAAGACTTCCCCCAGATCCACGTCGCCGCCGTCGTCAACCAAGGCAACTTCATCGAGCGCAGCATCCAGAACGTCGCCAACTCCGTGCTCTACGGCGGCGGCCTCGCCGTCATCGTGCTGCTCTTCTTCCTCCGCAACATCCGCAGCACCGTCGTCATCGCGCTCGCCATCCCCATCTCCGTCATCGGCACCTTCTCGCTCATCTACTTCGGCGGCTTCACCCTCAACCTCATGACCCTCGGCGGCCTCGCGCTCGGCGTCGGCATGATGGTCGACAACTCCATCGTCGTCCTCGAGAACATCTACCGCCGCCGCGCCGAAGACGCCGAGCCCCCAAAAACCGCCGCCGTCGAAGGCGCCACCGAGGTCGCCGGCGCCATCATCGCCTCGACCATCACCACCCTCGTCATCTTCCTCCCCCTCGTCTTCGTCCGCGGCGTCTCGGGCATCCTCTTCACCGAGCTCGCCTATGTCATCGTCTTCTCCCTCATCTGCTCCCTCCTCGTCGCGCTCTCGCTCGTCCCCATGCTCTCATCGAAGCTCATGAGACCCATCGACGAGGAGCAATCCGCCCGCTCCGATCGCATCCGCCGCCTCGTCGAAGCCTCCGAACGTGCCTTCCGCCGCCTCGAAGAAGGCTACCGCGACCTCCTCCGCCGCGCGCTCGGCATGAGATGGCGCCTCGTCCTCGGCGCGCTCCTCGCGCTCGCCGCCAGCCTCCTCCTCTTCCCGCTCATCGGCACCGAGTTCATGCCACCGAGCGACGAAGGCGAGGTCCGCGTCACCGGCGAGATGGAGATCGGCACCCGCCTCAGCCTCATCGACCGCCAATCCCAGCAGATGGAAGCCATCGTCGTGCCCGCCGTGCCCGAGGCCGACGCCTGGGTCGCCACCGTCGGCGGCTCCGGCCGCCGCCCCGAAGACGCCTCCAAGGCCGAGATCCAGATGACCCTCTCATCGGCCGCCAGCCGCGAGCGCAGCAACAGCGAGATCGCCGCCGAGCTGCGCCGCCGCCTCGAAGGCAAGGTCGCCGGCATGGTCATCCGCACCCGCGCCCCCCAAGGCCAGTTCGTGCTCGAGCGCGTGCTCGGCGAAGAAGAAGGCCTCAGCATCGAGGTCCGCGGCTTCGACCTCGACACCCTCGACACCCTCGCCGCCCGCGTCGCCGAAGCCATCGCCGACGTGCCCGGTGTCACCGACATCGACGTCACCCGCAAGGCCGGCGTGCCCCAGGAGATGATCCGCATCGACCGCGACAAGGCCGCCGACCTCGGCCTCACCGTGCGCGACGTCGCCGAGGTCCTCGAGATCGCCGTCGCCGGCCGGCAGGCTGGTGACTACCGCACGGTCGGCAACAGCTATCCCATGCTCGTGCAGCTCGCCGACGCCGAGCAGCTCGAGCTCGACGAGATCCTCGACCTCACCCTCCGCACCGCATCCGGCGGCGAGGTCGCGCTCCGCAACGTCGTCACCGTCGAACCCGGCCGCGGCCCGCTCCTCATCGACCGCAAGGACCAGCAGCGCCTCATCGCCGTCAAGGCCAACGTCACCGGCCGCGACATGGGATCGGTCGCCGAAGACGTCGAAGCCCGCCTCGACGCCATCGCCCGCCCCGCCGGCTACGAGTTCATCATCTCCGGCACCTTCGAACAGCAGCAGGAGGCCTTCTCCGAGCTGATCGTCTCGCTGATCCTCGCGCTCGTGCTCGTCTACATGGTCCTCGCCTGCCAGTACGAATCCCTCCGCGATCCCATCGTCGTCATGGCATCGGTGCCATTGGCAGCCATCGGCGTCCTGCTCACCCTCTTCCTCACCGACACCACCCTCAACGTGCAGTCCTACATCGGCTGCATCATGCTCGGCGGCATCGTCGTCAACAACGCCATCCTCCTCGTCGATCAAGCCGGCCGCCTCCGCCTCGAAGGCATGCCCACCCGCGAAGCCGTCGCCGAAGCCGGCCGCCGCCGCCTCCGCCCGATCCTCATGACCACGCTGACCACCATCCTCGGCCTGTTGCCCCTCGCGCTCGGCATCGGCGAAGGCGCCGACGCCCAAGCCCCGCTCGCCCGCGCGGTCATCGGTGGCATGACCGCCTCGACGCTGATCACGCTCGTGATCGTGCCGGCGGTGTACTCGCTGTTCCACCCGGAGAAGGCCCCCGACGCCCGCCGCGAACCCGAGCCCGCGGCGGTGTGATCGCCGCGGTCACATGCTCGCGCCGTCGTACGGCGTCACCGACAGCCCGCCGAGCTCCACCCCGTCGAGGCAGCGCACGTTGATGGCATACATCGGCCTGCCATCGCGCCCCGTGCCCCGCCCGTAGGCGCCGACGCCGCAGGTCGGGCAGAAGAGGTGGGCGATCTTGCCGGTGTTGAAGCGATAGTCGGTCAGCGTGTCATCACCCGCCTCCAGGGTCATGGCATCGGCGCCGACGAAGGTCAGCAGGTGGCCGCGCTTCTTGCAGATCGAGCAGTTGCACTCGATGACGGGGGTGAGCGCGGTCTCGACGGTGAACCGCACCTTGCCGCAATGGCATCCGCCGCGGTAACGCTTCGCCTCGGACATGTCTCTTCGCTCCTCGTGTCGGTCGGGCCCGCCGCGCGGGCGGGCGGCGCGCACCATACGCGAGCGCGGCGGCGGGCGATAGCGTGGCGGCGGGCGCGCGAAGATTGACAGCCTCGCGGGCGCGGCCGTCATGTGCGGGCATGGTGCTGCGCCTCGGTCCATTCGAGCTCGAGAGGCCGGTCGCACGCGGCGGGACGGCCGAGGTGTGGCGGGCGCGGCACGGGCGGCGGGGGGTGCCGGCGGCGGTCAAGGTGCTGCGGCCGCCGCCCGGGCTGGCGGCGGTCTACGGGGCGCGGCTGCTCGCCGAGGCGCAGGCGATGGCGCGGCTGCATCACCCGGGTGTCATCCGCCTCTACGACCAGGACGCGGTGCCACCGGCGGTGGCGGCGGCGAGCGAGGGTGCCTTGCCGGCGGGCGCGCCCTACCTCGTGATGGAGTGGGTCGAGGGTGGCACGCTGCGGGCGGGGCGCTGCGATGACTGGCCCACGCTCGTCGGGGTGCTGCGCGCGCTCCTCGACGCGCTCGCCCACGCCCACGCGCACGGGGTCATCCACCGCGACCTCAAGCCCGACAACGTGCTGCTCGCCGCGCGCGGGCCGGTGCTCAGCGACTTCGGGCTCGCGCTCGCGCCGGTCGAGGCGGTCGAGGCGCGCGAGGTCGTCGGCACGCCGGCCTACATGGCGCCCGAGCAGGTGCGCGGCGACGCCTGGGCCGCCGGGCCGTGGACCGATCTCTATGCGCTCGGCTGCCTCGGCTGGGAGCTCGCGGCCGGGCGGCCGCCGTTCTGGGGGATCGCCGACGACATGCCGAGCCTGCTGCGCGCCCACCTCGTCGCGCCGCCGCCGCCGCTGCGGGCGCGCTTCGCGGTGCCGGCGGGCTTCGCCGGGTGGCTCGCGCGGCTGCTCGCCAAGGCGCCGCTCGCCCGCTATCGCTTCGCGGCCGAGGCGGCGGCGGCGCTCGCGGCGCTCGGGGAGCCGGCCACGGTGGCAGCGGCCGCGCGCGATGGCATCGGCGAAGGCATCGGCGATGGCACGCGCGGCGAGACGGCGACCCTCGACGCCCTGCGAGACACCCTGCCCGCCGGCGTGCATGACACCGCCGCGACCGCCGATCTGCCACCGCTCGCGCCGTCGACGCCACCGCCGGTCGTGCCGCTCGACGGTGACGGCGTGCCCGAGTTCGCGCCGCTGCCGCTGCCCGACGTCGGCCGCTCGGTCGGACGCCTCCGGGTGCCGCCCCCGATCGGGCGGCGCGGCGAGCGCGCGGCGCTGTGGTCGGCGCTGCGCGCGGCGACGCTCGACGGGGTGCAGGTGGTGCTCGTCGAGGGCCCGGCCGGGCTCGGCAAGCGGCACCTCGCGCGCTGGGTCGCCCGCCGCGCGCACGCGCTCGGGGTCGCGGGCACGCTGCGGATCGAGCACGACGCGCTCGGCGGGCCGTCCTCGGGCCTCGGCGCCGCCTTCGCCGCGGCGCTGCGCTGCGGCGGGCTCGACGAGGCGGGGCGGCGCGCGCAGCTCGGGGCGCTGCTCGCCGACGTGCTCGACGGGCCGCAGATCGCGGCGCTCGCGGCGGCGATCGGCGAGGCCGAGCCGGGCGACGAGGCGCTCGGCGTGTATGCGCGGGTCATCGCGGCGATGGCGTCGCGCCGGCCGCTGGTGGTGCTGATCGGCGACGCGCAGTGGGGCGAGGCGTCGCTGCGGCTGGTCGATCGGCTCCTGGCGGGCGCGGCGGCGCTGCCGGTGCTGGTGGTGGCGACGGTGCGCGACGACGCGGTGCGCCGACCGGCGGCGCTGGCCGCGCTCGCCCGCCACCCGCGGGTGCGTTCGCTGGCGCCGGGGCCGATGCCGGCCGCCGAGCTCGCGCAGATCGCGCAGTCGCTCCTGCCGCTCGAGCGCCCGCTCTGCGACGCGCTGGTCGAGCGGGCGGCGGGGAGCCCGCTCTTCGTCGTCGAGCTGGTGCGCGACTGGATGGCGCGCGAGGCGCTCGAGGCGGGGCCGGCGGGGTTCCGGTTGCGGGGCGGCGCCGCAGCCGAGATCCCGGCCGAGATGGGGGCGCTGTGGCTGGCCCGCCTCGCCGACGCGCCGGTCGACGCCGCCGGGCGCGACGCGCTCGCGATCGCGGCCGTGCTCGGGGTGCGGGTCGACCGCGGCGAGTGGGCGGCGGCCTGCGCCGAGGCGGGGGTCGCGGCGCCGGCGGCCCCCGGCGGGGGGCGGGGGGCCGCGCGCCCCGCCCCCCCCCCCCCCCACGGCGGACCCACACCCCCCCCCCCCCCCCCCACACAACCCACCGGACCTGCTGCGCAGCGCTCGTCGAGGCGGCGCGGCGCGACCGGCGGCTGGCGCGGTGGCACGGGTGCTGCGCCGCGGCGCTGCGGGCGCGGGGCGAAAGCCCGCTGCGGATCGCCGAGCACCTGCTGGGCGCGGGGCGGCCGGCGGCGGCGTGGCCGTGGCTGCGCGCGGCGGCGCGGCGGGCGCTGGTGCGGGTCGACCTGCCGGCGCTGCGGCGGATCGCGCGGCGCTGCCTGACGGTGCTGCGCGGCCGACGGACGCGGCGGAGGCAGCGGCCGTGGGTCGAGGCGCGGGTGTGGTGGGCGGCGGTGCGGCTCCTCGAAGGTCGCTACGCCGCCGCGCGTCGGGGAGCCGGGTCGCGCTCGAAGGCGCGCGCCGCGTCGGGCCCGGCTGGCTGCGGGTCGAGGCGCTGATGCAGCTCGGCAGCGCGGCCGCGGCGACCGGCGAGGCGGCCGCGAGCGTCGCGGCGTTCGAGGAGGCGGCCCGCCGCGCCGAGCGGCTCGGCGATCGGGTGCTGCGGGCGCGGGTGTGGGGTCGGCTCGGCTGGGCGCTCGCCGAGAGCGGCCGCCCGGTCGAGGCCGAGGCGCTGCTGCACCGCGCGCTCGCCGCGCTCGACGGCGTCACCGGCCCCGAGGTGCCGGTGGTGCGCGCCAACGCGCTGCGCAACCTCGCCGATCTCGGCCGCCGGCAGGGCTCGCCCGCCGCCGAGCACCACGCCCGCGAGGCGCTCGCGGCGATGCTCCACGCCGGCATGATGCGCCGCGCCGCCGAGGTCGAGTGCATCCTCGGCGACCTCCACCGCTACCGCGGCGAGCCCGGCCCGGCCGCCGCGCTCTACCGGCAGGCGGCCGAGCGGCTGCGCGCGATCGACGCCCCCGAGGCGCCGTTCGCCGAGGCCAACGAGGCGCTCGCGCTCGTCGAGCAGGCGCAGTTCGGCGAGGCGCGCGCCATCCTCACCCGGCTGGTCGAGGCCGATCCCGGCGAGGGGCCGGCGCACCTGCTCGCGTCCATCGCGCGGGCGTGCCTGCTGCCATGCGACGCACACTTCGGGGCATGGCACGACTGGGACGCGCGCTTCGCGGGGCTCGGGCCGCTGATCGACGGGCGGGTCAAGGATCCCGACATCGCCCGGCAGGCGGCGCGGGCGGCGGCGATCGCGGCCGCGGCGGGGGAGGGGAGCCGCGCGGCGCAGGCCGAGGCGCTCGCGGCGGCGCAGCGGGCGGCGATGGATCAGCGACGCTGACTGCGATGACTCATCGTCGCGGCCCGCGCAGGGATGGCAAGTCGGTATCACGCGCATTGCCTCGCCGAGACCATTGCTCCATAACGCGCGCCCCATGATCATCCGCTCGCGACTCGCTGATGGTCGGCGAGCCGCCCAGATCGCGCCAGGAGCGGGAGGACACCGCAGATGATCAAGATCGTCGAGTTGATCGAGGGTCCGGGGGTGACGGTCACCCGGGGCACGCCGGTCTCCGAGGTGCTCACCCGCCTCCTCCAGATGGAGCACGACGCCGCGGCGGTCCTCGACGCCAAGGGCGACTTCATCGGCGTCGTCGGTATCCGCGAGGTCCTGCGCACGATCGTGCCGGCGCACGTCTACCTCGACCCCAAGCTCGCGAGCATGGTGCACGACGGCTACTTCGAAGACCGCTTCGACCGCATCAAGGACACCGCGACCGAGCGCCTGATGGACACCACCATCGAGGTGCTCACCCCCAAGAGCAGCGTGCTCAAAGCCGTCGCGCTCATCATCGAGAACCGCCGCAAGACCATCCCGGTGGTCGATGGCAAGAAGTACCTCGGCATGGTCACCCGCAAGAGCCTCTTGACCCGAGTGCTGGATTCCTTGCCCGAGTCTCTCAAGGAACCCAGGCCGTAGCGTGAGTGCCTCCCATGAGTGATGGAATCTACTGGCTGGCGACAGCCATCTTCGTCGGCGTCTATGTCTTGATCATCTCCGAGAAGGTGGACAAGACCAAGGCCGCCTTGCTCGCCGGCACCCTCATGGTCACCCTCTCGGTGCTGACCCAGGAGGAGGCGTTCTACTCCGACCGGCTCGGCATCGACTACAATGTCATCTTCCTGCTGATCGGGATGATGATCATGGTCTCGATCATGGGACGCTCGGGGGCCTTCGGCTGGGCGGCGATCCGGGCGGCGAAGCTCGCCGGCGGCGAGCCACGACGCATCCTGGTGTCATTCGTCGTGCTCACCGCGCTCGCCTCGGCGCTGCTCGACAACGTCACCACCGTGATGCTCATCGGGCCGGTGACGCTGCTCATCGCCGACGAGCTCGAGATCGACCCGGTGCCCTTCCTCGTCGCCGAGGCGCTCGCCTCGAACATCGGCGGCACCGCGACGCTCATCGGCGACCCGCCCAACATCATGATCGGGTCGAAGGCACAGTTCGGCTTCATGGACTTCATCGTGCACCTCGCGCCGGCCGTCGCGGTGATGCTCGTCGGGCTCGTCGTCGTGGTGCTGTGGATGTTCGGCTCGAAGATCCAGGTCAGCGAGGAGAAGCGGCGGCGGGTGATGGCGATGGAGCCCGGCGACCTCGTGCGCGACCGCGCGCTCGTCGTCAAGTCGGGCATCGTCATCGGGCTCGTCATCGTCGGCTTCACCCTGCACGGCGTGCTGCACGTCGAGCCGGCGACGCTCGCGCTCACCGGCGCGGCGGTGCTGTTGTTCATCACCGCGACCGATCCCCACGACGTCCTGCGCGAGGTCGAGTGGCCGACGATCTTCTTCTTCATCGGCCTCTTCCTGACGGTCGGTGGCATCGTCAAGGTCGGCGTGGTCAAGGACCTCTCATCGGTGGTGATCGGGGTGACCGATCCCACCAGCAGCGACACGCTGCTCACCTCGGTGGTGATGCTGTGGTTCTCGGGGATCGCGTCGAGCGTCGTCGACAACATCCCCTACGTCGCGACGATGATCCCGCTCGTGCAGAACATGGCCAACGACATCTTCCACGCGGGCGCGGCCGATCCCGGCGCGCTGCCGCTCGCGACGCTGCACCACCCGGTGATGCTGCCGGTGTGGTGGTCGCTCGCGCTCGGGGCCTGCCTCGGCGGCAACGGCAGCCCGATCGGCGCGTCGGCCAACGTCGTCGTCATCGGGCTCGCCAAGAAGGCGGGGCACACGATCTCGTTCATGCGCTTCGTGCGCTACGGGGTGCCGGTGACGGTGATGACGCTGGTGATCGCGACCGCCTACGTCTGGCTGCGCTACTACTGAGGAGTTGCCCCGATGGTCGTTTTGAGGTTTTGATAGCCTCAACGACGATGGGGAGACGATCATGGCGCTGCGCGTCATCGGGGCCGGCATGGGACGGACCGGCACCCTCTCGCTCAAGCTCGCCCTCGAGACGCTGGGCTTCGGGCCCTGCCATCACATGACCGAGCTGCTCGCCGATCCGCGCACCGGCCGCCTCTGGCGCGACGTGTGGGACGGCAAGCCCCCCGACTGGGACGCCATCTACGAAGGCTTCGCCGCGGGCGTCGACTTCCCCACCTATCGCCACTACGAGGCGCTCGCGGCGAAGTGGCCCGACGCCAAGGTCATCCTCACCGTGCGCGACCCCGAGAAGTGGTGGCAGAGCACCTACGAGACGATCTACCGCACCGAGCCCAACCTGCGGCAGAAGCTCGGCCTCGCCGCCCGCGCGCTCGTCTCGCCCTGGGCGCGGCAGATCCTCGGGCTGATGCCGCGCACCGGGCCGGTGCTGTGGAAGGGCGACTTCGAGGGGCGCTTCGAAGACAAGGCGTTCGCCATCCAGAAGTTCGAGGCCCACAACGCCCGGGTCCGGGCCACCATCCCGCCCGAGCGGCTGCTCGTGATGGAGGTCGCCGAGGGCTGGGCGCCGCTGTGCGCCTTCCTCGACCGGCCGGTCCCCGACGTGCCCTTCCCGCGGGTCAACGACCGCGCGTCGTTCCTGCGCATGATCGAAGAGGGGCTCTCGGGGATCGAGGCCCCCCGCGCCGAGCCGCTCTTCGCCATGGATTGAAGCAGAGCGACACCTCGTCACAGAGCCGCTTGTCGCTCCGCGCGACGATGCCCTAACGTGGAAGAATCGCTGAACAGGAGCCTCGCCGATGGCCGAGGGGCCCGCCACCGGCCCGAACCAGCCGCTCAAGCCGGGGGAGCAGTTCGAGTACCAGGGCACGCGCTTCATCGGCAAGGCGATGCCGATGCCGGTGATCGTGACGTGCGGCTACGTCTGCGTCGTCGCCGAGAGCCCCTGGCTGCCGCTGGCGATCACGGTGGCGTACGTCGTCGGCAACATCTCGGTGCGCACCTATGTCTGGCGGCAGCTCGACGCCGGCCGCGTGCCGGGCAAGGTCGTCGGCATGGCGCGCGGGCTCATCTCGCTGGTGATGATCCCGCCGATCGTCTACCTCGCCGGGCTCGCCTCGGGCGGCTGGGCGCCCACGGTGCCCGCGCTGCTCGCGCTGCCGTTCGTGCTCAGCGTCAGCGCCGCGATCTCGGCGTCGATGACGCTCCTCTCGCTCGTCGCCGGCGCGCGCTGGCTCGCCGGGGTGCCCCCCGAGACCATCGGCGTCGAGATGCTCGCGCTCGGGGTCATCAGCCTCGTCGCGATGCCGGTCGCCGGCGCGATGCGCAGCTATGTCAACGCGCTGCGCGAGCTCCAGCTCGCGTTGCAGGAGCAGATCGAGCGCGCGCAGGCGTCGAGCCGCGCCAAGAGCAGCTTCCTCGCGCAGATGAGCCATGAGATCCGCACCCCGCTCAATGGCATCATCGGCTCGCTCGAGCTGTTGTCGCGCGCGCCCAAGGACGACGGCGGCGCGCTCCTCGAGGCGGCGCGATCGAGCGCCGACGGGCTCCTCGACCTCGTCGACGACATCCTCGATCTCTCCAAGGTCGAGGCGGGGCGCATGCAGGCCGATCTGCGGCCGACGCACGCGCCGACGCTGCTCGGGCAGGTGCGCAACGCCTTCGACGCCATGGCGACCGAGCGCGGCGTCGAGCTGCGCCTGAGCGGCGCCGAGACGGTGCCCCCGTGGGCGATCAGCGACCCGGTGCGGCTGCGGCAGATCGTCTTCAACCTCGTCAGCAACGCGATCAAGTTCACCCACGAAGGCCATGTCGCGGTGCGCTTCCAGAGGGTCGATGCCATGCTGTGCATCACCGTCGAAGACACCGGGCAAGGCATGAGCCCCGAGGTGCTGACCCGGGTCTTCGAGCCCTTCGAGCAGGCCACGCCGGGGCAGAAGGGCACCGGCCTCGGGCTCAGCCTCGTCGTGCGGCTCATCGGGCTCCTCGACGGGCGCCTCGACGTGCAGAGCACGCCCGGCGAGGGCAGCCGCTTCGAGATCCGCGTGCCCTGGACGCCCTGCGAGGCGCCGACGCGGGTCACGGCGGGGGAGAAGGCGGTCACCACCAGCGGGCTCCGGGTGCTCGTCGTCGAGGACAACCCGGTCAACCAGCGGGTCGTGCGCGCCATGCTCGACCGCCTCGGCTGCCAGTCCGCGCTCGCCGAGACCGCGAGCGACGCGGTCGCGCAGGCGCGGGGTGAGTTCGACCTCATCCTCATGGACGTCCACCTCCCCGACGACGACGGCTTCAGCGCCACCCGCCAGATCCGCGCCGACGGCAGGGCGACCCCGATCTGGGCGCTCACCGCCGGCGCGCTCGTCGAGGACCGGGCGCGGGCGCGCGAGGCGGGCATGAACGGGTTTCTGACCAAGCCGCTGCGCCTCGACGACCTCGCCGAGGCCCTGCACCACGTCCAGAGCGGGATCGACCCGCTCTCGATCCCGCCCGCCGCGGCGGCGCCGGTCGCCGTCGACGAGGAGCGCGCCTGAGCGGCGCCACCGCGCCCGACGACCTCACCGACGCGCGCGCGCCCGAACGTCTCCTGCGTTACATACGTTTCCCTCCTCATTGATCACCAAGCTATCAAAAATAATACTCCTAACACGGCCCCGACAGGCGGGGCCGACGACCCGGAACCCTCGAAACCCATGCCCCGTGGAGCACAGCCATGCGCGTCCCGAGCCTCTCCATCCCTGCCTTCGCCCTGGCCACCCTCGCCGCCGCGCCCGCGCTCGCCACGGGGCTCCCGGAGGTGACGCTCAGCGACTGCACCGAGGCCGTCGGCCTCGACGTCATCCCCGCCGCCAACGCGAGGCCACTCGTGCCCGACGAGTTCGAACTGCTCCCCGCCGACGAGGCCGGCCAGCTCGCCGTCATCATCGTCCGCGTCGTCGAGTGCGGTGGCATCGCGGTCAACAACCTGCCGCCCACCCCCGGCCGCTTCATGCACGTCGGCATCAGCCTCGCCAACGGTGAACCCGACGCCGACGCCAACAACTACCAGCTCTGGTTCGCGACCAATCACATCCCGCTGCGCCTCGCGATGGCCGCGGCGGGCGTCGAGGCCGATCTCGACGCCATCGAGTACGACTTCGACGACGCCACCGGCGCGCTCGACATCGAGGTCAGCCCGTGGCGCGCGCCCGACTTCACGATGAGT
This sequence comes from Myxococcales bacterium, assembly GCA_020633515.1. Next base: position 27,119 of record JACKDM010000055.1, read on the forward strand.
GGCTCGGCGTTCCTGCTCGACATCCCCCGCAGCCCGTTCATCGCCGCCTGGTTCGCCGAGGGCCGCCGCGGGCTGGTGCGGATGCGCGGCGAGTACGAGGGCGTGCTCTTCGGCGTCTCCGACGCGGTGCTGACGACCCCCGCCGACTCCGATCTCGCCGCGCTCGCCGGGCGCGACACGCTCGGCTTCGCGGTGCTCAACACCTACAACGACGTGCCCGATGGCGAGGTGGCATACACCTTCGTCGACGCGGACGACTGCCGCCCGCGCCGTCGCCGGTAGCCTCGCGCCCGCGGCGGCGCTTGTCCCGCCGGGGCGGCTGGCCCATCATCGGTGGCTCGACGACCCAGGAGCCGCCATGCGCGCCCGTTGCCCCGGCCCGCTCGCCCTCATCACCCTGCTCGCGCTCGCCGGCTGCGACGACGGCGCGACGAGCGACCCGCCCGACGCCCCGCCAGCCGCCGACATGGCATCCCCCGACATGCCATCACCCGACATGCCATCGCCCGACATGGCACCCGTCGACATGGCACCCCCCGACATGGCCCCGCCGCCCCCCGACGACCTCGCCGCCGAGCTCGGCATCGACCGCTACGTCGGCCGCATCACCCCCATCGAAGAGACCCGCGCCGGCGCCGAGACCACCTACACCTTCGACCCCGCCGACGGCCCCGTCTGCATGCGCGGCGCCCCCTATCGCGCCAGCGTGCGCGACACCGACTCCGACGACCTCGTCATCTTCCTGCAAGGCGGCGGCGCCTGCTGGTCCGGCTTCTGCCTCGCCGTCATCCGCGCGCCCGCCGGCGTGCCCCGCGTCGACCTGCTCGACCCCGGCCTCGCCGCCAACCCCGTCCGCGACTGGGACGTCGTCTACCTGCCCTACTGCGACGGCTCCTTCTTCGCCGGCGACGCCGCCCACGACGACGACATCAACGGCAACGGCCCCCGCCAGCACCGCGGCCTCGCCAACCTCACCGCCGGCCTCGAGGTCGCCCGCGCCCGCTTCCCCAATCCCCGCCGCGTCCTCCTCGCCGGCAGCTCCGGCGGCGCCTACGGCCTCCTCCTCGCCGGCCCCCTGCTCCGCCGCTACTACCCTGACGCCGAGCTCATCGTCATGGCCGACTCCGGCATCGGCCTCGCCCGCGACGACGAACCCGAATACCTCGACACCATCATGGCCGAGTTCGGCATCGCCGACTTCCTCCCCCCCGATTGCCAAGGCTGCCGCGCCCGCGGTCACATCGCCGCGCTCATGGGATGGTTCATCGCCCGCGATCCCAACGTCCGCGTCGGCGTCTACAGCGCGTGGTACGACAGCGTGCTCGCCAACGTCTTCCTGCAAGTCGACCCCACCCGCTTCGCCGACGCGCTCGACCGCGAGACCACCGCCCTTCACCGCGCGTGGCCGCTGCGCTTCCGCCGCTTCATCGACGACGGCGTGCAGCACACCAGCCTCCTCGGCGACGCCACCGGCATCATCGGCGCCGACCTCACCGCGATCGAGCTCCCCCCCGGCGGCTTGCAGGCCCTGCTCGGCGGCGGCCTCGTCATCCGCGGCCTCGCCGCGACCGAGGTCGACGGGGTCACGATGTCATCGTGGCTCGCGGCGCTCATCGAGGGTGACACCGCCATCTGGCGCGACCTCGCCGCGCCGCGCGGAGAGCCGCCCGCGGGCGAATGACACCCGCACAACTGACCCGCACAACCCGGATCAGTGCCCCTTCCTGCCGCCGGCCTGATCCCCCCACAGCTCCACGAGCCGCGCGTCACGGCCGCAGCCGAGGCGGTAGCGGTGATAGTGCTGCGGCTCCTTCTGATAGAAGTCCTGGTGGTACTCCTCGGCCCGGTAGAACGGCGTCGCCGGCTTGATCTCGGTGACGATGGGACCCGGCAGCCGACCGCTCGCTTCGAGCTGCTTCCGGCTCGCTTCGGCGAGGCGCGCCTGCTCGGCGTCGTGGGTGTAGATCCCGGTGCGGTACATCGGCCCGCGGTCGCAGAACTGGCCGTTCTTCTGGGTGGGATCGATGTTGTGCCAGAAGTGTTCGAGCAGCGCCTCGTAGCTCACCTTCGTGGGATCGTAGACGATGCGGATCCCTTCGGTGTGGCCGGTGGTGCCGCTGCCGACCTGCTTGTAGGTCGGGTGAGGCACCGTGCCGTCGGTGTAGCCGCTGATCGTCGCGGTGACGCCGTCGATCTTGTCGAACGGCGCCTCCATGCACCAGAAGCAGCCGCCGGCGAAGGTGGCGATCGCCATGCCTTCGGGGGCGGTGTCGGGCTCCTGCGCGGTGCCTTGGTGGGATCCGGCGATGGGTTGGCTCGCGGGCGCCTGACCGTTGGCGTTGTGGCAGGCGGTCAGGGCGCCGGCGAGGGTGAGGGCGAGGGCGAGCGCGCTGCGGGTCGACATGGGACCTCCTCTCCGAGGGGCGATGCGCGAGGAGGTACGGGGGTCGCCGCCGCTGTTACGCCTCGGTGATGATCGCCGGGGCCTCGGGCGCGGCGTCGGGCGCCTTGGCCGGGCGGGGCAGGTGCACGTCCATCTGCGGGAAGGGGATGCCGATGCCGGCGCCGTCGAGCGCGTTCTTGATCTCGCGGATGAGCGCCTGCCGGGTCGCGCCGAAGTCCGAACCATTGGCCCACAGCCGCACCACCCAGTTGACCGAGCTGTCGGCGAAGGCGTCGAGCCAGATCTGCGGCGCCGGATCGGCGAGGCCGCCGGGGGTCGCGCGGGCCGCCTCTTCGAGCACCGCGCGGGTGCGGTCGATGTCGGCGTCGTAGCTGACGCCGACCGGGATGTCGATGCGGCGCCGCGGGTGGAAGGTGACGTTCTCGATGTTGCCGCCGAAGACGTTCTTGTTCTGCACGATGATGCGGCGGTTGTCGGGCGTGTTGAGCAGGGTCGTGAAGAGGCCGACCTCGACGACGGTGCCGGTCTCGCCGCCGACGCGCACGAAGTCGCCGACCTTGAAGGGCCGCAGCGCGAGCAACAGGATCCCGGCCGCGAGGCTGCCGAGCACGCCCTGGCAGGCGAGGCCGATCGCGATGCCGGCCGCGCCGAGCACGGCGGCGAAGCTGGTGGTGCGGATCCCGACCGTGCCGAGCGCGGCGAGAACGACGAGGGTGATGAGCGCCCAGCGCAGCAGGCTCGCGGTGAAGCGGATGAGCATCACGTCGATCTTCATGCGGGTGAGCGCGCGCTCGGCGAGCGACTCGGCCTTGCGGGCGCCCCACCAGCCGACGATGAGGAAGAGGAGGGCGACGACGATGCGCGTGATCCACGATTCGAAGACGAGCTCGGGCATGGGTTCTCCGTGTTGTGTACGTGGGCGCGCCCGGGGGCGCGATGGCTCTCTCAGATGGGAGGGATGTCCGAGCGTCGCTGCGGTCGCGTTTGCAACCGTCTGTGACGGTCAAGGCGCCGCGAGGCAGCGCTCGTAGGGCCGGGCGGCGCAGGCGCCGCGGTCGAGGTGGGCCTCGATGCACTCGATGTCATAGGCCGCCGGATCGCGCGGGCACTGCTCGGGGCAGGCGGGGTCGCGGCCACACGCGGCGAGGGTCGCGCAGGCGTAGTCGCAGCCATCCTGCCGGCTCGGGGCGCGGCTCGCGCACTCGATGAAGCCGATGAGATCACACGGACCGGTCGTGTGGGTCTCGGCGCAGCGCTCGAGGAAGCGCCGCTCCGGGCCGGGCTCGGCGTCGCATTCGAGCGCGCAGTCGGGGCTCTGCGGGAAGTCGCACGCGGCGAAGGCGTCGCAGGCCGAGGTGCAGCGCGGATCGATCGGCGGCGGGAGGCCGGCTTCGCAGCGGAGGTAGCCATCGGCGTGGCAGCGATCGGCGGCGAGGTGGCTGTCATGGCAGGCGTCGATCAGCTCGGGATCGGCGCCGCGGTCGCGGCAGGCGGGGCGGCAGGCGGCGTCGGCCGCCGGATCGGGCGCCGGGCGGCAGGCGGCGAGGGTGGCGCAGAGTCGATGGCAGGCGCGGGTGAGGGGGTCGACGTCGGGGCCGAGGTCGGGGCCGAGGTCGGGCGCGGGGCCGAGGTCGTCGGGGCCGACGTCGGCGTCGGGCAGCTCGGCGTCGAGGCCGACGTCGGCGTCGGGCAGCTCGGCGTCGAGGCCGAAGTCTTCGAAGCCACCGTCTCCGGGGCCGAAGTCTCCGGGGCTCGCGTCGAGCGATGCGTCGGCCACGGCGTTCATGTCGGGCGCCCCCGCGTCGACGGGCGGCGGGAAGGCGTCGGCCTCGACGCCGGCGTCGACCGCGGCGCCCTGGTCGGGGTGGCCGGCGTCGTTGATCGGCATGCCGCCCTGGTCCACGTCGCCGTGACCGGGATCCGGCTCGCTGGTGAAGCCGCAGCCGTGGGCGACGAGCAGCGCGAGGGCGAGGGTGAGGCACCGGAAGTGACGGTGCCTGAAGCGGTGGGCGTTCACGGGGACCTCCGAGGGGTAGCGCGGTGCGCGGCGCGGGCGGCGTCCTTGTCTTCGTGGCGGCGCCCGAAGAGCAGCCCGCGCTCGAGCCCGGCGCGCTGAGCGGCGTAGAAGTCGCGCAGGAAGCGGTGCGGCTCGACCGGCGACTCCGCCGGCCAGCCGATCCGGTTGCAGATCTTGTCGGTGATCAGCCGCAGCGTCGCCGGATCGACGTCGCCGCGGCGCAGCACGTCTTCGAGCACCTGCAGCTCCCGGTTGCCATAGTGGCGGAGCTGGTCGGGCGTGAAGCTATAGGCCGCGCTCGCCGACGAACGCACCAGCTCCGGCAGCAGCGCGACCCGCGGCACCGCCACGACCCGGGTCCCCGCGATCAGATCGCCGAGCCGCAGCCGGTCGCGGGTCAGCAAGGGCAAGAGCAGGAAGCCGAGCATCCAGCCCGTCGTCAGCAGCGTGATCCAGCCGTCGGCGTCGGGCACGAGCAGCTCGGGCGCGAACGCCGCGACGAGCGGCAGGAACAGCTCCAGCTCGCGGGTGAGGTTGCGCGCGATGATCGCCTGCGCGGTGAGCGGGCCGCCGCGCGCGTCGATGACCCGCAGCCCGAGCCGCTGCTTGCCGGGGGTGCGCCCGCGGCGGCGCCACTCGAAGAGCGTGAAGTAGAAGGTGCGGGTGACGAACGCGACGAGCAGCGCGATGGCGAGCGCGATATCACCGCCGCCGAGGTGCCACGCGACGACGATCGGCGCGAGGGTGATCAGCCCGATGAGGCAGAGGTCGACGAGGAACGCCGAGAGCCGGTCGCCGAGGTTGGCGCGGCGGAACGCGAGGGGCACCCCCTCGGGCGTGGTGATGGTGTGCCAGGCGCTCATCTCTCGCCCTCACCCGTCGGCCCGGCCTGTGGGATCTGACGCGGGTCGAGCTCGCGACCGACCAGGGTGAGGTAGCCGGCGAGCGCGAGCGCCGTGACCGCGGCGAGGGTGTAGCGGGCGGTCACGTCCTGCACGAGCTGGCGGAAGAGGCCCTCGATGATCGCCGCGATGAAGAACATCACCACCGCCCCCATGACCACCCCCGCCGCCCGCCGGCCCTCGGCGACGAGGCTCTCGGCGCGGGAGAGCCGCCCGGGGAACAGCAACGCCCGCGCGAGCGCGAGCCCGGCCCCGCCACACACCACCACCGCCGACAGCTCGGTCACGCCATGTGGCAACAGCCAGCCCCACAGGTCGAGGCTCAGCCCGCGCGCGTGATAGAGCCCGGCGAAGGCGCCGAGCAGCAGCCCGTTGTGCAGCATCAGGTACAGCGTCGGCAGCCCGAGCACCACCCCGAGCCCGAACGCGAGGATCCCGATCCGCGCGTTGTGGCCGAAGAGGAACGAAGCGAACGTGAACAGCGCGTCCTCG
>JACKDM010000056.1 GCA_020633515.1 Myxococcales bacterium
CTCCTTGCGCTCGGCTGTTCGCTCCGCTCATGGGAGGGCGTCCTCCTCGGGCGCGTCGCCGTCGTCGTCGCCGAGCTCGGCGGGCACGGGCGCGACGTCGAGCATGGGCGCGGCGGGGGCGACGGCGATGGTGCGCGCGGGCGGGGGGCCGCCGGCGCCGGCGGCTTCGGGGTCGTCGAGGCCGTCGAGCTCCTGCGGGAGCGGCGGGCCCTGCTCGCGGCGGCGGAGCTCTTCGATGAGCTCCTGCTCTTCGCGCAGCCTGCTCATCGACTGGTTGATGCTCTCGAGCATGCCGTGCTTCTTGCCGTAGTCGATGCCGAGCACGTACTGGTCGCCCTTCTTGTGGAACCGCGAGACGAACTCGCGGTGCTCTTCCATCTTGCGCAGGAAGATCTCGCGGAAGTCTTCGGGGCCTTCGATCACATAGGGCGTCAGCATCAACAGCAGGTTGACCCGCTCGTTGCTGTTGGAGGTGCGGCGGAAGAAGTAACCGAGCACCGGGATCTCGCTGAGGATCGGGACGCCGTTGTGGCTGCTGGTCTGCTTGTTCTTCTGGAGGCCGCCGATGACGATCGTCTTCTGGTCGCCGACGATGATGTTGGTCTTGATGCTGCGCTTGGTGGTCGTCGGGCCGAGGTCGGAGGTGCCGGCGACCTCTTCGATCTCCTGGTCGATCTCGAGGGTGACCTGGTTCTCGGCGCTGATCCGGGGGGTGATGCGCAGGGTGAGCGCGACGTCTTCGCGGGTGATGGTGGTGGGGTTGTAGAGGCCGCCGAGCAGGCTCGAGGCGCCGCCGAGGCCGCCGAGCGCGCCGGTGGCGTCGAGGCCGCCGTTGAGGAGGCTGCTCGTCACCCCGCCGAGGCCGCCGCCGAGGCCGCCGGTGGCGCTCTGGAGGAAGGGCACGTTGGAGCCGACGACGATCTCGGCCTCTTCGTTGTCGGTGGTGAGGATGTGCGGCGCGCTGAGCACGTTGACGTCGTCGCTGCGCGCGATGGCGTTGAGGATGACGCCGAACGGCGGGATGGGCAGCCCGGCGGCGTCGCCGCCGAGCGAGGTCATGCCGATGCCCGAGAGCGCCGCGGCGCTGCCGACGAGGTCGAGCGAGTTGACCTCGGAGTCGACCTGGTTGTTGAACGCGAGCGCGGTCTTCTCGCCGGCGACGCTCGGGCCCTCGAAGATGAGGTGGCTGTTGAGCCCGAACTCACGGCTGCCGTTGATGGTGACCTCCATGATGACCGCCTCGATGAAGACCTGACGGCGGGGGCGATCGAGCTCGTCGACGACCGACTTGAGCGCGAGGAAGTCCTTGAGGCTGGCGGTGATCACGAGCGCGTTGGTGTTCTCGTCGGCGGTGATGCTGACGTCGCCTTCGAAGAGCGCCGCCGAGTCGCCGCCGGCCGCCGCGCCGGCCGCCGCGCCGCCGCGGGCCTGACGCACCGGGGTGCGGCGGTTCTGCGCCTGCCGCTGGTTGCGCGCCTCGTTGCTGAGGTTGCTGAGCGTGCTCGCGAGGTCGGCCGCCTTGGCGTTGTTGAGCTGGAGGATGTGGATCTGGCCGTCGCCGGGGATGGCGATGTCGAGCTTCTCGATGAGCGACTTGATCTTCCGGTAGCTGCGGCGCGAGGCGACGATCAACAGCCGGTTGGTGCGCTCGTCGGCGATGACCTTGCCGACCTTGGCGTCGAGCTCGGACTCACCGACGGTCGCGCTCGTGGCGGTCGCGGGGGCCTTCTGCGCGTTGGCGGCGGCGGCGCGCGGGCGGGAGCGGGCGTTGGCGGCGGGTGATGAGCCGGCGGCCTCCTGCTCGAAGATCTCGGTGATCTTGCTCGCGATGTCGGCCGCGTCGGCGTTGAGGACCTGATAGACCCACAGCTCCTCCTGGCCGCCGGGCACGTCGAGCTCGGCGATGAGGGTCTTGAGCTTGCGCAGGTTGCTCGACAGCTCGGTCACGATCAGCGAGTTGGTCGGCTGGTAGACGATGAACTGCGCGTTGGGCGAGGCGAGCTTGCTGAGGACGTCGTTGAGCTCGCCGGCGTCGATGTGCCGGAGCTGGAGGATCTGGGTGACCATCTGGTCTTCGTTGGCCAGATCGCGGTCGGGCGGCAGGATCGGGTCGGCCGAGGTGGCGAAGTCCTTGATCTCGATGATGCGCAGGAAGTTGCCCTGCTTGGAGATGGTGTAGCCGTTGGCTTCGAGCGCGGTGAGGAAGGCGCGGTAGGCCTCGCGGGCGGTGACCTTCTTGGGGGAGTAGATGGTGATCTTCTTCCCCTTCAAGGACTTGGCGAGGATGATGTTCTGCCCGGTGAGGCAGGCGATGAGCTTGACGACGGCCTCGAGGTCCTCGTCGTAGATGTCGAGGTTGACCTTGACGCCGGGCTTGAGGCGGGCGCAGTTGCGGATGAAGTCCTTGCTGAGCGTCGGCTCGTCGTCGCTCTCGTCGACCTGCTGCCAGGCGGGCAGCTCCTCGTTGCGCGGCGCGGGGCCGGCGCCGGTGGTGGGGGCGGCGCCGGGCGCGGGGCGGCGGCTGGTGGGCGAGCCGGGGGGCGCGTCGTCGTCGGCGCCCGGGCGGTCCTTGACCTTGGGCGTGGCCTTGAGCGGCCGCTCGGGCTGTTTGACCTTGGGCGCGGGCAGCGCCGCCGGCTTGAGCGACTTGATGCCCCCCTCGCGGACCACCGGGGTCTTCTCCGGTGGGTCCTGGGCCAGCGCCGGAGCGGCGATGAGCCCGAGGGCGAGCACGAACGGCAATGAATGGCGAACCGTCGAATTCATTTGATCATGTACTCGAGCGTGGTCGGGCGGCCGCGCCGCTCGACGTCCAGCGTCACGTTGTCGGTCGTCTTCAGCTTCTCGTACAGCTCCAGCGCCTTGGTGGGGCTGGTGATCTCTTCTCCGTTGACCGACTTGAGCACGTCACCCGACCGCACGCCGATGTGGCTGTACAGGCTGTTGGGACGCACCCCGACGATCTTGAACCCCTGCGGCTTGCCGTCGCGGTAGTGCGGGATGACCCGCGCCTGCCGGGCGATCACCTCGAGGTTGTCGAGCTGGTCGTTGAGCATGGCGCGGTCGATCTCGTAGCTGTTCGCGCCGGTCTTGCGCACGCCGTTCTTGATGACGTCGTTGGCGGCGTTGCTCGCGATGGTCGGCGGCATCGAGGCGCGGGTCGTCGGCCGCTTGCCGCCGGCGCGCTCGCCGAGCTCGACGCATTCGAAGCGGCCGCCGTTGGCGAAGACGAGGCGGTTGCGGTGGATGCCCATCACCCGGCGGTCGACGAGCTCCTGCCCGATGCGCACGAGGCGCTCGCCGGCGCCGTCTTCGATGGCGGCCATCGACCACTCGGCGGGCTCGGCGACCATGGTCGCGAGCAGCGAGACGGCGGCGTCGCTCTTGTCACAGGGGTCGTCGGGGCCAGGGACGGCGTCGGGGTCGAGCTCGGGCTCTTCGGGTTCGACCGGCTCCTCGGCCTTGGCCTCTTCGGGGTCGGGCGGGTTGGCGTTGAAGAGGTTGCGGGCGGTGATGGCGAGCGCCCACTCCTCGGCCCGCTGCGCGGTCGCCGACGCCGGGGTGGCGCGGACCTCTTCCGGGGCGGTGATCCGGGTCGGCAGCGTCGCGATGCGGCCGGCGACCACGTTGTTGATCGCCTTGGCCGCGAGGAACGCCAGGATGGCGAGCACGGCCACGTTGATCACCCAGAAGTAGCGTTTGACCAGGCTCTCCATGTGCTTCCGTCAGCCGAGTCTCGCGGGCTCTCCCCGCGCGGGTTCACGAGGCCAGGGGTCGGGCGGCGCCATGCACGGCAAGAACGATGCCACCAACCCGGATCCGGTCATTCTGCTGGTCGGAGCCCGCCGCGGCGAGGCGCACGACACAATCCGGGCCGCGCAGATGTGCATTCCGATATGACATTTTGTCAACGGCGGCGAGACGGGCGGCCCCTTTGTCAATCGAGCTTGCGGTAGATGGTGCGGGTCGCGATCCCGAGGAGCTGCGCGGCGCGCTTCTTGTCGCCGTCGGTGAAGCGCAGCGTCTCGCGGATGACCCGGCGCTCGATCTCTTCGAGCGGGGTGCCGAGCGGGATGCTGAGCTGCTGCGCGGCGCGGTCGTGGGCGACGATGGTCTCGGGGAGGTCGTCTTCGTCGAGGATGGGGCGCTGCGCGAGCACGACGGCGCGCTCGATGGTGTTCTCGAGCTCGCGCACGTTGCCGGGCCAGCCATAGTCGACGAGGCGGGCGACGGCCTTCTGGCTGAGGCCCTCGACGGGCTTCTTGTGCTTGTCGGCGTAGACGCGGACGAAGTGGTCGACGAGGAGCGGGACGTCGTCGGGGCGGGCGCGGAGCGGCGGGAGCGTGATCGGGATGACGTTGAGGCGATAGTAGAGGTCTTCGCGGAAGTCGCCCGAGGCGACGGCGGCGGCGAGGTCGAGGTTGGTCGCGGCGATGATGCGGCAGTCGGCGTAGAGGGTCTCGCGGCCGCCGACGCGCTCGAACTCGCCCGATTGCAGCACCCGGAGCAGCTTGACCTGCACGTGCGGCGCGAGCTCGCCGACCTCGTCGAGGAAGAGCGTGCCGCCGTGCGCGCGGCTGAAGCGGCCGTCGCGGGTGGTGTGCGCGCCGGTGTAGGCGCCCTTCTCGGCGCCGAAGAGCTCGGCCTCGATGATGGTCTCGGGGAGCGCGCCGCAGTTGATCGCGACGAACGGCGCCTCGGCGCGGGGCGAGAGGCGGTGGATGGCGCGGGCGAAGAGCTCCTTGCCGGTGCCGCTCTCGCCCATCAACAGCACCGTCGCCGTCGAGGGCGCCGCCTGTTTGGCGATGTCGAGCACCCGCCGCAGCGCCGGGGCCTTGCCGATGATGCCGCCGGTGCGCGCCGACGACTCGCGCGCGTCGGCGAGCTGCGCCTTGAGCGCGCGGTTCTCGGCGAGCAGCGCGACCTTCTCGAGCGCCCGGGTGACGACCCGCTCGATCTGCGCCCGGCGGAAGGGCTTGGTGACGAAGTCGTAGGCGCCCTTGCGCATCGCCTCGACGGCGCGCTCGATGGTGCCGTAGGCGGTCATCAGGATGACCTCGGTGTCGGGCGCGACGGCTTTGACGTTCTCGAGGAGCTCGGTGCCGCTCATCTGCGGCATCATCAGGTCGGTGAGCACCACCTCGACCGGCGTCCTGCGCAGCGCGTCGAGCGCCTCGCGGCCGCTCGTCGCCGCGACGACCCGCAGGTCGAGCCGCTCGAAGACGCGCACGAGGCTCGCGAGGTTGGAGCTGTCGTCGTCGACGATGAGCAGGGTGGGCTTCATCGGGGCTTGGGTAGCAGGAATCGAGGGGGTGTGACAACCGGCCTCGGGGACGTTGACCCCCCCTGACGCCGGCTGTAGAGTCGCTCGCGGTGCAGAACCTCGTCGCATACATCGAAGGCCACCTCGACGAGCTGGTCGACGACCTGCTCTTGTCGCTGCGCGAAGCCGACGCGGCCTTCCGCGACGAGGATCCGACCCGGGTGCAGATGGGCATGCGCGCGGGTCTGTGGCACTTCACGCTCTACGCCGAGACCCGCGACCCCGCGCAGCTCGACGCCGCTCATGACATGCTGGTGGGCATCTGGAGCGCGCGGCGGGCGCGGCCGTCGCTGATCATCCGGGCGCTGTTCCTCTTCGAAGACCTCGTCACCATCCGCGCGCAGCCCTTCTACCTCTCGCCCGACGACTTCATCGACGCGGTGCGCGCGTTTCGCGCGGTGACCCGCGAGGTGCTCGCGGCGGTCTGCGACCGGCTGCTCGGGGTGCGCGCCGCGACGCAGAGCCACGGCGGGCCGGCGGTGACCGTCGACGACCGGGGGCACGCGACCCGCACCGATCTCGTCGACACCCGCGCGCTCACCGACCGCCTCGCCCGGGTGCGCCCGGTCGGCCGCAGCGAGGAGCTGCGCCAGGTCTGGGCCCGGCTGCGGGTGGTGACCAGCCAGGAGGGCGGCCATCAGGTCGTCGGGATCAAGGCGCCCGACGGGCTCGGCAAGTCGACGCTGGTGACGACCTTCCTCGACCGCGTCGAGCGGCAGATCGACGGCCCGCCGGCGGTGCTGCGGATCCGGGTGCCGCGCCTCTTCGTGCTGCCGAGCTGGCCGGTCGCGGCGCTGGTGCGCGAGGCGTTCGGGCTGACGCTCGGCGACCCCGACGGCGCCGAGCGGGTGCGGCGGGGGCTCGGCGAGCTGACCGCGCTCGCGCCGCGGCTGCCGGTCGACCACGAGGCGCTCGTCGACGGCGCGCCGCACCTCGCGCGGCTGCTCGGGCTCGACGGCGAGGGCTGGGGGGTGGCCGACACCGGGCGCGCCGGGCGCGTCGGGCGGCGGCGGGCGCTGGTGTCGCTCTTCGAGGCGCTCTCGCTGCGCGCGCGGCAGCAGACCCGCGGGCCGCTGTTCATCGTGATCGAAGACGCCGGCGAGATGGACGCGCCCTCGTGGGACATCCTGCGCCACCTGCTCGACCGGGTGCGCCCGGTCGCGCCGCTGATGGTGCTGTTGACCTACGACGCCCGCTTCAACGTGCCCGCGAGCATGATGCGCACCCCGAGCTTCACCGAGGTGCTGCTGCAGCCCTTCGACATGAACGACGGCGAGCAGCTCATCGACGGGCTGCTCTCGCCCAACCAGCTCGAAGAGCAGACCCGGCTGCGGCTGCACGCCGGCACCCAGAGCTCGCCGCTGCTGTTGCACGAGGCCATCCGCCAGCTCGTGCACGACGGCGTCATCGGCCTCGACGGCGACCGCTGGGTCGAGACCGGCCGCCCCGCCGAGGGTGAGCTCGGCGACCTCTCGGCGATCGTCGGCCGCCGCCGCGCGCTGCTCTCGCCGCTCGCCGCCGACGTGCTCGAAGTGCTCGCGGTCATCGAAGACACCGCCGACGCCGAGGTCTTCGCCGGCATGCTCGACCGCCGCGTCGAGCCCGAGCAGCGCCTCGCCGCCGTCGAGGAGCTGATGGACTTCGGCTTCGTCGAGAGCGCGCTCGTCTTCGGCCTGCCGGTGCCCGTCTGCCGCCACCCGCTCATCCGCGACGAGATCTATCGCCAGATGAGCGTCGAGCGCCGCCGCGCGCTGCACGAGAGCGCCGGTGAGATCTTCGCCGCGCTCCCCGGCGGGCGCGCGTTCCCCTCGCTCGCCGCCGGCCACTTCGCGCTCGCCCGCCGCCCGCTGCTCGCGCTCGAAGGGCTCATCGAGGGCATCGACCGCTGCCTCGAGACGCAGAGCCTCACCGGCGCGCTCGACCTGTGCAGTCAGGCGCTCGGGCTGCTCGGCGCCGCGCCGCGCGAGGAGCAGGACGAGCTCAACTACCGCGTGCTGCGCCGCCGCGAGCGGGTCTATGCGCTCCTCGGCCACCACGACCTGCGCCGCGCCGACCTCGAGCAGCTCGAGGCGCTCGTCGACCGCGCCGGCGAGCCGGGCGACCGGGAGGCGCTCGCGCTGCGCCGGGCGTCGATGGCGCTGATCGGCAGCGACTTCGCCGTCGCCGAGGAGCACCTGCTCGACCAGCTCAACACCGAGGATCCCGCCCGCCGCGCCCGGGTGCACCTCGCGCTCGCGCTCAACGGCTGGCAGCAGGGGCAGGTCGACGAGACGCGCCTCTTCGTCGACGACGCGATGCGCGACATGGCGGCGCTCTCCGAGGGGCGCCGCGGCCGGCTGCGCCTCGTCGACGGCCGCCTGCACGCCGCCGGCGGCCGGCTCGCCGAGGCGCTGCACGCGTTCTTCGAAGCGTGGCGCTGCCACCGCCGCGCCGGCGACCTGCTCGGCGAGGGGCTCGCGATCGCCGAGATCGCCGAGATCTACTGGACCCGCGGCCGCCTCCTCGACGCCGACGCGCTCCTGCGCCACGCCGACGCGCTGCTCGACGAGGTCGAGGAGCCGCGCGCCCGGGTCCGGGTGCTCTTGCGCCTCGCGCAGCTCCACGCGCTCTTCGGCGACTTCGACGAGGCCGGCGAGCTCTACGGCGAGGTGCTGCGCCACGTCGACAAGCAGCGCGACCGCCGCCTGCACGCCGAGGCGATCATCGGCCAGGGCCGCATCCTCGTGCACCGCGGCAAGCTCGAAGAGGCGACCTCGCTGCTCGGCATGTGCCTCAAGGAGCTCGGCGGCCGCAAAGCGGTGCGCGAGCCGCTCTACATCGACACCCAGCTCGCGCTCGCGCAGAACCTCGCGAGCTCGGCGCGCGGGCAGAAGCTCATCGGCGGCGGGCTGCGCTACGCGGTCGAGGCCGCCGAGCAGGCCGCCGCGATCGGCCACCACGAGGGGCTCGTGCGCGCGCTCGTCGTGCAGCTCCGCGGGTTGATGGTGCTCGACCGCGGCCAGGAGGCGCTCGAACAGCTCCCCGAGCTCATCGAGGCCACCCGCCGCGCGCTCGCCGTGCAGCCCCGCCTCGCCCGCCTGCTCACCGAGGTCGAGCTCTGCCGATCGCTCGTCTACCGATCGATGGGCGACCACGAGCGCGCCGAGGCCGCCATGGAGCGCGCCTGGACCGAGCTCGCCGCGCAGCTCGACCGCCTCCGCGGCTCGGGCTACGAGCACGGCTTCCTCACCAACATCATCCCCCACCGCGAGATCGTCTCCGCGATCGGCGCCCGCCCCGAGCTCGACGGCCTCGGCCTCGAGGTTTGATCGCAGCGCGCGGCAAAATCACCGGCGATCCAGCGCACCGCGGGCGTGCGTCGACCCGGGCGCTGCGCTAGACTCCACTGCACGCGGGCCGGGACGCCGGCGACCGCGACGCGGGAGGACGACGGATGGCCGAGGACACTGGCGCGGGGCCGCTCGACGGGATCGGGATCGCGACGACCGAGCGGCACGACCCGCTCGCGGCGCTGCGGGCCGCGGGTGAAGGATGGAGCGGGGCGGGCGCGGCGGCGCTCGGCGAGGCCATCGACGGCCTCGAAGGCCCGCTCGGGCGCAGCTACCTGCTCGACCAGCCCAACGTCGCCGGCATGGGCGTGGCAGCCTGGGGGCTCTCGCTCTCGGCGATCACGCCCCCGAGCCCCGAGCGCGCCGCCCGCCGCATGGTCGGCAAGGGTTTGCTCGGTGACTTCCTCGGCGCCGACGAAGACGAAGACGAGGCCGCCCGCCTCGACGACCCCGGCGCGCTCGCCCGCGGCGCCGATCTCGTCGACGCCCTCCAGCGCCTGCAAGCCGCCGCCGTCGCCGCCGCCGAGGCCCCGCCGCCGGTGCGCGAACAGATCGACACCCTGCGCCGCGACCTGCACCGCCGCCTCCGCGCCGAGGCCCGCCTCTCGCCCGCGCTGCGTCGCCGCCTCGACGCGCTCGACCCCGACGACCCCGCGACGATCGAGGCGCTGCGCGCCGCCGCCGCGCCGCCCGAGGAGCGCGCCGCGCCCGCGGACGAGCCGGCCAGACACCCGATCCCGCGCCGCCCGTCCGCCGACGACCCTACACCGCCGCCGTCGACGCCGCCGTCGCCCGCGAGCCCGCGCCGAGACGCCGGCGATCGGCGCGCTGCGCGAGCGCATCGCCGCCACCGCCGAGCGCGCGCTCGCGGCGCCCGCCGACAGCGCGCGCGGCAAGCGCCTCGTCGAGCAGGCCCGCCGGCTCCTCGCCGAAGAGACCCGCCTCACCGACGGCCGCCTCGGCGCCGACGCCGGCCGCGATCGCGTCGACACCGCCGCGCTCCGCCGCGCGCTCGCCGCCCGCGAGGCGAGCGCCGCGCCCGAGGCCCCCGCCGAGCGGCGTCGCGCCGCGCGCCGATCTGCCGAGGTCCCGATCCTGTCGAGCCGCGGCGAGCGCGCCCGCGTCGTCGGCTACCTGCCGCGGCGAGGCGACCGCCGCGCTGCGCCGCGCCGGCGGGCACGTCAGGTCGCGGCCCCGGCCAGCGCCGCCGGGCTGGATCCCCGAGGCGATGCTCGTCGCCGCCGATCGCCCGCTCGCGTGGCCCGGCCCGCTCGGCGCCGGCGGGTCGCCGAGCCCGCCGCCCGCCGCGCCGCCGGCGGCATCAGCCCAGCTCGCCCGGCTCGCGATGCTCGTCTCCGGCCAGACCGGCACCCCGCTCTCGGCGCTGATCGACGCCGCGGGCGAGCGCCGGTGGTCACCGAGCCGGCGAAGCCAAGCCCGCGCGCCGCGCCCGCGGTGAGGCCGCCGCCGCGCCCGCGCCCGCCGCCGGGCGCGCGCGCCGATCACGATCGGCCGCGTCGACGTCAGCGGCCTCGACGGCCCCGACGCCGCCGAGGCGGCCGCGGTGCTCAACGCCGCGCTCGCCGCGCTGCCGGCCACCCTCGACGCGCGGCTGCGCGGCGACCCCGAGCGGCTGCGGCGGCTGCGCAGCGAAGGCACCCACCAGAGCGCGTTGACCGTGCCGCTGCGCGTCGAGCACGGCGGCGACCCCAAGGCGCGCGGCCGGGTGCTCGCCGACCAGATGGCCGACGCGCTCGTGCGCGCCGGCGCCTCGCGGATCGACACGCTGCGGCTCGGGGTCGACATCCCCGCGGCGCCGTTGCCGACGCCGGCCGAGCTCTTCGATCGCATCGCCGGCGGTGACACCGAAGGCATCGCGACCGATCTGGCGGCCGAGCGCAAATCGCTCGATGGCACCGTGCATGGTCGCTTGAGTCAGTTCTTCGGGCATGACTTCAAGGATGCCATGGTCTTCGCCGGTCCCATGGCCGGCACCCTCGCGCGTGCCATCCGCGCCGAAGCCTTCACCCATGGCAAGATGGTCTTCTTCGACCCGCAGCACTACCTGCCGGGCAGCGCGCGCAGCGAGGCGTTGCTCGCGCACGAGCTGACCCACACCCGGCAGGGCGACGACCGCGACGTGCGGATCAAGGAGGCGGAGGCGATCATCGCCGAGGCGCGTTACCTCGAGTGGCTGCAACCGGGCGGCGCGCCGCTCGCGATGGACGGCGGCCTCGATCCGACGATGCCCGAGGCCGCCATGGCGGCCGACGTCGCCGGTGGCTTCCTGCGGGCGCGGCAGAACCGCGATCGCGCGATGGATGGGGAGAGCGGGCCGCGGATCGATCGCGCGAAGCAGGAGGAGCGGGTCGCGCAGGTGCTCGAGATGGTGCGGATGAAGCTCGAGCAGGAGGACGACGCGCAGGCGCAGCGGCTCGGGCGGCTGGGCATGAAGCCGTTTGGTGGGATCACCTGAGATGTCATTGGACCGGGCGAAGAGTGAAGCGGCCAAGGCCGCTGCGTCGGCCTGGGCGGCACGGCGTCAGTCGGGCGTCGAGCGCTTCGAGGTGCCTCTCTATTCGGTGACGGAGGCCGCGCGCTATCTCGACGTTCGCAGCTCGACGATGCGGGATTGGGTGCGTGGCTATCGGCGACGCTCGGTCGAGCGCCGGGACGTGAGCAAGGGTCCGATCGTCACCTCGTTGCCTCCGCGGGAAGGTCGCAGCTTGCCGTTCGCGGGACTCGCCGAGGCGCTTGTCGTCGCCGCGTTTCGGAAGCGTGGGCTGTCGCTCCAGCACATCCGGCAAGCGGTCGGCAAGCTCAAGGAACGCTTCGGTGAACATGCGCTGTCGAGTCGTGACATCTACACCGACGGCGCACGGATCCTCTATGACGAGAATGGCTCCGACGCCGAGATCATGAAGCTCGTCGACGTCGGGTCCGACCAGCGGGTGTTTCATCAGGTGATCCGAGACTACCTCGAACGCATCACATTCGATGAGATCGGCGCGAGCCGCATCATCCTGCCCGTCAGCGACGATCTGCTCGAAGTCGTGCCTCATATCAATGGTGGTCGACCGCGCTTCATCTCCACGGGAGCGCCCTTGCAGGACGTGCTCGGTCGGCTCGGAGGCGGTGAGTCGATCCGTTCGGTGGCCGATGATTTCGGCCTCCGACCGGCGGAGGTCGAGTCCGTCAGGGGGACTTTTGGAGCCGCCGCCTGAGCGGCTCCCGCCGCTCCTCATCGACCGGAGCCTGGGCAACGTCCTCCTGCCGATCGCGCTGCGCAGCGCGGGGATCGAGTGCCATACACTGGCCGATGGCTGGGGGAGGACGAGGCGCGTCACCTCGTGGATGGTGAATGGCTCAAGTATGCTGCGTTGATGGGCATGCCATGCCTGACCGCAGACAAGCTACGTGATTTCAGCGACGCCGAACGTCGGGCGCTCGAAGTGCGAGTCTTCGTCATCCCTCGTGGCAATCTGTCGGGTGCACAACAGTGTGAGCGCGTGGTCGGTCATCTGGATGGCATCGCCCGCGCCATCCGCGAGATCGAGCAGCCATGGATCGTCAACATCGAGAAGACACACTTGCGGCCGATCTGGCCGTCGGGGCTCGTGCTGCCGCGGCAGCGCAGTCGGCGCCGCGCCGCTCAGTAGTGGGCGGTGACGCGGAAGAACGGGCCGCCGTAGTTTTCGCTGAGGTCGGCGAATTCGTCGTCGCTGAACGAGGTGAAGTTGTAGCCGGCGCCGAGGCGGATCCGCTTCTGGATGATGTAGTTCAGCTCGATGAGCCAGCCGTGTTCGGCGGTCGAGGAGAGGCTGTCGGTCAACACGCGGTACTCGGCGCCGGCGTCCCAGGTGGCGGCGAGGTGGTAGTTGAGGCGGTTGATCCAGAGCACGGTGTTGCTGACGACGGTGGGGAGGTTGGCGACCTGGACGGCGCTGCGTTTGAGGACGAGCTTTTCGACGAGCTGGAGGCGCCAGGGGAGCTCGATGATGGGGATGAGGGAGACGACGTCGCTCTCGGTGCGTTCGGGTGAGCCGAGGAGGAGGTCGTAGGGGCGCTGGTCGAAGCGTTTGGTGTACTTGGCGAGCGCGGCGAACCAGTCGTGGGCGATGGGGCGCCAGGCGAGGCCGGCGCTGGCTTCGAGGAGCTCGGCTTCGCTTGCGTCGAGCGCGAGGTCGTAGGTGAGCGCGTAGTTGAGGCGGGCGAGGAAGGTGAGGTCGGGGCCGAGCTTCAGGCTGAGGCCGTTGAGGGTGAGGAGCTGGAGGCGGTCGCGGGCGAAGGTCTCGTCGTTGTCTTCGTAGCGGAGCTCGTAGCGGCCGGTGATCTTGATGCGGTCGCTGTCGAGCCATTCGACGCCGAGGGAGAGCGCGTCGCGGCTGGATTCGCCGATGGCTTCGCCGGCGACGATCTGGCTGTGTTCGTAGGCGGCGTCGAGGGTGAGGCCGTCGGTGACGTGGAAGCGTTTGCCGACGCCGATGACGGCGCGGTTGCGTTCGCCGAGGGTGCCGGTCTCGAGCTGGTATTCGCCGTAGGCGCGGCCGCTGCGGTCGTGCATGAAGCGCTCTTCGCCGCCGATGACGGTGGTGGAGAGGGTGCGGCCGTCTTGTCGGGCGAAGCGTTCTTGCAGGTAGAGGGCGTGGCGGTCGTCGATGTCGGTGCGGATGCCGAGCTGGGTGGCGTTGGCGCCGGACCAGCGGAGGCTCTCGATGGCTTCGACGTGGAGGGTGTCGTCGATGCGGTAGCGGGCGCCGACGCTGGTGGTGAGGAGGTCGAGCTGGCTGTCGTGCAGGCGTTCGTCGCTGCGGAGGATGATCTCCTGTTCGACGAGGGCGGTCCAGCGGTCGGTGAGCTGGTATGCGATGCGGCCGGCGATGGCGTCGGTGAGGATGTCTTCGCCGCCTTCGATGACACCGAGGACGGGGGTGTCGAGGGCGCCGGGGTCGAAGGTGGTGTGTACGTATTCGGCGTCGAGGGTGAGCGCGCCCTGGCGGTAGCCATAGCCGGCGCGGGTGGTGTCGCGGCGCCAGGCGGCGAGGAGGCTTTGGCCCTGGGTGAGCGGGTCGTCGGCGATGACACCGTCGTGGCGGACGGTGATGGCATGGCCGCCGTCGATGACATAGCGGCTGGCGCCGCCGTACTTGGTGAGGCCTTGTTGTTCGATGATGCCGCCGCTGTAGAAGCCGGCGTCGACGCGCTGGTAGTAGGCTTCGGTGTACCAGTGGTCGCGGGTGCCGTCGCCGATGAGGTCGTCGAGTTCGACGCCGCCGCGGAGGAGGAGGGCGTCGCCGCGGGCGCGGAGGCCGTCGCGGGTGTGGAAGGGGGTGAAGCTGAGGCCGCCGTCGTCACTGCGGAGGCTGTCGGCGTCCTGGCTCTGGCTGCGGGCGTATTCGGCTTCGAGGCGGGTGCGGCGGCCGGCGCGGAGCTGGAGGTCGGCGCCCCAGAGCTGGTAGTCGGGCTGGGTGTCGGGGCGGCCTTCTTCGACGTAGCCGGCGCCGAGGCTGATGGCGTCGTTCCAGGTCTCGCGGG
The DNA here is from genome assembly GCA_020633515.1 of Myxococcales bacterium. The sequence continues at coordinate 14,188 of JACKDM010000056.1, forward strand.
CGCGGAGGCCGAGCGCGGTGTCGCCGGTGGCGGTGGGGTCCTGGTGGTCGTATTCGACGGCGAGGTAGACGGGGTGGCCGTCGAGGATCTCGCCGCGGTCGGGTTGCAGGGTGGCGCCGAAGGGGTCGAGGGTGACGGAGGAGACGGGGGACTTCATGAGGACGCGGCCGTCGTCGTAGCGGATGGTGTAGTCGGCGTCGCGGGCGAGGGGGGTGCGGCGGCGTTCGGTGCCGGAGATGCGGTCGCGTTCGATGAGGTAGAGGCGCTCGGAGCCTTCGACGAGGGGGCGGTGGGGGAGGTAGTAGAGCGATCCGCCGGTGCCGCGGAGCTCGACGTAGGCGTGGCGCTGGTTGAGGTCGCCGTCGGCGGCGATGAGGTCGAGCTCGTGGCGGAGGGGGCCGGTGCGTTCGTCGAGCTCGAGGGCGGCGCCGTAGAGGGCGCGGTCGTAGCGGAAGAGCTCGATGCCGTCGAGGTCGGCGAGGAAGCTGCCGACGCGGGCGGTGTTGTCGTCGGCTTGGAGGAGCACGTAGAGCGGGCCGCGGGTGTTGACGGGTTTGTCGAGGTCGGCGGCGTCGCCGTAGACGGGGTAGAAGGCCTCGGGGTCGATGAGCTGGCGGAAGGTGGTTTCGAAGGCGGCGCGGCGAGCGGTGTCGAGGTGGACCTCGGCGCGGTAGTTCTCGAAGACGCCGCCGAGGATGTCGCGGCCGCTGGCGTAGCCGCGGAGCCAGGCGGCGGCGCGGCCGTGGAGGTAGAGGCGGTCGCCGTAGGTGACGCGGGTGTGGTCGGCGGTGCCGGCGAGCGCGGTGTCGAGCTGGCCGGTGACGGATTCGCCGAGCGCGAGGAGGAACCAGCCGCTGTCGGCGGGGCGGACGGGGCGGCGGATGAGGCCGCGGTTGCCTTGGGGGTCGAGGGTGCCGATCTCGAGGTCGGTGGCGCCGGGGGGGAGCTCGATGTGGCCGGCGAAGCGGCCGTCGGGGGTGACGGGGACCTCGGCGCCGGCGAGGAAGACGCGGTTGCCGGGGGCGGTGGTGCCGCGGATGGGGACGCTGCGGCCGGGGGGGGGGGCGCCCGGGGGGGGGCGCTCGACGGTGCGCTGGCGGGCGGGGACGTCGGCGTCGTCGGGGGTGGCGACGGGGGCGAGGACGGCGATGAGCTCGGCGCGGGCGAAGTCGGCGAGGGCGGCGCGGGCTTCGGGGGAGCTGCTGGCGGATGGGGGCGGTGGGGGCGGCGGGGGCGGGGGCGGCCGTGGTGGGGGCGGCGATGGCTTCGGCGGGGGGCGGGGCGAGGGGGAGCCGCCGCCGCCGGTGGGGGGTTCGGGGGTGCTGGGGGCGGCGTCGGGGGGCGGCGGTGTCGGGGGGCGGCGGCGAGCGGGTCGGCGGGCGCAGGGGCAGGGGGCGAGGGGAGGCGGGGGGAGCGGGGAGGGCGCCGTCGCGAGGGCGGCGGGGCGGCGGCGAGCGGGTCGGCAGGGGCGGCGAGCGCGCGGCGAGGTGGCGGCGAGCGGATCGGCGGGCGGCGCGGCGAAGAAGACGACGCGGGCGCCTTCGGGTGAGGTCAGCTCCAAGAGCAGCGGGGTGTCGCCCTCGACCATGTGGGTGGCGCGGACGCGGCCGCTGGCTTCGGTGGCGGCGGGGCGGCCGTCGACGCGGAGCGCCCAGCGGCCGGGTCCCGGAGGCGCGGGGCCGCCGATCACGCCGGGCGCGCTCTGGGCGACGGCGGCGCCCTGGCGCACGGTGAGGTGGTAGGCGTGCGGGCCGTCGAGGGGGGCGTCGGGCGTGAAGCTCAGCTCGGCGGGCGGCGGTCCCTGGCCGCTCTGGCCGTGCAGGGTCTCGCCGGCCGGCGTGCGCACGGTGAAACGCCAGCCGTCGACGGTGGCAGAAGCCTCGGTGGTGAAGACGAGCGCCTCGCCCGCGGCGGCGGTGGCGGGGCCGGTGACGCGGGGGGCGGCGAGCGGGGGGCGGACGGGGCGGCCGCCGACGGTGAGGCCGTCGGGGAGCGCGCCTTCGACCTCGATCGCGCGGGGGGCGGCGGCGGGGCGGGGCTGGCCTTGGCGCACGGTGACGGGGAACATGGCGCGGCGGCCGTCGGCGGCTTGCAGCAGCACCTCGACGACGCCCTCGGGGGGCACGTCGGCGACGAGCGCGAAGCGGCCGTCGGCGGCGGGGGTGAGCGCGCGGGCGTCGACGCGGATCTGGGGTTCGTAGGCGGGGGCGGGGACCTCGGCGGCGTCGGCGGGCGGGGGCGGGCGGCGCACGATGTCGATCCGGCGGTTGCGGCCGCGGTTGCGGGCGCTGATGTTGGGCCAGATCGGGCGGCTGGCGCCGAGGCCTTCGGCGGTGAGGCGGCCGGCAGGGGCGCCGAGCGATTCGAGGAGCGCGACGACGGCTTCGGCGCGGCGGCGGGTGAGCGCGCGGGCGGTGAGGGGGCCGAGGCTGTTGTCGTGGTGGATCTCGACGACGAGGGGGTCGCTCGACTCGGCGGCGGCGGCGGTGATGGCGGGCACGAGCGGGGCGAGCGCGTCGCGGAGGGCCTTGTTGGGGCGCTGCTGGCGGTCGAAGTCGTCGGCGGGGAGGCGGGCGATGACGACGGGCGGCGCGGGGCGGGCGAGGCCGACGCCGAAGCTGCCGGCGGCGCTGCCGACGAGGCCGCCGTCGGGGCCGGAGAGCTCGACGCGGTAGCGGTAGGCGGTGCCGGCGCGGAGCAGGGGTTCGCCGTCGGGGCCGCGCTGGTCCCAGCCGATCTGCGCGGGCGGGGGGCCTTCGCCGCCGGCGACGAGCTGGTCTTCGCCGTCGAGGGGGCCGATGTAGAGGCCCCAGCGGGCCTTGGGGGCGGCGGGGTCGACGGCGACGCGGAACGCGAGCTCGGCGGCGGCGCCGAGCGCGCCGGGGGGGAGGTCGGGGCGGTCGGCCGGCTCGCCGTCGACGAGGAGCGCGACGGCGACGGCGGGCGCGGTGTAGACGGCCTCGTCGTACACGAGGCGGAGCGCGTCGACGTCGCCGGTGAAGACGGCGTAGCGGTCGCGGAGCGCGGCGACGGCGGCGAGCAGGCCCTGGTCGGAGAGCTGGAGGGTGGCGCCGCTGACGGTCTCGGCGGGGCAGGTGACGCCGAAGTCGACCTTGGCGGGCAGGCCGCGGGTGAAGTGGATGACGCGGACCTCATCGGTGGTGAGCGTGGCGCCGGGGAGCAGGGTGGCGGTGTCGAGCTTGACCGCGTGGGTGCCGGGCTCGATGTCCTTGAAGTGGTACTGGCCGGCCGAGTCGGTGGTGACCCGCCAGCCGGTGTCGAGGTAGAGCCGGGCGCCGGCGAGGCCGGGTTCGCCGGGCTGCTGGCGGCCGTCGCCGTCGGTGTCGCACCAGACGCGGCCGAGGAGGAGGCCGAGGTCGAGGTCGGGGTCGGCGACGATGCGCACCGGGGCTTCGGCGACGGCGCTGATCGGGATGTTGCCGTCGGCGAGCAGCACGGCGCGGTTGGTGAGCACGGTGAGCGGCTCGGCGTCGGCGCCGACGATGGCGTGGTAGCGGAGCCGGAGGACCTCGCCGGCGCGGAGGTCGAAGGGGCGCTGCACGAGCTGGCCGCCGCGCTCGACGAAGCGGCCGAAGCGGAGGATGCGGCGGCCGAGCGGGTCGTCGGCGGCGATGGGGGTCTCGACGCCGCCGCGGACGCGGACGAGGGTGGCGGTGCGGGCGACGTACTTGAGGCCGCGGGGCAGCACGTCCTGGACGAAGACGCCGCCGGTGTCGGTGCGCGGGTCGAAGACGAGGTCCTGGCCGCTGCGGTTGGTGATGTCGATCTCGTAGCTGACGATCTCGCCGACGCGGGCCTCGGGGCGGCGGCTGCGCTTGTGCAGGTCGACGAGCGCGGTGAGCGGGTCGATGGGGATGTGGTTGTTCTGGAAGAAGTCTTCGGGGCCGTCGAGGTCGAAGGCGAGGAAGTAGCTGCGGTCGGCGTCGGGCTCGACCGAGGGCAGGTCGTCGGGCACGACGCGGCCCTCGGGGTCGTCGGTGAAGGCGGTGCCGGGCACGGGCGGGACGAGCACCGAGGGGCTCTGGTAGCTCTGGCCGGGGGGCACGACCTCGACGAGGTAGCGGCCGGGGCGGCGGACGGCGAAGCGGTAGAGGCCGCCGTGGGCGGTGCGCTGGCCCTGCTGGGTGGCGGACTCGAGGTCGGCGGGCGGCACGAGGACGCGGGCGGCGAGCGACTCGGCGTCGAACGGGTCGGCGTCGAGGTCTTCGTCGCGGTAGATGAAGACCTCGGCGCCGTCGATGAGGGCGCCGGTGACGCTGTCGTAGACGCGGCCCGACGGGTCGATCACGAGCGCGAGGGTGGTGGTGGCGGCGGCGGGCACGGTGACGTCGGCGCTGGCGACCTGCACGTCGGCGGCGCTGAAGACGCGGGCGTGGTAGGCGCCGGCGGGCAGGACCGGCACCGCGAAGGCGCCGCGCGCGTCGGTGACGGCCTCGACGACCGGGGGGCCGTCGGGGTCGTCGCCGCGGGAGAGCGCGACGGTCATGCCGGCGAAGCGGCGGTCGGCCTCGCTGGCGGGCGCGCCGTCGCCGTCGGCGTCTTCGAAGACCACGCCGGCGAGCGCGCCCTCGCGCACGACCGCGCGCAGGCAGGCTTCGGCCTCGGCGGTCTCGACGGCGGGGCCTTCGAAGCGGGCGCGGTTGCAGAGCGCGGCGTCGGCGGCGAGCGCGGGGTCGACGCGGGTGCTGATCGTGAGCTCGCGCGCCTCGCCAGCGGGGAGGCCGACGTCGAGGAGGCGCACCACCGCGCGGTCGCCTTCGGTCGCCGCCTCGACGCGCGCGCCGGGCGGGAGGCCGTCGATCGCCTCGAAGTCGAGCGCGGGCGGGAGCGTGTCGGTGACGGTGAGCCCGGCGAGGTCGACGGTGCCGGTGTTGGTGAGGCGCAGCGTCCAGCCGACCACCTCGCCGCTGCCGGCCTCGGCGCGGTCGGCGGTCTTGTCGATCGTGATCCCGCGCCGGGGCGGCTCGCCGACGAGCACGACGGTCGGGGCGTTGGTGTCCTCGCCGCCGTCGTCGCTCGCCTGCGGCTGCTGGCGGGCGGCGGCGGCGAACGCCTGGTTCTGCACCGCGGGGCCGCCGGTGACGCGGGTGCGAAACACGATGCGCACCTGCCCGCCGGGCGGGATGTCGCCGGCGTCGACGGTGAGCGCGCCGCCGACGACGGCGCCGCGGTCGGCGTCGGGCGCGTCGGTGAGCGCGGCGCCGTTCCAGCGCAGGCTGCCGGCGACGTAGGCGTGGTTGGGCCCGATGGCGTCGGTGACCTCGACCGCGATCGCGTCGGTGTCGCCGCGGTTCGGCAGCGTCAGCGTCCACTCCACCGTCTGCCCGATCAGCGCCCGCTCGGCGGCGGGATCCTCGACGATGCGCGCGGTCTTGGTGAAGCCGCCGAGGTCGGGCTGCCCGCCGACGACGAAGCGCGCGCTGCCCTGCGCGGTCTCGCCGGCGGCGTCGACGACGCGGGCGATGTTGGTGATGGCGACGCCGGGGGTCACGTTGGCCCGGATCCGCACGTCGAAGCCGATCTCGACCGTCGCGCCGGGGGCGAGGCGGCCGGGGGGCGCGCCGATGAGGAGCCCGTCGGCGAAGGGCGCGCGCCCGCCGAGATCGGCGACCGGGAGCCCGTCGACGGTGGTGCTGCCGGCGACATAGTCGACGCCGGCCGGGAGCACGTCGAAGAAGCGCACGCCGTCGCCGGGCGCGTCGCCGGTGTTCTCGACGCGCACGACGTAGCCGACCGCGGCGCCGGGCGCGGTCGGGCCGGGCTGCACCTGCTTCGTCACCCGGTACGCGGGCGCGCCGATCGGCCCCGCGATCACCACCTCGGCCCGGCCCTCGCCGGTGGCCTGCTCGGCGCCGGCGCGCGCGATCGCGGTGTTGGCGAGCCGGCTCCCCGGGCGCGCGTCGGGGCGGATCCGCGCCCGCACCCGCACCGTCGCGCGCCCGCCCGCGGGGATGAAGCGCAGCGCCCCGGTCGTGCCCCCGTCCCACTCGACGGTGTCGCCGCCGAGCCGCCCGCCATCGAGCGGCTCCACGCTGTCGAGCAGGGCGAGGTCGAGCGTGTCGCCGATCCACACGTCGGCGACGCCGGCCGGGCGCGGGTTGCGCACCTCGATCGTGTACTCGACCGGCGCGCCGGGCGCGAAGCCCTCGGCCGAGCGCGCGCGCACCGTCTTCTCGACCACCAGCGGCGCGAGCAGCCCGAAGACCGTCGGATCGGCCGCGACCGGCGTCGCCGGATCGTCGCTCGCGACCGGCTGGATCCCGTTGGCGCCCACCTCGGCCTGATTGACGATCTGGTGTCCGGGCGGCAGCGCCGGGTCGATCTCGACCTCGAACCGGATCCGCGCGCCGTCGCCCGCCTCGATGTCGGGCAGCGCCCAGGTCAGCGTGCGCCCGGCCTGCCCGGTCGGCGCCGGCGCCCCCGCGATGAAGCGCAGCCCCGCCGGCAGGGTGTCGCGCACGGTCACGCCGGTCGCCGGGCCGCCGCCCTCGTTCTGCAGCTCGAGCAGCCAGACCACCCGACCGCCCGGCTGCCGATCACCCGAGACCGTCTTCTGGAAGCGCAGCGCCGGCAGCGACTCGACCGTCACCGCCGCCGTCGCGTCGACCGTCGCCACCCGCGCCGTGTTGCGCACCTGCTGCCCGTGCTGAAGCCCCGGCGAGAGGCGGGTGTCGATCATCAGCACCAGCGGCGGCGCGCCCGGCTCGACCCGCGCCGGCCGCCACGTCACCTGCTGGCCCGCGACCGCCGCGTCGGCGCGGTCGACCGCGAACGGCCCCACCAGCTCGCGCGGCAGCAGGTCGACCACCTCGACCCCGAGCGCCGGCGCCGCGCCTGCGTTCCACAGCTCGACGCGCCAGCGCACGTCGCCGCCCGGCCGCGCCACCCCGCCCGCGGGCAGGGCCGTCTTGCGCAGCCGCAGCGCGACCGCCGACGCCACCGCAAAGACCGTCGCGTCGTTGGCCGCCGCCGTCTCGGGGTCGTCGGTGACGAAGCGCGCCCCGTCGTGGATGATCTCGGCCTGGTTGGCGATCTGCGCGCCGTCGGGCGTGCCCGGCGCGATCGTCGCCTCGACCGCGAGCACCGCCTGCTCGCCCGCCGCGATGTCGACCCGCCACGTGACCGTCTGGCCGGCCAGCGCCCCGCCCTGCGGGATCGGGTTGACGAGCCCCGCCGGCAGCGTGTCGGTCACGACCACGCCCGCCGCGTCGGCGGCGCCGCTGTTGGGGACCGTGATCCGGTAGAGCACCCGCCCGCCCGGCGAGAACGGCGGCACATCGAGCGCGAAGACCTGCTTGACCGCGTTCGAGAAGTCGGCCGCCGAGCGCACCACCACCGCGGTCGGATCACCCACCAACGCCGTCGCCGGATCGTCGCTCGCCACGAGCAGCCCGCCCGCCGCCGACGCGAACGCCTGATTCGACACGACCGTGCCATCGGGCAGCGGCGCCCGCAGCCGCACCGTGAACGTGCGCTGCACCCGCCGATTCGGCGCCAGATCGCCCAGATCCCACCGCAGCGTCGCGCCCGCCACCATCGCGCCGGGCGCGTCGACGAGCAACACCCCGACCGGCAGCGTGTCGCTCAGCACCACCCCGCGCGCGACCGCCTGCCCGGTGCTCGCCACCGTGATCGTATAACGCAGCCGATCGCCCGGCCGGGTCGGCGCGCCGCCGTCGAGGTCGCTGACCGACTTGATGACATCCAGGCTCGCCGCCTGCGCCCGCGCCCGCGCCGGCGCCAGCGCGACGACCGCGGCGCAGATGAGCCCGAGGCGGAGGGCGAGAGACGACACGCGGCGCAGCATCCCTTGGGGGCGGTGATCGGCCCTCGGAGTCTATGCGGCCCCGCGGTGAGCGTCCACCTCGCGGCGCCGCCCCGGCAGGGCTCCTGACAGATGTGCCCGCGGCCCTCGCCCGATCCCCACGACCCGTCTCACCGCCGCTCGACGTCGGCGAGCCCGTCGCGTCAGAACACGTTCACCCGCGGGAAGAACACCTCCACCCGCCGGCTCCCCACCTGCCCCGCCGGGCTCTCGTTGGCGCCCCCGAGCAGCAGCACCGTGCGGTTGTCGAGCGTCACCGCCCGCAGCCCGAAGCGCGCCTCGCTCAGCTCGCAGTTCTCCGGCACCGCCTCATCGCTCCACGAGCCATCGGTCATCGGCACCAGCCGCGAGGTCGCCCGCACCGGGCTCGCCCCCACCCGACCCCCGACCAGCAGCACCGTCTGCGCGTCGCCCTCGTCCACCGCCGCCGCCGCCAATTCTCCCCGCGGCGTCCCCAGCCGCCCCACCTCGCCGATCGTGAACGCGCTCGTATCGAGCCGCACCACCGACGCCACCGGCGCCCCCCGATCCACCGAACCATAGCCGCCCGCGAACAGCACCCCGCCCGCCACCGGCACCGCCACGTGCCCCCACCGCGCCTCCGGCAGCGCCACCCGGTTCGGCACCACGAAGCACCCCACCCCATCCGTCGGCATCCCCCCGCCCGCGCACCCGCTCTGCGCCGGGTTCACCGAGAACACCTCGACCCCCGCCTCCGGCCCCGCCGCGCCCAGTCCCCCCGCCAGCACCGCCGGATCGCTCGCCCGCGCCACCGCCGTCATCGTGAACCGGCTCCGCGCCGCGTGCATCGGCCCCTGCAACCGGAACCGCCCCTCGATCGGATCGCTCCCCGCCGGCGCCAGGAACCGCGCCGCCGACGCCAGCGGCGTCCCGTCTCCCCGCTCCCCCCCCGCGATCAACACCGACCCGTCCGGCAGCAACAGCGCCTCGTGCCACGCCCGCGGATCGACCGGCAGCCCCACCGGCAGCGGCCGGTTGCCCTCCACCGAGTCCACGTCCACCAGCGCCGCCGTCTCCGTCACCGTCAGCGGCGACCCCGGCGCGATCACCCCGCCCACCACCAGCACCTGCCCATCGGGCAACAGCGTCGCCGAATGGAACGCCCGCGGCACCACCAGCCGCCACGGCAGCTTCACCATCTGGCTCGACACCGGATCGAAGACCTCCGCCGTGTCGAGGATCCGCTCCGGCCGCCCCATCGCGTCGACCTCGGCCCCGCCGAGCACCAGCACCCGCCCATCCGCCAGCCGCGTCACCGAGGCGCCCACCCGCCGATCCTGCAAGTCGGCCGTGCCCCCGAGCCCCCGATCGCGCGACGCCGCCATCTTGTTGAGCCCCACGCAGCCCGCCCGCCCCACCATCACCGGCACCGTCACGTCGTCGCCCGCCGCCACGTCGAACGGCTGGCTCGCGCCATAAAACAGCACCGTGCTCTCCGACCCCAAAAACCCCCGCGCCGTGAACTGATAGCCCGACCCCACCGGCGCCGACGTCACCGTGCCCCGCCCCGCCGCCAGATCGAACTCCTCGACGAAGCGCTCCCCCCCGCCCTCGAGCACCAGCTCCAGCGTATCCGCCGGCCCCGCCAGCACCCCCTCGTGCATCACCCCGTCCGCCGCGTACAGCTCCACCCCCACCGCCGTCCCCTCGGCCGCCGTACACCCCGCCAGCATCACCACCAGCGCCATCATCACCCGCCGCCCGCTCACCACCGCACCTCCGCGTCGAAGCGCTTCGCCGGCGCCTCATCCCCCGACAGCAACAACGCCGCCGCCACTGCGCCCCCCGCGACCACCACCCCGCCCACGACCCACACCCACGCCCCCACGCCCCCCTCGTCCTCCGCCTCCGTCGCGCCCGGCGCCGGCTCCACCGGCACCGGCGAGCTGAACCGCACCGGCGCCCGCTCGATCGGCGGCTCCGGCGGCGGCGGCTCCGGCTCCGGCGGCTCGACGAACACCGGATCGAGCACCGGCGGCGCCACCGGCGGCGGCACCGGCGCATGAACCGCCACCTGCCCGCCCACCACCACCTTCTCCTCGGGGAAGTCGCTCACCGCGTCGACGATCGCGCCCGCGAACCGCGTCGCCTGCACCGCCGCGCTGTTCAGATCGGCCCGAAACACGAACTCGTCGAACGCCGCCACCTGCTTCTGCTCGACCCCATACAAAAACGCATCGAGCACGAACCCGTTCCCCCGCGACGACAGGTGGCTCACCACCACGTAATCCGCCCGCGCCTTCGCCGCCACCGCCTCCGCCATCTCCCGGAACGGCTCACCCAGCTCCCCCGCCCGCGCCAGCGCCCAGAGCGCCTGCTTCTCCTCCGGCGACGCGTCCTCCGCCGGCGGCGGCCCCAGCTCCGTCTCCAACGTCACCGTCACCTCGCTCGTGCCCCCGCCCTTCACCCGCACCCGCGCCCCCCCCAGCCCCGCCGCCGCGTCCTCCGCCTGGATGTAATGATCCCCCCGCACCAGCCGCGGCACCGTCAGCGGCGCCGCCCCCATCTCGACCCCATCCACCCGCACCCGCGCCCCCGCCGGCACCGTCACGATCCGCAGCGTGCCCCGCTTCTTCGCCAGGAGCTTCTGCTTCTCCTCCGCGAACAGCGCCTTCGCCGCCGCGCTGAACTCATCGAGCGGCTCCGCCTCCGGCACCGCCGCCACCACCCGCCGGAAGAAGTCCTCCGCGTCCGCGTCGTAACCCAGCGCCTGACTCGCCGCCCCCAGATAACCCAGCGTCTCGAAGACCGCCTCCAGCTTGTTCACCGAAGCGATCCCCTCCTCATACAGCCCCAGCGCCGCCCGAAGCTGCCCGAGCGCCGCCTCGAACTCCCCCCGCGCGAACGCCTCCTTCGCCGCCACCCGCAACCGCTCCGCCTGCTCCACCCGCGGATCGGCCTCCCCCGCCCGAAAGCGCCCCGACTCCCCCGACCCCGTCACCTGCACCGCCGGCCGCCGCGACAGCTCCCGCCGCACCCCCTCGTCCAGCGAGCGCGCCATCAACGACGCCCCCGCCGCCGGCCCCGCGTCCACCGGCCCCAGCCACACCCGCGGCGCCGGCGTCTGCGCCCACCCCACCACCGGCCACATCACCTGCCAGCTCGCCACCACGGCGGCCACCAGCCACCCAAAGCCAGCACCACGTCGGGATCGCACCACCGCACCGCTCCTCGCCAGGGCTGCACCACGAAGCGGTTGGCGGTAGCATGGCGCTCGCAGCCCCGTCAACGTCGTGCGACCAGGCCTCACCGTGCGCCAATCCATCCCCGGCCGGGTCTTCACCGGCTTCGTCATCCTGCTCATGACCTTCGGGGCCGTGACGCTCTACACCGTCTGGCAGGTCCGCGCCCTCGGCGCCGACGTCACCCGCCTCTACGGCACCGTCGTCCCGCTCCCCGCCATCCTCGCCCAGCTCCGCAGCGACCTCCAGGCGCTCGACCTCGTCCTCGCCATCGAATCCCCCGACCGCGCCGCGCTCCGCCGCGACGCCCACGTCCTCCGCCGCCGCACCTCCTACCTCGACGCCATCGGCGGCCACTTCGAACGCGCCCGCGCCCGCATCCACAGCCCCGACGCCCCCCCCACCGTCCGCGCCCTCACCGCCCCCTTCGCCGCGCTCGAACGCCGCTACGCCGACCTCCAGACCGCCGTCGAAGGCTACCTCGCCCGCGCCGACGACCCCGACGCCGCCACCGCCACCCGCCGCGAAGCCCGCCGCCTCCTCAACGAGCTCGGCCGCGAGCTCGAGCTCTTCGACCCCGCCCTGCAAGAAGCCCTCGACCGCGCCGTGCTCGCCCTCAGCGACGAAGAGCGCCGCGCCGCCTGGGGCGCCATCGTGCTCGCCGCCGCCGCGCTCGTCATCGGCCTCCTCATCACCCAGAGCGCCGCCCGCCTCCTCCGCCCCCTCCGCTCGCTCCGCGACGGCGTCGAACGCATCGCCCGCGGCGACTACGCCGGCGAACCCGTCCCCATCGAAGGCTCCGGCGAGCTCGCCGCGCTCGCCCACGACTTCAACCGCATGGCCGACGCCATCCGCCGCCGCGACGCCCAGCTCTCCGCCCAGCAACGCGAGCTCCTCCACCGCGAACGCCTCGCCACCGTCGGCCGCATGTCCGCCCAGATCACCCACGAGCTCCGCAACCCCCTCAGCAGCATCGGCCTCAACTCCGAGCTCCTCATGGAAGAGCTCGAAGCCCACGCCCCCGAAGCCCTCGCCGGCGCCCGCGACCTCCTCGCCGACATCATCAAAGAGGTCGAACGCCTCCGCGAGATCACCGAAGAGTACCTCCGCTTCGCCCGCCTCCCCCGCCCCGAGCGCATCCCCGTCGACCTCAACCACACCGCCACCGAGCTCGCCGAGTTCGTGCGCACCGAGATGGAGCGCGCCCGCGTCAAGGTCCGCGTCGACCCCGACCCCGCCGGCCGCCCCGCGCTCGTCGACCCCAACCAGCTCCGCTCCGCGCTCATCAACCTCCTCCGCAACGCCCGCGAAGCCATGCCCCAAGGCGGCCACGTCGTCATGCGCGTCCGCAGCCTCGGCGACTGCGCCACCCTCACCGTCGTCGACGACGGCCCCGGCGTCCCCCGCGACGTCCGCCACCGCCTCTTCGAACCCTTCTTCTCCACCAAACCCCAAGGCACCGGCCTCGGCCTCGCCATGGTCAAGAAGATCATCGAAGCGCAAGACGGCGCCGTCACCATCGACGACGCGACGGGCGGCGGCACCGCCGTCCGCCTCGACCTCCCCCTCGCCCCCTACGCCGGCACCCAGCCACCCCGCCCCGCCGAGGCCCCGTCATGACACCCGCGACGACCCCAGCCATCACCCTCATGACCTACAACATCCGCCTCGGCGTCGAGACCAGCCTCGCCGCCATCGCCCGAGCCATCCACGCCGCCGGCGTGCCCGACATCCTCGCGCTGCAAGAGATCGGCGACCACTGGAACATGGGCGAACGCTGCGACCAGACCGCCGCGATCGCCCGAGCCATCGGCCACCCCCACCACGTCTTCGCCGGCGCCCTCACCGACGACACCGGCGGTCGTTATGGCATCGCGCTCACCAGCCGCCATGCCATCGAAGGCATCACCATCACCCGCCTCCCCCGCGGCACCGACGAACAGCGCGTCCTCCTCGCCGCCACCCTCCGCGCCCCGCTCGGCCCCATCCGCGTCTTCGTCACCCACCTCAGCATCCACGCCCACGAACGCCTCGAACAAGCCCGCCACCTCGCCCACGCCCTCGAAGACGCCGCCCGCCAGGGCCCCGTCCTCCTCCTCGGCGACCTCAACGACCGCCCCGACACCCCCACCCTCGCCACCATCCGCGGCCCCCTCACCGACCTCTTCGAGACCACCGGCCACGGCCCCGCCGACACCTTCAGCGTCAAGGCCCCCCACCGCCGCATCGACTACCTCCTCTGCGGCGGCGGCCTCGTCCCCCACGGCCCCGCCCGCGTCGTCCGCGAAGCCACCGCCAGCGACCACTTCCCCCTCATCGGCGCCGTCCGCCTCGACCACCTGCCCCCACGCCCCCCGCTCCGGTAAGGTGCCCCCCATGAAGAAGCGCTTCAACGTCGCCGGCCCCTGCGTCGCCGCCCGCCACTACATGCTCCCCGCCGCCGAGCGCCTCCCCCGCGTCGGCGACCTCATCGAGCAAGGCGCCTACTTCGCCGTGCACGCCCCCCGCCAGACCGGCAAGACCACCACCCTCCGCGCCATCGCCCGCGAGGTCACCGCCGCCGGCGAATACGCCGCGCTGCACTTCACCTGCGAAGAGGCCCGCATCTTCGCCGACGACTTCGGCGGCGCCGAAGACGCCGTCCTCGCCGCCATCCGCTTCGCCGCCGAGTCGAACCTCCCGCCCGAGCTCCAGCCGCCCCCCTCCTGGCGCGAGGCCACCCCGGGGACCCGGATCCGCTACGCGCTCGGGCAGTGGGCGCGCCAGTGTCCCCGCCCGCTCGTGCTCTTCTTCGACGAGATCGACGCCCTCTCCGGCCTCAGCCTCATCACCATCCTCAGCCAGCTCCGCGCGAGCTTCACCGACCGCCCCGAATCCGCGCCCTGGGCCGTCGCGCTCTGTGGCATGCGCGACGTCCGCGACTACAAGGCCGCCAGCGGCGGCGACCCCAGCCGCATCGGCACCGCCAGCCCCTTCAACATCAAGACCGAGTCCATGCGCCTCGGCAACTTCACCCGCGACGAGGTCGCCACCCTCTACCACCAGCACACCGAAGCCACCGGCCAGCCCATCGGCGACGACGCCATCGACCATGCCTTCCACCTCACCGGCGGCCAGCCCTGGCTCGTCAACGCCCTCGCCCGCGAAGTCATCGAGATCATGGCCGTCACCGATCCCATCACCCCCGAACACATCGACACCGCCCGCCACCACCTCGCCCGCAACCGCGCCACCCACCTCGACTCCCTGCTCGCCCGCCTCCGCGAACCCCGCGTCCGCCGCGTCATCGAACCCATCATCATCGGCGGATCACTGCCCGCCAACACCTTCGACGAAGACCTCGCCTACGTGCGCGACCTCGGCCTCGTCACCGGCGACCCCGACACCCGCATCAGCAACCCCATCTACGAAGAGGTCATCACCCGCACCCTCGCCCCCCCCCTCGACGGCCCCCAGCTCCCCGGCCCGCAACGCTTCGTCCGCGACGGCCGCCTCGACCTGCCCGCGCTCCTCGCGAGCTTCGCCGACTGGTGGATCCAGAACGGCGAGATCATCAGCGACAAGCTCGACTACCACGAGGCCGCCCCCCACCTCGTCCTCCTCGCCTTCCTCCAGCGCATCGTCAACGGCGGCGGCTTCGTCGACCGCGAGTTCGGCATCGGCCGCCGCCGCCTCGACCTCCTCATCCGCTGGCCCCTCCCATCCGGCGGCTGGCAGCGCGAAGCCATCGAATGCAAGGTCTGGAGTGACACCGCCCGCCGCGGCGACCCCCTCCCCGCCGGCCTCGAACAGATCGACCCCTACCTCGCCGGCCTCGGCCTCGACCACGGCGCGCTCCTCATCTTCGACCGCCGCGCCGACCGCGCCCCCATCGAGGAGCGCGTCGGCATCACCGAAGCCCGCACCGCCACCGACCGCCGGGTCTGGGTCCTCCGCCTCTGACCGCCCCGCCCTACGCCCGGCGCCGCGTCACTGGCAGAACGGCCGGAGCCGCGGGTCGTCGCCGACGCACGCCGGCTCGGGCAGCACGACCGAATTGCAGCAGACGAAGCCCTGCGGGCACGGCAGCTCGGCATCACACGGCAGCGCGCAGTAGTCACCGAGCACCGTGCCCATGCACGTCTCGTCGGCGGTGCAGTCCTGCTGCCCCACGCAGGCCGGCGCGCCCGCGCTCCAGTCGCTCACCTGCCGCTCGCCCTCGGGCCGGCACTCACCCTCGACGCAAACATCGCCCGCCGGGCACTCGATCCCATCACACGGATCGACCGGCGCGTCCCCGCACGCACCGGTGAGATAGTCACAGACATTCTCGAGCGGACACACGCTCGGCGCGCAGATCGCGCCCGCGCAGTCGGCGCACACACACGGCGCCGCCTGACAGTTGATGTCATGCGTCTCCTCGATCGGATCGATGACACACGTCGCCGGATCGATCCGCCCGATCTCCCACACCTGCCGCGCGCCGCCCGCGCCGGCGCCGAGCGCGAACGGCCCGTAGCGCCGCTCGACGCCGCCGCAGGCCACGTCGACCGTCGCCTGCCCCGCCTCGCGGAAGACGAGCACCGCGATGGTGTACAAGCCGGGCTCGGCGTCGACGAGCGTGATCTGCTCGCGGGTGCCACCCTGCGCGCCGCCGGTGCCATCGCGGTCGAGGGTCGCGCCCCACGCCGGGGTGGGGTTGGCATAGTGGCAGTCATAGGTCCGGTCACCGTAGCGACCGCGCGGGTGCAGCAGGTGCAGGTCGAAGTCGACCGACGGCTCCGCGGGCCAGGTCAGGGTGATGGTGACATCGGAGACCACCGCGTCGCAGGCGTCGCCGATGCCATCGAAGTCATCGTCGCGCTGGTCGTTGTTGGCGACGTCGCGGCAGTTGTCGCAGAGGTCGCCGCGGCCGTCGTCGTCGCCGTCGACCTGCGCGTTGTTGGCGACGAGCGGGCAGTTGTCGCGCTCGTCGGGGATGCCATCACCGTCGCGGTCGCCGTTGTCGCAGGCGTCGCCGATGCCATCGCCGTCCTGGTCGCGCTGGTCGTTGTTGGCGATCCCCGGGCAGTTGTCGCAGCGGTCGCCGCGGCCGTCGTCGTCCCGGTCGGCCTGATCGGGGTTCGCCACCGCCGGGCAGTTGTCGCGCGCGTCGGCGACGCCGTCCTCGTCGGCGTCGGGCGGATCACAGACATCGCCGCGGCCGTCGCCGTCGACGTCGGCCTGATCGGCGTTGGCCTCGCCGGGGCAGTTGTCACAGGCGTCGCCGCGGCCGTCGTCGTCGCGATCGGCCTGCATGGGGTTGGCGAGCGCCGGGCAGTTGTCCTCGTGGTCGAGCACGCCGTCGCCGTCGCTGTCGGCGCAGATGTCCTGCTGATCGGGGTTGGGATCGTCGGGGCAGATGTCGCAGGCATCGCCGACGCCGTCCTCGTCGCGGTCGCGCTGGCTGTTGTTGGGGCGCGCGGGGCAGTTGTCGATGTCATCGGCGATGCCATCGTTGTCGCTGTCACCGACCGGGCCGCCGCCGACGCCGCCTTCGCCGCCGACGCCGCCTTCGCCGCCGACCCCACCTTCGCCGCCGACGCCGCCGACGCCGCCGATGCCACCTTCGCCGCCGATGCCACCCTCGCCGCCGATGCCACCCTCACCGCCGATGCCACCCTCACCGCCGACGCCGCCGACGCCACCCGCGCCGCCGATGCCACCCGCGCCGCCGACGCCACCTTCACCGCCGATGCCACCTTCGCCGCCCATGCCACCCACGCCACCCACGCCGCCCTCACCCCCGACGCCGCCCGCGCCGCCCGCGCCGCCGTCGACCTCCCCGCCCATGCCACCGGCGCCCGCGTCCTCGCCGCCCGCCCCGCCGCCGCCCTCGCCGCCCTCGCCGCCGTCACCGCCGCCCGGGGTGCAACCCACCACCAGCGCGAGCACCAGCCCGCCGATCACCTTGCGCCAAGCGTCCACGACTCTCCTCCGACCGAAGTGCGCGCGCTCTCTAGCACAACGCCCCGGTCGATGTCCGCCCTTCGTCAGCCCTCGACGGTGCGATCGGCGAACGGATAGTGCGGCGCCGGCAGCTCGCGGCGCGCGACCGCGCGGAAGAGGCGCCCGGTCGCGGTGTCGGGCAGCGCCGCGCCATCGGCCGGCAGCGGCATGTCGACCTGGATCAAGCCGCCGTCGAAGTGCTCCGCGTGCCCGCCCAGCGTCTCGATCAGCGCCCGCATCGGCGTGTTGTCGGGCTGCACCCAGGCGCGGAACCGGCTGATCCCGTGGTCGAGCGCGTCGCGGGCGAGCACCGCGAGCAGCAGCCGCCCGACGCCGCGGTGCTGCCAGCCATCGACCACCGTCAGCGCCACCTCGGCGACCGCGCCATCGGCGAGCCGCACGCAGCGCCCGACCCCCAATCCCTCCTCGTCCGGCCGCGAGAGCGCCACCCAGGCGAGGTGGTCGTGGTGGTCGACCTCGGTCAGATAGCGCAGGTGCGCATCGCTGAGCCGGGTCATCACCCGCATGAAGCGCCGCGCCCGCGAGTCGGGCGAGAGCGCCTCGAAGCCACGCCGCAGCAGGTCCTTGTCATCGGGGCGAATGCGGCGCACCCGCACCGGGGTGCCATCGGCGAGAGCGAGGTCGATCGGCTCGATCAGCATCGCCGCCGCCGGCGCCACGCGAGCACGAGCAGCAGGCCGAGGGTCGCGGCGGGGATCGGCGCGTCGCTCTGGCGGCAGCCGGCCTCGTCCTCGGGCACGAGCCCGCTCCAGCCCGGGACCGGCGCGGGCGGGATCGTGGCGCCGCGGTCGGGGCCGGCGTCGGGGAACGGCCCCGGCCCGGCGTCCCGGCCGGGCGTCGCGGCGTCGGGGATCGGCTCGGGCTCGGGCGCCGCGTCGAGACCGGGCTCG
>JACKDM010000057.1 GCA_020633515.1 Myxococcales bacterium
GGATCAAACCCGGCCGCAGCCGCGACCTCGACCGGCCCGACGCGATGGTCGACCAGCTCAAGGTGGTCACCCCGCAGTTCTTCCTCCGCAGCACCGCCCGCCTCGAACGCTACGCCGATCCGAGCTGGATCGAGACGACCACCCGCCCGGTGCGCGACTTCGGCTTCTGGGACGACATCGCCGCGGCGAGCCGCTGCGCGGGCGAGCGGCCCGATCTGGCGCCGGAGACGAGCAGCATCCGCCTCGCAATGCTTCTGGCGGAGCGTGAGGTCGTCATGATAGAGACCCGCTGGAACGAGGTCTTCGGACGGCCGGATCCGGTCGAGTGACCTCCGACGGCGCTCGTGCGACCCACGCTTCAATGACCGAATTCCCCGCGGCTCTGCCGACCTCATCGACATCCCGGCGTGCCCGTCGCTCGTCGCGTGCCCTCTGCGGCAAAGCGTCCGCCCCTCTCCCTCTCTCTCTCCCGTCGGCCCCCCAGGGTGGCCGGTCCTTCTCCGCGGCGCTCGCTGGCGTCGCCCACCCCCAGGTGATGCGGCCCTCTCGCCGCCCCCTCACGATCACTGGCCAGGTCCCGCCCGAAGTCGCCCGCGATGACGCGATGGCGCCGGGCGCGTGGACCGGCTGGCAGGAGCATTCGGTTCATGAGCAAGCGCATGTTGGTCAACGCCGCGCAGGCCGGCGAAATCCGGGTTGCGATCGTCGTCGACAACATCCTCGAAGACCTCAATGTCGCGATGGAAGGCAACGAGCTGATCAAGGGCAACGTCTACAAGGCCCGGGTCGTCAGCGTCGAAGCCGGGTTGCAGGCGGCCTTCGTCGACTACGGGAACGAGCGTAACGGGTTCATCACCTTCAACGACATCCACCGGCGGTACTGGACCCGCAAGCCCAAGGAGGGCGGCGGTCGGCCCCGGATCCAGGACGTGCTCGACCCCGGCGCCTGGCTGCTCGTGCAGGCGATGAAGGAAGAGGTCGGCAACAAGGGCGCCGCGCTCACCACCGACATCACCCTGCCCGGTCGCTACCTCGTCGTGATGCCGTTCAGCGGCAGCGGCGGGGTGAGCCGCAAGATCGAAGACGAAGAGACCCGCAAGAAGCTCAAGGCGCTCATCGCCAAGCTCGACCCGCCCGAGGACATGGGCATCATCGTGCGCACCGCGGGTCAGGATCGCACCAAGACCGAGCTCTCGGCCGACTACCAGAACCTGATCCGGATCTGGGGCCACACCCAGGCGCGCTACGAGCAGCTCAAGGAGCCGGGGCTCGTCTACAAGGAGCCCGACGTCGTCATCCGCTCGGTGCGCGACTACTTCACCGACGACATCGACGAGGTGGTCGTCGACGACGACGCGGTCGAGGCGAGCCTGCGCGAGTTCTTCGAGCGCCACATGGACGGCGACGCGAAGCTCAAGCGGTACACCGGCAAGATGCCGCTGTTTTCGAACTACGGCCTCGAGCGCCAGCTCCAGGACATCGCGAGCCCCAAGGTCCCGCTCCCGAGCGGCGGCAGCATCGTGGTGCACACCACCGAGGCGCTGACCGCGATCGACGTCAACTCGGGCAAGTCGAAGGGGCAGGACAGCCAGGAGCAGATGGCCTACGAGACCAACCTCGAGGCCGCCGAGATGGTCGCCCGCCAGCTCCGGCTGCGCGATGTGGGCGGCTTGATCGTCATCGACTTCATCGACATGAACGAGAGCAAGCACCGGCGCAACGTCGAGAAGGCGCTCAAGAAGGCGATGAAGGCCGACAAGGCCCGCACCGAGCTGGGGCGGATCTCGTCGTTCGGGCTGCTCGAGATGTCGCGGCAGCGGATCAAGGCGCGGCTCTTGTCGAGCACGCACGACGTCTGCCCGATGTGCGACGGCTCGGGCTACGTAATGACGACCGAGGTCGCGTCGATGACGATGCTGCGGCGGCTGCAGGAGCTGGCCGTCAGCGCGCCGTCGGGGGCGAAGGTGCGGGGGCGGCTGCCGGTCGCGGTGGCGCTGCATCTGCTCAACGAACACCGGGCGGCGATCGCGGAGATGGAGGAGACCTTCGACGTCAGCGTCGAGATCGTGCCCGACGCGAACGCGGTGAGCGGGCGGGACGCCTTCGAGATCGCGGGGAGCGGCGGCGCGGCGCGAGAGGCGCGTGACGAGCGCGGCCGGGGCCGGGGGCGGGAGCGCGACCGGGGCGGGCGCGGGCGGGAGCGGGATCGGGATCGTGACCGGGATCGGGACCGTGGCGGCCGGGGTCGCGAGCGCGACCGCGAGGCCGAGCGGGGTCGGGGGCGCGGGCGGGGGCCGAGCGGGCCGATGCTCGACGATGACGACGCGCCGTTCGAGCCGCCGAAGGTGGTGGGCTTCATCGCGCCGGAGCGGCTCGCGACGGTCGATCTCGGCGACGACGACGAGCTCGACGCGGTCGAGCCGCTCGCGACGATCGACGCGGACATCGACGACGACGAGGACGGGGCCGAAGACGGCGGCGAGGCGCGCGCCGAGCGGGATCGGGGCGACGACGACCGCGGCGGGCGGCGGCGGCGGCGGCGGCGGCGGCGGCGTCGGGAGGACGAGGGCGCCGAGGCGGCCGAGGGGCGCGACGAGGACGAGGGCGACGAGGACGACGACGAGGGCGCCGATGAAGGCGCCGAGGCGGGCGAGCCGGGTGACGCCGCCTGGGAGCGCGAGGCCGCGCGCGCCTGCAACCGCGAGCGCCGCGCCCGCCGGGTCGCGGCCGCCGCGGGCGGGGCGACGAGCGCGTCGAGGCGGGCGAGGGCGAGGACGGCGAGCGCGACGACGAGGCGCCGCGGTCGAGGCCCCCGAGGGCGCTCGCGCGACCCGCGTCGCCGAGGCCACCCGCCGCGCCGCGAGCCGGCTGCGGGCGCGGCTGATCGGCGCGAGCGCCGAGGAGGTCGAGGCCGCGTCGGCGCCCCGGTCGTGGAGGCGCGCCGCGCGCCGGTGGTCGACGACGACGAGGCGACGAGGACGAGGTCGACGAGGATCGCGACGCGCGCGACGACGGCGAGGAGCGCGGCGAGCGCGAGGGCGGCGCGATGGCCGCCGGGGCCGCGGCGGCCGCGAGCGCGGAGGCCGCGACGGCCGCCGCGACGGGCGCGATCGTGGGGACCGCGAACGGGGGTGACCGCGGCGACCGCGATGAGCGCCGCGACGGCGGCGACCGCGATGACCGCGATGGGCGCGACCGCGACGGGCGCGACCGCCGCGACGGCGCGAGCGATGGGCGCGACCGCGATGGGCGCGACCGTGATGGCGCGACCGCGACGGCGGGAGCGCGGCGACCGCGATCGTGACGACCGCCGCGACGGTCGGGGCGCGGCGACCGCGACCGCGACGGGCGTGAGCGCGGCGACCGCGACCGCGACGGGCGTGAGCGCGGCGACCGCGACCGCGACGGCCGGGGCGCGGCGACCGCGACCGCGATGGCCGGGGCGCAGCGACCGCGACGACCGCCGAGCTGACCGCGACCGCAGCGACCGCGACCGCGACAGCCGCGAGCGCAGCGACCGCGACCGCGACGAGGCGTGAAGCGCGGCGACCGCGACCGCGACGAGGGCCGCGACGGCCGGGGCGCGGCGACCGCGACCGCGACGGGCGTGAGCGCGGCGACCACGCGACGAGGCCGCGAGCGCAGCGACCGCGACGGCCGCGAGCGCGGTGACCGCGACGAAGCGCCGCGATGGCCGCGAGCGCGGTGACCGCGACGGCCGCGAGAGCGCCGTGACCGCGAGCGCGGTGATCGCGACGCCCGCCGCGACCGCGACGAGGCCATCGAGCGCCGCGCGCCCATCGTCGACGACGTCACCTCGCCGTCGACGAGCCCGCCGTCGAGCCCACCGCGCCGGCCGATCCCGAGGCGATCGGCCTCGCCGCCCGCCGCGCCGCCGCCCGCCTCCGCGCGCGGGTGACCGCCGAGGCGCCCGCGGCCGAAGCGCCGACCACCGACGCGCAGACCGCCGAGGCCCCGCCGACGCGTCCGCCACGAACGAGACCAGCCGCCGAGTCGCCGACCGGCTCCGCGCCCGGATCGGTGGCGAGCGCCTGAGCGCCGTCGCCGACGAGGCCTCCGCCGCCGAGAGCGCCGCCGCGGCCCGCCGCGCGGCCGACCGGCTCCGCGCGCGCCTGAGCGGCGAAGCGGGCGCAGCGACGATGGCCCGCCGGTCGCCGCGCCTGAGGCCCGCGCCGCGGCACCTGCCGAGCCCAGCCGCGACCGCGGCGGCGACGAAGCCCGCGCCGCGACACCCGCCGAGCCCAGCCGCGCCTGCGGCGGCGACGAAGCGTCCGCCGCCGAAGCGGCCGCCGCGGCGCGTCGCGCGGCCGATCGGCTCCGCGCGCGGATGAGCGGTGAGGCGCGCGCCCGGTCGCCGACGAGGCGTCAGCGACCGAGGCCGCCGCGACGAGCCGGCGCGCTGCCGAGCGCCTGCGCGCGCGGCTGAGCGGCGAGGACGCGAGCACGTCGGCGCCGGCGAGGCGAGTGCGGCAGCCGCGCCGGTCGAAGCGCAACGCCGGTCGAGCCTGAGGCCGGTCGCGGCGCCGCCGCGCGCCGCATGGCCGACTGCCTCCGCGCCCGCGTCGCGGGTGGCGAGGCGCCGTCGAAGCGGCGCCAGCCGAAGCACGCGCTGGCCGAAGCAGCGCCGGTCGAAGCAGCGCCGGTCGAGCCGAGGCCGGTCGCGGCGCGGCTGCGCGCCGCATGGCCGACCGCCTCCGCGCCCGCGTCGCGGGTGGCGAGGCGCCGGCCGAAGCAGCGCCGGCCGAAGCAGCGCCGGCCGAAGCAGCGCCGGTCGAAGCAGCGCCGGTCGAGCCTGAGGCCGGTCGCGGCGCCGCTGCGCGCCGCATGGCCGACCGCCTCCGCGCCCGCGTCGCGGGTGGCGAGGGCGACCGAAGCAGCGCCGGCCGAAGCGGCGCCGGCCGAAGCGTCCGCGCCGGTCGAAGCAGCCGCCGGTGGAGCCAGATGCCGGTCGAGGCGCCGCCGCGCGCCGCATGGCCGACCGCTCCGCGCCCGCGTCGCGGGTGGCGAGGCGCGGCAAGCGGCGCTGGCCGAAGCGTCCGCGCCGGTCGAAGCAGCGCCGGTGGAGCCTGATGCCGGTCGCGGCGCCGCGCGCCGCATGGCCGATCGCCTCCGCGCCCGCCTCGCGGGTGGTGAGGCGCCGGTCGCCGCGGCGGCCCTGGCGGCGAGCGGAGGCTCCGCGGTGGTCGAGGCGGTCGAGGTGGTCGAGGCCGCCGGCCGCGCCTGCCACGGCGCCGGGTGCCGAGGGCAACGCCGCTCAGCGCCGCGGCTCGGCTCAAGGCGCGGCTCGGTGGCGCGCCGGCCGAGGCCATGCCCGCGCCGAGCGCCGCGGCCACCGAGGCGGCGAGCGCGCAGCCGGCGGCCGACGCGAGCGTCGATGTCGGGTCGACGAGGCCGAGGACGACGCGGTGAGCGAGGACGGTTCTGAAGCGCCCGCGCTGCCGCCGTCGTCGGCGCAACGGCGAGCGGACCGAGGCCGCGCCCGTCGCGCTCCCCGACGCCCGCCGCCGAGGCGCCCGCGGCCGAAGCGCGGGTGACCGAGGCGGCGCCTGCAGCCAGAGCCGCGCGCCGAAGCAGCGCCCGCCCAGGCGCCGCGCGCGGCCGAAGCAGCGCCTGCCCAGGCGCCGCGCGCGGCCGGGAGAGTCCGCAGTCGAGCGACGCGACCGAGCCCCGCCTGCGCCGCACGCGGACGCGGAGCGCCGAGGCGTCGGCGGCGAGCGCGCCGGTGACCCGGCGGCCGATCCGCCGACCGCCGCCGGTCCGAAGCGCACGCGCAGCGCGCCCCTGCGGTCGAGGCGCCGAAGGCGGAGGCCCCGGCCGAAGCGCCGAAGCCGGAGGTCCCGGCCGAAGCGCCGAAGCGCACGCGCACCGCCGCGCCGGCGGCCGAGGCGCCGAAGGCGGAGGCCGGCCGAAGCGCCGAAGCGCACCCGCGGGGGCGTCGGCCGAGGCGCCGAAGGCAGAGGCCACGACCGAAGCGCCGAAGCGCACGCGCACCGCAGCGCCGGCGGCCGAGGCGCCGAAGGCAGAGGCCACGACCGAAGCGCCGAAGCGCACGCGCACCGCAGCGCCGGCAGCCGAGGCCAAGGCTGAAGCCAGGCAGCGCCGGCAGCCGAGGTGAAGGCGGGCGCCAAGGCCGCGTCGCGCGGTCGCGGTGCGTCGGCCAAGCCGAAGCCGAGGCCGCGTCGCGCGGTCGCGGGCGTCGGACCAGCCAGGCCGCGCCGAGGTCGCGGGCGTCGGCCAAGCCTGAAGCCGAGGCCGCGTCGCGCGGTCGCGGGCGTCGGAAACGGCTGCGCGCGGTCGGGCGCCGGGAAGCCGAAGCCGAGGCCGCGCCGAGCGGTCGCGGGCGTCGGCTAAGCCCGAAGCCGAGGCCGCGTCGCGCGGTCGCGGTGCGTCGGCTAAGCCTGAAGCCGAGGCCGCGCCGCGCGGTCGCGGGCGTCGGCCGAGGCCGAAGCCGAGGCGGCGTCGAGCGGTCGCGGGCGTCGGGCAAGCCCGAAGCCAAGGCCGCGCCCGGCGAGGCTGCGGTCGAGGAGAAGCCGCGGCGCGGTCGTTCGGTCGCGGCGCCCGCGCCGAGGCCAAGGCGCTGGGCGAGGCCCAGCCGGCGACCGCCGCGGCGCCGCAGCCCGCCGGGGAGCCCGCCGCCGCCGAGCCTAAGGCCGAAGCGAGCCCCGCGTCGGCTCGCACCGCGGCCCGCCGGGCGGCGAGCCGGCTCAAGGCGAAGCTCGGCGGCGAGCCCGAGGCGGCCGAGACGGCGATCACCGCCCGGCGCACCCCGGCCAAGGGCAGCGAGCCGCCGTCCGCCGAGGCGAAGCCCAAGGCCGCTGGCAAGGACGGCAAGGGCGGTGAGCAGGCGCGCGAAGCCGCGGCGGCGATCTTCGCCACCCTCGGCGACGAC
Source organism: Myxococcales bacterium (assembly GCA_020633515.1). The sequence continues at coordinate 6,911 of JACKDM010000057.1, forward strand.
TGACGCCCGCCTGACCGCGGCGCCGGATCCTGCACCGGCGCCGCGACCCCCGCTCCGCACTCGACGCCCGCCAACCTGCCGCCTCGCGACCCGATGCCGCGTCGCCGCCCTCCTCGGCGGCCCTCGCCCGTCACGACGCCCACGCCACCACCCCGACTCGACCCCCGCCGGGCTTCTCTCCTGGCGCCGACCCGCCCGCTCCGCTATATAGCGCCCACCGAACCCCTGTTCGCGACGCCGCACCCGCTGCGGGCGGCGCGCCCACCGGCCCGGGCCGGGGGTGCAGCCGCAGCCCCGCCCTGGCGCGCGCCGCATCCACCTCATTGCCTGGAGCGCGCCCGCCGCGCCCGGGACGAGAGGCACCCGTGAAGAAGCGCATCTCCACCCGACAGATCCGCAAGTGGGGCGTCGACGGTCGCAAGATCTCGATGGTCACCTGCTACGACGCCACCTTCGCCCGCCTCGTCGAAGAGGCCGGCGCCGACGCGATCCTCATCGGCGACTCGCTCGGCATGGTCATCCAGGGCCACGAGCACACCCTGCCCGTCACCCTCGACGAGATCATCTACCACTGCCGCGCCGTCGCCCGCGGATGCAGCCGGCCGCACCTCGTCGGCGACCTCCCGTTCGGCACCTACCAGGGCTCGATCGACGACGCGGTGATGAACGCCGCCCGCCTGATGAAAGAAGGCGGCGTGCAGGCGGTGAAGCTCGAAGGCGGCGCCCGCTACGCGCCCGCGGTCGAGCGCATGACCGGCGCCGGCATCCCGGTGATGGGCCACCTCGGCCTCACCCCGCAGTCGGTGCACCAGTTCGGCGGCTACCGCGTGCAGGGCCGCACCCCCGACGCCGCCGAGCGTCTGATCGCCGACGCGCGCGCGCTCGAAGCCGCCGGCTGCTACGCGCTCGTGCTCGAAGGCATCCCCGCCCCGCTCGCCGGCGAGGTCAGCGCCGCGCTGACCATCCCCACCATCGGCATCGGCGCCGGCCCCCACTGCGGCGGCCAGGTGCTCGTGCTCTACGACCTGCTCGGGCTCGACGAGGCGTTCGCGCCGAAGTTCGTCAAGAAGTACGCCAACTTGCACCGCGCCGTCGTCGACGCCGTCCGCGGCTTCGGCGAAGAGGTCCGCGCCGGCGCCTTCCCCACCGCCGATCACGCGCACTGACGGCCCGCAGGGCGGCGAAGCGAGCCCGGCGACGAGCACCGCTTGCCGCGCCCGCTCGGAGGGCGGCGAAGCGCGCACGGCGAGAAGCCGCCGCCGCGCAGTCCGCCGGGAGAGGCGGCGAAGCGAACACGGCGAGGCGAGCCCGCGAGCAGGGCGTGGCCGCGACGAAGCGAGCACGCAGAGGAGCAGACCCGATGGAGATCCTGCGCACCCGCGCCGAGATGCGCGCCTTCACCGCCCGCCGGCACGCCGTCGGCGAGCGCGTCGGGCTCGTGCCGACCATGGGTTACCTGCACGACGGCCACGTCGCGCTGATGCACGCCGCGGCGAAGCACGCCGAGGCCGTCGTCGCGAGCGTCTTCGTCAACCCGACCCAGTTCGGCCCCAACGAGGACTTCGAACGCTACCCGCGCGACGAGGCCGGCGACTTCGCCCGCTGCGCAGCGGCCGGCTGCGCCGCGGTCTTCGCGCCGCCCGTCGCCGAGATGTACCGCCCCGGCGCGGCCACCCGCGTCGAGGTCCCCCCGCTCGCCCGCCACCTCTGCGGCCAGAGCCGCCCCACCCACTTCCAGGGCGTCTGCACCGTCGTCTGCCTGCTCTTCAACGTCACCGGCTGCGACGTCGCCGTCTTCGGGGAGAAGGACTGGCAGCAGCTCGCGATCATCCGCCGCATGGTCGAAGACCTCGCGCTCCCCGTCGCGGTCGTCGGCCACCCGATCGTGCGTGAAGCCGACGGCCTCGCGATGAGCAGCCGCAACGTCTACCTCGACCCGCAGCAGCGCCGGGAGGCGGTCGCGCTCTCGGCGGCGCTCGCCGAGGCGCGCGCGAAGTTCGCGGCGGGTGAGCGCGACGCCGAGGCGCTGCGGGCGGTGATGCGGGATCGGATCGCGGGGACCGGGGGGCGGATCGACTATGTGGAGGTCGTCGACGCCGCGGCGCTCGAGCCGCTCACCGGCGCGATCACGGCCCCGGCGCGCGCGGCGCTCGCGGTCTTCTTCGGCGGGACGCGGCTCATCGACAACGCCGCGCTCGGCTGACGCGCGGCGCTACATCACCACCGCGGCCAGCCACCCCGCGAGGCTGACGAGCACCGCCAGCCCGAACAAGGCGCCCACGCTCTCGATCTCGATCGCGTCGCCCGTCACCGCGTCGGCGATCTTGAGCAGCGCCATGTTGACCAGCGTCCCGATCAACACCAGGAACAGCCCGAGCGTCAGGATGGTGAGCGGCAGCGTCAGCACCGTGATCACCCAGGTGATGAGCCAGCCGAGGAGCGCGTTGGCGATCCCGAAGACCGCCGCGCCCGCGAACGCCGCGCCCCACGAGCGCACCTTCACCGTCTTCATCATCGACGCGCCGAGCATCAGCGCCGCGGCGCACGCGGCCCACTTCACGAGCAGCTCGATCATCGCTCTCCCTCCCTCTTCGTCCGAGTCTGCAATGCGATGCGCCCGCGCCCCGGGCCGTCGCCGCGGTGATCAGCCCTCGTCTTCCTCTTCTTCGTCGCCCTTGCCCTTCTTCGCCTTCTTCGCCGCCTCCTTGGCCTTCGCCTCGGCGGTCCGGTAGCGCATCCCCGCGCCGAGCTCGATCCGCCAGCGGCCGTCCTCCTTGCGCAGGTAGTAGTCGCGCACCGAGACGCCGGCCTTGGCGTCGACCCGGGCGTAGTCGCCGTAGATCTTGCCCTCCTTCTCGACGACGAGCACCTCGCCGTTGAAGTGCAGCTTCTCGGCGAGGGTCTCCCAGCCCCGGCTCTCGGGGGTGTTCGACAGGCGCCACGCCCGCTCCAGCCGCTGCGCGGTGGTGATGCTGAACAGCTCGCGCACCGTCACCAGATCACCCCGCGCGGCGGCGGCGCTCGCCTCTTCGATGACCTCTTCGGGGCTGTCGCGGCAACCGGCGAGCAACAGGATCAGCGCGAGGGGGAGCAGGCGCCTCATGGGTCGTCCTCCGGGTCGTACGCGAGCGAGTATGCCCGCCGCGCGGCCTCTTCGACCACCGCGCGGTCGCGGCGATAGCGGGCGCCGCGCTCGGTGAGCGGCGCGTCGCCCTGCTCGATCTCGGCGAGCGCGTCGGGGTCTTCGGCTTCGAGGAACCACGCCGTCTCGCGGAAGCCCTCGGGCGGGTCGAGCGGGCTTTGGAAGTCGTCGAGCCCGTCGAGCGAGTCGTCGGCGAGCGAGGCGGCGAGCGGGGCGGGCTCGGCGACCGGGGTGGTGTCGCCGGCGGCGTCGGCGATCGCGGGCGCGCCGAAGAGGGTGGGGCGGTCGTCGTCGTCGGCGCCGAGCCACGCCTGCCACGCCGGCGCGATCGGGGCGCCCTCGGGCGGGCGGCGCAGCATCTGGCCGCAGGCGCTGCAGAAGCAGGCGTCGTCTTCGGCCGGGCGGCGGCAGTGCGGACAGGTCATTCTTCCTCCGATCCGACCTCGCCACTATACGCCGGGCCGGTCAGCCAGCCCACCAGCGCGTCGAGCGCGGCGTCGGGCAGCGTCTCGGGTCCGAACGGCGGCATCATCGTCGCCGGGTGGCGGGGGCGGTCGTCGCCGCGGATCGTGGCGCGGAGCGCGGCGGCGGCGAGCGGGCGGCCGGCGACCGGGCCGGCGGGGCCGCCTTCGTGGCAGTGGCGGCAGGCGGCGGCGTAGAGCGCGGCGCCCTCTTCGGGCAGCGGCGCGGCGGGCGTGGGGGCCACCTCGAAGCTCGCGGCGAGATCGGCGGTGACCGCGTCGCTCGGCGCCGGGCGGCGCTGCCAGCGCTCGACGCAGCGCGCGATCGCGGCGGCGGCGGTCGGGGCGCGGCCGTGCCAGCCGGGCGGATGGAAGCCGGCGAGCGGCGGCGCGGGGCGCAGCGCGGGGGCGGCGTGGCGGTGGCAGTCGAGGCAGGCGAAGCCGCTCCGCCCGAAGGTCCGATCGGCGAGCGGCGCGGCGGCCGGATCGCCGCCGTCGACCGGCGACGGCTGGGGGAGCGGGGCGAGCAGGGGCGGCGGGCTCGCCCCGCAGCCGAGCAGGAGCAGGCCGGCGAGCGCGCGACCGCGGAGCAGGGAGGACATCGATTGCACCCGCGCGGCGACGAATCTGCCGGCACCGTCACACGCCGGGTTTTCCCTTTCAATCGACTCGGTGAGATCGCACAGTGGGTTACGTGAGGTTCCTCACCACCGCCACGCTGCTCGCCCTCATGGTCCTCGCGCCGGGTGCGCGCGCCGACGACACCGACGCGCTGATCCGGGCGCTGATCGAAGATCCGAGCCACAAGGTGCGGGTCAAGGCGGCGCAGAAGCTCGCCGGGTTCCCGATCGATCGCGCCCGCGACGCGCTCCTCGCCGCGCTCGACGACGAGAACCCGCTCGTGCGCGCCGCCGTCGCCCACGCGCTGCGCCGCCAGCCACACGCCGCCTCGGTCGCGGGGCTCTGCGCGATGCTCGGCGACGCCGACGACTTCGTGCGCCGCACCGCGACCCGATCGCTCGACGCGCTCGGCGGCGCGCGCGGCTGCCCGGCGGTGATCCGGCTCGAGGTCACCGGCGACACCCCCGAGATGCAGGCCCACCTCACGGCCGCGCTGCGCAAGCAGCTCGACGACGACGTCGCGATCCGGGTCGTCGAAGAGGTCCCGCCCGCGGTCAAGGACGGGCGCCAGCGCGGCTACGAGCTCAAGCTCAGCCTCAGCCGCAAGATCGAGCGCACCGCGGCCGAGACGCAGGTGAGCTGCGCGGTCACCCAGGCGATCTTCGACCTCGAGAAGCGCTCGCTGCGGGGCTCGGCCACCCAGCGCGGCGCGCTCTCGCTCGGCCCCGAGACCCCCGACGCGATCGTGACGCGGCAGCTCGAAGCGTGTATGGACGCGCTGGTGCCGGTGCTGCACCGCGGGATGTCCGACTTCCTCGCGCGCAGCCGGCGGTGAGCCCACAGGAGCGACCTCCCATGACCCAGGCGCGCAAGCGGCGGCTCCGCAACTTCCTGCTCGACCCGCGCTTTCAGCTCAAGTACGCGGCGTTGATCGCGCTGACCGGCGGGCTGGTCTTCGGCGTGATGGGGACCTTGTTCTACGTGCAGGTGCGCGAGAGCTCGACGCTCGCGGTGATGGACGAGGCCGCGCCGCCGGTCCGGGCGCGCGCGCCGCAGGCGCCGCCGGTCGAGGCGCCGGCGCCGACGGGGGTGGTGATCGAGGCGCAGGCGATCGAGCCGGTGGGCACGCCGCCGCCGCCGGTCGAGCCGCCGGTCGCCGAGGGCGACTTCCACGCCGAGCTGCGCGCCCGCATGGCCGAGGAGGACACCCGCCTCGTCTGGAAGCTGGTGATCTCGTGGCTGGTGCTCGTGGTGCTGCTGTTCGCGCTCGGGATCCTCACGACCCACCGCATCGTCGGGCCGCTGTACGTCGTCGACCGCAACCTCGCGCGGCTGATGGCCGGCGAGCCGGTGCGGCCGCGGCCGCTGCGGCGGGGTGACGAGTTCCAGGCGCTCTTCGACCGGGTCGCGGCGCTCGGGCTGCGCTGGCAGACGCGGGAGACGGAGGAGGGCGCGTTGATCGCCGAGGCGCTCGACGCGCTGCAAGCGAAGATCGCGGCGGCGGGGGAGGAGCCGGTGACGGCGGCGACGGTGGGGGAGTGGGCGGCCGACGCGCTCGCGCCGCTCGTGGCGCTCGCGGCGGAGAAGGGGCGGGCGGGCGAGGACGGTCAGAAGTAGCAGATCCCGTCGGCGGCGCAGAACCAGCCGGCCGGGCAGTGCGCGTCGTAGGCGCAGGCCTGCGCGGGGTAGCACAGCCCGTCGCCGCCGCAGATCGCGCCGCGGGGGCAGTCGGCGTCGTAGTCGCAGAGCGCGGCGTCGAGGTAGCAGGCGCCGTCGGCGGCGCAGACCGCGCCGGGCGGGCACTCCCAGTCGACGCGGCACTCGGCCTCTTCCTCGCAGAGCCCGTCGGCGCGGCAGAAGTAGCCGCCGGCGCAGTCGAGGTCCGAGCGGCAGCCGGGGACCTCCTCGCAGAGCCCGTCACCGCGGCAGAAGTAGCCGGGCGCGCAGTCGATGTCGGCGCGGCAGCCCTCGAACTGCTCGCAGACGCCGTCCCCGCGGCAGGTGTAGCCGGCGGCGCAGTCGCGGTCGGAGCGGCAGCCGAGCTGCTCGCAGACGCCGTCGGCGCGGCAGGTGTAGCCCGCCGCGCAGTCGCGGTCGGAGCGGCAGCCGGGGATCTGCTCGCAGACGCCGTCGCCGCGGCAGAAGTAGCCGTCGACGCAGTCGCGGTCGGCGCGGCAGCCGGGGCGGGCCTCGCAGAGCCCGTCGGCGCGGCAGAGCATGCCGGGGCCGCACTGCGCGTCGCTGACGCAGCCGGGGACCGAGGCGCAGAAGCCGTCGGCGCACATGGCGCCGGGGCCGCACTCGGCGTCGACGCGGCACTCGGGGAGGGGGACGCAGGCGCCGGCGTCGCAGAAGGCGCGGGCGCCGCATTCGCGGTCGACGGTGCAGCCCTCGACGTCCTCGCAGCGGCCGCGGTCGCAGACGGCGCCGGGGCCGCACTCGTCGTGGCCGACGCAGCCGGTCTCGGCGTAGCAGAGCCCGTCTTCGGCGCAGAACTCGGTGTCGTAGCACTCGGTGTCGAGCAGGCACCCGCCGACGACCGGCGGGGGCCGGCCGGGCAGGTCGTCGCCGTGGAAGTTGCACCCCGCGAGGCCGGCGACGAGCGCGGCGAGGGCGAGGGGCGCGAGGGGGACGGCGGGCAGACGGGCGGCGGGCGCCCGGGTCGACGGAGCGTTCATGGGTTGTCCCTGCTTCGTATCAATTGGGTGAACGGCCGGCCCGACGGGCGCTCCCGAGGCTTATTCGCCGCGGATGGCACAAATCTCGGAAACTGCCGAGATACAACTGCATTGTTTGTTGTTGGTCACGGCGGAAACCCTGACCTATACTCGCTCCCGAGCCGCGCGCCTTGGGGGTAGGAGCGCGCGGTTGCTCGCCTCACGAGCCCCACGGCGGGAGGATCGCGTGCCCGAGGAGCAGCGGCCCCAGATCACCGGCGCCACCGCCGTCGTCGGCGCCCACCGCTACGCGCTGGCCGATCGCACCGGTCACAAGCTCGGTGAGGTGCCCCTCGCCACCATCGTCGGCCTGATCCGCCAGGGTCGGCTGTTTCGCACCGACAAGGTCAGCAAGAACGGCGCGACGATGCAGCCGCTCGGGGAGCTGCCCGAGTTCGAGGAGCTCTTCAGCCAGCTCCTGCCGCAGGCGTTCCACGTCGACGGCACCGCGCTGCGGCCGGCGCCGGAGCTGTCGGGTGAGGCCGACACGCTCACCCTCGCCCGCCTCTTCGGCACCATCTACCGCGAGCGCCGCACCGGGCGGCTCTTCCTCTGCGACGCCGACCACGCGCGCGAGAAGGTGGTGTCGTTTCGGCAGGGCATGCCGATCAGCGCCAACTCGAACACCGAGGAGGAGTGGATCGGGGAGCTGCTCATCGGCCACGGCATCATCGATCGGGCGGCGTTCGACGAGGCGGTCGAGCACGCGCGCGTGCACGGCAAGCGGATCGGCTCGGCGCTGATCTATCTGGAGAAGCTCTCGCCGCGGGAGCTCAAGCGGGCGCTGTCGGTGCAGGCGATGGAGCGGCTGCTCAACGCGTTCCGCATGAAGGGCGGGACGTGGCAGTTCATCGCCGACGAGAGCGCGGCCGAGGACGAGATCCTGCTCGTCGCTTCGCCGCGCGACATCATCGAGACGGGGCTGTCGGCGGCGCTCGGCGCGCGGGAGGTGACCGAGATCCTCGCCGGGTATGGTGATCCGACGTTCCGGGTCGAGGGCGAGGAGGTCTTCGCCAACGATCTGCACGACACCGACAAGGCGATGCTGCGCATCCTCGGCGGCGGTCAGCCGCTGAGCCGGTGCCTCGATCGGGTCGCGCAGGCGGGGCGGTTGACGCCGGCCGAGGCGCGGCTGCGGGTGCTCGCGCTGATGCAGCTCGGGGTGCTCAAGGTGGGCGGGGCCGAGGTGGAGGCGCTCGAGACGGCGCTGCACGCGCTCGAGGCGACCGACTTCTACCGGATGCTCGACGTGCGGCGCGCGGCGAGCCCCGAGGAGATCGAGGGCGCGTGGCGGCAGAAGGTCGTCGAGTTCGAGGCGGCGCCGCGGCCCGAGGACGCCGAGGCGGTCAAGCGGCTGCGGGAGAAGATCGCCGCGACCCTCGACCGGGCGCGGCGCACGCTGCAGAACCCCGAGGAGCGCGCGATGTACGAGCGCGCGGTGCAGCTCGGGCTCGACTTCGAGCAGCCCGAGGTGCGGCGGCGGCTCGAACACGAGCAGGCGGTGCATCAGGGCAACGCCTTGCTGCGGCAGCAGAAGTACACCGAGGCGTTCGACGCCTTCTCGCGCGCGGGCGCGCTCATCCCCGATGATCCGCAGGTCTACGTCCAGCTCGGCTGGGCCCGCTTCCTCGCCTCGGACCGCACCCGCGCCTCGGCGGGCGACGCGATCGCCGACGTCGAGCGGGCGCTGCGGCTGTCGCGCGAGTTCGACGAGGGCTACGTGACGATGGGCAAGATCCACCGCCTGACGGGGGATCTGGCGCAGGCCGAGGCCGATCTGCGGCGGGCGATCGAGATCAACCCGCACAACAACGAGGCGCAGAGCGAGCTGCGGCTGCTGTTCACCCGCGAGCTCAACCAGGGGAGCCGCATCAAGATCGACCTGTCGTCGAGCAAGGGCTTCGTGCCGCTGATCGCGGTGGCGCTGGTGACGATGGTGGTGCTCTACGTGGGCGCCAACCTCGTGCCGGGCGGGCTCACGGTGTGGCCGGACGTGCAGACGGCGCGGGCGGAGGCGACGGGGGCGAAGGGGGGCGGCGGGGCCGAGGCGGAGCTGTACGCGGCGGTGGTCGAGCGCCTGCAGGGCGAGGTCGACCTGACGGTGCCGAACGACAAGCGGGTGATGGGCAACGCCGAGTACTACTTCCTGCCGGACGACGCCTGGTGGTGGGTGCGGCGCGGGCTCTTGCTCGTCGTCGGGCTGCTCGGGGTGCTGCTGATCAATCGCGACAAGCTCGGCGACATCCGCGTCTTCGGCAAGCAGCCGGCCTGGATCATGGCGGCGCTGCCGTACGGCCTGCTGCTCGGCTTTTTGACCCCGGTGCCCGACACGCCGACGGCGCTGTGGCCGGCGCTCGGGATGGGGCTGGTGCATGTGCTCGCCGAGGTGGTCTTCTTCTTCGTCTTCCTCGCCCGCGGGCTGATGAAGCAGCTCGACGAGCCGTTGATCGCGGTCGCGATCGTCTTCGTCGTCTATGCCCTCTACCGGGCGACGTTCTTTGCGACCCTGGCCGCGCCCGGTACGGTGATGTTGCAGGACATCCTGCAAGGGGCGGCCTTCATCGGCGGGGTGTATGCCCTGCTGGTCTGGCGCAGCGGGGGCGTCTTCGCGCCGCTGCTCGCCCACCTGTTGCTGATCGGGTTGATGATGGTGCGCGCGACGGTGCTCTGAGAGCGCGCCAAAGGAGCCGACCTTGGCCAGAGAGCGCATCCTGGTGGCGCAGGACGAGGCGATGACGACGGCCGCCGGGCCGCACATCGCCGAGCTTCAAGACGCGCCCGACCTCGTCCCGGTGGGCGACGGCGCGCGCTGCGTGGTCGCCTATACCAAGCTGCTGCGCGCCGAGCAGCCGCCGCTGCTCGTCGTGCTCGACGACGGGCTCGAGCGGATCGACGGGGCGGGCACGGCGCGGGTGCTGCGGGCGATCGAGCGCGCGCTCGGTCAGGAGCCGGTCGCGATCCTCTTCTATTCGCCCGAGGCGGCCGACGACGAGCGCAAGACCCTGCTCGCCGAGCTGACCCGGGCGGTCCACCTCCAGCGGCGGGCCGACGAGCCGATCGACGCGCAGGCCCGGCGGCTGGCGAAGGCGACGGCGAAGCTGCTCTCGCAAGTGCGGGGTCGCTGATGGAACGCAAGTACTGCCCGTCGTGCGGCCAGGAAGTGCCGCTCGAGCGCACGCTCCAGGGCAACTACCTGATGATCGCGTGCAAGCTGTGCGGCCTCGGGCTCGGGGTGAAGCTCGCGAGCGCCGATGAGCTGCGGCGGCTCTCGGCGGGGGACGAGGCGCCGTCGCTCGCGCGGGTCGAGGTGGTCAAGCGCTCGCTGGCGATCAGCCCGGCGGTCGAGAAGCCGAGCCCGCCCGATCCGCGCTCGGCCGCGCCGCGTGACGCCGCGCCGCCGTCGGTGCCGCCGCCGGAGGTCGAGGCGGTGCGCCGCGCGACCGAGGGCGCGCCGCTGCGGCAGATGGGGCGGGTGATGCTCGCCGAGGACTCGACCTTCTTGCGGCAGATCACCCGCGATCTGCTGCTCTCCAAGCAGCTCTGCCGCGAGGTCGTCGACTGCGAGGACGGGGTCTCGTTCGTCGAGGCCTACACCCGCGCGCTCGCCGAGGGCGAGCGGCCCGATCTGGTGGTGCTCGACGTGCGCATGCCGGGGCTCGACGGGCGGCAGGCGGCGTTTGCGATGCGGGCGGTCGAGACGGCGCTCGGGGTCAAGAAGCGGACCCCGATCCTGTTCTTCTCGGCGGTGCTGTGCGACGAGCCGTTCAAGTTGATCCTCGCGGAGCTCGGCAACGCGCGGTACATCCGCAAGAGCGACGACGGCGACGCGCAGCAGCTCGGCAACCGGATCGTCTCGGTGCTCGGTCGGCTGGTCGGCGGCTGATTGCAGCGAGAGTGAATCATTGACAGTTGGAGCGGATTTCGTCTGGATCCGCTCCCGCCGGCGGACTAGAGTGGGAGTCACCGCCCGCAGAGGAGAGAGAGCCATGAAGCGCCTGTGGACCACGCTGTACGTCACCCTCGCCATGAACCTCACCGCGTTCGCCGCCTTCGCCGGCAGCGCGCGCACCCCGCCCGGTGGTGATCAGGGCAGCTCGGGCAGCGAGCCGGCGATGATCGCGCTGATGCTCGCGAGCCTGATCCCCGGGGTGTTCTTCGCGCGCCGGGCGATGCAGGCGCAGAAGGTGCGTGTCGAGCGCTGATCCCGCCGCGGCCGCGCCTGCGGCCGCTGTTCCCCTCACTCGCTGGACGCCGCTGCGCGCCGCGTTGATCGCGGGCGGGCTCGGCGTCGCCTTCCTCCCCGTTCCGTTGTGGGTGGTCGAGACCTGGCTCGGCGGGCTGCTCGGGGGCGCCGCCGCCGGGTTGCTGACGCTGCCGATCTGTCTGGTGCTGGCGGGGTTCGCGACGCGCAGGCCGGCGTGGGCCGCGGCGCAGTCGGCGCCGGATCGGGCGGGCGCGGAGGTGTGGCTGACGGTGATGGCGTGCGCGGTCGGCGGGGTGATGCTGTGGGCGCGGCGCGCGGATGACGCGCTGCTGCTCGCGGGGGCGCTGCTGCCGGGCGCCGGGTGGCTGTGGCTGTGGGGCGCGCTCGGGTGGGCGCGGGCGCGGGCGCTGATATTTCCGGTGGCGTTCCTGGGCTTCGCGCTGCCGTGGGAGCACTACCTGCGGGGTCTGATCGACGCGCCGCTTCAGCAGTGGACGGCCGACATCGCGTTGCAGGGGCTGCGGATCGCGGGCTACCCGATGCGCTACTGGACGGCCGATACGATCTACAGCGCCGACTACTATGTGATCGTCAACGAGACCTGTTCGGGCATGAACATGCTGACGACGCTGGCGATGTACACGCTGATCTATGGCTGGCTGGTGCAGCCGCGGGTGGGTAACCGGCTGGTCTTGTTGGCTTTGGTGTTCCCGCTCGCGATGCTCGCCAATGGGGCGCGGGTGGCGACGATCTACCTGCTCGGGCACTACGGCGGGGTGCCGGCGGCGGAGGGGTTCTGGCACACCGGGAGCGCCTACGTGATCTTCCTGCCGGTGTTCTGGTTCATCTACGTGGTCGATCGGGCGCTGACGGCGCGGGATCGGCGCCACGCGGCGAGGGCGCCGAGCGCGAGCAGCGCGCCGCAGAGCGCCATCCACCAGTCGCCGAGCCGCACATAGAGGGTGAGGTCGTCGCGGAGGCGGGCTTCGCCGCGGAGGATGCCGGGTTCGAAGAGCCCGAGCGCGCCGTGGCGGCCGCCGCGGGGGTCGATGAGGGTGGTGACGCCGGCCTGCCCGACGCGGAGCAGCCAGCGGCCGGTCTCGAGGGCGCGCACGATGGCGCGGCGGGTCATGTGGTCGGTGATGGGGGAGCGGCCGAAGCCGGCGTCGTTGCTCATGACGACGAGGAGCTCGGCGCCGGCGGCGGCGAGGGCGCGGCCGGCGTGGGGGTAGACCGACTCGAGGCAGATGAGCGCGCCGACGCGGCCGGCGGGGGTGTCGAGCGGGGCCCAGGCGGCGCCGGGGGTGAAGTGGGCCTCGGTGCCGGGCACGAGGCGGACCTTGGGCTGGCGGCCGAGCTCGCGGCCGCCGGGGGCGAGGGCGACGGCGAGGTTCTGGCTGCGGCCGTCGGGGTCGCGGCCGATGAGGCCGGCGATGAGGACGCCGCGGTCGTCGGCGCGGGGGAAGAGGCGGGCGCGGAGCGCGGGGGTGTCGAGCACGGGCGCGCGGACGGCGGTCTCGGGCCAGACGACGAGGTCGGCGCCGCTGTCGAGGGCGGCGCGGGTGAGGGTCTCGTAGGTGGCGACGACTTCGCGCATGACGGCGGGATCGGCGAGCGCGGCGCGGTACTGGCTGTTGGCGAGGCCGCCTTGCACGCCGGCGACGGTGAGCGGGCGGTCGCCGAGGGGCGGGGGCGCGAGGTGGCCGGCGAGGCCGGCGAGCGCGAGGAGCGCGGCGGCGAGGAGCGCGGGGCGGCGGTGGGGGCCGCCGACGAAGGTCAGGTGGAAGACGACGCTCTGCGCGAGCGCGATGAGGGTGGAGACGCCGAGGCCGCCGGTGTGGGGCGCGAGCGCGAGCCAGGGGGCGAAGGCGGGCAGGTCGGCGATGTTGCCGACGTAGCTCGCCGGCATCGAGAGCGGGCCGAGGGTGCGGATCCATTCGGTGAGCGCCCAGACGAGCGCGGGGAGCGCGACGTCGAACGCGGGGCCGGCGCGGCCCCACAGCGCGCGCATGAGGAGGCCGTAGAGCACCATCTGGCTGCCGGTGTAGAGGCTGAAGGCGACGAGGATCCAGGCGCCGTAGTCGAGGATGCCGTAGATGTGGGCGCCGGCGAGGACGCCGACGAGGCCGCCGAGGCCGGCGGCGGTGGCGGCGGTGCGGGCGCCCCACAGCGCGCAGAGCAGGGGCACGTTGGCGATGAGCGCGAGGGGGCCGAGCCAGATGAAGCCGGCGCCGTTGAGGAGGCCGGAGAGCGCGGCGAGCGCCCAGCGGGCCGAGGGGGTGAGGCGGGGGGCCCAGCGGGCTTCGGTGTTGGGGTCGTTCACCATGGCGCCTCGCGGGCGCCGACGAGCGCGAGGTCGATCGCGGCGGGGGGGAGCGCGCCTTCGGGGACGCGGACGACGCCGAGGCCGGGCACGACGGCGATGGGGTCGACGCCGAGGAGGCCGATGAGGAGGTGCGGCGGGCCGGCGGCGGGGACGCGGAGGCGGGGCGGGGCGCCGGCCCAGTGGTCGGCGGTGAAGGGCTCGGCGCGGAGGCCGAGCGCGGCGAGCGCGGCGGGCCAGGCGGCGGGGTCGGTCGGGTCGGGGGGGGCGTCGGTGGTGACGTGCGGGGCGTAGCGGGCGCGGAGCTCGGGGAGGAGCGCGGGCACGGGGCGGGGGTCGATGACGTCGCCGAGGGGGGCGCGGTGCGGCGGGTGCCAGGTGCGGGTGAGGCCGGTGACGACGTCGTCCTGCGCGAGCTCGGCGGCGGCGCGGGCGGCGACGAAGGCGGCCCACACGATCATCGCCGGCCAGAGGAGGCGGGCGAGGCGGCGGCCGGTCGGCGGGGGCGCGGGCATCAGGGGTCGCGGGCGAGGCGGAAGCCGACGGAGACGGAGACCGAGGCGGGGGCCATGGCGTGGCGCGAGGTGCCGCGGGCGTGGAGGTCGAGGTGGTTCCAGCTCCCGCCGCGGCAGATGCGGTCGGTGTGCTCGTCGGCGCCTTCGGTGGCGGCGAGGCTGACCGTCCAGTCGCTGACGCCGCCGGCGAGGTCCATCACGCCGTAGGGGCCGCGGTCGGTGGCGAAGCTGCCGCAGGGCTCGAGGTGGGCGGCGCCGGGGCGGGCGTGGGCCGACTTGCAGTAGGTGGGCTCCCAGGTGTTGCCCCAGGGGAAGCGGCGCAGGTCGGCGCCGCGGGCGGCGACCTCCCACTCGATCTCGGTGGGGAGGCGGTAGGTGACGCCGTCCTGGGCCGACCGCCAGCGGCAGTAGGTCTGCGCGTCGTCGAAGCTGACGCCGAAGACGGGCCAGTTGGGGTCCCAGGGGATGCCGTTGGGGTCGCGCTCGGGGATGACGAAGCGGCCTTCTTCGAAGCGGAAGAGCGCGCCGCCGTCGGCGAAGAGGCGGGGGACGCGGCGGCGGGCTTCGCGGATGTCGTTCTGTACGAGCGCGTTGAGGAAGTCGAGGTACTGCCGGCCGCTGACGGGGAGGCGGGAGAGGCAGAAGTCGGCGACGTCGACGGTCTGGCGGGGGAGGCCCCACGAGGCGTCGGGGTCGCCGCCGATGGTCATGCGGCCGCCGGGGATGTAGACGAAGCCGGCGCCGAGCGACTGTTCGGTGCGGAGGCGGACGCGGAGCTTCGCTTCGCCGAGGCGCTCGATGAGGACGGGGACCTGGGTGTCGCGCAGGCCAGGGGCGCGGAGCACGAGCAGGTAGCTGCCCATGGGGAGCGGGTCGACGGTGACCGGGGTGCGGCCGAGGTCGCGGGGCTCCTGGGGGGTGAGGATCTTGTCGATCTCGGCGTAGCGGAAGAGCACGGCGCGGGCGCCGGGGGGGTCGGTCTCGACGTGGAGGCGGCCGTCGCCGCGGAGGAGCTGGGCGTAGTTGCCGGTGTCGACGGCGCGGAGCACGGTCTCGTACTGCACCATCGAGGCGTGGTCGCGCTCGTGCTCGGCTTGCAGGAAGCCGTCCCAGTAGAGCTGGCAGAGCTCTTCGCGGGCCTCGGCGTCGTCGGGGTTGCAGACGAGCGCCTGGCGGAAGGCCTGCGCGGCGCGGGTGAAGGCCTCGACGCGTTCGCGGCGGGCGAGCGCGAGGCGCTGTTCGGCCTCCCACAAGGGGCGGCGGGGCTCGGCGCCGGCCCAGGGCGCGAGGCGGAGGCGGTGGGCTTCGACCTCGCCGGTGAGGCGCTCGGCGGTGCGGGTCTGCGCGCGGTACTCGTCGACGTGCGCGCGGGCCTCGCCGGTGTGGCGGCGGGCTTCGAGCTTCTGGCGCTCCTGTTCGAGCGCGCCTTCGAGGAACGCCTGCAGCGCGCCGTGCAGCTCGAGCACCGAGGGGTAGCGCTGCTCGATGTCCTTGGCGAGGCAGCGCATGACGATCTCTTCGAGCTCGGCGGGGATGTTGCGGTCGGGCGCGCGCTTGCGGAGCGGGATGACGCGCTCGCGCAGCATCTTGCGGATGATGGCGCGGGCGTCGCGGCCGGTGTAGGGCGGGCGCAGGGTGAGGATCTCGTAGAGGATCGCGCCGAGGCTGTAGATGTCGCTGCGCTCGTCGACCTCGTCGAGGTTGCCGAGCGCGAGCTCGGGCGGCATGTAGCCGGGGGTGCCGATGACCTCGCCGTGGCGGGTGGCCCAGCGGCTCATGCCGGCGCGGTGGCTCTGTACGCGGCCGTCGGCGTCGGGGACGCGGCGGGGGAGGATCTTGGCGAGGCCCCAGTCCATGACGAGGATCTCGCCGAAGTCGCCGAACATGATGTTGCTGGGCTTGAGGTCGCGATGCACGACGTTGTGGTCGTGCGCATAGGCGATGCCCATGCAGACCTGCTGGAAGCTCGAGAGCAGGCGGGTGCGGGTGAAGGTCTTCTCGGTCTTCTCGACGCCGCGGCGGAGGTCGCGGAGCACGTCGCGCAGCGTGCGGCCGCGGACGAGCTTCATCGAGAAGTAGAGCTGGCCGTCGCGCTGGGTGCCGAGGTCGTAGACGGGGACGATGTTGGGGTGCTGGAGCTGGCCGGTGATCTGGGCTTCTTCGGTGAAGCGGAGCTGCATGCCGAGCTGTTCGTCGGTGCCCTTGATGAGCAGCTTCATGGCGACGACGCGGTCGATGTTGAGGTCGCGGGCCTCGATGACGCGGCCCATGCCGCCGCGGGCGATCTCGCGGCCGAGCTCGTAGCGGGTGGTGCTGGGGTGGAGCGTGGGGAGCACGTCGGAGCGGCGGTCGCGGTCGCGTTCGCTGGCGGGGCGGGCGCGGTCTTCGTCGCCGCGGATGGGGACGGCGCGGCCGGGGAGGGGGGCGAGCTCGCCGGCGGGGGGGCGGCTGTCGAGGAGGGGGTCGTAGTCCATGGCGCCGAAGCCGGGCTCGCCGGGCTCGGAGGAGCGGTCCTTGCCGGCGCGGTCGGAGACGAGGAGGTCGTCGCCGCGGGCGGGGAGCTTGGGGAGCTCGCCGGACATGGCGCGGGCGCGGACGCCGGGGGGCGGGTCGAAGGGGAGCCCGCTGTCGAAGCCGTCGCCGGGGTCGAAGGCGCGGTAGGCGGCGAAGGGGTCGTCGACGTGGTCGACGGGCTCTTCGTCGTTGGTGTCGCGGCCGCGGGCGAGGCCGACGTGGGTGTCGGGGGGCGGGGGCTCGTCGCCGAAGAGGAAGTTGTCGTCGTCGAGGAGCGCCTCGAGGTCGGCGTCGTCGTCGTCGACGGGGGGGGAGTCGCTGACGTGGAAGGGGAGGTCGGCGGAGGGGTTCTCGACGGGGCGCAGCAACTCGCCGCCGTCGCCCCAGGGCAGGTCTTCGGGGTCGGGCAGCTCGGCGAGGAGGTGGGCGGGGTCGGTCTCGGCCTCGGCGCGGACGGGGAGGAGCGTGGGGCCGTCGCTGGGCGGGACGCGGCGGACGGGGCCGATGATGGGGTCGGGGCCGGCGTCGTCGTCGTCGTCGAGGCCGTCGTCGAGCGGGTCGAAGACGTCGGGCGCGGGGGCGAGGCGGGGGAGGACGCCGGTGTCGGCCTGTTCGTCGACCTCGATGGAGTCGAGGGGGGTGTAGGTCGCGCGCGCCGGGGGGCCGGTCATGGGGGGCGGCATGGCGAGCGGGGCGGTGGTGCTGCCGGTCGCGGGCGCGCGGGGGTCGGGGGCGGTGCGGCCGGGGGCGGTCTGGCGGTCGGGCGCGGTGCGGCCAGGGGGCGGTGTGCGGCGCGGGCGGGTCGCTCCAGGGGTCAGGCGGGCCGCTCCACGGGTCGCGGACGCGGGCTCGGTGAAGCCGGCGCGGGGCTCGGTGAGGCCGGCGTGGGGGCGACGCGGACGTCGGCGGCCGAGCCGCGGTCGGTGAGCGGCGCGCCGGGCAGGCTGGCGCTCGGGCGGTCGGTGAGCCCGGCGGCGGGGTGCTGCGGGCGGCGGGTCGGCGGCGGCGGGCGGGGCTCGGGCGCGCGGGGCGGGGCAGCGGGGCGCGGGGCAGCGGCGTGGCGGGGCTCGCGACGCCGCGGGCCTCGGCGGCGGCTTCGAGCATCAGCGAGGAGAGCTGCTCCGACGAGGTCAGGCCGAGGTCGATGATCAGCTCTTCGAGCGATCGATCGCTGGAGTCGGCGAGCCGCCGGCACTGGTTGATCAACGGCTCGGGGACCCCCAGCTTGTCCCGCACCAGCGCGAGCAGTCGGGCGTCGTCGAGGCCGTCCATCCTGCCCGCCCTCCTCGCCGTCAGCCGCGGAAGCCGTCGATGAAGCCCATCACCTCGCCGTCGGCCAGGACCCGGTTGGTCGCCTTGGCCTGCTCGAGGAGGTGCTCGGCGAGCCCGTCGCGGGCGGGGACGCCGTGGACTTCGAGCCAGTAGAGCACGTTCGAGAGGCCGCTCATGTGGCCGATCTCGATGCGCTGCTGCTTGCCGAACTCGCCGGCGGGCACGCCGGAGTAGATGCGGTCGGCGAGCCAGTGATCGCCCTTCTTCTGCGCCTTGATCACCGCCGCGGCGTGCACCCCGGTCGCGGTGCGGAAGGCGTCTTCGCCCATGACCGGGTAGCTGCGCGGGATCGGCCAGCGGCAGGCCTCGCTGACGAGCTGGCACCACTCGACGAGGCGGGTGAGGTCGTTGTCGATCTCGCCCATGAGCTTGAAGTTGATGAGGATCTGGTCGAGCGCGGCGTTGCCGACCCGCTCGCCGATCCCGAGCGCGGTGCCGTGGATGCGGTCGGCGCCGAACTCGGCGGCGAAGATGGAGTTGCAGACGGCGAGGCCGCGGTCGTTGTGGCCGTGCCAGTCGATGCCGACCTCGACGCCGGTGCCGTCGATGAGGTTGCGGGTCCACCAGATGAGGTTGCGCACGCCGTCGGGGGTCGCGTGGCCGACGGTGTCGCAGAGGCAGAGGCGGCGGGCGCCCTTGTCGATGGCGTTGAGGAAGAGCGGCTGCAACGTCTCGGGGCGGCTGCGCACGGTGTCTTCGGTGACGAAGGTCACCGGGAGCCCCTCGCGGGCGGCGAACTCGATCGCCGAGCCCGAGAGCTCCATGAGGCGCCGGAGGTCCCAGCTCTCGGCGTACTGGCGGATGGGGCTGGTGCCGAGGAAGGCCATGACCTCGATCTCGAGGCCGGTCTTCTGGCTGATCTCGACGATGGGGCGGATGTCGTTCTGGTGGGTGCGCGCCGCGCAGCTCGCCCGGATCTTCATCTTGTTCGCGACGTGGTGGCGGGCGAGCGCGGTGACGTCGTCGACGGCGCGGGGGCCGGCGCCGGGCAGGCCGAGGTCGATGGCGTGGATGCCGAGCGCCTCTTCGAGCTCGAGGATGCGGAGCTTGGCCTCGCGGGGCGGGTCGACGATCGAGGGGCCCTGGATGCCGTCGCGCAGCGTCTCGTCGTAGAACTGCACGCCGGGCGCGAGCGCGCCGCGGCGACCCTTGAGGTTCCAGTTGTAGATGAGATCGGCCTGGGCCGGGCGCTCAGCAGTCATCACATGGCCTCCACGATGACGGCGATGCCCTGCCCGCCGCCGATGCAGGCGGTGCCGAGGCCGTAGCGGCCGCCGCGCTGGCGGAGCGCATAGAGCAGGTGGGCGACGATGCGGGCGCCGCTCGCGCCGAGCGGGTGGCCGAGCGCGATCGCGCCGCCGTCGAGGTTGGTGCGGTCGCGGGGCAGCTCGAGCGCCTGCTCGACGGCGAGGTACTGCGGCGCGAAGGCTTCGTTGACCTCGATGACGTCCATGTCGCCGATCGAGAGCCCGGCGCGGTCGAGCGCGATGCGGCTCGCGGGCACGGGGCCGATGCCCATGATGGTCGGGTCGCAGCCCGACACGCCCCACTGCACGAGGCGGCCGAGCGGCGCGTGGCCGTGCTTCTCGGCGAAGGCGCGGCTCGCGATGACGAGCGCGGCGGCGCCGTCGCAGATGCCGCTCGCGTTGCCGGCGGTGACGGTGCCGTCCTTCTTGAAGACCGGCTTGAGCTTGCCGAGCCCGGCGGCGTCGCTGTCGGGGCGGGGGTGCTCGTCGACGTCGAAGGCGACGGGGCCCTTGCGGGTGGCGAGCTCGACGGGGGTGATCTCGTCGCGATAGCGGCCGGCGGCCTGCGCGTCGGCCCAGGCGCGCTGGCTGCGGAGCGCGTAGCCGTCGCAGGCCTCGCGGCTGATGCCGTACTTCTCGGCGAGGTTCTCGGCGGTGATCGCCATCGGCTGGCCGGTGTAGCTGTCGGTGAGGCAGCTCCACAGGCTGTCTTCGAGCTCGGGCGCGGCGCCGAAGCGGAGGCCCTCGCGGGCGCCGCGCACGACGTGGGGGGCCTGGCTCATCGACTCGGTGCCGCCGACGAGCACGGCCTGCGCGTCGCCGACGAGGATCTCGCGGGCGCCGGCGGTGATCGCTTCGAAGCCCGATCCGCAGAGGCGGTTGACGGTGACGGCGGGGACGCGCTGGGGGAGACCGGCGCGGAGGCCGACGTGGCGGGCGAGGTAGATGGCGTCCTTGCTGGTCTGGAGCACGTTGCCGAAGACGACGTGGTCGATGTGCTCGCCGGCGACGCCGCTCTGTTCGAGCGCGGCCTTGGCGGCGACGACGCCGAGATCGGTGGCGCTGTGGCCCTTGAGCGCGCCGTTGAAGGTGCCGAACGCGGTCCGCTTCGCCCCGAGGAACACGATCCCGGTGTCGGTTGCTGTCTTCATCTGTGCTGTCTCCTCACCGCTCCACTGCGGACTATAGCCGGTCTCGTCGTGTGTGACAGCGGCGCCGTCACGCCGCGCGTCGGGGCTGGCGCAAGAGCGCCACGAGCGCGTCGCCGACCGCGCGGGTGCCGAGCTCGCCGCCGAGGTCGCGGGTGACCTTGCGGGTGCGCAGCGCCTCGACGACGGCGCTCTCGATCGCCATGGCGGCCTCGCCGTGGCCGAGGTGTTCGAGCATCTGCGCGCCGGTGAGCACCATCGCGAGCGGGTTTGCGATGTCCTTGCCGGCGAGCGGGGGCGCGCTGCCGTGCACCGGCTCGAAGAGGCTGACCCGGCCGGGGTGGATGTTGCCGCTCGGCGCGAGGCCGAGCCCGCCGACGAGCTGCGCGGCGAGGTCGCTGAGGATGTCGCCGAGCATGTTGCTGGTGACGATCACGTCGAAGTCCTCGGGGGCGCGCACGAGCTCCATGGCGAGCACGTCGGCGTAGAGGTGGCGGGCGCTGATGTCGGCGTACTCTTCGGCGACCTCGATGAAGACGTCCTGCCAGAGCCCGTGCGCGTCGCGGAGCACGTTGGCCTTGTCGGCCATGCACACCCGCTTGCGGTCGTTCTCGCGCGCCCACTCGAACGCCGCCCGGATGATGCGCTCGACGCCCTTGCGGGTGCAGATCATCTCGTTGATGGCGATCTCGTCGGGGGTGCCGCGCTTGAAGCGGCCGCCGACGCCGACGTAGAGGCCCTCGGTGTTCTCGCGGAAGATCACGAAGTCGAGGTCTTCGGGCTTCTTGTTCTTGAGCGGGGTGAGGTCGGGGTGCAGCAGGCGGGCAGGGCGCAGGTTGACGTAGAGGTCGAGGCGGAAGCGGAGGCCGAGGAGGATGTCCTTGGCGTGGGCCATGTCGGGGACGCGGGGGTCGCCGAGCGCGCCGAGGTAGATGGCGTCGTAGTTGTCGCGGAAGTCTTCGAAGGCGGCCTGCGGGAGCGTGACGCCTTCGGCGAGGTACTTCTCGGCGCCGTAGTCGTGCCAGACGAAGTCGAGCGGCACCCCGTGCAGCTCGGCGGCGGTCTCGAGGACGCGGACGCCGACCTCGGCGACCTCGGTGCCGATCCCGTCTCCGGGGATGACGGCGATCTTCTGCCCCTGCATCACTCCTCCTCGTCGAGGGGTCCATCCGGCGCGCCCTTGAGCGCGCGGGCATACTGCAACATCAAGCGGAGCGCGGCGCGCTCGTAGGCGCGGGCGGCGGCGCGGAGGCCGTCGGCGGCGACGGCGGCCTGCGCTTCGAAGCGGACGCCGTCTTCCTGCTCTTCGAGCTCGAGCTCGGCGAGGTCGCGCTGCACGTCGGCCTGCTGCGCGCGCAGCTCGGCGAGCGCCTCGGCGGCCTCGCGCTCGTCCTCGCGGGCGTCTTGCAGGGCGTCGAGGAGCCCTTCGCGGTGTTCGAGCACGGCCTCGACGCGGCGGCGGTGGTGTTCGAGGAGCGAGACGGAGGTCTCGGCGACGGTGCGGCCGGCGACCATGCGCAGCGCGGCGAGGACGCGGCCGTACTTCTCGTCGGCGCGGGCGACCTCGGCGACGGCGCGGTCGAGCGCGCCCTGCGCCTCGCTCTGGCGGCCCTCCATGCGGGTGAGGCCCTGGCGGAGCCGGCGGAGCTTGCGGCCGAGGCGCTCGCGCTCGGCGATGCGGTGGCGGGCGGCGTCGTCGGCGGCCTCGCGGCGGCGGTCGGCCTCGCCCTGCGCGTCGTCGAGCGCGCCCTGCGCGCGGCGCATGAGCCCGATCGCGCGGATGACGGGCGGCGGGGCGCTGTCGCGGGGCCAGATGTGGGCGACGAGGTGGCCGAGGTTGTCGGCGAAGAGGCGCCAGTCGCCGACGTGGCCGGGGCCGGGGACCTCGGGGAGCGGGGCGTCGTGCGCGCTCGCGCCGCGGGTGACCTGGCCGGCGAGGTCGCGCATGGCGCGGTCGAGCGCGGCGATGACGGCGGCGGCGCTCTCGGGGCGGTCTTCGCGGCGCTTCTCGAGGAGGCGGTGCACGAGGGTGGTGAGCGAGCGGGGCAGGCCGGGCACGAGCGCGTCGAGGCGGGGCGGGGGCTCGTTGACGTGGCGGGCGACGACGCGGGTGGGGTCGTCGTCGTCGAAGGGCGGGCGGCCGGCGAGGAGGTGGAAGAGCACGCCGCCGACGGCGTAGAGGTCGGTGCGGGCGTCGGGCGGCTCGCCGGTCGCCTGCTCGGGCGCGAGGTAGAGCGGGGTGCCCATGATGAACAGCCCCGTCGCCTCGTGCGCGCGGTCGGCGTCGTCCTCGGGGAGCGCGAGGATGCCGAGGTCGATGACCTTGACGTGGTCGACGAAGCGGCCGTCGGCGGTGAGGAAGATGTTCTCCGGCTTGATGTCGCGGTGCACCGCGCCGCGGCGGTGCAGCACCGCGAGCGCCTCGCAGACCTGGCGGATGATGTGGATCGCGCGCGCGGGGGGGAGCGAGACGCGGTCGGTGAGCTCGTCGAAGAGGTCACGGCCGGTCAACAGCTCCATCGCGAGCCACGCCCGGCCGTCGCTGAAGCGGCCGCCGCCCTGGATGCTCACGAGGTGGGGGTGGCGCAGGTTGCGCCCGACGTTCCACTCGGTCTCCATGCGGGCGACGATCGCGGGGCCTTCGGGGATGTCGTCGCGGCTGACCTTGACGGCGAGGCGGCGGCCGCTCGCGTCGTGGCGCACTTCGAAGACCTCGGCGGTCGACCCGTCGGCGAGCCGGCGCAGGAGCGTGTAGCCGTGCCGCAGCAGCTCGGTCTGGACGTCGGCGCGGGGGGACGCGGGCAGGGTCAATCGGCCTCGTCGGCGGTCGCAGGAGGGGCGCGTGGGAGCCCGATGCTTACCACACCCGCGAGGTCGCCCGCGATCTTCGCCCACGGCGCGGGCCGGGGGAGCGCGCTATGATGCGCCACCGTCATGACCGAGGGACGCTCGTGAACCGCTACCTGTCGATTCTGTGCATCGTGGGCGCGCTCGTCGCCTGTGACGAGAGCGAGCCGCTGTCACCCGCCGACGCGGCGATGGGCGACGCCGCTTCACCCGACGTGGGGCCCGACACCGGGCCCGATCCCGACGCCGCGCCGGACGCGGCGCTCGCCGGGCGGCTGGTGGTCGAGGCGGCCGCGGTCGAGTTCGGCCTCGTCGCGGTCGGGGGCGAGGCGCAGGCCGAGCTGGTGATCCGCAACGCGGGCGAGGCCGAGGTCGAGATCACCGCCTTCGACGGGCTCGTGGCGCCGTTCTCGACGCGGCGCTCGCTGCCGCTGACGGTGCCGGCGGGCGCCGAGCGCACGGTGGTGCTGGTCTTCGAGCCGGAGGCCGAGGGCGTGGCCGAGGCGATGGTGACCGTCGTCTCGGACGGCGCGGGCGCGGCGCCGACGGTGACGCTGCGCGGCGAGGCGGGGCGGCCGACGGGCGAGGTGGCGCAGGCGACGATCGAGTTCGGCACGGTCGCGCCGGGCGAGCCGACGAGCGGCTTCATCGAGGTGCAGAACACCGGCGCGCTGCCGCTGACGGTGAGCGCGGTCGAGGGCGTCGAGGCGCCGTTCACGATCCCGCAGGGGCAGGTGCCGGCGACGGCGAGCGAGGGCGGCAGCGCGCGGGTGCTGGTGCAGTTCGCGCCGGCGGCGGACGGGCGGTGGGAGACGCCGGTGACGGTGCGCACCGACGCGGGCGACTTCGCGGTGACCCTGAGCGGGCGCGCGGTGACGCCGGGGGCGCTGGTCGTGACCGGGGTCGAGCCGGCGTGGGCGCCGGTCGACTCGCCGGTCGCGGTGGTGGTGCATGGCGGCCCGTTCGCCGCGGCGCCCGATACGATCACCGTCGGCGGGGTCGCGCTCGCCGAGGTGGCGCTGATCGACGCGTGGCGGGTCGGCGGCACGCTGGCGGCCGACGCGGGCGAGGCGCCGACGCTCGGCCCGGTCGACGTGCGGGTCGAGCTCGGCGGCGACTTCGGCGTGCTGCCCGGCGCCTTGATCCGCACCCCGCCGGTCGCCGACGGGCAGACGCTCGCCGCACCCGGCGACGGCCCGATCGGGCCGGCCGGCAACCCGTGGCGGCTCGGCTTCGACGCGGTCGCCGCCGGCGAGGCGCTCGTGATCGGCGCCGGCGCGGTGGTGCTGCTCGACGGCGACCTCACCGTCGACGGTTCGCTGACGGTCGGCGCGC
>JACKDM010000058.1 GCA_020633515.1 Myxococcales bacterium
CTGCTCGAAGTCGAGGGCGGGCACGACGAGGCCGTTGTTCTGGCAGGCGAGGTCGGCGCAGGTCTGGGCGTTGCCGCAGGCGTTGAAGGAGTTGCAGTTGCCGTGGTGGCCGTAGGCCTGGTTGGGCGCGAGGGGGATGCCGTCGCCGGGGCCGGGGCCGGGGCCGACCCCGGCGCGGCCGATCGCCATGTAGCGGAGGAGCTGGCGGGTGGCGGCGTTGAAGGCGCCGACGTCGCCGCTCGCGTCCTGCCAGTCGCCCTCGACGAGCCAGAAGCGGCCGGCGCCGAGGTCGCGGTAGGCGAGCGAGACGGCGTTGGCGTTCCAGCCGCCGAGGCGGGTGATCCCGGGGAACGCCGCGAGGTTGTAGCCGCAGCCGCTCGTCGCCGCCGGCTCGCGGGGGAGCGCGCCGTTGGCGATCCAGAACGGGTCCTGCTCATTGAACCGCACGACGGGGTTGACGTTGTCGTAGCAGCTCCCGGTGAAGGCGCCGTCGATGACGTTGGTGCCGAAGACGGCGTTGAAGACCGTGTCGGTGACGCTGAACTCGGTGATGAGCTGGCCGCCGCCCTGGATCCAGGCGGCGACGGCGGCGCCGTTGATGGCGCCGTTGCGGCTGACGAAGAGGGCCTGGGTGCGGTTGTCGGGCGCGCAGCCGGGGATGACGACGACGGGGTCGGCGGCGCCGAAGATGACCGAGATGTCGCGCTCGGAGACGCCGCAGAGCATCACGTTGGGGCGGAGCGGCGCGGCGCAGGCGGGGTCGGCGGCGCAGTCGGCGTCGTCGCAGTCGACGCGGCCGTCGCCGTCGTCGTCGCGGCCGTTGTCGCAGTCTTCGACGGGGTTGTTGCAGACGCCGCCTTCGTCGACGCGGCCGTCGCAGTCTTCGTCGGCGGCGCCGCAGATCTCGGCGCCGGCGGGGCGGGGCACGGCGTCGCAGGTGAGCTCGGCGCCGCGGCAGATGAAGCTGCCGGCGACGCGGCAGGCGCCGACGCCGGACTGGCAGGGGGCGCCGACGCCTTCGACGTCGTCGATGACGCCGTTGCAGTCGTTGTCGAGGGCGTCGCAGACCTCGGGCTCGGCGCCGATGACGGGGGAGCAGCGGAGCTCGCCGTTGAGGCAGCGCTGCTGCCCGGTGGCGCAGACGCCGGCCTGGCCGGTGTTGCAGCGGTCGCCGCCGAGGTCCTCGTCGACGCGGCCGTCGCAGTCGTCGTCGATGTCGTTGCAGGTCTCGGCGGCGGGCTCGCAGTCGGGGCCGATGTCGACGAGCGCGGCGTCGGGGTCGGGCTCGGGGCCGCGGTCGGGCGGGGGGACGCCGTCGTCGGGGTCGGGCTCGGGGTCGGGGCCGCGGTCGGGGGGCGGGACGCCGTCGTCGGGGTCGGGGCCGAGGTCGGGGGGCGGGACGCCGTCGTCGGGGTCGACGCCGCGGTCATTGCTCGGGGTGCCGCCGTCTTCGTCGACGCCGTCGTCGTCGTCGTCGCCGCCGCCGCCGCCGCCGACCGGGACGCAGGCGGTGAGGCCGAGCGCGAGGCAGAGCGCGAACAAGCGCCAGAGGTCGCTGAGGTGCATGGGTCTCCTCTTCGAGGGTTCGGGGTCGAGCGGGATCATCGACAGCGGACGCGGGAATGCAATACGGGTTTGAGGATCGGGGCGCTGCGGTCACAATGGCGCCCACGCAGCCCGGAGGAGCGCGATGCAGAACCCGTTGTTCGATGACCGCTTCGTCGACTTCCTGCTCGACGTGGTGCACCCGGTCGGCGAGACGCTCGCGCTGCCGGCGTTCGCCGAGCACGACCGCGAGACCTGCGCGCTGTACCTCGACGGCGCCCGGCGCTTCGCGCGCGAGGTGCTGTGGCCGAGCTACCGGCCGATGGACGCGGAGCCGCCGGTCTTCGAGGGGGGGCGGGTGCGGCTGCATCCGCTGATGAAGCGGCTCTACCCGCGGATCTGCGGGCTCGGGGTGATGACCGCGTCGCGCGACGTGGCGGTGGGCGGGCATCGGCTGCCGCGGCAGGTGGCGATGATGGCGTCGAGCTACCTGATGGCGGGCAATCTGTCGGCGGTGGGGCTCGCGCTGCTGACGGCGGGCGCGGGGCACCTCGTCGAGGTCTTCGGCGACGAGACGGTGCGCGGGCTGTTCCTCGGGCCGATGTACGACGGTCGCTGGACGGGCACGATGGCGCTGACCGAGCCGCAGGCGGGGTCGAGCCTCGCCGATCTGAGCACCGCGGCGACGCCGCGCGCGGACGGGACGTTCGCGATCCGGGGCAGCAAGATCTTCATCTCGGGCGCCGACCACGACGTCGCGGAGAACGTCGTGCACCTCACCCTGGCCCGCATCGACGGCGCGCCGGCGGGGAGCGGCGGGATCTCGCTGTTCGCGGTGCCGCGGCTGCGGCCGGAGGCGGGCGGGCTCGTCGACAACGACGTGACGGTGACCCAGCTCATCCACAAGATCGGCTGGCGGGGGCTGCCGAGCCTGGGGATCGCGTTCGGCGAGCGGGGCGAGTGCCGGGGCTGGCTCGTCGGGGCGCCGGGGAACGGGCTCGGGGCGATGTTCCAGATGATGAACGAGGCGCGGATCGCGGTGGGCGCGCAGGGGGTGGCGACGGCGTCGGCGGCCTATCACGCGGCGGTGGCGTATGCCCGCGAGCGCGCGCAGGGGCGGCCGCTCGGGGCGCGGGGCGGGGGGCAGGTGGCGATCATCGAGCACCCCGACGTGCGGCGGATGCTGCTGCGGCAGCGCGCGATCGTCGAGGGTGGCCTCGCGCTCGTCTCGTACACCGCGCGCTGCGCCGATCGCGCGCACGACGACCCCGATCCGGCGGCGCGCGAGCACAACGCGCGGCTGCTCGACGTGCTCACCCCGATCGTCAAGAGCTTCCCCGCGGAGTATGGCTTCGAGGCGTGCGCGCTCGCGGTGCAGGTGCACGGCGGCTACGGCTACACGACCGAGTACCTGCCCGAAGCGTTGCTGCGCGACCAGAAGCTCAACTCGATCCACGAGGGCACGACGGGCATTCAGGGGCTCGACCTGCTCGGGCGCAAGGTGGTGCGCGAGGGCGGCGCGGCGCTGCGCGCGCTGATCGGCGAGGTGGAGGCGGCGGTGGCGGCGGCGAAGTCGACCGATCTCGATCCGGCCTGGGGCGCGGTGATGACGGCGAACGACCGCCGGATCGCCGCGGTGACGATGGCGCTCGCCGCGAAGGGCGCGGCGGGTGAGGTCGAGGCGATGCTCGCGCACAGCCACGCCTACCTGACGGCGCTCTCGATCCACGTCGTCGCGTGGCAGTGGCTGCTCGTCGCGACGGCCTGCGCGCGGGCGGCGTCGCCGGGGCCGTTCCACCACGCCCGCCGGCGCGCGGCGCAGGCGTGGTTCGCCGTCGAGGTGCCCCGCGTCGCCGCGCTGCTCGACCTCTGCGCGAGCGGTGACGACAGTCACCTCGCCTGCGATCCGGCGTGGTTCTGAGGGGCTGTCATTCTTCTGACGAATCTCGATGTGTCGGGCGGCGCCCGCGCGGGCGCTTGACGGGGTCGCGACCGGGCGCGTGTCACGCCCGGGCCGTTTGACGAATCCGTCATGAGTATGAGCAGCAATCCAGAAATCGAAGTCGCTCCGCCCGTCGTCGCCAACCCGACGCCGACCTTGACCGCCATCCGCGCCGCGACCGGCGAGCTGCACGCTCGCCTCGACGACGCCCTGACCATCGCCGGGCCCGATCCGGGGCCCGATGAATACGGCTCCATGCCGCGGCGATGCTCGGCTGGACCGAGCCGATCGAGGCCGCGCTCGCGCAGGCCGAGTGGCCGGCCGCGCTCGAGATCGAGCGGCGGCTGGTCAAGAGCCGCTGGCTGACCGAGGACCTGCGCGCCGGCGGCCTCGACGACGCCGCGATCGCGGCGCTGCCGCGCTGCCGCATGTTGCCGCCGCTCGACACGGCGCCGCGGCGCTACGGCGTGCTCTACGTGCTCGAGGGCTCGACCCTCGGCGGCCGCGTGCTGCACCGCCGGTTGACCGACCGCCTGCCCGCGTGGCCGCTCGCCGCGCTCGTCGGATATGGGCGCGCCACCGGGCGGTTGTGGTCTATATTCGTCGCGAACATCGAGCAAGCCGGCGCCACGGACCCTTCCCACGGCGGCGCCTCGTTCGCGCACGCGGCCGCCGAGAGCGCCGCGGGCGCGTTTCGTACCCTGCTCGACTGGCTGCAAAACATGGGAGCCGCATGCCGGGTTCGATGACCTTCGTCCCCCCCGTCGGGCTGCACAACTGCGATCGCGAGCCGATCCAGATCCCGGGCAGCGTGCAATCTCATGGCGCGCTGCTCGCGTTCGACGGTGACCGGCGGCTCATGATGCGCAGCGCCAACGCCGCGGCGATCCTCCGCCTCGGTGAGCCGCCCTCGCTCGGCGCCCACCTCTCGCGGCTCGATCTCGGCGACGCCTTCGAAACCGCGCTCGGCCGCGTCTTCGACGGCGTCTCGCCGGCCGAGCTCAACCCGATCAAGGTCGACATCCACGGCCGCCCGTTCGACGTGATCGTGCACCTCGCCGAGGGCTACGTCGTCGCCGAGTTCGAGCCGACCCCGCCCGGCGAGCGCTCGCTCGACACCTTCGCCGTCGTGGCCCATCAGGCGCTCGCTGCGTTGCAGCGCAGCCGCGAGATCGGGGGGCTGCTGCAGATCGCGGTGACCGAGGTGCGCCGCCTGACCGGCTTCGACCGGGTGATGGCCTATCGCTTCCTGCCCGACGGCAGCGGCGAGGTCGTCGCCGAGGAGCACGCGCCGGGCATGGAGCCCTACCAGGGCTTGCGCTACCCGGCGACCGACATCCCCGCGCAGGCCCGGCGGCTGTACGTGCTCAACCCGCTGCGCCTCATCGCCGACGTCGCGAGCCGCCCGAGCCCGCTCGAGCCGCCGACCCGCCCCGACTCCGGCCGCGCGCTCGACCAGAGCCACGGCGCCTTGCGCAGCGTCTCGCCGATCCACATCGAGTACCTCGGCAACATGGGCGTCGGCGCCTCGATGAGCATCTCGATCGTCGTCGACGGGCACCTGTGGGGCCTCATCGCCTGTCATCACCTCGCCGCCCGCCCGGTGCCCTACACCGTGCGCATGGCCTGCCTGCTCATCGCGCAGAGCCTCGAGCTGCTCGTCGAGCGCGCCGAGGGCGTCGAGCGGCGCGCGATCGCCGAGCGGGCGACCGGGGTGCTCGACATGCTCAAGACCCGCCTCGAAGCGGGCGAAGACCTCGTACACGCGCTCACCGGCGAGGAGCCCACCCCGCTCGACCTCATCGACGCCGGCGGCTTCGCGGTCGTGCTCGACGGCCGGATCAGCCGCCTCGGCCAGACCCCGCCGCCGGCGTTCATCGCCGATCTCGCCGCGTGGCTCTCGACGCAGGACGACACCCTCGTCGCGACCCCGCACCTCGGCCGCCTGCACCCGCCGGCCGCCGATCAGGTCGCCGTCGCCGCCGGGCTCATCGCCGCGCGCTTCCACCACGAGCGCATGGGTTATGTGCTGTGGTTCCGCCCCGAGCTGCGCCACGTCGTGCGCTGGGGCGGCAACCCCGACAAGGCGGTCAGCGTGGGACCGAACGGCCTGCGGCTCACCCCGCGCGGCTCGTTCACCGAGTGGCGGCAGTCGGTCAGCGGCATCGCCACCGACTGGCACGCCGGTGAGATCGAGCTCGCCGAGACGCTGCGCCGCCAGCTCGTCGCCGCGGCGCTGCGCCGCGCCACCGAGGTCGAGCGCATGCGCGACCTCTTCATCGGCATGCTCGGCCACGACCTCCGCAACCCGCTCGCCGCGATCTCGATGGCGGCCCGTCTGGTCAGCCGCGCCCACGAGGTCGCGACCCCGATGGACGCGATCGGCGCCCGGCTCAGCTCGTCGAGCGAGCGCATGAAGCGCCTCGTCGACCAGATGCTCGACTTCAGCCGCCTGCAAGCCGGCCAGGGGCTCGGGATCCGGCCGCGGCGCACCGATCTGCACGCGCTCGTCGACAACCTCGTCGACGAGCTGCGCGTCGCCTACCCCGGCTGCGACATCGTCGTGGCGCACCGCGGCGACGGCGCGATGGACCTCGACCCCGACCGCATCGAGCAGGTCGTCTCCAACCTCGTGGGCAACGCCCGCCACCACGGCGCCGCCGGCCGGCCGATCCGGGTCGACGTCACCGGCGAGGACGCCCGCGTGCTCTTCGAGGTCCACAACGAAGGCCCCCCGATCGCGCCCGAGCTGTTGCCCCACCTCTTCAGCCCCTACAAGCGCCAGCACGGCGGCTCGCGCCACTCCAGCGGGCTCGGGCTCGGGCTCTACATCACCAACGAGATCGTCGTCGCCCACCGCGGCACGATCGAGGTGCGCTCCGACGACGGCGGCACGGCGTTCCGGGTGTGCCTGCCGCGCGAAGCGGGTGAAGCCTCGCCGTGCGAGGGGTGACTACCGCGCGAGGTGCTCGACGAAGCACCCCGCGATCGGCACCACCCGCAGCCCGTCGCCGGCGAGCGCGACGGCGCGGGGGTGGGAGTCGGTGACGACGATCTGCTCGAACAGCCCCGTCGCCCGCAGCCGCGCCAGCGAGTCGCCGGGCAGGACGCCGTGGGTGGCGACGGCGACGAGCCGCCTGGCGCCGGCGTCGAGGTAGGCCCGCGCGGCGCCGATGAGGGAGCCGCCGGTGCGGATCATGTCGTCGTAGATCACCACCGAGCGCCCCTCGACCGAGGCGCTCACCGCGGTCACCCGCGTCTCGCTGCCCGAGAGCCGGCGCTTGAGGATCACCGCGGCGTCGACGCCGAGGTCGTTGGCGAGGCTCTCGACCCACTTCGCGCGGCCGCTGTCGGTGCTGCCGAGCACGAAGCCGTCGCCGCCGGCCTCGGCCATGACCGGCGCGAGCACCGACTTGGCGTAGACGTGGAACGCGGCGGTGCCGCCTTCGAAGTAGTGCGGAATGCCCTCGGAGTGCAGGTCGAGCAACAGCACCCGGTTGCCGGCGGCGGCCCGGGGGATGTGGCTCAGGAGGCGGGCGCGGGTCTTGGCGACCACGACCTCGCCGGGCGCGACGGCGCGCTCCATCGTGGCGTAGCCGAAGTACGGGACCACCAACGACAATCGGCGCGCGCCGTACATCACCGCGGCGCTCGCGAGGTCGTAGAGCGAGAGCGTCGCCGCGTCGTCGACGGTGCCGCCGACGACGACGACCTCGCGCCCCTCGACCTCGGAGACGATCCGCTGGTAGCGCTCGCCGTCGGGGAAGGTGCGGCGCTCGACCTCGCCGCCTTCGCAGCCGAGCTGCTGGCACAAGGCGGCGGCGAGCGCCTCGTAGCCGGGGTTGGCGAAGACGACCGGGCACGGCATGGGGACCTCCAGCGGCAGCGGAGCGCCAGTCTGCGCCGCGCGCGCGCGACGGGCAAGTCGCGTCCTCCTGCCAGAACGGTGACCCCGATTCGGCTTTGCGCTACATTCCCGCCCATGCGAAGCACCCACCTCCTCGCCCTCAGCCTCCTCGCCGCGCTCACCGCCTGCGCCGGCGCCGACACCCCCACCGAAGGCGACGCCGGCAGCGGCGGCGACTGCGTGCCCGGCGCGCGGCGCTGCGAAGGGAACGCGGCGCAGGTCTGCACCGGTGGGGGCTTCTGGTCGCTGCCGCAGAACTGCGGCGCGGCGAGCTGCGTGGAGGGATCCTGCCAGGCGTCGTGTGACGCGAGCTGCATGGTCGGCACGACCCGCTGCGCGCCCGAGGGGTTGCAGCGCTGCGTCGCGGGCGGCGATGGCTGCGGGGTGTGGTCGGCGCCCGAGACGTGCCTCGAGGGGACCCGCTGCGTCGAGGGGCAGTGCACCGCCGAGACGTGCGAGGCGCAGTGTTCGCCGGGCGCGCGGCGCTGCGTCGGGCCGAGCGCCTATACCGAGTGCGCCAACGAGGAGTGCCCGCGCTGGCAGCCGGCGCAGGACTGCATCGAGGGTCAGGTGTGCTCGGCGGGTGACTGCACCGACGATGGCGGCGGCGAGTGCCAGGACCAGTGCGCGGCGGGGGAGCGCGTCTGCCTCGGCGCCGATCAGGTGCAGCGCTGCGAGCGGCAGGACACCGGCTGCCTCGACTTCTCGCCCGCCGAGACCTGCCCCGAGGGGCGCCGCTGCGCGCCGGGTGAGGGCTGCGTGGCGACGTGCGGGGCGCCGGAGTGCAGCGTGGGTGAGGTGCGGTGCTTCCAGGGCGGCGTGCAGCGGTGCGTGGAGACGCCGGAGGATGGCTGCGTGGTGTGGGGCGCGGTGTCCAACTGCGACGACGGCGCGCAGTGCCGGGCGGGGGCGTGCGAGGCGGTGTGCATCCCCGAGTGTGTGGTCGGCGAGCAGCGCTGCGTCGAGGGCGGGCGGCAGACCTGCCAGCGGATCGACGACTGCGAGCGGTGGGGCGCGGCCGAGGCGTGTCCGGGCGGGACGCAGTGTCAGGGCGCGGGGATGTGCGGGGTGTGTGCCAACGGGCAGGAGGAGACGCGCCCCTGCGGGCGCTGCGGCAGCCAGGGGCGGCGCTGCAACAACGGGAGCTGGGGCAACTGGGGCGCGTGCGGCGGCGAGGGGATCTGCGACGCTGGCGCGCGCGAGGCGTGCGGCAACTGCGGGACGCGGACCTGCAACGCGCAGTGTCAGTGGGGCGGCTGCGAGGGCGGCGGGGTGTGCGCGCCGGGGGAGACGACCGCGATGGGGACCTGCGGGCAGTGCGGCTGGCGCACCTGCAACCAGCAGTGCCAGTGGAACGCGGCCTGCGCGCGTGATGGCAGCGACTGGCAGCGCTGCGGCGACTGCGGCTGGCAGTTCTGCTGCCCCGACGCGAACTGGTGCAACTGCGCGCCGAACTTCAGCTGCGGCGGCGGGCAGTCGTGCGTGGGCGCGGGCGTCTGTCAGTAGCGAGGGGCGCGGCGCGGGCCGTTGCCTCGGGGGGCGGGCGGGGCGTATCGTCGGGGGCATGAAGAACACCCTGCTCGTCCTCCTCCTCGCGCTCGGCGCCGGTCCGAGCTTCGCGGCGCCCGATGCCTCCAAGGCCAGCGTCAAGATCGTCGATGGGCAGCTCGTGCTGCCGGGTGCCATCACCTTCGAGGGTGACACCGCGACGCTCACCGCGGCGAGTCAGCCGGCGCTCGAGGCGCTGCGGGCCTATCTGGCGGATCGGCCGGATGTGACGGTGCTGCGGATCGAGGGGCACGTCGTGGCGGGCGGGGAGGCGGGGCTGATGATGAGCGGGGAGCGGGCGTTCTCGGTGGGGGGCTGGCTGCGCGACAAGGGGATCGACTGCAAGCGGCTGCTGGCGGCGGCGTTCGGTGATACGAAGCCGGTGGTGGCGCGGGACGCGGCGGATGCGGCGGCGCGCAATACGCGGATCACGTTGGTGCCGGCGGAGCTGCGGGGCAAGGCGATCGGGGGGATGCCGGTGGATGGCGGGGCGCCGCTGTCGACCAACCTCTGCCCGGAGTGATGCCTTCGGGTGATGCCTTCGGGTGATGCCTTCGGGTGATGCCTTCGGGTGATGACATCAGCGGATGGCTCGCATGATGCCTCGGATCTCTTCGGGTTGCCATGGCTGGGCCCCGTCCCATCGCTGGCGGATGATGCCTTTGCCGTCGATGGCGAAGGTGACGGGCAGACCGGTGACGCCGAGGCGGCGCTCGATGGCGCGGGCGTCGGCGGTGTAACACGCGGGCGGGATGACTGCGCCGAAGAAGCGGCGGACGGCGTCGGGTTCGCGGTCGACGCTGATGAGGTGCACGGGCACGGCGGCGGCGGTGGCGGCGGCGAGGAGGGCGGGGAGCTCGTCGCGGCAGGGCGGGCACCAGGTGGCCCAGACGTGCACGAGCGCGGGGGTGGGCATGGCTTCGATGGCATGGGGGGTGCCATCGAGCGCGCGCAGCTCGATGGGGGGCAAGGGGTCGCCGAGCCGGGCGGTCGGGCCGTCGTCGGCGCGGCGGCCGTTCTCGACGAGCCACCAGGCGGTGATGACGACGAGCTGGGCGGCGATGAGGAGGGCGATGGTGAGCGCGGCCTTTTTCATGGGGCGGATCCGGCGGGGCGGCCGAGGGCGCGGTAGAGCGCGGGCAGCACGAAGAGGGTGGCGAGGGTGGCGGTGAAGACGCCGCCGATGACGACGGTGGCGAGCGGGCGCTGGACCTCGGCGCCGACGCCGGTGTTGAGCGCCATGGGCACGAAGCCGAGCGCGGCGACGAGGCCGGTCATGAGGACGGGGCGGAGGCGGGTGAGCGCGGCGTCGCGGATGGCGTCGGCGAGGGGCTGGCCGGCGGCGGTGAGCTGCTGGACGCGGGAGGCGAGCACGAGCTGGCCGAGCACGGCGACGCCGGAGACGGCGATGAAGCCGACGGCGGCGGAGATGGAGAAGGGCAGGGCGCGGAGCCAGAGCGCGACGAGACCGCCGACGGCGGCGAAGGGCACGCCGGTGGAGACGAGGAGCGCGTCGCGGACGCGGCCGAGGCTGAGGTAGAGGAGCGCGAAGATGAGGAGGAGCGCGAGGGGGACGACGAGGGTGAGGCGGTCGCGGGCGCGTTCGAGGTGTTCGAACTGGCCGCCGTAGCCGACGGCGTAGCCGACGGGGCGGTCGCGGGCGGCGACGGCGGCGCGCACGTCGGCGACGAAGGCGGCGACGTCGCGGTCGCGCACGTTGGCCTGCACGGTGACGCGGCGGCGGCCCCATTCGCGGTGGATGGTGGCGGGGCCTTCGACGAGCGCGACGCGGGCGAGCTGGCCGAGGGGGACGCGCTCGCCGGCGGGGCCGGTGACGAGGAGGCGCTCGATGAGGGCGGGGTCTTGGCGGTAGCGGTCGTCGAGGCGGATGACGATGTCGAAGCGGCGTTGGCCTTCGGTGATCTCACCGGCGGGGAGCTCGCCGATGGCTTGTACGAGGGTGAGCACGGCGTCGGCGGGGATGCCATGGCGGGCGATGGCTTCGCGGTCGATCTCGACGCGGAGCACGGGCAGTCCGGTGAGCTGTTCGACGGTGACGTCGGCGGCGCCGGGGATGGCTTCGATGGCGCGGCGGAGCGCGTCGGCTTCGGCGGCGAGCACGGTGAAGTCGTCGCCTTGGAGCGAGACGCCGAGGTCGGCGCGGATGCCGGCGACCATCTCGTTCATGCGCATCTCGATGGGTTGGGTGAAGATGGATCGCATGCCGGGCATGCCTTCGAGGGCGTCGGACATGGCGGCCATGAGGGTGTCTTGGGTGTCGGCGCGGGTCCAGCGGTCGCGGGGGGTGAGGGTGATGAAGACGTCGGAGACTTCGAGGCCCATGGGATCGGTGGCGACCTCGGCGGTGCCGGTGCGGGTCCAGATGTGGGCGATCTCGTCGGGGAAGCGGGCGAGGAGGTGGCGTTCGAGGTGGGTGCCGTAGCGGATGGACTCTTCGAGGGAGACGCCGGCGAGGCGGACGGTGTTGATGACGATGGCCTGCTCGCGGAGGCGGGGCACGAACTCGGCGCCGAGGCGGGTGGCGAGGAGGGCGGCGTTGACGAGCGCGAGGAGGGCGAGGGCGAGGATGAGGCCGCGGCGGTGGAGGGCGGCGGTGAGGAGGGGGCGGTAGAGGCGGGTGAGGGCGCGGATGAGGAGGGGTTCGCGGTGGGGGGCGCGGCGGCGGCGCAGCGCGAGGCTGGCGAGGGCGGGCATGAGGGTGAGCGAGAGGATCATGGAGCCGAGGAGCGCGAAGACGACGGTGAGGGCCATGGGGCGGAAGAGGCGGCCTTCGATGCCTTCGAGGGCGAGGATGGGGAGGTAGACGATGGCGATGATGAGCTCGCCGAAGAGGGTGGGGCGGCGGACTTCGAGGGCGGCGTCGCGCACGATGTCGCGGAGGCTTCGGCCGGTGGTGTCTTCGTCGAGGCGGCGGGTGGCGTTCTCGACGACGATGACGGAGCTGTCGACGACGAGGCCGAAGTCGATGGCGCCGAGGCTCATGAGGGTGCCGGCGACGCCGGCGGCGAGCATGGCGTTGAAGGCGAAGAGCATGGAGAGGGGGATGGCGAGCGCGACGATGAGGCCGGCGCGGAGGCTGCCGAGGAAGGCGAAGAGCACGGCGATGACGAGGAGGGCGCCGGCGAGGAGGTTGTCGCGCACGGTGCGGAGCACGGCGTCGACGAGCGGGGTGCGGCTGTAGACGGGGACGAGCTGCGCTTCGGGGGGGAGGCTCGATTGCACTTCGGCGAGGCGGGCTTCGAGGCGGCGGGTGAGGTCGCGGCTGTTGTGGCCCATGAGCATGAAGCCGAGGCCGAGCACGGCTTCGCCGCGGCCTTCGGCGGTGACGGCGCCGCGGCGGAGCGCGTCGCCGGGTTCGACGCGGGCGACGTCGGCGACGCGGATGGGGACGCCGTCGCGGGCGGCGAGGGTGATGGCTTCGAGGTCGGCGACGTCGCGGGCGAGGGCGAGGCCTTGCACGAGGCGGGCTTCGCCGCCGCGAGCGATGACGCCGCCGCCGACGCTGGTGTTGTTGCTGCGGAGCGCGGCGGCGAGGTCGTCGAGGGTGAGGTCGTGGCGGAGCAGGGCCTCGGGGTCGATGACGACGTGGTACTGCTCCTCGTGGCCGCCCCAGGTGTTGATCTCGGCGACGCCGGGGATCTGGAGCATCTGGGGGCGGACGACCCAGTGGTGGAGGGTGCGCAGCTCGCGGGCGGTGAGGGTGTCGCTGGCGACGAGGTACTGGAAGACTTCGCCGAGGCCGGTGGAGACGGGGCCGAGGGTGGGGGCGACGCCGGCGGGGAGGTCGGCGGCGGCGATGCGCTCGGTGATGGTCTGGCGGGCGCGCCAGAGGTCGGTGGCGTCGTCGAAGGTGGCGGTGATCTGGGAGAAGCCGAACTTGGAGATGGAGCGGAGCTCGGTGAGGCCGGGCAGGCCGGCGAGGGTGTGTTCGAGGGGGGCGGTGATCTGGCGTTCGACCTCTTCGGGGGCGAGCGCGGGGGCGGTGGTGTTGATGGCGACCTGGATGGGGGTGGTGTCGGGCCAGGCGTCGAAGGGGAGGCGCTGGAAGGCGGCGACGCCGGCGGCGGTGAGGATGAGCGCGGCGAGGAGGACGGCGCCGCGGTGGCGGATGGAGGCGTCGATGAGGCGGTCGAGCAGGCCGGGGGCGGGCATCTCAGTCGCCTCCGGGGGGGTCGATCTCGCAGCAGCCGGCGCCGATGCTCTCGCGGGTGAGCTCGGTGCGGAGCAGGTATGCGCCGGTGGTGACGACGGGGTCGCCGGGGTGGAGGTCGCCGGTGAGCTGGACGCGGCGGCCGTCGCTGCGGCCGGGTTGGATGACGCGGGGCACGTAGAGGCCGGGGGCTTCGCGGATGAAGACGACGGCGGCGTCGCCGAGGCGCTGGATGGCTTCGGCGGGCACGGCGACGGCGTCGTGGGGGGCGGCGAGGGTGACGCGGGCGCGGGCGAACTGGCCGGCGCGGAGGTGGCCGTCGGGGTTGTGGAGCGCGGCGCGGGCGGTGACGGCGCGGTGGTGGGGGTCGACCTCGGGGGCGATCCAGGTGACGCGGCCGGTGAAGGGGGCGGGGAGGCCGTCGACGCGGACTTCGACGGGGGCGCCGGGGGGGACGGCGGCGGCGTCGCGTTCGGGGAGGTCGATGAGGGCCCACATGCGGGTGGTGTCGGCGATGAGCGCGAGGGGGTCGGCTTCGGTGGCGTGGGCGCCGAGCACGGCGGGGCGGCGGACGACGCGGCCGGTGAGGGGGGCGGTGACGACGTAGCGGCCGGCGTCGGCGCGGGCGCCGCTGAGGGCGAGGGAGTGTTCGATGGAGCGGAGCTCGGCGGTGGCGGCGGCGAGGGCTTCGCGGGCGGCGTCGAGCTGGCTCTGGGCGGTGAGGTTGTCGGCGCGGAGGGTGCGCTGGCGGGTGAGCTCGGCGCGGGCGGCGTCGAGGGCGGCGCGGGCGGCGGTGCGGCGGGCTTGCAGGTCGCCGATGGCGGGGCTCTGGAGGGTGAAGAGGGGGTCGCCTTCGGTGACGGGGTCGCCGAGGTCGACGTGCATGGCCGCGACGATGCCGGGCACGGGGGCGCGGACGTCGGCGAGGGCGTCGCGGTCGAAGTCGATGCGGGCGGTGGTCTCGAGGGTGGCGGCGAGGGCGGCGGCGGTGGCGGGGGCGGTCTCGATGCCGGCCGCCGCTTCGTGCGCGGGGTCGCGGAGGCGGATGCGGGTGCCGGGGGCGATGGGGCCATTGGGGGTGGCGCCGGGCGGGGGTTGGATCGGGTTGCACTGCGGGCAGACGGACTCGGGCAGTCCGTGCTCGGGGCACCAGTCGCCGGCGGCTTTGAAGGCGGCGGTGAGGCCGGGGTTGCAGAGGGTGCACTTCGACTCGGGGAGGCCGTGTTCGGCGCACCAGTCGGCGGGGTCGGGGGCGGAGGGTGCGGCCGGTGGTGGCAGCGGGTTGCAGAGCGGGCAGACGGACTCGGGCAGTCCGTGCTCGGGGCACCAGTCGCCGGCGGCCTGGAAGGCGGGGATGAGCGATGGGTTGCATTTGGTGCACATCGACTCGGGGAGGGCGTGGCCGGCGCACCAGTCGGCGGGGTCGGCGACGGCGGGGCGGGTCGGCGCGGCGAGCGCGGCGGCGGGTGCGGCGGCGGTCGCGCGGTCGGTCGGGCGGTCGCAGGCGAGGCACGCGAGGAGCGTGAGCGCGGCCGCGATCCGGGCGGCGCGCGGGGTGGGGGGCGACATCGAGGACTCCCTCTTCGAACGGGTGAAGCCACGCAGGCGCAGCGCGCCCGCGGCGTTCGGCTCAGCGGTGACCGTGCTTCGGTTCTCAGCCGCGGGTGTCGTCGGGGGGTCGGTCGAGGCGCACGTTAACGCCGGTCGCAGGCTCGTCGGGCGGGGGTCGGGTGACCGGGA
This sequence comes from Myxococcales bacterium, assembly GCA_020633515.1. The sequence continues at coordinate 14,854 of JACKDM010000058.1, forward strand.
GACCGAGCGGCGCGCGGAGGGTGGGGAGGTCGGTGGTGATGATGGCGGCGATGGCGCCGGGGCAGCAGGTGCAGTCGTCGCAGCCGGGCGGGCAGGGGGCGGCGGCGTGGTCGGCGGCTTGCGCTTCGGCGGGCATGTCGGCGAGCGCTTCGGCGGGCGCTTCGGCGGTGTCGGCGACCGGTGCGTCGCAGGGGCAGCGGCGCTCGCAGCCGTCGGTGATCAGCGCCTCGCGGAGCAGGATCAGGCCGGCGCCGAGGCCGATCTGGCCGACGAGCAGCGCGGCGAAGACGCTCCAGGCGAGCAGGCGGCGGCGATCGGCGGGGCGCGGCATCGGGCCAGCATGGCGGCTCGGGGCGGGCGCGGTCAACCCGGCGGTGACACGGTCGCGACGAGCGGTGACGGTGAGGCGCACGGGGTCGCCGTCGCTGCGCTCGGCGCGACGCGCCCTTCGCCGGCGGTGATGGCATCGATGCCAGCGGCGATGCCAGCGGCGATGCCAGCGTCGATGCCATCCATGAAGATCACTCCCCCGAGGGATGATCCCCACCCCGGGATGCTCAGCCCCGCGAATGCACCGCCTCGTGGCGCCCGTTGACGATCCGATCGGTGCCGGCGGTCCGCGCGAGCGTGTCGAGGTACTCTGCGAGGTCGACGAACGCCGCGTCCCGATCGGCGCCGTAGTCGCTCGTCGGCTGGATGTAGACCGTCTTCGTCTCGTCGTCGACGATCAGCGCGCTCCCGCGATACCAGTGGAACGAGTCGAAGAGCACCGTGCCCTTCGGCCAGCTCAGGATCGAGCCCCAGTCGGTGCCGAACATCTCTTCGAGCCCGGGGATGCAGATCATGCCCACATAGAAGAAGCCATCGTCGGTGCGGCCGAAGTCGACCGCCTCGATCTCGTTCCAGACCGGACCGCCGTCGTGCATGGCCTCCGACCACTTCAGCGGGGCCTCGCTCTCGATCGCGAGCGGGACGCTGTGATCGAAGACCGCGGCCGCCGGATCGGCGACCCGGTGGAACCACAGCGACACCCCGTCGTGCGCCTCGAAGAAGGTCCGCATCGCCGCCGGCATCGGGAAGCCGAGGTGCTCGCGCTCGATCCGCTCGATCAGCGCCGGCGAGGCGGGCGGGCCGAAGGCGAGGCGGCGGATGCGGATCCCGTTCTCGCGCTGGCCGCGCAGGCTGTCTTCGAGGCGCCCCCGCCAGGTCGGCGGTGCCTGGGGCGCGAGCTCGACGGTCGAGCCGCCGAAGACCCGCCGCAGCGCCGCTTGCAGCCGCGCGCAGCGCGGATCGGCGGTGCCGGCGAGGTAGCGCGCCTCGACGAGCGTCGGGCTGTCTTCGAAGACCGAGACCACCGCCCACGGCCGGTCGCCGTCTTGCAGATCGAAGACCGCGCAGCGCTTCATCTCGATGACCTTGGCCCCGGTGACGAGGGGGCGGATGGCATCGGCCGCTTCGGCGAGGCTCATCGAGGTGCGGATCTCTTCGGTCTCGGGCTCTTCGAACATGCCTGACTCCCGCAGGGGCGATGGGGGCCGCAGGGCCCGCCGTGGTGTGTCGGCGGCTATAGTCCATGCCTCGGGGGCCGTCAATCGTGGAGATGCCACCGGCGTGATGGCATCGCGCCGCTCACCGAGCGAAGCGCAGCAGCCGCGCCGGTTGGTAGAGCCCGGTCCCCGGATCGTGGCCGAGGAGCCCCGGCCGCACGAGGTCGACGCGGACGTGCACGAAGGTCGGCATGGCGGGCAGGGCGTCGAGCAGCCGCGCCTCGGCGGCCGCGATCGCGGCGCGGCGGGCGCCCTCGTCGGGGGCGGCCGCGATCGCGGCGACCGCGGCGTCGAACGCCGGATCCCGCCAGCCGGTGCGGTTGGCCGGCGCGTCGCCGAGCCACGGCTCGAGGAAGCCGAGCGCGTCGGGCACGTCGGCGAACCACGCCGCCCGGCTCACGTCGTAGTCGCGCGCCCGCTGCACCTCGACGAGCGCGCGGCGCTCCATCGAGCGCAGGTCGCAGTGGGCGCCGAGGTGGCGGCGCCACTGCTGCTGCGCGTACTCGGCGAGCCGGCGCGCGGGCTCGCTCTCGTCGTGGGTCAGCGCGAAGCGCAGCGGGCGCTCGGGGCCATGGCCGGCCTCGGCGAGCAGCGCGCGGGCGCGGTCGGGGTCGAAGTCGTCGTCGCTCGCTGCGCGGCCGCCGAGCGCCGGCGGGATCAGGCTCCCCGCCGCGAGCTCGCCGCCCTCGAGCACCGCCTCGCCGATCACCGAGCGGTCGAGGGCGAGCGAGAGCGCGCGGCGCACGCGGGGGTCGTCGAACGGCGGGCGGGTGGTGTTGAAGAGGTAGAAGTCGACCCCGGCGAACGGCACCCGCCGCAGCGTCGGCGAGCGCTCGCGGCGCAGCGTCGCGATCACCGCCGCGGGGACCTTGCCGGCGAGGTAGTCGAGCTTGCCGGTCGCGTAGAGGTTGTGCGCGGCGGTCTCGTCCTCGACGATGACATACTCGATGGCATCGAACGGGATCGGCGTGCCATCGTCGTAATGCGGGTTTCGCCGCGCGATGATGGCGGTCGGACCTTGCTCCGATGGCACCCACATGCCATTGCTGACGATGACATCGGGTCGGGTCCAGCGATCGCCGTGACCTTCGACGACCGCGCGCGGCACCGGCAGCGCGACCGGCTGGGTGAGCGCGGCGCGCAGCGTGGGTTCGGGGCGGTCGAGCCGCACCACCAACGTGCGCGCGTCGCGAGCCTCGACGCCGATCGCCGCGCAGGCCGCGGCGGCCTCGGCGGGCGGGGCGGCGGTGCAGGCGCGCGCGCCGGCGATGCCATGCAGCGTCGCGGCGCCGGGCGCGGCGGTCGCCGGCGCGAGCGCGCGGCGCCAGCTCCACGCGAAGTCGGCCGCGGTGACCGGCTGCCCGTCGGACCAGCGGCCGCCGGGGCGCAGGGTGAAGGTGTGGGTGAGGCCGTCGGGTGAGACGGCGTGGTCGCTCGCCGCCGCGAGCACCGGCGCGCCGCCGGGGCCGACGCGGTAGAGCCCTTCGAAGGTGTCGCCGGTGACGGTGACCCCGCCGACGTCGACGACGAGCGCCGGGTCGAGCGCGCGCGGCGTGGTCAGCGTGCGGCGGAGGACCACCGGCGGCGGCGCGGCGGCGGCGTCGGGGCCCGGCGCCTCGCCGCGTGGGGTGCAGGCGGCGATCAGCAGGGCAGGGGCGAGGGCAGCGGCGAGGGCGAGGGTCAGGCGCATGGCATCCGATCGCTGGGTGGCTGAGTCGTCATCGGCCGAGCGCCGCCTCGATCACCGCGACGGCCCGCGCGACGCCGCCGGCCGAGCGCAGCGCCGCGCCCGCCGCGCGGACCCGCTCGGCGAGCGCGCGATCGGCGATCAGCGCGTCGACCGCGGCGCCGATCTGCTCGGGTGGCCCGTCGAACCAGCGGCCGAGGCCGAGGCGCTCGGCGTGCCAGGCGACGATGAACTGGTCGGCGCCCTGCGGCAGCATCAGGAGCGGCACCCCGGCGAGCAGCGCCTCGTAGGCGCTGTTGGTGCCGGCGTGGCTGACGAAGAGGTCGGCGTGGGCGAGCGCGAGCCGCTGCGGCACCCAGCGGCGCAGACACACGGCGGGGCCGGGGTCGCCGATCGCGTCGACCGCCTCGCCCGCCGCGACGATCACGCCGCGCTCGCCGCCGCCGAGCGCGCGGGTGAGCGCGGCGAGCAGCGCCGGGCGGTGGCTGTAGGCGGGGATCGAGCCGAGCGCCGCGTAGACCCGCGGCCGGGGGAGCGCTTCGAGCGTCGCGGCGAAGGCGGGGTCGTCGTCGGGCGCGTCGTAGCAGGGGCCGACGAAGTGATACCCGGGCCCGAACGCCTCGCGGTGCGGCTGCAAGGCGGCCGCGGTGTAGACGAGGTTGTGGTCGCCGCGCAGGTTCATCGCGTTGGCGAGCGGCGGCACCACGTCGACCGCCTCGATCCGGCGCGGCGCGAAGCGGGCGGCGAGCGTGTCCCAGGCGGCGCGGTCGCGGGCGACGAGCGCGTCGACGGCGGCCGGCGGCAGCGCGCCGAAGACCCGCCCGGCCGCCTGCACCCGCGCGGGCAGCGGCACCGCGCGCGGCCACAGCGCGTTGGTGTGGATCCCGATCGTCGGCAGCCCGAGCACGTCGGCGGCGAGCGCCGCCCACAGGCACTTGGCGGTGAAGATCACCGCGTCGGGCGCGCGCGCCGCGAGCACCTCGACGAGCGTCGGCACCGCGCGGGCGGCGTAGTCGATCGCGCGCAGGTTGACGGTGCAGTCGGGCGGCGGCGCGGTGAACGGCGGCTGCGGCACGACCTCGGCGCCCGCCGCCTCGACCTGCGCGCGCAGCCCTTCGAGGGTGAACGCGACGACCCGGTGGCCGCGGTCGACGAGCGCGCGCACGATCGGCAGCGTCGTCGCCAGCCGCGAGGCCCACGGCAGGTCGAAGAAGGCGAGCGTCAGCGGCGCCGGGCCCGGGCCGGGCATCATGGCGCGCGGCGGGCGAGCGCCCAGACGTGGTAGGGGAACTCGGGCTCGTGGGCCAGATCGTGGCGCGCCGGATCGTAGAGCACCCAGTCATCGAAGCTGGCCTCGACGCAGGCCCGATTGCCCCACTCGCCGCACTCGATGCCATCGAGCGGGAAGCCACACTCGTGCAGGAAGTGCCGCAGCCCCGTCGCCGTCCACCGGGTGCAGTCGTAGGGGTAGTCATGCACCTTGACGAGGAATGGCACCGAGCAGAGGAAGTAGCCCCCCGGTCGCAGCATGGCATGCACATGGCGGCCGGCGCGGTAGGGGTAGAGCAGGTGCTCGAAGACCTGCTCGGCGATGACGAGGTCGAAGCGCTCCGGCAGCGGGCCGGCGCAGAGGTCGTAGTCGGGATGGTTCGCCTGCCGATAGCGCGCGAAGCCGAAGTCGCGCCAGTGCCGGCCCGAGATCTCCAGCGCGTCGAAGCTCGTGTAGGGCAGCGCGCCGATGAGATCGGCGCAGGCGCGGTTCATCACCACCCGGCTCCAGGTCAGCGGGCGCGCGCTCGTGGGCGTCTGCATGGCTCTCCTCGACCGCCGGTCGTGTGCCCGCCCGTTGTGGCCGAGATGAAGCGGCAGATCAAGGGGCCGATGGGATCGAGACAGCCCCGCGTGCCTCTGCTAGAGTGCGCCCGATCGGAGGTCCGACACCGTGAGTCATCTGCTCGTCACCATCGACGTCGAGTGTGACAAGAGCACCCGCTGGCACATCGCGCGCCCGCTCGCCTTCCGCGCGGTGACCGAGGCCATGCCCGAGCGCCTTCAGCCGCTCTTCGACCGCTGCGGCGTGCGCCCGACCTGGCTCTTGAGCCCCGAGGTCCTCGCCGACGACGCGAGCGTGGCGACGCTCACCGCGCTGCCGAACGGCGAGCTCGGCACCCACCTCCACCCCGAGCTGATCGGCCCCGGGCCGGTCGTCGACCCCGCGACGGGCCCGGTCACCGATGCCATGCAGGGTGACTGCGCGCCCGCCGTCGAGCGCGCCAAGCTCGAAGCGCTCACCGCTCGCTTCGTCGCCCGCACCGGGCGGCGGCCGACCGCGTTCCGCGCCGGTCGCTTCGGCGTCGGCCGCGCGAGCGGGCGCTGGCTCGCCGAGCTCGGCTACCGGGTCGACAGCTCGGTGACCCCGCACCTCACCTGGACCAACCCCGCCGGCGAGGCGCGCCCCGACTTCCGCGGCTGCCCCGAGCGCCCCTACCGCGTCGGCGACGACCTCTTCACCCCCGGCGCCGGCCCGCTGTGGGAGGTGCCGGTGACCGTGCTCGCCCCCGACGCCCTCCCCGGCGCGCGCCCGATGTGGCCCGGCGCGACGACCGGCGCGCCGGTGTGGTTCCGCCCGTGGTACGCCGACGCCGAGACCCTGCGCGCGATCGTGCGCCGGGTCGCCGCCGAGCGCGACGGGCCCGCGCCACCGCGGCCGCTGGTGATGATGTTCCACAACGTCGAGCTGCTCGCCAACGCCTCGCCCTACACCCGCAGCGAGGCCGACGTGCAGCGCTACCTCGACCTCGTCGAGCGCGCCTGCGCCGCCGCGCTCGCCGCCGGCTTCGCGCCGGCGACGCTGACCGAGTACGCGGCATGGCTCGACGAGCACGGCGGCGAACAAACATGAGCCGAGCGCAGCGAAGCCGTCCCCTCGAGGGGGACGGGCCGAAGCAAGGAGGGCGCAAGCCCGACGCAGCGAAGCGCCCGCCCGCAGGGCGGCGGAGCGAGCACGGCGGCGAACGATCATGAGCCGCAAGCCACGGATCCTGCTGCTCGTCGACTATCGCGGCCTCTCCCACGAGATCAACGCCCGCGGCATGATGGCGCTGCTCGGCGATCGGTATGACTTCACGCTGGCTCGCCTCGCCGAAGCACCCGACCTCGCCGGCTGCGCGCTCGACCTCGCGATCGTCTTCTTCTGGGGTGCCCCCGTCGACCGCCATGCCATCCCCCGCGCGCGGCTCGCGCGGGTCGTCGCGAGCCATCGATGGCATCACCCGTACTTCGGCGTCGCCGACACCGCCGCCTTCGTCGATCGCTACCTCGCCGACGCCGCGCATGTGCTCGCCGTCTCCCGGCGGCTCGTCGACGAGCTCTCGCCCCACCGCCCGGCGCGCTGGTTCCCGTTCGGCGTCGACCCCGCCGTCTTCTGCCCGCCGCCCGCGCGCAGCGGCCCGGTGCGGATCGGATGGTCGGGGCGCATCGCCGATCCGAGCAAGGGTGTCATCGACGTGCTCCGCCCGGCCGCCGGCGATGACATCCCGCTGGTGCTCGCCGACGGCGACGTGCCGCACGCCGAGATGCCGGCCTTCTACCAAGGCATCGACGTGCTGACGATCGCGTCGGAGAGCGAGGGCGGCCCGATCCCGCTCATCGAGGCGATGGCCTGCGGCTGCTTCCCGGTCACCGTCGACGTCGGGATCGTGCCCGAGCTGGTGCGCCACGGTCGCGACGGGCTCATCGTGCCCCGCGAGCCGGGCGCGTTCCGCGAGGCGTTCGAATGGTGCCTCGCCCACCCCGACGCCGTGCGCGCCGCCGGCCAGGCCAACGCCGCCCGGATCCGCCACGAGCGGAGCTGGGCCGCGCTGCGGGCGCCGCTCGTCGCGCTCCTCGACGCGCTCCTCGATGCCACGCCGCCCGGACGCTTCACGATCCCATCGACCGCTCCCGAAGAGGTGAAAGCATGAGCCACCCGCCCCTCGGCGAAGAGACGCTCCTGCGTGAGAAGGTCCACTTCTGGCGCCACGGCTACGTGCACGTCCCCGGTGTCTTCACCGCCGACGAGATGGCGGTCGTGCGCCGCCGCGTCATGGCGGTCCCCGAGATGAACGCCCGCGTCGAGCACGTGCGCGGCCGGCAGGCGCTCGGCGAGCACCCGTCGTTCGAGACGATCTTCGTCTGGAACGATGTCACCGCCGACGATCTCTTCGCCAAGGTCGGGCGCTCGTACAAGCTGCTCGACCGGCTCTCGTCCTACTTCGAAGACGATGTCTATGGCTACCACAACAAGATCGCGCTCAAGGAGCCGGGTGTCGTCGGCTTCCGCCCGCACCAGGACCATGCCTACTGGCAGCACTATGGCTGCCGGCTGCCCGAGGCGCACGCGGCGTTCATCGCGATCGACGACGCGACCCGCGACAACGGCTGCCTCGCGGTCGTGCCCGACTCCCATCTGCTCGGCACCCTGCCGCACACCGCCTGGACCGAGCGGGGGAGCGACCACGGCGTCGAGCCGGCCGCGCTCGACGCGCTGTGGGCGCTCGGCTACCGACTCGAACCCATCGAGATGGCATCGGGTGATGTGTTGCTCTTCCATGGCAACACGATCCATGGCTCGGCCGACAATCACTCCGACCGGCCGCGGCTGGCGATGATCGCGACGATGAACACCCGCCGCAACAGCCCCGATCCGGCGAAGAACCGCTCGGGGCACCCGTACTGGTCGCAGCAGGCGCGGGTCTTCGACGCCATCGTCGAGGCCGATCTGGCGCGGCCGCTGCCCGACTTCACGCTGCGGTACTGACATGGACGGCGTGCAGATCCGCCGCTGGCAGCCGGGCGACGCGGCGGCGCTCGACGCGCTGTACGGCGATGTCTTCGGCGCCGAGGCGCGCGATGCCTTCGTGCGGCGGCGGCGGTGGCAGTACCTCGACAACCCCTGGGCCGCGAAGCCGGCGCTCTTCGTCGCGGCGGCGGGCGACCGGCTCGTCGGCCAGACCGGCGGGCTGCCGGTGCCGCTGCGCCTCGGGGGCGCGCCGGTCGCGGCGGCGTGGGGCGCCGACACGATGGTGCACCCCGACTGGCGGCGGCGCGGGATCGCGGCGGCGCTCGTCGAGGCGTGGGCCGACGCGGGTGATCACGCGCTCGGGCTCGGGCTCGGGCCGGCCCCGGCGCAGCAGGCGCTGCTCGTCGGGCGCGGCTATCGGGTGGTCGGCGCGGTGACCGGTCTGGCCGGCGCGATCGACGGCCCCGCCGGGCCGCCGGGGGTCGAGGTGGCGGGGCTCGACCTCGCCGATCCGGCGATCGACGCGCTCTGGGAGCGGGTCGCGCCCGGGTACGGCGCGCTCGTCGCCCGCGACGGTGTCTGGCTGCGCTGGCGCTACGCGGCCGCGCCGTGGCCGCGGTACGCGGTCTTCGGCGCGCGGCGCGGCGGCGCGCTCGTCGGCTGGTCGGCGGCGCGTCTCACCCCGCGCATGGGCTCGACCGCGCTGCTCGTCGACTGGCTCTGCGCGCCCGACGACGGCGAGGTCCTCGACGCGCTCGTCGCCCACCTGCGCGCCTGGGGCCGGGCGCGGGGCGCGGCGGCGGTCTTCGCGTTCGCGAGCGAGGCGCGCGCGGTCGCGCGGCTGACCACGGCGGGGCTTCGGGCGCGGCCCGAGTTCGCGACGCCGCTGCTCGTCGGCGGGTCCCATGCGGCGATGGCATCGGCGCCCATCGAGCGATGGCATCTGACCCTCGGCGACAGCGACAAGGATCGGGGGCCCTGATGGCTCACTCCGCGGCAGCGAGCCGCCCGTCGACGAGGTGCAGGCGCCGATCGGCGAGATGGAAGAAGCGCGCGTCGTGGCTGATCGCGATCACCGCCTTGCCGGCGGCGCGCAGCTCGGGCAGCAGGCGCTCGTAGAAGTCGCGGCGCAGGTCGGGGTCCTGGTGGGCGGCCCACTCGTCGAGCACGTAGACCGGCCGGTCTTCGAGGAGCGCGACGACCATCGCGAGGCGCTTGCGCTGCCCGGTCGAGAGCGTGAGCGGGGTGAAGCGGCCGTCTTCGAAGGACACGACGCCGTCGAGGTTGAAGCGCGCGAGCAGCGCCTCGACGCGGGCCGGATCGACGGGGTCGAGGCCGTAGGCGGGCGCGAAGAGGTGGTGCTCCATGAAGACGGCGGTGAAGAGGCCGCGGTAGCGCTCGCGGTCGCGCTCGCCGATCGGCGCGCCGTCGAGCGCGACGAAGCCGGCGTCGGGGCGGTAGAGGCCGGTGAGCAGCTTCATCAGCGTCGTCTTGCCGCTGCCGTTGCTGCCGGTGATGAAGACCGCCTCGCCGGGTGAGATCGCGAGGTCGATCGGGCCGACGGTGAAGCCCTCGCGCGCGCCGTCGCGGTAGCTGAAGCGCACCCCGGAGAGCTCGATCCGCGAGAAGCGGGCGGGCGGCGCGGCGGCGGGCGCGGGGGCCGAGGCGACGGCGGCGAGGCGGGCGTCGAGCGCGTCGAGGCGGGCGATGGCCGCGTCGGCGCCGAAGAACGCCGATGACTCGCGCGCGAGGAACATCACCGCGGTCATGCTGAAGAACATCAGCGTGACCATCTCGAAGCGCGCCGCCGGCTCGACCGCTCGAGCGACGAGCGGCGAGAAGAGGGTCACCCCGAGGCCGAGGTAGAAGATCGTCGTCGCGACCACCGGCCAGCGGTGGGCGTGCTCGAAGCGCCGCCGCCGCGCCCCGTCGAGCGCGCGTCCGGCGGCGTCGATCTCGCGCTCGACCCCGTCGGCGGCGGCGGCGTGCATCTTGAGCTGCGCGAAGCCGTGCGCGAAGGCGTCGACGAGCCCGCGGTGGCGCCGCCAAGCGCCGTCCACCTCGTCGATCGCGGCGTCGATGCCCGGTTTGTCGCGGCCGAGATGCCACGCGAGCACCCCGGTCGTCGCGAGCCAGATGCACGCGCCGACCGTCGAGAGGCTCAGCATGTAGAGACCCATGCCGAGCAGCAGCGCCGCGTAGACCAGCCAGTCGATGAGCACCGCGCTCAGCGCGCCGATCTCTTCGAGGTCGCGCGCGAAGCCGGCGTCGACGCCTTCGATCTGTTCGAAGGCGCGCAGCTCGGTCGCGCGGATGCGATCGACGATACCTCGGCGCCGCCGATCGAGCGTGGCCTCGACGACGGTCATGATCGCTGTCGAGCCGCGCCAGCGCAGCAGCAGACCGGCGCCGAGCAGCGCGAGGAAGACGAGCCCGGCGACGACCTGGAACGCCGTCGAGCGCGTGTGCAGCGCGGCCTTGTTGATGACGACGATCTGGGCGGCGACCGCGAACGCCGAGAGCGCGAGCAGCGCGACGCCGACGAAGAGGCGCCGCTGGCCGGCGCGGTCGAAGAGGTGCCACAGCCTCATGGCGCCCCCACCTCGCCGTCGATGAAGTGGATCCGGCGATCGCAGGCGTCGAAGGCGTCGTCGTCGTGGGTCACCGCGACGACCGCCTTGCCGCGCGCGCGCAGCGCGGGGACGATCTGGCGGTAGAAGCGCTCGCGGAAGTGCGGGTCCTGGTCGGCGGCCCACTCGTCGAAGACATAGACCGGGCGGTCGTGCAGCAGCGCGACCACGAGCGCGAGGCGCTTTCGCTGCCCGGTCGAGAGCGCGAGCGTGTCGAAGCGGCCGTCGGCGAAGCGCACCTTGCCGTCGAGCTCCATCTCGGCGAGCAGCGCCGAGACGCGGGCCGGATCGACGTCGTCGAAGCCGTGCAGCCGCTCGAAGAGCACGAACTCGGCGAAGACCGCCGCGAAGCGCTCGCGCCACGCCGGGCCGGGGTCTTGCGGCTGCTCGACGCCGTCGACGCGCATCACCCCGCCGTCGCGGGCATAGAGGCCGCACAGGAGCTTGACGAAGGTCGACTTGCCGCTGCCGTTCTGGCCGGTGATGAAGACCACCTCACCCGGCGCGAGCGTGAAGTCGATCGGCCCGACCAGGAAGCCGCGCCGCGACGGCGTCGAGGGCCAGGAGAAGGTGACCCCGTCGAGCGCGAGCTCGCCGAAGGTCGCCGGGCTCGCCGGCCGCGACGGCGTCGGCGGCGCGGCCTCGGCCTCGACGGTGTCGGCGAACGCGCGCAGCCGCTCCCAGGCGTCGCCCACCGCGGCGAGCTGCGGCGTCGCCATGATCACCGTCGCGACCGGCCGGAAGACGAACGCCACCGCGATCACCAGCTCGCCGATGCGATCGGCCGCGTCGGGCGCGATCGCCGGCACGACGAACCCGATGAGCCCGAGCAGCGCGAAGAAGCCCTGCCGGCCGATCGCCTCGCGGGCGTAGTAGTCGCGGTACTGCGTCTCGCGCGCCGCCTCGATGCGGCGTGACTCCGCCTCGAACGCCGCCGCGAGCGCCTCGCCGCGCGCACGGTGCTGCTTGACCTGCGCGAAGCCCGCGACGAGGTCGTCGATCGGTCGCCGCAGCGCCTCGCGCCCGCGCCGCGCCGCGCCGACGATCTCGCCCGCCTGCCGCTCGAGGCGGCCGACGAAGACCGCGACGGCGACCATCACCGCGAGCGTGACCAGCGCCGCGCGCGGCGAGATCCAGGCGACGTAGAGCATCGCGAACGCGACCGTGAGCAGCGCGACGGCGAGCAGGATGACGAGGCTGCTGCCGGGCACCACCCGGCTCGCGTCGTCGCCGAGGCGGGCGACGAAGGTGTCGGGGCCGATCGCCTCGAAGCGGCGCAGGTCGAGGCGGCGAGCGGCGGAGAGGGTGCGGCGGCCGAGCGCGCCGACCGCCTCGGTCATCGCGTCGAGCACCCGCAGGCTCGCCCGCTGCATGAGCGTCTGATGCAGTCCCACCGCGAGCGCGAACATCAACAGCTCGCGCATCGGCAGCCGCCCCTCGCTCTGCGCGGCGAGCGCGGCGGTGGTGGCGTGCAGCACGAGCACCGCCACCGAGGCGAGGAGCGCGAGCTCGAAGAGCCACTGCGCCGGCGGCCGCCCGTCGGTCGCGAGCAGCACGCGCACGAGGTCGATCGTGCGCCGCCAGCGGGTGAGGGGGTGAGGTGCGCTCATCTCGGAGCAGGGCCGGTGGCCGCGGCGAGGAGGGATGGCATGGCGCGCATGCTAGCAGCGTGCGGAAGGGGTGTCGCCCCCCGCGGCGGATGTGGTGGCAGAAAGTGACGGTTCAACGGTTCCACCGATACCAAGCGCCGAGATCTTGCTTGCAGGCCGCTTCTCCCGTGCTCTAACGTCTCCCCGACGCTCAATCCCGAGCGTCGTCACCACACTGAGGGAGGTGCTCAATGAAGAAGGTCAAGACCATCTCGACCGAGACCCGCAAGGCCAAGGCCAACATGTACTGGTAGGTCGCGGTCCCCGGACGCGCCCGGTGGTGGAGACGCCGACGGGCGCGTCTCTTTTGGAG
>JACKDM010000059.1 GCA_020633515.1 Myxococcales bacterium
GCACGGCACCACATAGCTGATCTCTTCGAATGCCATGTCACCGCCCGAGCGCAGGCCATGGCAGATCTGTTGCAGCCAGGTGGTTCCGCTCTTGGCAAAGGGCGTGATGAAGACATCCGAGGGCCGGGTCACGAAGGGTTCGCCCCGCGGGTAGCTGTCCTTGCCCATCAGCCGGTCGTGCAAGGCGAAGAACTCTTCCAGCGTCTTGGCGCGGCCCCAGGGGCCGCCGGGTCTCTCGCTCATGTGGCTCTGCGTCCGGTTCAGAGGGTGATGGTCGTCCAGCCTGCTTCATCGGGGTCGCCGGCCGTAGATGCGCCGGCCGCTGCCCGCGTCGGATCGGCGGCGAGCTCTGCGGCCAGGGCCGCGATCGACGGGCCTTGTAGCATCCGGGGGAGGGCAATGCGCAGCCCCAGATCGCGCCGCAGCCGATTGCGCAGCGTGATCAGCATCAGCGAGTCGAAGCCGAGCGCCAGCAGGTTCTCGTCCCGGTCGAGCGTCGCCGCCGGGCGCCCGAGCAGCGCCGCGACCCGCTCGGCGACCTGCTCCGCCGGGGTCGATGGCTCGGCGCCCGGCGAGCCCGGCGCCGCGGTGGGTGATGCGTCGGCGCCGTCGGCGGGTCGAGCGTCGAGGCACGGCGCCAGGAGCTGCGCGTGCGCCCCGAACGCCGCCACGAAGGCCGGCCAGTCGGCGTTGATGATCGCCCGGTGACCCCGCGCGCCGAGCAGCCCGCGCAGCGCCGCGCGCGCCGGGGCGAGCGGGAGGGCGCCCAGGCCGGTCGCCGCTGCGATCCCGGTCGATGACCCGTCCGCCGCCATGCCGAGCCCGGCCCAGTCGCCCCAGCTCAGGCTCAGCGCCGGCGCGCCTCGCGCCTCGCGGCGCGCCGCCAGCGCATCGAGCGCCGCGTTCGCCGCCGCGTAGTCCGCGTGGCCGCTCAGGCCCAGCAGCCCCGCCGCCGACGAGAACAGCACGAACAGGTCCAGCGCCGCGCCCTGCGTCAGCCGATCGAGGACCAGGGCGCCTTCGACCTTGGCCCGCAGCGTCGTCGCGACGCGCTCTGCATCCGGCGCGCTCTCCGGCCGGGCGGCGATGACACCGGCGGCGTGGATCACCCCGCGCAGCGGCGGCCCGTCGAGCCCCGCCAACAGCGCGCGCATCGCCGCTTCGTCGGCGACGTCGACCGCCGGGGTCGCGATCGCCACGCCGCGTCGCCGCAAGGCGTCGAGCCGGGCCATCTGCGCCGCGCCCACCGGGCCGCGGCGGCTCGTCAGCACCAGGTGGCGGGCCCCGAGATCGGCCAGCGCATCGGCCGCCTCCAGCCCGAGCGCGCCGACCCCGCCGGTGATCAGATAGCTCGCGTCGGGCCGGATCACCGCGGGCCGGGCGGGCGGCGCGGCCCGCTCGAGGTGCAGGGCGTGGCGCGTCGTGCCCCGGCAGAGCGTCTGCTCGTCGGCCATCAGCGCGCCCCACAGGTCGTCGGCCGCGCCGGTGGCCGCCTTCGCCGGGTCGAGGTCGATCAGGCCGCCCCAGGCGACGAGACCGTCGAGCACGAGCGTCCGCACCAGACCCCAGACCACGGCCTGCGCCAGCGACGCGCCGGGCTGGCCGTCGAGGCTCTGCGCGCCGCGGGTCACGACGCTCATCGGCGCCGAGAGACCCTCCGCGGTCAGCCATGGCACCCATGACAGGACGCTCTCGGCCGCGCCCTGCCGGGCGGCCGTGTCATCGCCGGGGAAGTCCAAGGCGCGCAGATGCACGATGCGATCGACCGCGACGCGGGGCGGCTCGGCGCCGGGCGCGGCGCAGGTGACGGTGATCCCACCGGCGCTCGCCCGCGCCGCGAGCGCCGCCCCGACGCCGCCCCGATCGGCGAGGATCAGCCAGCGCGCCCCGCGCGGGGGCGACGGCGGCGATGGCGCCGCGGACCAGACCGGTTGATAGAGCAGGTGCGCCCAATCGCTGCTCGGCGGCGCCTCGGCCAGCAGCTCGGCGGCGAGCCGGGCGACCTGCGCGGCCTGCTCCGCCGTCAGCGTCCCGCGGGCGCACAGCTGCTCGGCCGCGCGCCGCAAGGCAGACGCGACGTCGGCGGTGTCTCGCGTCGGCGCCGGGCGGTCGACCCAGCAGCGGCGGCGCTGGAAGGGCATCGTCGGCAGCAGGCGCTTGCGCCAGGGTCGAGCCGCGAAGACGCGGTCCCACTCGATGGCTCGCCCCTGCGCGTAGAGCCGCCCGAGGCTCGTCAGCAGCACCTCCCAGTCATCCCGACCTCGACGCAGGCTCGGGAGGAGCGTCGCCGGCGCCTCTCCCTGCGCGATCAGACCCAGCAGCGGGGCCGCCGGCCCGATCTCGATCACCGTGTCGACGCCCTGACGGCGCAGCGTCTCCACCCCGTCGGCGAAGCGCACCGGCGCCCGGGTGTGCCTCGCCCAGTAGGCGGGATCGGTCCGGTCGTGGTCGAGGCCGCCGTCGAGGTTCGAGACCAGCGGGATCGACGGCGGCTTCAGCGCATACCGCGCGAGCTCGGCGCTCAGCGGCGCCAGCATCGGCGCCATCGCCGGCGAATGGAACCCATGGGAGACATCGAGCCGCTGATGGCGGATGCCATCCGCGCTCAGCGATGCCATCACCGCCGTCAGCGATCCCTCGTCACCGGCCAGCACGACGCTGGCGGCGGCGTTCACCGCCGCGATGCACAGGCCCGGGTGCGCGCTCACGATGGCTTCGGCCGTGGCCTCATCCAGGCTCACGGCGAGCATGCCCGCGCCGCTCGGCAGCGCCTGCATCAGCCGTCCGCGCGCCGCCACCGCCGCCAGCACGTCGGGCAGCGTGAAGACGCCGGCGGTGTGCGCCGCGGCGTACTCGCCGACGCTGTGACCGAGCACGATCTCCGGGTGCACCCCCCACGACCGCCACAGCGCCACCAGGGCCAGCTCGACCGCCACCAGCGCGGGCTGCGTGTAGCGCGTCTGCGACAGGAGCGGCGCGCCGTCGGCGTCGGTCGCCCCTGCGAAGATCACGTCGAACAGCGGCCGCGGCAGGAGCGGGTCGAGGATCGCGGCGCAGCGATCCAGCGTCTCCCGAAACGGCGTCTCGGTCTCGTAGAGCCGGCGCGCCATGCCGAGATACTGCGCGCCCTGGCCGCTGAAGACGAAGGCGATCCCACCCGCGCCGCCGCGCCCGGACGCCCGGTCGAGCGCGGGCGCCGCCAGGGCGTCGCGCAGGCTCCGGGTGTCTTCGCCGACCACGGCGAGGCGGTGCTCGAAGTGCCGGCGGCCCATGGCCGCGGTCGCGCACAGGTCGACGGGATCGAGCGCCGGCTCGGCGGCGAGGAGCGCGCGATACCGGCCCGCCAGCGCGCTCAACCCCGCGGGGGTGGGCGCCGACAGCACCAGCAGATGCCGCGACGGCGCGCTCGCCGTCACCGGCGCCGGCGCGGGCTCGGGCGCCTCCTCGACGATCAGGTGCGCGTTGGTGCCGCCCATGCCGAACGAGCTGACCCCCGCCCGCCGCCGCGCGCCTTCGGGCCGGGGCCACGGGCTGCGGCGCGCCGCGACCGCGAAGGGGCTCCGCTCGAAGTCGATGGCCGGGTTCGGGCGTCTCGTAGTGCAGGCTCGGCGGGATCTCCGCGTGCTGGAGCGTCAGCGCCGCCTTGATCAGCCCCGCCATGCCGGCCGCCTCGTCGAGGTGGCCGATGTTGGTCTTGACCGAGCCGATGAGCGCCCGCGTGGCGCCCGGGGTCCAGCCGAGCCGGGTGTAGGCGCGAGTCAGCGCGCTGATCTCGATGGGATCGCCGATCCGGGTGCCGGTGCCATGGGCCTCGACGTAGCCGATGCTCGCCGGATGGGTCCCCGCGTCGGTCAGCGCCGCGGCCACGACGTCGGCCTGACCGCTCACGCTCGGCGCGGCGTAGCCGGCCTTGTCCATGCCATCGTTGTTGACCGCCGTGCCCTTGATCACGGCGAGGATGGGATCACCGGCCGCGCGGGCGGCGGCGAGCGGCTTGAGCACCACGACGCCGGCGCCGTTGCCGAAGAGCGTGCCGTGCGCCGCGGCGTCGAAGGCCCGGCAGCGACCGTCGGGGGAGCGGATCATGCCTTCTTCGAACAGGTAGCCGGCGCGCTGCGGCGTCTTGATCGACACCGCGGCCGCGATCGCCGCCTCACACTCCCCGGCCCGCAGCGCCTGACAGGCCTGATGCACCACGACGAGCCCCGTCGAGCACGCCGACTGTACGGTGAGCGCGGGCCCGGTGAGCCCGAGCAGGTAGGCGATCCGGGTCGCGAGGAAGTTGCGGTCGGTGGCGAGGTTGTCCTGATACTCCGCCATCGTCGCCTCGGTGACCGGCGGCGTCGCGATCTGATTGAGGTGGTAGCTGCTCGGGCCGCTGCCGGCGAAGACACCGACCCGCCCGGCCTCGGCGCCGGGGGGCAGGGCGGCGCGCTCCATCGCCTCCCACGCGCACTCCAGCAGCAGCCGGTGCTGGGGGTCGAGCCGGCTGGCCTGCGCCTCGCTCAGCCCGAAGAACTCGGGGTCGAAGCCCGCGACGTCGTCCAGCACGGCGCCGGCCTTGACATAGGCAGGGTCGGCCCGCAGCGCGGCGTCGGGCTGCTCGAGCTCGGCGTCGGTGAAGTCGGTGATCGCGTCCACCCCGTCGCGCAGGTTGGCCCAGAAGCCCTCGGGCGTCGACGCGCCCGGGAAGCGGCAGGCGAGGCCGATGATCGCGATCTCCTGCCCCGCGGGTCGGGCGCCCGCCGCCCCGGGGGCGGCCGCCTGCCGATGACTCAGGTACGCCGTCTGCGCGGCGATCGTGGGATGGGCCAACAGCTCGGGCAAGGTCAGATCGAAGTGCGGGAAGGCGGCCGTGAGATCCTGGTGCAGCCGCGCCAATCGCAGCGAGTCGCCGCCCACGTCGAAGAAGCGCTCCTCCGGGCCGACGCTGTCGGTCATCAGCACCTGGCACCACAGCCGGGTCACGCGGGCCCGGGTGTCGCCCGCCACCGCGCCCTCGAACCGGGCGCGGGCCATCGCCGCGAGCCGCCGCCGGTCGATCTTGCCGCTCGGCGTCGTCGGCAGCGCCGCGAGCGCGATGATCCGCTGCGGCTGCATCGGCGCCGGCGCCTCCGTCCGCATCCGCGCCGCGAGCCGCGCCGTGTCGACGGTCTCGGGCGCGACGAACGCCACGATGCTGCGGTTCTCCGGCAGGCGCGGGTCCTCCTGGACGACCGCCTTGACCGCGGCCAGACCCGGCTCGCAGCGCACGAGCGCCGCCTCGACCGCGCTGAGCTCGACCCGATGCCCGCGCACCTTGACCTGATCGTCGGCGCGGCCCTCGTGCCACAAGAGGCCGTCATCCGTTCGCCGGACCCGGTCGCCCGTGCGATAGAGCCGACCCACACCGCCGAACGGGCTCTGGATGAAGCGCCTCGCCGTCT
Source organism: Myxococcales bacterium (assembly GCA_020633515.1). Next base: position 5,427 of record JACKDM010000059.1, read on the forward strand.
CGGCGGGCGCGTCGAGGTAGCCGCGCGCCAGGATCGGGCCGCCGACGAGCAGCTCGCCGCTCATGCCCGCCGCGACCGGCGCCAGCGTGTCGTCGACGATGTGCGCCTCCAACCCCTCGATCACATGCCCGATCGGCGCCGCGTCGCCGTCGAGGCGCCCGCCGGGGGCGACCTCGGTCCAGCAGATCTCGGGGACCTCGCTGCAGCCATAGAGGTTGATCAGCCGGGCGTTCGGAGCCGCCGCGCGGAACGTCTCCACCAGCTCGCGCGGCAGGCGCTCACCGCTGACGACCCACAGCGCCAGCGCCGGCAGCCGCGCCCCGAGCGCGGGCGCCGCGATCAACAGCGAGCGGAGCTGCGACACCACCAGGTAGAGCCGGGTCACCCCGCGCCGAGCCAGCAGGTCCAGCAAGCTCTCGGCCTCTGTCGCCGTGGCATCGGGCGCGATCACCAGCGCAGCGCCGCGGGCGAGCGCGCCGAAGATCTCCAGGCTGGCATCGACGAAGTGCAGCGCCGTCTTGTGGCAGCAGACATCACCCGGCCCGAGCGGCAGCGCCTGCCACAGCCACGCGAGCCGAGCCATCATCTGCCCGTGGGTGCCGAGCACGCCCTTCGGCTCGTCGGTGCTGCCCGAGGTGTAGAGCACATGCAGCGGCCGATCCCCCGCCGCCGCGACGGGTGGCGCCCACGCCTCGGTCTCGGCCAGGGATCCGGGCCGCAGGCAGCGCGGGACGAGACCGGCGAAGTCATCGGTGTCGGTGACGACGTGGGTCAGCCCCGCGCGCTCGGCCATGCGCTGCCGTGTCTTCAGCGGGTGACGCCGCTCGATGGGCACGTAGATGCCACCGGCCGCGATGACACCGAGCACGACGCACACCGCCTCGACGCTGCGCGGCAGGTCGACACCCACCCGGGCGCCGTCGTCGGGGCCGACCCCGAGCCGCTGCAAGGCGGTCGCGATCCCACCCACGCGCCGGCGCAGCGCGCCGTATGACAGCGTCTCCTCGGCCCCGACCAGCGCCGCCGCCTCCGGGCGCGCCTCGGCCTCGGCGAAGATCCGCGCGATCAGGCCGGTCTCGCCACCCGCCATCCCCATGGTCAATCCGTCCACCCTCGGCTCGGGTCTTCGTAGTAGGCCCGCAGCCGCTTCAGCTCGGCGAGGTCGAGGTCGGCGATCAACAGCCCCTCCTCCCCCGCGATCCGCTGACGCACCCCGAGCGGATGGCACACCATGCTGATCGACAGCGTCTCATCCGTCACCGCCTCGCACAGCACGCAATACACCCGGTTCTCGAACGCCCGGGCCAGCGGCAGCGCCTGCAACGGCTCGGCGTCGACCTCGGCGTCGACCAGATAGCTGCAACACAGCAGCACGTCGGCGCCCTGATCCGCCAGATCGGCGGCGTACCGGGGGAACGCCAGATCCCAGCACGCCATCACCGCCACCCGCGCGGGCCCGATCTCGATGACCCGCGACCGCGCGCCGGCCTGGTAGACCTCTGCCTCCCGCCCCCACAGATGGACCTTGTCATAGCGATAGTGGATCGCCCCGCGCGGATCGATGACATACAGGCTGTTGAGGCGACGCTCGGGCCCGCCGGCGTCGGCGCCGAAGACCGCCCACACCCCACAGCGCTCACACTGCGCGCGGATGGCATCGATCGCCGCGGTCGGGTCGAGCCACGCCCGGTCGAGCGGGCGCAGGCTGTACTCCGGGAAGCACACCAGCGCGGCGCCGGCGGCGGCGGCGCGCGGCACGATCGCCAGGATCCGCGCGAGGTTCTGCGCCGGGTCACGCTCCACCCGCAGCGCGGCCACCGCGACGCGCAACGAAGACTCAGCGGGCATCGCAGAGGCGCTCGAGCAGCGCGTCGTCGACGTTGGCTCCGCACGCGAGCAGCACCACCGTCTTGCCCCGGAAGCGGTCACGATGCTTCAGCAGCGTCGCGACCGACAGCGCCCCCGAGCCTTCGACCCGGATGTCGTGATCGCGGTAGAGCAGCACCATGGCGTCGGCGATCTCGTCCTCGCTCAAGAGCACGTAGTCGCTGACATGGTCCCGGCAGTACGCAAAGGTGATCGCGCCCTGCTCGACGCCCCCGGCGGTCGCATCGGAGAGCGTCGGCGCCGATGGCATCTGGAGGATGCGCCCCGCCCGCACCGACAGCGCCATCACCGGCGACTTCTCCGGCTGGGCGCCGATGAGCTCGACCTTTCGCCCGTCGTCGAGGAGGTACGCCGCGATCCCGGCGATCAGGCCCCCGCCCCCCACCGGCACCACGAAGGCATCGGCCGTCGCCCCGACGGCGTCGAGCTGCTCGAAGATCTCATCGGCGATCGTCGCCTGCGCGATCATCGCGCCCCACTCGTTGTAGGGTGAGCGAAAGGTATAACCATGCTCCCGGGCGTACGCCCGAGCGACGATCTCGGCGTCGACGATGTCATCCCCCTCGTGGATGATCGTGATCGGGTGCCGTGCGATGGCGGCGACCTTGTGAGGCACGACGCCATGCGGCAGAAAGACCGTGCCGGGGATGCCGAGCTCGGACATCGCCCACGACATCGACACGCCGTTGTTGCCGGTCGAGACGGTCACCACATGGCGCCGCTCGGCCTCGCTCAGCGTGGCGAGCATGTAATAGGCGCTGCGTGCCTTGCAGGTGTGGGTGCGCTGTAGATTCTCCTGCTTGAGATACACCGCCCCGCCGATCGCCTCGCTCAGCGGCGCCGACCAGGTCAGCGGTGTCTTGTGGAGCACCGGTGAGAGGAGCTCGGCCGCATGGCGCGTCTTGTCCCTGAACTGCTCGATCATCGGTCGGCTCCCACGGGCTCGGAGAGGTGAAGGGCAGGGTGGCTCTCGGGCGCCTCGAGGCTGTCCGGCCCGGCCGGCGCGGGCATGGCATCCTGATGCTTCGCCAGCGGCCAGAAGACGTTGACCAGCTCTCCGAAGATGCTGATGTATTGCACCGCCATCGCCGCCGCGATCCCGAACTTGAAGAAGAGCACCCCGCCGATGGTGAACACCCCCGGCGCGAAGCCGAAGACGATGTTGCGACGCATCGAGTCCTCGAACTCGTCGACCATCTCGAAGAGCCGCGGCAGGTGGCGCAGCGTGCCATCCATGAACACGACCTGCGCGGTGTCGGTGGCCGCGGTCGACGCACCCTTCAGCGAGACCGACACCTGCGCGGCCTGGAGCGCGATCGCGTCGTTGATGCCATCGCCGACGAAGCAGACGAAGCGGCCCTCGTCGCGCAAGCGCTGGATGAGCGCCGCCTTGTTCTCGGGCAGGGTCTCGGCGAAGTAGTTCTGGATGCCGAGCGCCTCGGCCATCCGGCGCGTCGGGATCTCGTGGTCGCCCGAGATGATGTAGAGCTCGATGCCGAGCTCGCGGAGCGCGGCGACGATCTCACGCGCCTCGGGGCGGATGGTGGGCTCCATCTCCATGACGCCGGCCAGCTCGCCGTCGACGCCGAGATAGACGAGGGTGTGCGCCGCTGCCTGCGCCTGCGCCTGGATCACCTCGACCGACGGGGGCAGGGTCACCCCCTCCCGGGTGAGGAAGCGGGCGCTGCCGACCCGGATCACGCGACCGCCGACGCTGACCGTGACGCCGTAGCCGAGCTCGTACTGCCCGTCGTCGGTGGCGAGGGGTTCGAGGCCCTCGGCCTCGGCGCGGGCGCGGATGGCGCGGGCGATCGGGTGGGGCTGGCGCTGCTCGGCGGTCGCCGCGAAGCGCAGCACCGCGTCGCTGTCGAAGCCATTGAACGGGTGGATCGCCCCGAGCGTGGGCTGCTCTTCGGTCAGCGTCCCGGTCTTGTCGAAGACCACGGTGTCGACCGCGCTCAGCGCCTCGAAGACCCGGCCGTCCTTGACCAGGATCTGTTGCCGGGCCAGCAGTTGCAGATAGGTCATGACCGACATCGGCCCCGAGATGCACAGGCCGGTGCCCATCTCGGCCCACATCAGCGCCAGCCCCGCCTGCGGGTTGACGAAGACCGCCGCCGTGCCGGCGAGCGCCAGCTTGGCCGGCACGAAGCGATCAGCGATCGCCCGGCCGCGCAGCATGACCGTGTCTTTGTAGCTCTGGGTCCCTTCGAGCGTGCGCGCGATCCGGGCGGCGACCGTGTCGTCGCCGGCGGTGACCACCTCGACGGTGACGCGCCCCGAGAGCACCAGCGTCGAGGCGAAGACCTCGTCGCCCGGCTCCTTCTCGACCGGCTGGCTCTCCCCGGTCAGGATCCGCTGGTCGACCTGGGCCATGCCATCGACGACGCGGCCGTCGACCGGGATCAGCTCGCCCGCCCGCACGCGCACGCGGTCGCCGATCCCGACCTCGGGGTAGGGGATCTGGATCTCGATGCCATCCTTGACGATCCAGACCTTGTCGAAGTCGCCCGCGAAGGCGGTGGTGAGGTGATGCTTCGAGCTCCGCTCGAGCTGGTTGATGATGCGTGAGAAGAACCCTTCCATGAGCGCGGCGAAGGCCGCGAGGGCCACGTAGCCCGAGGCGAGCATCAGCAGGGTCACCCCCGCGCTGATGGCATAGAGGCTCAGGACGTGCCCGCGCTTGATGTCACGCCAGACGAGCGCCGCGGTGTCGCGCATCAAGAACAGCACCGCGCCGATGGCGACCGGCACGAGGGGGGCCACGAAGGTCGATGCCACCGCGACGCCGAACGCGCCGGCCGAGAGCGCCATCTGACGCTTGTTGTGGCGGTCTTCGGCCTCCGCCTCGGCGCGGCTGGCCTCGTCCATGCTCGCTTGCAGCTCGGCGCGGTCGCTGAGGAAGACGACCTTGCCGACGTCGCGGGCCAACCGGGTGAGGTCGACCTTCTCTCCGGGCTCGTCGGGCGCCTTGGCCTTCTTGTGCCGCCGTCGCGCCGGGCTCGCGAGACGCTTCTTGCCGAGATTGACCAGCCCGAAGACGACGGCGCCGGCGACGATCGGCAGGATCGGGAAGGGCATCGTCAGGGCCGCCGCGCCGTGTGGATGACGAAGGGCAGCGCGACGTGCTCCGCGACCACGTCGACGAAGCCGGCGTCGCGCAGCATCGCGGTGATGTCATCGGGGCTGTAGTAGTGATCGGTGATCCGAATCAGCCCCGCGCTGGTGGGGATGTTGCTCTGATAGGGCGCCCCCCGAACCGGCTCCGCCGGCGGGCTGGAGTAGAAGTCGGGCCAGACCTGGCCGATGCTCGCCGTGTCGGTGTCGCCGAGCCCGACGAGCGCGCCGGGCGCGGCGAGCGCGTGCAGCCGTCGCAGCAGCGCCTCGGCCTCCGGCAGCGGGTTGCACAGCAGCACCATGAAGCAGAGGATCCGGTCGAAGGGGCGCTCGGCGTCGAGCGTGTCGAGGCGGTCGACGTAGGCGATGCCGCGCCCGCCATCGCGCGCGCGGGCGTTGGCGATCTCCGCGCTCGAGGCGTCGTATGCCACGACCGTCGCGCCGGCGTCGGCCATCGCTCGGGCGAAGCGCCCTTGCCCGCACCCGAAGTCGAGCACCCGCAGCCCGCGCAGATCGCCGAACCGCGCCAGCAACCGCGGAAAGACCGTCGTCGTCGAGAGGCGGTCGGGGTTGTCATCGAAATAGGCCAGATAGGCATCCGCCTGGTCGTGCCAGTCGCGGGGTTGTCCATCCTTGTCTCGGCGATCACTCCGAGTCATGCGACCTCGCTCTGGAGCACATACAGGGCATCGTCCGCGGCGGCCGGCGGCGATGGGATCAAGAAGGTCAGCTTCGGCTCGAGCCGCAGGTTGAGCGCGTAGACATAGTAGCGCAGGACCATCGCGGCCGCGGGCCCGCACCGCGCGCGCGCGGCCTCGATGAGATCGGCCTCGCTCGCGTGATGGGGCAGGAGGCGGCCGAGCGCCTTGAACGGCGAACAGAGCGGGGCGCCGGTCTCCGCGTCGAGCAGGTCGAAGGCGGCGAAGACCGCCCGGTGCGTCGCGGGCGCGCGCTCGCAGGCCTGATGCAGCAAGGAAGCCACGATCGCGTTGGCGACGGCCGGGGGGCGCCGGCGCACCGCCGCGTCGAAGCGCCTCCAGTCTCGCCCTGCCTCCTGCCACGCGCCCCACGCGGCCTCGAACCAGCGCTCCGGTGCGTATGGGCCGAGGTCGGGGTGCGCGACCCAGGCCGGGGAGGGGACCGGCTCCGCCGTCACGGCGTCGAGCAGACGGGTGAGGTCATCGGGGTCCTGTCGCGCGGCCCAGGCGGACCAGTCACGCGCGGCGCGGTGCTGCTTCGACAGGAACGTCGCGTGCGCGTAGTAGAGAAAGTCATGGAGGGCGTCGATGCCACCGAAGTGATCGAGCAGCGCGCGGCTGTAATAGAAGGACGGGTGGATCACCGAGGGCGCGACGGATGGGTCGCCGGTGACGACCGTCATCTTCGCGTGCGTGTCCTCGGGCAGCCCGCTCAGGCACTCGTAGACCCTCAGCGCCGGATACCCCGCCGCCATGTCGAAGTGCAGGTCCAGCGACAGGTGAGCGATCGTCTCGATGGTCTGGCGCACCGTCTCCAGCGTCGAGTAGGGGTTGACGAGCCATGACCACAGGATCCAGCGGTCGAGCTTGCGGTGCGCGAACTCCGGCTCCTCGTTGAGCTCCATGAGGTCGCGCAGGTGCGCGAGCGCGTGACGCAGGCGGTAGGGTTCGCGCAGCTTCTCGAGCGTGTCATTGCTGAGGTCGGAGAAGGGGCCGTTGTGCTCCAACATCAGCCCCGAGCGCAGCAGGACGCGGAGCTCGTCCTTGCTGAACTTGACGGGCAGGAAGTAGGCGCGCCAGTACACCGGCAGCGCGCGCCCCGCGTTGATGCGGATCAGCCGCTCGGCCAATGCCATGACATGGCTCTTGCTGACGTTGAGCTCGGAGCAGATGAACCACAGATAGCGCACGCCGTGATCGAGCAGGGATCGGATCTCCGCCTCGACGACGTCGAGGTCGCGCAGCCGGACCTTGTTGCCTTTGACGAGGGGCTCGCAGCAGAACGCGCAGCGGTAGGGGCAGCCGCGGGCGATCTCGACCGCGACCGCCTTGCCGGTGTTGGCGGCCGTGTTCAGCCCGGGCACCGGCGCGAGCTGCGCCTCGCGGAAGGCACGCTCGCCGTGGAACCGGGTGATCTCGTCGAGGAGCTCGGGGGTGTACTCCAGCCCGTCGAAGGGGCCGTAGTAGACGCGCTCGTTCTGCCGCCAGCGCCCCGCGTGGCGGTAGAGCAGGTTGGCGACGCCGTCGAGACGCCCGGCCATCACATCGTCGAAGCGCGCGATGAAAGCATCCGGCTCGCCGATGACACCGAAGTCGGGCTGCAGATACTCCGCCATCGTCACCGGGCTCGCCGTGAACGTGAACCCACCCACCACCACCTTCGCGTCCGACACCGCGCGCACCTGCCGGATCGCGGCGAAGGTGTCCTCCATCGGGAACCAGCGGGTCATCGCTTCGGCCTTGGCGCCGAGGTACTCGTCGGCCTCGGTGGAGTCGGCCTGCCGGATGGTGAAGCCCACAGCGCGCGGCCGATGCCGTCGCAGCAGCGCGCGCACGCAGGCGAGCTGCTGCTCGCGGGTCAGCCCGAGGCCGTCCCACCGTCGGACGCTGAGCCCGGCCCGGCGGGCGAGCGCCGAGACCTGCACGAAGGCATAGGGATAGACCGGGTTTCCGGGCCAGTTGCTGAAGTTGAGGAACAGCAGGTCCACCGGGGCGCTGTCATCGCCGGGCGTATGAGAGTAGCCGGGGATCATGGTCCAGCGGGCTCCTGCGGGTGGCTCAACGGGCGTCCGTGCCGGTGGGTGTCTTGTGGTGGCAGGTGCAGTCGGCGCGGCCATACAGCCCCGCCCGATGCAGGAGGTGGAGAGACGAGGCGCGGCTCTGCCGCCACAAGAGCCCCGTCAGGTCCTGGGCGAAGGCGTTGATGCTGATCGAGGGGGTCAGCGCCAGCACGCGATGCCACCAGCCATGCGGGATGAACAGCATGTGACCCGGCTCCAGCGTGATCTCGAGCGGCGTCACCTCGGCGAAGCGAGGATGGAGCCGCGGATCCCAGGTGTTCGGCTCGACCTCGCTGAGGGTCGAGCGATAGTCGTACTTCTTGCTGGGATACATCTTCGACGACTGCTCGGGGGGGACGAGCCAGACGCGCTTGCGACCACGGATCTGAGTCAGGATGTTGTCGATCCAGTCGATGTGATAGCCGGTCAGCGTGCCCGCCGGGCCGAGCCAGGCGAAGTAGATCTGCCACAGCGACGTCTTCTCGATGAGGTGGAAGTCGACGTCGGCCTTGAGCCGGGGGAACGCCTCGAACACCCGGAACATCGACAGGTAGCGTCGTTTGCTGCCGGTGCCCTCGGCCGAGCCTTCCGACTCGATGCGGGCGAGGTAGTCGGCGATGCGCGCGGTCTCGAAGTCCGTCTCCCCTTGCAGGACATTGCCCTTCTCGAGCGTGACCCGACGGTCGGGGTCCTGCCGGGCGAAGAAGTCGAAGGTCCAGCGCTCGCAGGCCGGCCACCGGGTCGCCATGTCGGTGATCAACACCGGCCGGCGCGCGCGAAAGTAGCGCGCGGCGAAGTCCTTCGGGCTCAGGTGAGCGACCCGGTCCACCACCGCGCTGGTCCCGGGCGCGGTCTCGGTCGCCGTCTCGGTGGCGGCCGTGAGGGGCGCGGCCGTGAGGGTCGCGGGCGCCATCTGGTCGATCGAGTGCATCATCGGCTCGCCGTGCCGCCGGCGGTCTCGCCGCCGTCGATGACGACGTTGGACCCGGTCATGAAGGGCGCCTCCTCGGAGGCGAGGAAGGCCACGAGCGCTGCGATCTCGGCGGGATCTGCATGGCGACCCATGGGGATGCGGGCGTTGAGCGCCTTCATCTGTTCGGGGGTGTACTCGGCCTCCTGCATCGGCGTCAGGACGTAGCCGGGGCTGATGCTGTTGACCCGGACGATCGGCGCGAGCTCGAGCGCGAGGGTCCGCGTCAACTGGATCACGGCGGCCTTCGAGGTGTTGTAGGCGAGGTAGTCGGGGATGGCGACCATGCCGCTGACCGATGCCATGTTGATGATGACCCCGCTGCCTTGCGCCTTCATGTGCCGCGCGGCGGTGCGCGCGCAGTGGAAGACGCCGTCGACGTTGACCGCGAGCGTGCGCCGCCAATGCTCGGCGGGCAGCGTGAGGCTGTCGCCGGGCGCGCTGATCCCGGCGTTGTTGAAGACGACGTCGAGCCGGCCGAACGCAGCGATCACGTCGGCGAACGCCGCCTCGATCGCGTCGAGATCGGTCACGTCGGCGGTCAGGGCGATGACATCCGGCAGCGCGGCGCGCAGGGCGGCGCAGCCATCGGCGTCGCGATCGATCACCGCGACGCGCGCGCCCTCCGCGCGCAGGCGCAGGACCGAGGCGTGGCCGATGCCCTGGACGCCGCCGGTGACGATCGCACCCTTCCCCGACAGGCCGCGCATCATCGGAAGTAGCTCTGCAGCGTGCCGCGGCGGCGGACGTCGCAGGTGGCGCAGTGGAAGGCGCCGCCCAGGCTGCCGAAGTGACGGAAGGGGATCGGGATCGGCTCGAACCCGTGCCGGCGCAAGAAGTCGATCATCGGCTTCTCGGCGGCTTCGACGAAGACCCGCGTCTCATCGAGGCTCAGGAGGTTGAGCGAGAGCCAGCTGCTGCTGAAGTAGAACGGGTGCGACGATGGCACGGTGGGCGCGGGCGGCGTCAGGATCTCCCAGTCATCGAACATCGCAGGGAGCCGCGGCACGCGGGTGGGATGCAACAGCACCCGCCCCGGCGCGAGCGGCACGAAGCTGGCGTCGATGTGCATCGCCTGGGGGTCGTCCACTTCCAGGATGTGGATCGTGTACGCCGGGCCCAGATGCCGCCGCAGCCATTCGATGCCGAAGCGGTTGGTGACCTGCGTCACCTGGCAGAAGATGTCACGCCCGCAGCGGCTGAAGTCGGCGGCGTCGAAGAGGGGCTCGAACTCGGTGACGACGCTGCGCCCGGCCTGCACGTCGTACTCCCCGTCGTCGCACGGGCTGTACGCCGCTTCGCCGAGCTGCGGCTTCGGCGCGGCGGTCCACCGGGCGCCCTGCGCGAAGTAGTGTTTGATCAGCGGGCGATAGGCCCGCGATTCGAAGTATCGGCTGCGCCATGCCATCGGGGCTTCGATGATCTCGTCGCCCACGATGAGGAGCGCGTCACGGGGCATGGCACCATAGAGGCCGGTCTCCGCCTCGAAGTCGGGGGTGGAGAACGTCGCGCGCCAGTCGACGGGATCGGGGCGGCGCACCACGACGCCCTGCGCCTCGAGCTCGCGGCAGAACCCGTCGAGCTCCCGCTCGGCGGCGGCGCGGGTGTCGGCCGGGAAGAGCTGCCCGCCGTTGTGGCGAAAGAAGTCCCAGTGCTGGCGGGGCATCGTGGCTTGCAGGACCGGGTGCCAGCGCGGCACGCAGGCGTTGTCGGCCCGCCCGACGATCACCTCTTCGAGTGGGTCCCACTCGGTGTAGCTGCTGACGACCGGCGTCGACGCCACCTGCGGCATGAGGTCGACGATGTTCTCGGCTGAGCTGTGCTCGGGCGGTCGCAGTCGCATGGAAACCTGCCTCATCACAAGTCTTGTGCAGTCGTCTGCCGGTGCGTCGTGGAGTACATGCGTCGCTACTCGAACGGGATCTCGGGCGAGGCGTAGGTCTCGCTCGACGTCGTCATCGTGACATCGGTCGAGCCCGTGCCGTCGTGGTCGTGATGCAGGACGCACAGATGAGAGCGGGTGATCCCTTTGGCGCGGGCCATGCGCTTGAGCTCTTCGGTCTGCTCGCGCGTGAAGAAGCCCTTCTCCGGCAGCCAGTCCAGCGCCTCGTAGTAGTCGAGGCTGACCGGGCTGCTGACGATCCGGGTCGATCCGCTGAGGTGCTGCCGGGCGAGCTCGGCGAGCAAGAACGGGCCGGTCTCGTCACCCGGCGCGGCGGTGACGATCTGCAGGTGGCCACCGGGCGCGAGCACGTCGTAGACGCCCTTGAACATCGCCTCGATGAAGTCGAGCCCGAACGGCCCGGCGGCGGAGTGATAGAAGAACGGATGGTCCGGCGGGGTGGGCTCGAAGGGTGGGTTCGAGAAGATGTAGTCGAACTTGCGCCCGGCCACCGGGGCGAAGACGTCCGCCGCGCCGTCGACGATGGCGATGCGATCCTCGAAGCCGTTCATCACGATGTTGAAGCCGGCGATGTTCCTGGCGCGCGGGTTGATCTCGAGCGCGGTGACCTTCGCCGCGCCGGCGCGGATCGCGCCGATGGAGAGCACGCCGGAGCCAACCCCGACCTCGAGCGCCGCGGCGCCCTTGATCGCGTCGGGCACGATCTCGTCGAGGAAGAATGCCTGCTCGGCGTAGATCGGGAAGACCTGATCGATCTCCGTGTAGTCGAGCGGATCGGTGACGACGGCGAAGCCTCGGATGGCTGTGTGTCGCTTGCGCGCCAGGACGGCTTCGAGTCGGGCCTGCGGGGTCAACGGACGTCCTCTTTCAGCACCAGCCGGTCACCGATGGCGAGCGCGTCGATCTCTGTCTTGAGGAAGGTGTTGATGGCATCCTCGGGCGTGCAGACGATGGGCTCCTGATCGTTGAACGATGTGTTGAGCACCACCGGCACGCCGGTGATCGCCTGGAAGGCCGAGATGACCTTGTGGTAGCGCGGGTTGGTCTCACGGCGCACGGACTGGATCCGGCAGGAGCCGTCGGTGTGGACCACCGCCGGGATGCGATCTCTCTTGTCGGGGCGCGCGGGGTAGGTCATGAGCATGAACTCCGCCGCGCTCGTGGGCTTGCGGATCTCGAACCACGCCTCGGCCTCTTCGGCGAGCACGCTCGGCGCCAGCGGGCGGAAGTACTCGCGGTGTTTGACCTTGGCGTTGAGGATGTCGCGCATGTGCGGGTTGGTGGGGTTGGCGAGCAGGCTGCGGTTGCCGAGCGCGCGCGGCCCCGTCTCCATGCGACCCTGGAAGAACGCGACGATCTTGTCCTGCGCGATCAGCGCGGCGACGTCGGACTCGATCGACTCGCGCCGCCGGTGCGGGAGCGATCGGGCGTCGAGGGCCTCGACGATGCGGGCGTCGTCGTAGGCCGGCCCCCAGTAGGCGTGGTCCATCACCCCGCGGGTGTCGTCGCCGAGCACGGCGTGATGGATCCAGAAGGCCGCGCCGATCGCCGTGCCGGCGTCGTGGGCGGTCGGCTGCACGTAGAGCCGCTTGAACGGTCCGTTCTCGAAGACATGGCCGTTCGTCACGCAGTTGAGCGCCACCCCGCCGGCGAGGCAGAGGTTCTCGGAGCCCGTCTCGCGGTGCGCATGCTCGACCATGTGCAAGACGAGCTCGTTGGTCAGGGACTGTATCGCGGCGGCGATGTCTTCGTGCACCTGCTCGAGCGGCTCGCCCCGGTGGCGGCGCTTGACGTCGAGGAAGGCTTCGAGCCCGTCGAGATAGGCCTTCGGCGGGTAGTATTCGAGGTGGCCGAAGCGGACCATGTCATGGTCGATGACGAAGGTGCCATCGGGCCCGGCGCGCAGGATCCGACGGAACTTCGCGAGGAAGCGGTTGGGATCGCCGTAGCTCGCGAGCCCCATGATCTTGGCGGCGTCGTAGACACCGAAGCCGAGGTAGATGGAGACGACCTCCCACAGCAGGCCGATCGAGTTCGGGTATGCCACCCCCTGAATGCGGGTCAGCTCGCGCCCCGCGCCGCGATAGATCACGGCGGTGTCGAACTCGCCGGTCCCGTCGATGGAGAGCACCGCGGCGTCTTCGAAGGGGGACGGGTAGAAGGCCGAGGCGGCGTGCGCGACGTGGTGGTCGACCCAGTGGAACCGGCCCTCGAAGCCGAGCGCCTTGAGCGACTCGGGCACCCGCAGGAGCGCCACCTGCCCGCGCTCCCACTCCGCGTCGTCGAGCCACTCGTCGCCGAAGGCGCCGGTGGCGAGGGCGGCGCGCCGACGCTCGAACTCGACCGGGACGGCCGAGTAGCCGATGTGAGCCACGTCGCTCATCGTGATGCCTGCCGCGCGCAGGCAGAACGCGATGGATTGCAGCGGGAACTCGTCCGGATTGTCCGTCAGCACCTTCTTGCCGTGCTGGATCCGGTTGAAGCGCTCTTCTTCTGCGATCGCGACGAGCTCGCCGCCCCGAATGAGGCATGCAGCGGGCTCGTGATACACGGCGTTGAGGCCGAGGATGTACGTCATTCGGGTCGCACTCGTGAGCAGTTGGGGAGGCAGTATAGGCGGCGACCGTTCGGTCCGCACTATGTTTGTGTCGAATTGTATGATACCAAACCGTCCCTTGAGCGGCCCATGTCCCGGGTGCGCCAGCGGAGAGCGTCACATTGCCCGGATCGCGCTTCAACGTCGTCGAGTTCCTCGCGGATGTATCCGCCCGCGGAGACAAGCTCAGCCTCGCCGGTGAGCAGCTTCGGTTCGCGACGCGCGCGCCGCAGCCGCCGGCCGCGGTCGTCGAGACGATCCGCGCCCACCGGAGCGCGCTGATCGAGTGGCTGCAAGCCAAGGCGGCGGCGCCGCAGGTCTACCCGATGTCCGCCGGCCAGCAGGGCCTGTGGATGGCGTGGCGGCTCGACCCGAAGACGCCGATCTACAACCTGTATCTGGTCGCTCGGTTGCAGCCCGACGTGGCGCCGGATCGGGTGCAGGCGGTGTTGCAGGCGCTCGCCGAGCGACACCCGGTGCTGCGCTCGCGCTTCCGCTGGCCCGAGGGGGAGGCGCCGCGGCAGCAGGTGGATGATGGCTTCCGGTTCGCGCTGGAGCGGGTGGACGGCCGGGGCTGGAGCGCGGCCGAGGTCCAGGCGTGGAGCGAGCGGGAGGCTGATCGTCCCTTCGATCTGGAGCACGGGCCGGTGATGCGCGCCGCGCTCCTCGAGACGCGCGACGAGCGCGGCGCGACCCGACGGCTGCTCCACTGGACGCTGCATCACATCGTCTCGGATTTTCTGTCTCAGGAGGTGCTGATCGACGACCTCGAGGCGCTGATCCGGGCCGAGGGGGCGGCGGATGCGCTCGACGCGCCGAGGCTGAGCTACCACGACTTCGTGCGCTGGGAGGAGGACTCGACGCCCGACCGGGACGCCGCGCGGCGGTGGTGGCGGGCGCAGATCGCCGGGTGGCCGCCCGCCGCCGAGCTGCCGGCCGATCTGGCGGGGAGCGACGGCCCGTATCGCTCCGGCACGTTCGAGTTCGACCTCGACGCCGAGCTGAGCGCGGCCGTGCGCGCCTTTGCCCATGTGCAGCGGGTGTCGGTGTTCCGGGTGCTGCTCGCGGCCTATCAGGTCGTGCTGGCGCGCTACACCGGGCGCGAGCGGTTCGTCGTGACGACGCCGACCTCGCTGCGCCATCTGTCGGGCTGGGAGCGGACCGCGGGCTACATGATCAACCCGCTCTGCGTCGCGGTCGATCTCTCGGGCGCGCCGAGCACGCTGGAGGTGCTGGCGCGGACGCAGGCGCAGTTGGCGGCGGCGTTCGAGCATCAGATGTTCCCGTTCTCGGAGGTGCTGCGCCTGATCCAGAGCGCGGGGGCGGACATGCCCGCGTTCGGGTTCATCCTCGACGCGACCCGGGAGGCGGCGCGCGCGCCGTCGTTGTTCGCCGAGGTCCTCGCCGTGGGGCAGCGGGGCGCGCCCGAGCCGGTCTCGCTGTCGATGTTCGACATGGGCGGCGACCTCGGCGGTGCCTTCACCTACGACGCGCGCCGGTTCCTGCCCGACACGATGCGGCGTCTGGCCGCGGCGCTGCGCGTCGCGTTGCATGGCATGACGGCCGACCCCGCCCGGCCGGTGTCGCAGGTGTCGTTGCTCGATGCCACCGCCCGCGAGACCATCGTCACCGATTGGAGCGGCCAGAGCGCGCCCGCGCCCGCCGCCGATCATCCGATGCACACGACGCTCGACGCCCTGTTCGCGCGGCAGGTCGCCCGGACGCCGGACGCGGTCGCGCTCACCGCGCTCGATGACGCGGGTGGTGCCCGGGCGTCGATCACCTACGCTGAGTTGGATCGCTGGTCGCGGGTGATCGCCGGGCGCCTGCGGGCACACGGGGCGGAGCGCGGGGCGGTGGTCGGCGTCTATGCCGACCGCTCGATCGCGACGGTCGCGGCGCTCCTCGGCGTTCATCGGGCGGGCGCCGCCTACCTGCCGCTCGACCCGAGCTATCCGCAGGCGCGGCTCGAGTACATGCTCGCGGACTCGGGTGCGTCGCTGCTGATCACGACCGCGGCGATGCGCGCGGCGGCGCCCGCGGCGGCGGGAGTCACCATCATCGAGATCGGCGAGGCGCCGGACGGCGCGGCCCCCGCGGCGGGTGATGTGCCGCCCGCCACCGGGCCGGATGACCTCGCCTATGTCATCTACACCTCTGGCTCCACCGGGCGGCCGAAGGGCGTCGAGGCGCTGCACCGCGCCACGACGAACCGGTTGGCGTGGATGTGGCGCGCGATGCCATTCGAGGCGGACGAGGTCTGCTGCCACAAGACCGCCCTGTCGTTCGTCGACTCGGTGTGGGAGATCTTCGGCCCGCTGTTGCAGGGGGTGCCCTCGGTCATCGTGTCGACCCGGGCCGTGCAGGACGTCCCGCGCTTCATCGAGGCGCTGGCCGCGCACCGGGTGACGCGGCTGGTGCTCGTGCCTTCGCTGTTGCGCGCGATGCTCGGGGATGGGGCGGGGGTGCCACTCGGGACGCGGCTGCCGGCGCTGCGACAGTGGGTGTGCAGCGGCGAGAGCCTGCCGGTCGAGCTGACCCGGGCGTTCCAGGCGCAGTGCCCGGCGGCGCGGTTGATCAACCTCTATGGCTCGTCCGAGGTGGCGGCCGATGTCACCTGGTACGACGCGAGCCGCCTGGCGCCGGTGGGTTCGCAGTGGCCCGGCGCGGTCCCGATCGGCCGGCCGATCAGCCATGCCTGGTGTTACATCCTCGACGACGCGCGGGAGCCGGTGCCGCCCGGCGTCGAGGGCGAGCTCTACGTGGGCGGCGCCTGCCTCGCGCGTGGCTATCGCGGGCGCCCCGAGGCGACGGCCGAGCGCTTCGTCGCCAACCCGTTCGCGCCGGGGCGGCTGTTTCGCACCGGTGATCGGGCGCGCTGGCTGCCGAGCCCGGTGCCCGGCGCGCGCCCGGAGATCGGGTTCCTCGGTCGCGCCGACACGCAGGTCAAGATCCGCGGGTTCCGGGTCGATCTGACCGAGATCACCGCCGCGCTCGTCGCGCTGCCGGGCGTGCGCGAGGCGGTCGTTCAGCGCCGCGAGGAGGCCACCGGCCCGAAGCTCGTGGCGTGTGTCTCGACGACGCGGGCGATGCGTCCCGGTGCGCTGCACGCCGAGCTGAGTCGGCTGCTGCCCGATTACATGGTGCCGGGTGGCTTCGTCGTCCTCGATCGGATGCCATTGACCCCCAACGGCAAGATCGACCTGCAAGCGCTCGCGCAGATGCCCTGCGACAGCGCCGCGGGCGCCGGCGCCGAGCCGCCCGCGACCGACACCGAGCGGACCATCGCCGCGATCTGGTCGGCGGTGCTCGGCGGCGCGGTGGCCGACCGTCACGACAACTTCTTCCTGCTCGGCGGCCACTCGCTGCTCGCGACGCAGGTCGCCACCCGCCTGAGCGAAGCGCTGAAGCGCCCGGTGCCGTTGCGCGCGGTCTTCGACCACCCGACCCTCGCCGATCTCGCTCTCTGGGCCGACGGCGTCCGGGCGAGCACGCCCGACGCGCTGCCCGGCCCGGCGCCGCGCGCCCAGCCGGCGGAGCCGCCCCTGTCATTCGCCCAGGAGCGCTTGTGGGTGCTGCACCGCTTCGAGACGACGCTGAGCGCATACACCGCGCCGCTGGCGCTGCGGCTGAGCGGGCCGCTCGATCGGGACGCGCTCGAGGCGGCGCTGCAGGCGTTGGCGGCGTGCCATGCGGCGTTGCGCACGACCTTCCCCGAGCGAGGCGGCCTCCCGAGCCAGCGCGTCGCCCGGAGCGCGACGATCCCGCTGACGCGGGTGGAGCTGACGGGCGCGAGCCATCCCGACGAGGCGCTGTGGGCGGCGATGCGATCGGCGGCGTCGGAGCCATTCGACCTCGCGAACGGGCCGCTCGCCCGCGCGACGCTGTTCACGCTGGGCGAGGGTGAGCACGCGCTGCTCCTGTGCCTGCATCACATCATCGCCGATGGCTGGTCGCTGGGGGTGCTGGCGCAAGACCTCGACGCGGCCTATCGCGCCGCCGTGGCGGGTGAGACCCCGGCGCTGCCCGCCGCGGCGCTCGATCCGGTCGATTACACGCTGTGGCAGCGCGAGGCCGCCGAGACGGCGGTCTGGAAGGACTGGCTGGCGGCGTGGTGCCGCGCGCTCGACGGCGCGCCGACGGTGCTCGAGCTGCCGACCGATCGCCCGCGCCCGGCGGTGCAGGAGACGGCGTGCGCGGCGGTGCCGGTGGCGCTCGACGCCGAGCTGACGCGGGCCCTGGAGCGGCTGGCAGAGGCGCACGGCGCCAGCCTCTTCATGGTCGTGCTCGCGCTGTGGGCGACGCTGCTCGCGCGCCATGGCGGCGGTGACGACATCGTCATCGGCGCGCCGGTCGCCAACCGCCACCACCCGGGGCTGGAGAGGCTGGTGGGTTGCCTGGTCAACACCGTGCCGCTGCGGGTCGTCGTGCCGGGAGAGGCGTCGTTCGCCGAGCTGCTCGATGCGGTGCGCGAAGCCACCCTCGGCGCCTACGCCCGGCAGGACGTGCCGGTCGAGCAGACGCTCAACGCGCTCCGGCTCGACCGCAGCCTGAGTCATGCGCCGCTGTTTCAGAGCATCGTCACCGTCGAGTATGCGCAGTCGCATCCCGCCGCCCGGTCCTATGCGCTCGGCGAGCTGGGGGCGCGCTGGATCGACCTGGGCCGGGCGCACACCGAGATGGATCTGAGCCTGGAGTTGATCCGCGCCGAAGCGGGCCTCGCGGGCTGGATCGATTACGCCACCGCGCTCTTCGACGGCGCGACCGTCGAGCGGCTGGCGGCGCGGCTGCGCACGCTCGCGCAGGCGGCGGTGAGCGATGCGACGCAGACGGTCGCGGCGCTGCCGATCCTGCCCGCGGCGGAGCGGGCGGCGGTGCTGGCGCTCGGCGCGCCCGCTCCGTTGCCGGGCGCGGGCATCCCGATCCAGGCGATGTTCGAGCGACAGGTCGCCCGGACGCCCGAAGCCATCGCGGTCATCGAAGCGACCCCGGGCATGGCGCCCGATGCCTGCCGGGTGTTGACCTACGCCGAGCTGAACGCGCGCGCGAACCGCCTCGCCCGTCGGCTCATGGCGCTGCGGCCGGCGGGGCTCGGACCGCAGCCCGAGAGCCTCGACCGCGCCGCCCTGCGCCCGCACCTGATCGGGATCTGCCTCGGGCGCTCCGCCGAGATGCTCGTGGCGATGCTCGGCGCGCTCAAGGCGGGCTTCGGCTACGTGCCGGTGGACTCGACCTGGCCCCCGCAGCGCGTCGCGATGATCCTCGACGACGCCGATCCCTTCGCGGTGATCACCGAGGCGGGCCTGCTCGACGACGCCGCGCTCGCCGGCCGGATCGTCGTCGAGATCGAGCGCGCTCCGATCGATCCCGCCGCCCCCGACGCGACCGATCCACCCGCGCAGAGCCGGCCGGAGGACGTGGCCTATGTCATGTACACCTCCGGCTCCACCGGCCGCCCGAAGGGCGTGGTGGTCGAGCACCGACACGTCGTGAATTACACCCTCGGCTTCGTGGATCGGGTCGGGCTCGACGCGCGGGATCGGGCGCTTCAGCATGGCACGCTGGCCTTCGACATCTGCATCGAAGAGATCATCCCGCCGCTCAGCGTCGGGGCCTCGGTCGTCGTCTGTGTCGATCCGAGCGGGATCGAAGCGATCGTCGACGATGCCATCCGCCATCGGGTCACGATGGTGTGTACCACGCCGCTCCTGACACGGTACTTCGACAGCCGGGCGGACGAGCTCTGCGATCTCCGGTTCGTCGCGAGCGGCGGCGACGTGCTGCACCCCGAAGAGGTCGCGGCGCTGCTCGCGCGGGGGATCGGCGTGTACAACTCGTTCGGCCCGACGGAGACGACCGTGACGGCGACGAGCCACCGCGTCGAGACGGCGTCGGGCGCGCTCCCGATCGGGACGCCGTTGGCGCACGCGCGCGCCTTCGTGCTCGACGCCCACGGCGAGCCCCTGCCGCCCGGCGTCTCCGGCGAGCTGTACATCGGCGGCGGCGGCGTCGCGCGCGGTTATCTCGACCGACCCGAGCTGACCGCGGAGCGCTTCGTGGTGTGGGCGGGCGCCGATCCGAGCGGGGAGCGGCTCTACCGGACCGGCGACCGCGCGCGCTGGCGCGCCGACGGGCTGCTGGAGTTCGTCGGCCGCATGGACCGCCAGGTGAAGATCCGCGGCTTCCGGGTGGAGCTCGGCGAGATCGAGGCGGTGCTGCTGCGCCACGGCGCCGTCGAGCAGGTCGCGGTCGTCGCCGACCACGACGCGCAGCACCAGAGGCGCCTCGTGGCCTACGTCGTGGCGCCGACGGCCGAGCAGGGGGCGCTGTCACCGGCGCTGCGGGCGCATCTGCGGGACCATCTGCCGGTCTACATGATCCCAT
>JACKDM010000006.1 GCA_020633515.1 Myxococcales bacterium
CGACCGGGAACGTCGTCAGCCGCGGCGCGCAGCTCCCCGCCGGCGCCCAGTTGCCGCTCATGCCCGTGCCGCCGAACGGCAACAGCCCCGACGCGCCGTTGGTGCTGCGGTTGAGGTTGACCACGCCCACCCGCGCCACGTCGGCGAAGTCGTCGACGAGCGCCTCGCGCCGCGTGAAGAGGCTCGCGCTCAGCCCGTACGGCGTGCGCGCCGCCCGCCGGAAGGCGTCGTCCTCGTCGGCGGCGACCTCGAAGTCGACGTGCGGCCCGAAGAGCTCCTCGCCGAGATAAGCCTCGTCGCCCTGCACCCGGTACAGGCTCGGCGTCACCCACGCCCCCGGCGAGCGCGGCACGCTCTCGACGAGCACCTCGACGCTCGCCGCCGCCCGCGCCTCGGCCAGCGCTTGTACGAAGCGATCGCGCGCGCCCACCGAGGCCAGCGGCCCGAAGAGCGTCGCGCCGTCCTTGGGATCACCCGCCTCGACCCGCGCGAACGCCTCGACGAGCCGCGAGAGCAGCGCGTCGGCGATGCCCTTCGTCGCGATCACCCGCGACGTCGCCGTACACCGCTGCCCCGCCGTCATCAGCGCCCCGAGCAGGATCTCGCGCACCGCCTGATCGAGATCGGCGTCGTCGAGCACCACCGCCGCGTTGCGCCCGCCGAGCTCGAGGCTGACCTTCTTGTGCGGCTGGTCGAACGTCGCCTGCCGGATCCGCCGCCCGGTCGCGTAGCTGCCGGTGAAGACGAGCCCGTCGATCCCCGGGTGCGCCGCGAGCGCCGCGCCCGTCTCGCCGAGGCCGTGCACCACGTTCAGCACGCCGGCCGGGAAGCCCGCGTCGTGGAACAGCTCGGCGTAGCGCTGCCCGGCGAGCGGCGTCACCTCGCTCGGCTTGAGCACCACCGTGTTGCCCACCAGCAGCGTCGGGATGACGTGGGTGTTGCACAGGTGCACCGGGAAGTTGAACGGCCCGATGATGCCGACCACCCCGAGCGCCTGAAACCGCTGCTCGCCCGGCGCGCCCGGCGCGGCCGGGGGCAGCTCGTGGTCGAGCTGCGCGATCACGCCGTCGATCTTGCCCGCGATGGAGAGCGCCTCGGCGCGCGCCTCGGCGATCGGCTTGCCCATCTCGGCGGTGATCGCCGCCGCGATCCCCTCGGCGTGATCGGGGACCCGCGCCCGCACCGTCTGCAAGGCCGCGATGCGATCACCCTTCGCCGCCCGCCGCCAGCCCCGCGCCGCCGCCCGCGCCGCCGCGACCGCGCGATCGACCGCGCCGACGTCGGCGACCGCCTCGCACACCACCCGCTCGTCGGTGGGATCGACCGAGGCGAAGCGCCGCCCCTCACCGACCGCGAAGACCCCGCCGATCCAGTCGCCTCGAAACGTGCTCTGCATGCTGCACTCCCGCTCAGCGCGCCGGGGGCGGCAACCCCAGCCGGCGCATCACCTGCTTGAGATCTTCCCACACCGGCCGCTTGATGTCGGGGTGTTGGATGAGCGCGACCGGGGCGAAGGTCACCATCACCGGCGTCTGCCGCCCGCCGAGCCGGCACGGGTGCCACCGGCCGCGCAGGTGCGGGAGCTGGCCCGTCACCCCGGTCAGCCGCGTCGCCGGGAGCTGGCCGAGCGCGATGATCACCTCGGGCTGCACGATCTCGATCTCGCGGGCGAGGAACGACTCGCAGGCGTCGAGCCCGGGCTCGGGGCGCTGCTGGTCCCGGTCGTAGCAGTTGACGAGGTAGGTGAGCCACACCTCGGAGCGGCTGAGCCCCATCGCCCGGATCATGCGCCCGAGGAGCCGGCCGCCGTCGTCGGAGAACGGGAGCCCGACCTCGTCCTCGGCGAGACCGGGCTGGTCGGCGACGAACATGACGCGCGCCCGCGGGTCGCCGAAGCCGAAGACGAGCTCGGTGCGGCCCTGGCTGAGCGAGCAGCGGCGACAGGGGCCGATCTCGTCGCGCAACACCCGCAGCGCGGCGGCGGCGGCGGCGCGCTCGTCGAGGCCACGGGGGTCGAAGGCCGGCGCCTCGGTGGGCGTGGCGAATGGCGGCGCCCCGGGTGAGGCCGGCGCGGCGAGGCCGGCGGATGTAGGCTGCACGGGCGCGACGCCCGGCGTGGCCGCTTCCCGCGCGGCGGTCCCGGGCGCGGCGGGGGGGCGAAGCCGCCCCGTCGACGCGCGCGCCGGGCCGGTGAAGGGCGCCGGCTCCCGAACGCACCTGCCGCGCGCGGCCCGCTGGCCGCTGGTGCCCCGGAAGCGCCCGCGGGTGTGCCCCGCCACTCGCTGACGCGCGCCCGCGGGCCGCCGGCTCCGCCAGCGCGCTCGACGAGGCGCGCTGCGGCTGACGACCGGCGCCCCCCGCGCAACGCGCCGAGCAGCTGCAACTCGAGGCCGTCACACCGCTGACGCCCGGCGCCGCCCGCGGCCGCCGCAACGCGGCAGAGAGCCGCTGCAATCCGCCGCGCCCGCGCCGGCGCCTCGCCAGCGCCGCGCGCGCCCCGGCCGCCACGCGGCGGCGGCGCTCCGAAGCGACGGTGGTCGCCAGCGCGATCGCCGCCGCGCGGCGGCGGCGTCGGAACGCCGGCGGCACCGGCAGCTCCGGGAGCGTCCCCGTCTCGCCGGTGCCGGCGCCAGCGCGCGCGCGCGGCCGCCACCGCGCGCGCAGCTCGTCGCGACGGTGGTCCCTGGTCCGCCTCGCGCCGGGCGCGGGGCCATCGCCGCTCGCGCGGCCGCCCTCCGCTCCTCTGCCTCCGACCCGTCGCGCGCTCATGGGGACGGACTGTCGCCTCGCTCCGCGGCCTGGCTCCTCGCCGCGCGGCCCGCCCCCCCCGCCGCGCTCCCTGCCAGCCGCGCCGCGACCCACGCCGCGATCGCCGCGCCGAGGTCGCGCTTCGCCATCAGCGGCTTCTCGACCACCCCGCCCGCCTCGACGAACCACACCCGATTCGTCTCGACCCCGAACCCCGACCCGGCCGCCGTCACGTCGTTGGCGACCACCAGATCGACCCGCTTGCGCGCCAGCTTGCCCTGCGCCGCCGCGATCGGATCGCCCGTCTCGGCCGCGAACCCGACCAGCACCGGCCGCGTCGACGTCGCCGAGGCCGCGCGCGCCGCGCCGAGCGCCGCGAGGATGTCGGGGGTGCGCACCAGCGTCAGCGTCAACGGGCCGTCGGTCTTCTTCTGCTTCGTCGCCGCGACCGTCTCCGGCCGCCAGTCGGCGACGGCGGCCGTCATCACCACCGCGTCGGCCGTCGCCGCGAGCGGCGTGATCGCGTCGTGCATCTCCTGCGCGCTCGTCACCGCGACCGCGGTCACCCCGGCAGGCGGCGCGATCGACACCGGCCCGTGCACCAGCGTCACCCGTGCGCCCGCCGCCGCCGCCGCCTCGGCGACCGCGAAGCCCATGCGCCCGCTCGCCGGGTTGCCGATGAAGCGCACCGGGTCGATGTGCTCCCGCGTGCCGCCCGCGCTGACGACGACATGCCGCCCGGCCAGCGACGCCGCGCCGCCCATCCCCTCACCGACTCCACCGAGCGTCAGGCGCGTGACGCCCAGCACCTCGGCGACCGCGCCCACGATCCGCTCCAGCTCGACCAGCCGCCCCGGCCCCACCGCGCCGCACGCCAGCTCGCCCGCGTCGGGCTCGACGATCCGCCACCCGCGCCGCCGCAGCGTCGCGAGGTTCTCGACGACCGCCGGGTTGGCATACATCCAGGTGTTCATCGCCGGCGCCGCCACCACCGGCACGCTCGCCGCGAGCAGCACCGTGCTGACGATCTCGTCCCCGAGCCCGACGGCGGCCTTGGCGAGCGTGTTGGCCGTCGCCGGCGCGACGACGAGCGCGTCGCACTCCTGCGCGAAGTTGATGTGCCCGATCTGCATCTCCTCCGACGGATCGAGCGTCGCGGTGAGGACCGGGTGGCGGGTGATGGCCTGGAAGGTGAGCGGCCCGACGAACGCCTGCGCGTTGGGGGTCATCGCGACCCGCACGGTGGCGCCGGCCTTCTGCAAGAGGCGGGTGAGCTCGACGGCCTTGTAGGCGGCGATGCCGCCGCAGACGCAGAGGTGGATGGTGCGACCGCTCAACATGGCGCGCAGGATACGCCGCGGCCGCGTCTGCCACCAGTCTGGCCTTCGAGGCCGGCGCCGCGCCCCGATCGCGCCGACGCGATGACCGGCCGATCGCGCGAAGCGAAGCACCAGGGGCAATGGCGGCGGATCGTGCTTTCGCCATCCTCTGAATGGAGAAATCGCCATATCCGCGGCCAGGGCAGACCCCTATCGTGGCTCTGAGAGCGGATCGCGCGCTCCTGCCGAGACCCTGGCCCGCGGCGGTGACCCGGCCGCTGCGGATCTCGCCGTGCTTCGACGCGTCCTCGCTGACGGCCGAGACCCCGGCCCCCCCGGAGAGACACCATGCGCCAGGACCCATTCCCCGCCGAGCGCGCGCAGCTCCACGCCGATGGCTTCACCGTCCTGCGCGGGGTGATCGCGCCGCGGTGGCTCGACCACCTCGCCGCCGCGCTCGAGAACGCGCTCGCCCGCCCCTCGCCGCTCGGGCAGCAGTTCGCCCGCGCCGGCGGCGCCTTTCACAGCGATCTCTACCTCTCGGCCTCGTTCCCCGCGTTCCGCGCGTTCGCGTTCGAGTCGGAGCTCGGCGCGGCGGTCGGCGCGGTCGCGGGTCTCGACCGGGTCGTGATGTTCACCGACGAGCTGCTCGTCAAGGAGCCCCGCACCACCGTCGAGACACCCTGGCATCATGACTACTCGTACTGGCCGATCGCGGGCGAGCAGGTGTGGTCGGCGTGGATCCCGCTCGACGCGGTCGAGGCGGGCACCGGGGCGCTCGAGTTCGTGCGCGGGTCGCATGACTGGCGGCGGGTGTTCCACCCGAGCGACTTCGACACCGGCGCCGCGCGGGTGACGCGGCCCGAGGAGGAGGCGATGCCCGACATCGACCGCCTCGTCGGCCCCGAAGAGCGCGCGGTCGCCGAGGTCGAGCCGGGCGACGTGGTGGTCTTCCACGCGCTGACGCTGCACCGCGCGTCGGGCAACCCGCACCACGAGCGACGGCGGCGCGCGATCGTGCTGCGGCTCGTCGGCCCCGACGTGCGCTACGACCCGCGCCCGCGCACCCTGCCGCTGATCTGGGCGCCGCGCCTCGCGCCGGGGCAGCCGCTCGGCGACGACCCGCTGTTTCCCACGCTCTGGACCCGGCCCGAGTGAAGCATCCCATGTTCGACGCTCTGCATACCTGGTGCATGTTCTTCGGCTACCCGCGCAGCGGGCACAGCCTCGTCGGCGCGCTGCTCGACGCCCACCCCGCGGTGCTCATCAGCATCGAGCTCGACGCGCTCGCGCGGATCCGCGAGGGCGTGGGTCGCGCGCAGCTCTTCGATGAGATCGCCGGCCACGCCGCCCGCTTCGGCGCCGAGGGTCGGCAGCACATGGGATATGACTACACCGTGCCCGGCGCATGGCAGGGGCGGCACACGACGCTCGAAGTGATCGGCGACAAGAAGGGCGGGCGCTCGTCGTGGTGGCTGCACGACGAGCCGGCGCTGCTCGACCGGCTGCGCGAGACGGTGCGGCTGCCGATGCGGTTCATCCATGTGGTGCGCAGCCCGTGGGACAACATCGCGACGATCTGCACCCGCGGCCGGGCGCTCGACGACGCGATCGGGTGGTACTTCGAGACCTGCGCGGCGGTCGCCGGGATTCGGGCGCGGCTGCCCGCAGACGATGTCTTCGAGCTGCACCACGAGGCGCTGATCGCCGAGCCGCGGCGGTGGCTGTTCGCGCTCGCCGACTTCCTCGGCGTCGCCCGCGAGACGCAGTGGGCCGATGCCTGCGCGGCGGTCGTCGACCCCCGCCCGAGCCGCAGCCGCGAACGGGTGGCCTGGAGCGCAGCGCAGCGCGCCGAGGTGCGGCGGCAGGTCGCGCGCTTCGACTGGCTCGACCAGGGTGACTTCGACGATGGCATCGATCCCATGCGAGCGGCGTCGTGATGGCTGACTTCGATGACATCGTCGCGACGTTCCGCGGCCACGTCGCGCGCGATCCGGCGGCGCCGGCGATCGCGTGGTTCGACGCGCGGGCGCGGGTCACCGAGCAGCACGACCGCGCGGGCTACCTCGCCCGCTGCCAAGGGCTCGCCGGGGCGCTACGAGCGCGCGGCGTCGAGCCGGGGGAGCGGGTGCTGCTCATCCACCCGCCGGGGCTCGCGTTCTTCGAGGCGTTCTTCGCGTGCCTGATCGCCGGCGCGATCCCGGTGCCCGCCTACCCGCCCGATCCGCTCGGGCGCGGGCCGCGGCTCGACTTCATCGGGCGGGCGACGGCCAGGATCGGGATCCGGGTGGCGCTCTCGACTTCGCGCTACGTCAACGCGCGCCGGCTCGGCGACGTGCGGCATGTCTTCCATCGCGGCGGCGGCTGGCCCGAGCTGCGCTGGCTCGCGACCGATCGCCTCAGCGGCGGCGCGGCCCCGACACCGCGGCGGCCGGCGCCCGATGACGTCGCGTTCATGCAGTTCACCTCGGGCTCGACGAGCGAGCCGCGCGGGGTCGCGGTCAGCCACCGCAACCTGATGTACCAGCTCCGGGTCAACGCCGAGCGCGGCGGCATCGACCCGGAGAGCCGCATCGTCGCCTGGCTGCCGCAGTACCATGACTTCGGGCTGGTCAACGCCTTCCTGTGCTCGCTCGCGATCGGCTGCCCGGTGTGGCTGTGCAGCCCGCTCGACTTCCTCGCCAACCCCGCGATCTGGCCCGAGATGCTGCATCGGGTGCGGGCGACGCACTCGGGCTCGCCCGACTTCGGCTATGCCTACACCGTGCGCAAGACCACGCCCGCCGAGCGCCGCCGCTGGGACCTCTCGGCGCTGCGCTGCGCCGCGTCGGGCGGCGAGGTCATCCGGCCGGCGACGGTGCGCGCGTTCGCCGAGGCGTTCGCCGAGAGCCGGCTCGACCGCGGCGCGCTCCAGGGCGGCTACGGGCTCGCCGAGCACACCCTCGCGATCAGCGGCGGCCCGGTCGCGCTGATGCACTTCGACGCGGCGGCGATCGAGGCGCGCGGCGCGCTCGTGCGGGTCGACGCCGACCACCCGCGGGCGCAGGAGATGGCGTGCGCCGGGCAGCCGTTCCGCGGCGTCGAGCTGCGCTTCGTCGACCCCGAGACCGGCGCGGCGCTGCCCGAGGGCCGGATCGGCGAGATCTGGGTGCGCTCGGAGAGCGTCGCGCTCGGCTACGTCGGCGAAGCCGAGGCGACCGCGGCCACGTTCCACAACCGGCTCGACGGCGAGGGCGAGGCGCGCTGGCTGCGCACCGGCGACCTCGGCGCGCTCGTCGAGGGGCACCTCTTCGTCACCGGGCGGCAGAAGGAGCTCATCATCGTGCGCGGCCGCAACGTGCACCCGGCCGACGTCGAGGACGCGGCGCGCGCGGCGCATCCGGCCCTGCGGCCGGGCGGGATCGCGGCGGTGGGCTTCGAGGCCGACGGCGAGGAGCAGCTCGCGGTGCTCGTCGAGCTGCGCGGCGACGGGCGCGCGGTCCCCGGCGAGCTGGTCGAGGCGGTGCGGCGCGCGGTGGCAGAGACCGGGCTGCACCTCGCGCGGCTGGTGGTGCTGCCGAAGGGCGCGCTGCCGAAGACGACGAGCGGCAAGCTGCAACGGCGGCAGACGGCCGCGCGCCTCGCGACGGGTGACTTCGACGCGCTCCTCGACCGCCGCTGGACGGCGCCGCCGCCCGCCGAGGCCGGCGAGGACGCGCTGGTGGCGACCCTCGCGACGCTGCCCGCGCGCCCCGCCGAGACGCGGCGCGCGCTCGCCCGCGAGGCGCTCGCCGAGGCGCTCGCCGCGCAGGGGATCGACGCGCCGGCGAGCGGCGACATCGGGCTCAACGCGCTCGGGCTCGACTCGCTCGGGATCGCGGCGCTCGTCGAGCGGGTCGAGCGCGGCACCGGGCGCGCGCTCTCGCGGGACGAGGCGCTGACGATCACGACGCTCGACGCGCTCCTCGACTGGATCGTCGCGCCGCGCACGGCGCGCGTGGCCGTCGCGCCCGCCGCTGCGGTGGGGCCGACGCCAGCGACCTCGTTCCAGCGCCACATCCACGCCGACCACGGCGCGACCCCGGGCGCCGCGCGGCTCGTCGAGGTCGAGGGCCCGCTCGCCGCCGCCGACGTGCGCGCCGCGCTCGCCGCGCTCGTCGCCCGCCACGACCTGCTGCGGTGCGGCTTCGAGCTGCGCGACGGCGCGCTGACGCTCGTGCCCCACGCCGACGCGGCCGCCGCGCTCGTCGAGCTCGACGCCGGCCCCCGCGAGGCGCAGATCGCCGGGATCGAGGCCGCGCTCGCCGCGCCCTTCGCGCTCGACCGCCCGCCGCTGCTCCGCGCCGCGTTCGCGCCCGCCGCGGGGGGCCGCGCGCTGCTCGGCGTCGCGCTGCACCACCTCATCTACGACGGCGTCTCGATCCACCAGCTCCTCGCCGAGTGGCTCGACACGCTCGGCGAGATCGCGGCCGGCGCCGCGCCCGCGACCGAGCCCGCGCCCTCGTTCCTCGCCGCCGCCCGCGCGCAGCCCGCGCCCTCCGACGCGGCGCGCGCGCTGGTGGCGGCGCGCGCTCGCCGAGGCGCCGTGGCCGCCCGGTGCCCCACGACGTGCCCGTCGCCGCCCCTACCCTCGTCGCCGCCGGCCGCTTCACGCTCGACCCGGCCACCGTCGACGCGCTCGCGGCCCTCGCCCGCCGCGCCGACACCACCCTCGACGCCGTCGTCGCCGCCGCCTGGGCCGAGGCCATGGGCCACGCGCTCGACCGCCCGATCATTACCTGCGCGCACCCCGTCTCGCTGCGCGACGGCCGCACCCGCGCCGTCTGCGGGCCGCTCGTCGAAGACGTGCTCCTCGCGCTCCCCGCCGACCCCGCGCTCGACCCGCTCGACCGCGTCCGCCGCGCCGGCGCCGTGCTCGACGCCGCGATCCGCCACGCCGACGTGCCGCTCGCCGACCAGCTCGCCGCGCTCCCCGGCCCGCCCGACCGCTGCCCGGCGCTCTACCTCTTCCAGGACTGGTCGCGCATGGCCCACCCCGCCCTGCGCGCGCTCCGCCGCGACGCGCCCGCCGACTTCGGCCCGCTCACCGTGCGCCCGCTCCCGCTCGCGCCCCGCCAAGGTCCGCAGCCCTTCGACTACTTCGCGCTCGCCGAAGCCGACGCCGGCCA
The DNA here is from genome assembly GCA_020633515.1 of Myxococcales bacterium. Next base: position 9,215 of record JACKDM010000006.1, read on the forward strand.
CCTCGCGTGCAGCCTCCGCGTCGAAGCCACCCGCGTCGGCGCGACCTTCGGCGCCGCGATCGTCACCCGCTGGCAGGCCGCGCTCACCGCGCTCGCCGCGCGCCCCGAGGCCGCGCCATGATCATCACCCTCACCCCCGCCGACGACCCCGCCGAGCGCCTCGCCCGCCCGCTCGCCGATCCCGCGCTCGACCCGCTCACGCTCCGCGTCTGCGACCCCCACCTCGACGACGGCGCCCGCCTCCTCGCCGCCGGCGAACGCATCGCCCGCCGCCTCGACGCCCCGCTCCCCGAAGCCCGCCGCCGCGTCGCCACCCGCTGCCTCTACGGCATCGACCCCGCCCGCGCCCGCGTCACCGCCGCCCGCGCCGCCATCGAACGCTGGGCCACCACCCAAGGCGCCCCCCCGATCAGCGTCGACCACAACATCCGCCGCGGCGACCTCGCGCTCGGCTTCGCCCCCGCCCAGCTCGCCGCCTTCCACGTCGCCCCCGCCGCCGCCCAGCCGCACCCGCGCCTCGACCGCCTCCTCGCCCCCCGGCACGCCACCCACCGCGCGCTCCGCGCCGCCGCCATCGACGCCGCCCCCCACGACGCCGCCCGCGCCCGCGCCGCCCTCGCCCGCGCCGACGCCCACAACGACACCGTCCGCCTCATCGGCGACGCCCTCGCCGCCCTCACCCTCGGCGACCGCGCCGCCCGCCGCCCGCACCTCCTCGCGCTCGTCACCCGCTGGCAGGCCGGCGACCCCGCCGCCGAAGCCGAGCTCCGCGCCGTACAGACCGACGTCCGCCAGGCGCTCCCCACCTTCCACTGGATCGCCGAGTTCTCCGAGCTCTACCCCGCCCCCCGCTGGGACGCCGCCCCTCGGGAGGCCGCATGATCTCCGACCGCAAACGCTTCGTCTTCGTACACATCCCCCGCACCGCCGGCACCAGCGTCGAGACCGCGCTCGCGCCCTACGCCCGCACCCCGATCGGCTTCACCGTCAACGACTGCACCGTGCTCCCCGACAAGCACGCCACCGCCGCCACCCTCCGCGCGCTCGTCGGCCCCGCCTTCTGGGAGCAGGCCTTCACCTTCTCCATCGTGCGCGACCCCTGGGCCCGCATGCACTCCGACTACCACTTCTTCCGCGACGTCGGCCCCCGCCTCATGCCCGCCTTCTCCGAGCTCGAGCGCTGGCTCTGCGACCTCGCGCTCACCACCGACTTCCCCACCTGGCTCCACCGCGGCGCCGACCGCCTCGACATCGCGCAGTGGAGCTACCTCGCCGCCCCCGACGGCGCCTGCCTCGTCGACGACATCGCCCGCTTCGAAACCATCGACCGCGACTTCGCCCGCATCTGCGCCACCCTCGGCGTCGAGCACGCGCTCCCCCGCGTCAACGCCACCCGCCACGGCGACCACCGCGCCGCCTACACCCCCGAGGCCATCACCCTCGTCGCCCGCTACGCCGCCGACGACCTCCACCACTTCGGCTACCGGTTCCAACCATGACCCGCCTCGCCCTCATCACCGGCGCCGGCCGCGGCATCGGCGCCGCCTGCGCCCGCGCCCTCGCCGCCGCCGGCTGCCACGTCGTCCTCACCAGCCGCACCCGCGCCGAGCTCGACGCCACCGCCCGCGCCATCACCGACGCCGGCGGCCGGGCCCACGTCCACCCCGCCGACCTCGCCGACCCCGCCGCCATCGACGCCCTCTTCACCGCCCTCACCGACCGCTTCGGCCACCTCGACGTCCTCGTCAACGCCGCCGCCGTCATCGAGCCCGCCCCCCTCGAAGCCATCGACCTCGCCGCCTACGAGCGCGTCATGGCCGTCAACGTCCGCGCCGTCTTCCTCTGCTGCCAGCGCGCCTTCCCCCTCATGCGCGACCGCGGCGGCGCCATCATCAACCTCAGCTCCCTCGGCGGCGTCCGCAGCACCCAGAAGTTCCCCGGCCTCTCCACCTACACCGCCAGCAAGGCCGCCGTCATCGGCCTCACCGAAGCCCTCGCCGTCGAAGGCCGCCCCCACCGGATCCGCGTCAACGCCATCGCCCCCGGCGCCGTCGACACCGTCATGCTCCGCACCGCCGCGCCCTTCCTGCGCACGTCAACCACCCCCGACGACATCGCGCCCACCGCCGTCTTCCTCGCCGACCCCACCCGAAGCGGCAAGATCAGCGGCGCGGTGCTGGAGGTGTTCAGCAATGAGTGAGCCCGCCCGCACCGCCACCATCGAGCTCTGCAAGGAGTCGTTCAAGTTCTCCGCCGGCCACTTCACCATCTTCTCGGCCACCAGCCGCGAACGCCTGCACGGCCACAACTTCGCCGTGAGCTGCGCGCTCACCGGCGAGGTGCAGCCCGACGGCCTCATCGCCGACTACCGCCGCTACAAGCGCCGCCTCAAAGAGCTCTGCGACGCCTGGGACGAGGTCCTCCTCCTCCCCGCCGCCTCGCCCTACCTCACCGTCGAGCCCGGCGAGAGCGAAGTCACCATCCGCTTCGCCGGCAAGCGCATGATCCTCCCCCGCGAAGACGTGCTCCTCCTCCCCATCCGCAACATCACCCTCGAAGAGCTCTCCTGGCTCCTCCTCCAAGCCCTCGTCGCCGACGAAGCCGCCGCGCTCCGCGACCGCCTCGTCGAGGTCGTCATGCGCGTCAGCTCCGGCCCCGGCCAATGGGCCGCCAGCCGCTGGACCCGCCCCGCCCCCACCTGGTCGCAGCCCCCCCGCCCGCTCCCCTCGCCCCAGGCCGTCTCCTCATGACCACCGACGCCCACGCCCACGCCCGCGCCCTCGCCGCCCGCATCGCCGCCTTCAAAGGCGCCGACGACCGCCGCGCCGCGCTCCAGCTCGGCGGCACCCTCCTCGGCCTCGCCTGCGCCTGGACCCTCACCGCCGCCGCCATCTCCGCCGCCCTCTGGTGGGCGCTCCCCCCGCTCTGGCTCCTCGCCGCCGTCATGATCACCCGCCTCTTCATCATGCAGCACGACTGCGGCCACGGCGCCTTCCTCTCCCGGCGCTGGCTCAACACCGCCGCCGGCCGCCTCACCAGCCTCTTCACCTTCACCCCCTACGGCTTCTGGCGCTACACCCACAACCGCCACCACGCCACCACCGGCGACCTCGACCGCGGCGGCATCGGCGACGTCTTCACCGCCTCCGTCGAGCAATACAACCGCATGACCCCCCGCGACCGCCGCCGCTACCGCCGCTTCCGCAACCCCATCACGATGATGCTCATCGGCGTCCCGATCGTCTTCCTGCTCCGCTACCGCACCCCGTTCTTCCAACGCGTCCCCGCCGCCCGCTGCTGGCGAAGCATCCTCGGCCTCGACCTCGGCCTCATCGCCCTCTACGGCCTCGCCCTCTGGCACCTCGGCCCCGCCCTCGTCCTCCCCACCGTGCTCCCCGCCCTCCTCATCGCCACCTGGATCGGCGGCTGGATGTTCTACATGCAGCACCAGTTCGAACACGGCTACTGGCGCCCCCACCCCGAATGGGACTGGTACACCGCCTCCCTCCACGGCAGCTCCTACTACGACCTCCCCGAATGGCTCCACTGGTGCACCGGCCACAACGGCCTGCACCACATCCACCACCTCGACAGCACCGTCCCCAACTACCGCCTCCGCGCCTGCCTGCAAGCCATCCCCGAGCTCGCCACCATCAACCGCATCACCCTCCGCGAGAGCCTCGCCTGCGCCCACCTCGCGCTCTGGCACGAAGCCGGCGGCCGCATGATCACCTTCGCCGAAGCCGACCGCCGCGGGCTGCTCGTTACCGATGGTTGATGCGTCTCGCGTCAGCTCCCTGAACGTGCCGCGAAGGCAGGCAACCCGAGCTGTGGGCCCGTCACTCGATCGATGATGCCACGCGCGAGCTGGAAGCGATCGGGCGCCTCGCAGCCACCGACGGCAGCCACGCACCACGCCACGAGCGCCCGCAGCGAAGCACACGTCTCGATCCCATCGAGGATGGCGTCGAGATCGAGCAGTTCGCTGATGGTCCTCCCGTCCGCGCGCTCGTTGAATGCGCGCCCGCGCTGCTTGCAGAGATCCTTGATTCGCCCCTTCGGATGCGAGAGCGCCTCGACGTCCGCCCCGTCGAACTCGCCGGTCTCGACACCGAGCGCCAGGACAATCGCCTCGGGTTGCGCGAAGTAGTATGCCTCCAGCATCCGCCGCAGGAAGAACACGCCGACGCGCCGCGTGTCCCCGCCCAGAATCCCATCGAAGGCATCGCGATAACGCTCGAAGACACCGTGGAGCTCGATCCGGCCGTCGCCATCGATCGCATCACCCGTGCGCTCCTCGTCATCGAGCAGGACCACCAGACCGTCACCATGCCGGCGCAGAAACATGCGCGCCGCCAACGCGATCTCTTCGTCCCGCCTCAGGATCAGACCCTTGCTCCCTGCCACGGCGAGCTTCGGTGCTGGCGTGGACGCCCGACGCGGCCGAAGCTGCTCGACCCGCCGGATCGTCTGCACGACGCAGCGGCCGCCCGTCGCGCCCGCGAGCGCCTTGTTGAGGAGCAAGGGCACGCACTCCTCCTCGGCTTTGCCCGTCACGAGCAGCCCGATGTGGTGAAAACGCCAGGCGCTCATGTCTCGCCCACATCCTCACTCTCGGCCGAGTCATGAGCCACCGCCTCGGGCATCGGCCGCTGCGGCGCGATCGCCTGCGCCATGTACAGCGCCCCCGCCGCGTAGTCATCGAGCAGATCGGCGATGCCTTCGATGTCTTCCAGCGGCGTCACGCAGGTGGCGCCCTCCCTCTGCTCGACGACGCGGCACTCACTCGGCGCGAACTGACTCAACAGCACCGGCGAGTGCGTCGCGAGCACCACCCGTCGCCCCAGCTCGGCGCACCGCTGCGTCGCCTCGGCGAGCACCACGAGCGCCCATGGGTGCAGTGAGATATCCGGCTCGTCGAGCAGCACGAGCGGACACTCCCCCGGCTCGGGCGCGAACATCGCCGTCAGCACCAGCAACAGGTGGAGCAGCCCGTCGGGCGCGGCCGCCGCCGAGAGCGGCCGGCGACGGTGACGCTCGACGATGCGACCCACGACCACCTCGGGGCCGATCTGCTCGGTGCGCACGCTCTGGAACTCGGGGAACGCGCGGCGCATGAAGTGCTCGATCGCGAGCGCCCGCGGACCCTCGGGGTCACGCTCGCGCAGGGTCCGCAGCACCGCCCACAGGTTCTCGCCGCGCTCGTCGAGCACGGTGGCTGGCTGCGCATCGGAGCCGCGGCGGCGGAGATGGTCGAGGTCGAAGCGGCCGCCGTGGTAGACGCGGAGGCCCGAGAGCGCGGCGTGCAGCGCCAGCAACGTGGGCGCGGCCGCGTGGTCGAGTTGTGCGAAGGTCAGCAGGCTGCTCTCTTCCGGGCGAACGAGCGCGTGCCTGTCTCTCCACGCGAGGCGGCCACCCCTGCCAAGGTGCTCGGTCTGCGATTTGCCGAGGGCGAAGCGTTCACCCGGCTCACGGGAGAAGCCAACCATGGCATCGGCTGTCAGACGAAGGCTCTCGCCCGGCACCGGGTCGATCCGCCCCTCGCGAACCGCCAGCGTCACCGAGTAGCGAGCGGCGTTGGTGACGACGCCTAGTTCGAAGGACGGCTCCTCAGCGCGATCGTGCAGCAGCTCCCAGCCGCCGCGCGTGCTCACCGCCGCCGTCGTTCCACGCCGGGCCAAGATCCCCAAGCAGCGCAAACGCATCGAGCATGCTCGACTTGCCGGCCCCATTGGGGCCGAAGAGCACGGTGCGCGGACCGATCCGAAAGTCGAGCGTCCGCGATCGAGCGCCACGAGCGGATGATGAGCGCGTCGACCTCGAGCGGGGCTCTCGGCTGAAGGCGCCTCGGTCGGCGAAGCGCCGCGCGCAGCCGCCTCGGCCGCCGTACGCGCATGGCCCAGCAGATCCTCGAGCAACTGGCGCGTGTCAGCCCCTTGAAGCTCCGCGGCGAGCGCTCGGACGAAGCTCGACTGAGTGTGTCTCGTGATCCACTTCGCTTCTTGATTTGCCTCCGTGTGCACCAGCAAGACCGCGTCGGTTCTGCCTGGCTCTTGCAGAGCCTCGACAAGCAAGAGCGCCTCACCCGGATGTGCCTTGCTGGCAGCCCGGAGTTCATAGTGCTGCTGGCCGTCCGCCGACGCAAAACTCTCGACCCAGCCGACGATCAACCCACGGGTCTTCTCTTCGAGCAGCCGCGCCTGCGCTTCGAGCAGCGCCCGCACCTGGTTGTCGCCCGTCACCAGCGGCTCGAGATCACCCCACAGATCGAGTTTTTCGTCCGCCACCGTCGCTCCCCGTCATCAGCCTCGGTTCTATCAACCCCGCGGCCCGCCGTCCACGTCCCCCCCCTGCACCCGATGACTCGCCGCGAACAGCGCCCCCCACACCGCCGCCACCGTCTCCCCATCCACCGCGCCGCCCCCGAGCCGCGCCACGATCGCCGCCTCCCGCGCCGGATCCGGCCGCAGCGCCCCCTGCGCCGCCTTCACCCGCCCGATCGCCCGCACCAGCGCCAGCCGCTCCCCGATCAACGCCAGCAGCCGATCATCCACCGCGTCGATCGCCGCCCGCAGCGCCGCGACCTCAACCGCACCCTTCACCGCGCCACCTGCATCGTGCCCCGCGTCACTCCGAACTGCTCGTGAACCCGCAGCCGCTCGATCAACGCCGCCGCCCCGATCTCCCCCCCCACCAGCGCCCGATAGCCCCAGAGCACCCGCAGCGCCTCCTCCGCCGACTCCCGCACGAACTCCACCCGCAGCCGCCGCACCCCCGCCGCGATCAAGCGCGGCACCAGCCCCGCCGCGCTCTGCGCCTGCGCGTTGTACACCGTGTTCCGACACGCCGGATCCACCACCACCGGATGCGTATGCCCCTTCGCGTCCCGCAGCCCGATCTCATGCCGCTGACACGGCTGCCCGCAGCTCTTGATGTCCCGCCCATGGCTCAGCAAGTGCGCATACACACAATGCTCGGTGTGAAAGGTCGGGATGTGATGATGCACCGTCACCGCCAGCCGCTCGGCCGGCATCGCTTCGACCAGCGCGAACAACTGCTCCGCGTCCAGATCGTGCGCCGCCGTCACCGTGTCGAGCCCCAGATCGAGCAGATGCGCCGCGGTGATCCCATTCGTCACGTTCAGCGAGAAGTCCCCGTGCAGCTCCGGCCGCCGCTCCTCGGGGTGCTCCTTGAAGTGCATCAGCGCGCCCCAGTGCCGCACCAGCACCCCATCGGGCCCGAGCCGCGCGATCCGCCGGTCGAAGCCCTCCTCCCCCGGCTTCTGCACCCGCGGCGTCGCGACATGCACCGGCAGCCCGGCCGCCCGCGCCCGCGCCACCGCCCGCTCCAGCCCCGCCCGCTCCATCCAGTCCAGCTCCACCGCCGCGATCCCCTCCCCGCCCGCCGCGATCACCGCGTCGAGGTGCGCGTCGGTCCGACACAGCGCCACCAGCCGCGGCCGATCGCCGAGCGCCGCCCGCGCCGGTCGCGGCGCGTGCCGCAGCCCCGGCAGCACCGGACCCACCGCCAGCGTCCGCGCTTGTAGCCGCTCGATCGCCGCCTCGAGCGCCTCGACCATCGACCGCCGCAGCGACTTGAGCGCCGACACCGGCAGATGCAGCCCCGGCGCCAGCGCCGCCGCGTCCAGCTCGATCAACCGGAACGCCGTGCCCCCCACCGCGCCCAGCTTCGCCGCCAGCAGCGCCTCATCGATCCCCGCCCCCCGCGCCGCGCTCAACACCGCCCCCTCCACCCGCACCCGCGCCCCCGCCGCCCGCGCCTCCACCCACAGCGGCGCGCCCTCGCGCCCCCCCACCCGCAGCCGCAGCGGCACCCGCCCCTCGACCGCGCTCTCCACCAGCCGCCGCGCCCGCCGCTCGATCGCCGGATCGCCCGTCAGCCACACCCGCTGCCCGACCTCCACCCGCCGCAGATCCGGCCCCGGCCGCCCGAACCCCAGCCGCCACCGCCCCCCGCCCAGCGCCGCCACCGCGAAGATCGGCCCCCCCGGCTCCCGCTCGTCCGCCGGGTTGCCCGCGTCGAAGACCACCCCCATGCCCGCCCGCGGCTCCGGCGCCGCGAACGCCGCGCCCGTGTTGTCGGTCGCCGACCCCCCGATCAACGTCAACCCCGCGTCCCGGCTCCCCACCGCCTCCCCCGGCGCCGCCAGCCCCATGCCCCCCGTGCGCGGCCGCCCCTCCGGGTGCGGCTCGACCACCACCTCGCTCCCCGCCACCGCCGCCACCCGCCCGAGCAACAGCCCGCGATGCTTCGGAAACCGCCCCTCCACCAGATGCTGATGATCCGCCCCGCCCAGAAACCCGTCGCTCAACCCCCGGCTGTAGATCGCCTGCAAGTCCCGCAGATCCACCGCCAGCCGCGCCTCGTCCTCCGCCGTCGCCCCCCCCGGCCGCGCCACCGCGTCCAGCCACCGCCGCCACGCCTCCACCGCCGAGACCACGTACGCCGGCCCCTTGTACCGCCCCTCGATCTTCACCGTCGCCACCCCCAGCCCCGCCAGCGCCGGCCCCGCCCGAAACCCCGCCAGATCCATCGGGCTCAACAGGTAGCGCACCTCGCCGAGCGGCCGCGCCTCCCCATCGACGAAGAGCTCGTACGGCATCCGACACGCCTGCGCGCACTGCCCCCGATTCGCCGACCGCCCGCCCCACGCCTCGCTCGTCAGGCACTGCCCGCTCCACGACACGCACAACGCGCCGTGCACGAACACCTCCGTCTCCACATCCGGCGCCGCCGCCACGAAGCGCCCGATCTCCTTCACCGACAGCTCCCGCGGCAGCACCACCCGCGTCGCCCCGAGCCCCTGCGCGAACCGCGCCCCCTCCGCGCTGCTCACCGTCATCTGCGTGCTCGCGTGGATCTCCAGCGCCGGACACACCGCGCGCGCGATCAACGCCACCGCCGGATCCTGCACGATGATCGCGTCCACCCCCGCCGCCGCCACGTCCCGGATCAACAACTCGACCACCGGCAGCTCCGGCTCGAAGACCAGCGTATTGAGCGTCACGTAGGCCCGACACCCCGCCCGATGGCACTCCGCCACCACCTCGGCCAGCGAGGCCCGATCGATGCTCTCGGCCCGCGCCCGCGCGTTGAAGCCATCGGCGAGCCCGAAGTAGACGGCGTCCGCGCCCGCCGCGAGCGCCGCCCGCAGGCTCGTGCGATCACCGGCAGGGGCGAGGATCTCGGGGCGATGCGACATCACGCGACTCCAGGGCACCGGGGGGCGCGCATCTTACTCATCGCGTCCGATCGCTGCACGCCCGATCACCGACCATCCACCACCGCCCGCAGCAGCGCCGGATCATCGGTCATGATGCCATCGACCCCGAGGTCGAGCAGCGCCCCCATCGTCTCGGCGTCGTTGATCGTCCACACATGCATCACCACCCCGTGCCGATGCGCGTGCGCCACCGTCGCCGCCGTCACCAGCTCGAAGCCCGCCTGCGCCATCGGCACCTGGAACACATGCCCCGGCGGATCCCAGGCCCGCGCCATCGGCCCCGGCGGCAGCGTGATCCAGGCGACCACCTCCGGCAGCGCCATGCCCGTCGCCACATCCGGCGCCGCCGCGCGAAACGCCCGCATCACCGCCGCGTCGAGCGCGCCGATCGCGACCCGCCCCCGCGCCTCCGCCCGATCGAGCGCCGCGACGACCAGCGGCACCACCGCCGGATCGGTCGGCTTGATCTCCACCGTGAGCGGCACCGCCGGGAACGCCGCGAGCACCTCGTCGAAGGTCGGCACCCGCACGCCCCGGCCCCGCCACGGAAACGTCTCGCCGCTGTCGGGGCTGAAGCCATATCCCGCGTCGAGCGCCCGGATCTCTGCGAGTCTCAGCGCCGCGATCTCACCCATGCCATCGGTCGTGCGATCGACCGTATGGTCGTGCATCACCACCAGCGCCCCGTCGGCGGTCGCGTGCACGTCCATCTCCAGCACGTCCGCGCCCGCCGCCAGCGCCGCCTCGAACGCCGGCAGCGTGTTCTCCGGCGCGAGCCGCCGCCCGCCCCGGTGCGCGATCACCAGCGGCCCCGGCCCGAGCAGCGGGTGGGCCGCGTACGGCAGCGGCGGCGGCCGCCCGGCGTCGGGCGCCGTCGCGTCGGCGATGGCATCCGCCATGGCATCGGCCGCGCCATCCATGGCATCCATGGCATCCCCTGCCCCGGCATCCGACACCATGGCATCCGCCACCATGGCATCGGCCATGGCATCCGCCCCGCTCCCCTCCCCCGCGCGCCCGCCGCCGCAGCCCGCGACCACCAGCGCCCCCAGCACCCACCGACCCACCCCGCCCCGCACCCGCAGCACGCCGCTCACCGCTCCCACTCCACGAACCCCAGCCGCGCCATGTTGATCAACCGCCGCCGCCCCCCCTCGTCCAGCGTCATCCACGCCGAGTCCACCGCCACCACCACCCCCCCGACCGTCACCCCCTCCACCCGCACGCTCACCACCTGCCCCACCAGATGGGCCAGCGGATGCCCCGGCGCCGCCGGATAGCTGCTGCTCGCCTCGGCCGAGCTCGCCCACAGCCGCCGCCCATCGGCCGCCACCACCTCCACCGCGTCGATCTCGTTCCACCCGCTCACCCGCGTCGTGTCGAGGTACACCGTCACCGTATCGGTCCGCAGCGGCTTCGCCAGCGTCACCCCCATCGCCACCGGCGCCGGCCCCTTCGGCCGGTCGACCCCCGACCACACCTCCACCTCCTCCCCGTCCACCATCACCGTCACCCGCGCCACCGCCCCCGGCGCGTCGTTCTGCCAGATGTGGATCTCGCGCACCGCCACCGCCTCCGGGTAGCCGAGCCGCAGCCACTCCATCCCCCCATCGGCCTGCGCCGGCGCCCAGGCGTCGACGTTGTCGCCCGCCGCGAGCACGTCCCGCTCGCCCGTCGCCCGCATCGCCGACCAGTCGGCGCCGCCCGGCGCGTTCGGCCACGGAGACTTCGCCGCCGCCGGCGCGGCGCCGAGGCCGACGGCGAAGGCCAGGAGAAAGGTACGCATGATGACACCTCCAGGTCGCGCGAGTGGCAGCGTATCGAGCCCCGCGCCAGCGGACAACGGCGCCGTGAGCGCCGCCGACCGTCAGCAGCCTCCATCCGTTCTGTCAGCCGTTAAACCGCCATTAAATCGAACATTCCCCCTCTTGCAACCGACCGGCGGCCGGCACACAATCGCCCCACTTTCACCAACTGCCCCGCTCGGAGCGGGGTCGAGGTCAGGTGGCCGGCGCGGGGGGCGCCGGCTGGCATGGCAGCGTGAAATCGGCCGCTCGATGGGATCGGCCACCACCACCCTCTCTCTCGCACCGACCGTGATGCACAGCGAAGCCATTGCCTGGCGGACGAAGCCATCCGCCCATCGCATGGGATCCGGCCCATACCGGCTCGTCGTGCGCTCGATCGGCGCCGCCGGGATCGGGCTCGTGCGCAGCCTGCGCCGCGTGCTCCCCTTCTCCGAGGCCGAGGTCGCCGCGCTGTTGCTCCAGGCGCCCTCGACGCTGCTCACCGGCCTCGACCGGGCCAAGGCCGAGGCGCTCGCCGGCTTCCTCACCGAGAACGGCCTCGACTGCGCCGCCCTCGACGGCGACGCGGCCGTCGAAGACGGCATCGGCGACCACGAGCTCGCGCTCACCGTCGTCGACCCCGCCCGCCTCGCCGCCGTCGTGCTCGAGGTCGTCCGCCTCCTCGGCGTCGACGTGCAGACCGCCCGCGGCCTCGTCTGCGGCGCCCCCGCCGTGCTCCTCGGCGGCGTCTCCCTCGCCACCGTCGACGCGCTCCGCGCCCGCTTCGAACCGCTCGGCGCCACCCTCGACGCGAGCCACGCGGCGAGCGCCCGCTTCGACGTCTACCTCGGCGAGTGCCCCGCCCCGCTCCGCGACCGCGCGCTCGCCCGCCTCGCCGCCTTCGGTGAGACCGGTGACGGCGCGGTCCTCGGCCTCGACCACAGCACCGCCGCCCGCGCCTTCGCCGCGCTCCGCGCGCTCGACGTGCCCGCCCGCGTCATCAACCGCGACTTCGCCCGCTACGACGTGCGCCTCCAGGCCGCCACCGACACCCCCGCGCTCCGCGCCCACCTCGAAGAGCGCGCCCGGATGCCCGCCGCCGTCATCCCCAAGGTCCTCGCCCGCCTCCCCGTCGTCATCCACGGCGGCCTGCGCCACGCCGAGACCATGGCCGCCCTCGCCGAGCTCGCCGCCGCCGGCGCCCACGCCACCGCCGAGCCGATCGCGTTCCAGCGCTTCGCGCTCACCCTCGGCGAAGTCCGCGAACCCCGCGCGCTCGTCCCGCTGCTCTGCGCGATCGGCGGCCTCGAAGAAGCCGCCGCCGTCGGCGCCCTCCACCGCCGCCCCGCGCGCGTCCCCGGCCCGCTGACCCCGACCCAGGCCCGCTGGCTGCAACACGACCTGCGCCGCGCCGGCGTCGAAGCCCGATTGGAGCTGCTGTGAGCCCCGAAGCCACCGCGCCCAGCGACGACGCGCGCGTCGCCGCCCGCCGCCGGATCCACCTCGGCGTCGCCGAGCAAGGCAAGCTGCACGCGCTGCGCGGCGAGCACCCGCTCGCGCTCCAGCACTACCGCGAAGCCATGAACCAGGCGGTCCGCTTCGGCGAGCCCGAGGTCTTCTACCGCCACTACCTCGAGTGCGCGCTCGAGTCGCTCGAGCTGATGGGCGCGCTCGACGAGGTCGTCGCCTGGTGCGACGCCGCGCTCGAACACTACCGCGCCCACCCGCCGCAGACCGCGGTCGGCGCCCGCGACCTCGCCCACATCCACCAGCGGCGCGGGATCGCGCTGATGAAGCGCGGCCACCGCGACCCGGCCCGCGCCGCGCTCGCCGAGGCCGTGAAGCTGCAAGACGGCGCCATGCCGCTCGCCGCGACCCTGCTCCGCTGGATCGACAGCCGCCTGCACTGCGACGCCGCCCGCATCACCGCCGAACAGCGCCGCCAAGGCTTCTTCTCGGTGCGCGCCGACACCGTCGACGCCCGCCGCGCGGTGCCGCTCTCACACGTCATCTGAGGAGTCATCGATGCTCGACAATCGCATCCTGCACATGACACCGGGCGAGGCGCTGATGGACGTCCCCGTCCATGAGCTGATCCAGCGCCTCGGCATCGGCATCGCCGAAGCGCAGCTCCGCCTCGACCAGTCGGCCGTCCGCGTCGCCGCCATGCTCTCCGACACCCGCGTCGACTTCACCGACGCCGAGGGCAAGACGACCCAGAAGACCCTGCTCGAGCTCGGGTTCGCGCCCAACTTCTATCACTTCACCGAGGCCGAGCTCGAGGTGCGCATGAGCATCTCGATCAAGGTCGAAGAAGACTTCGGCATCGAGGGCGCGGGCAACATCGGCAGCGGCGGTGATCCCAAGAACCGCGCCGTCGTCTTCGGCGCGAGCCTCAACGTCGAGTACCACCGCAAGTATGGCTTCGAGTCGAGCGCCTCGTCGGTGGTGCGCACCAAGATGATCTCGACCCCGCCGCCGGCCGCCTTCCTCGAAGCGCTCAAGGCCCAGGCCCGCGCCGGCGGCACGATCGGCGGCGGCGGCGGCGGCGGCGGCGGCGGCGGTGACAGCCCCGCGCCGAGCCCCGAGCCCGCGCCGAGCCCCGAACCCGCGCCGGCCCCCGAGCCCGCGCCCGAGCCCGCGCCCGAGCCCGAACCGGAACCGGCGCCCGAGCCCTGACCCCGCGAGCGGTGTGGAGCACACATGAGCCGAGCACAGCGAAGCCGTCCCCTCGAAGGGGACGGGTCGGAGCGAGGAGGGAGGCGCGCAGCGCCGCACGACGCAGCGGAGATCCCGCCCGCAGGGCGGCGGAGCGAGCACGGCGAGGGAGAACAATGAGCGACAACCCGGTCAGCACCCTGCTCGAGACCCCGCTGCCGCAGCTCGTCGAGCGCCTCGGGCTCGCGATCGCCAACGCGCAGCACGCGCTCGACGTCAACGCCATCGCGATCGCGCGCCAGCTCGCCGACGTCGAGAGCGGCATCCAGCTCCCGGGTGACGACCACCCGCGCTCGCTGCTCGAGCTCGGCTTCAGCCCGACCTTCTACCATGTCACCGAAGCCACCATCGAAGCCAAGGTGGCATTCAGCTTCAGCCAGTCGAGCGCGTTCTCGGTCGGCGCCCAGGCGGGGGTCAACGTCGGCTTCTTCGCCGCGTCGGTCAACGCCAGCTACTCACAGAAGTACTCGTTCGAAGCCAACGCTTCGAGTGTCATCAACGCAAAGTTCGTCTCGGTCCCCCCACCCGCGGTCTTCCAGGACCTGCTGCGGGCCTCGGTGGGCAAGCCGCAGAACGACTGACGGTCACCGGACCACGAGGGAGAGTCATGGCGGTTCGCATCGCACCCACCGGCATCGGTCAGCAGCTCCTCAACGTGCCCATGGGCGACATGATCCGGCAGATGGCGTTCGCCATCGCCGACGCGCAGATGGAGCTCGACGAGTCATCCATCCGCGTCGCCGAGCTGATGAGCGGCCGCTACCCGCTCCGCGACGAAGACGGCAACCTCGTCGACAAGGACGGCGAGCCGAGCGACGACCCGGTCTACATCGACAGCCGGGTCTACTTCGGCGAGACCAAGGACGCGCAGGACCAGACCGTCCCGCAGCAGCTCAGCATGATGGAGCTCGGCTTCACGCCGACCTTCTACCAGTTCGTCGACACGCTCATCGAGGTCAAGATCGCCATCCGCATGTCACGCGAGAGCGAGACGACCAAGAAGGTCGGCAACAAGACCACCGAGAGCTCGTGGCGCTCGCGCAGCAAGACCCGCAGCAGCAGCTTCGGCGTCGTCGTCTCGACCACCACCGTCGACGCCTCGTACTCGTCGAAGTACAGCTACAGCGCCGAGGGCTCGAGCCTGCTCCGCACCAAGCTCGTGCCCGTGCCGCCGCCCGCCGTGCTCGAAGAGCGGATCCGCCAGCTCATGGAGCAGCAGAAGGCCGCCGAGCAGCCCGCGCAGCAGCCCGACAACCCCTGAGCCACGGCCGCAACGCCCGCTGAAGGACCATCACCATGGCATTCCCCGACAACAGCAGCATCGGCCAGCAGCTCCTCGACGTGCCCTTCCCGGAGATGGTCAAGAGCATGGGGCTCTCCATCGCCGAGGCGCAGTTCGAGCTCGACCGCGTCGGCCTGCGCCTCGCGCAGATGATGTCCGGCCGCTACGAGGTCGAGGTCGCCGACCCCGACGACCCCGAGAAGGTCACCGTCGAGGAGCGCGAAGCCTTCGTCACCTTCGATGGCAAGGAGCTGTCGATGCTCGAGCTCGGCTTCACGCCGACCTTCTACCAGTTCGTCGACACCATCATCGAGGTCAAGATCTCGATCAGCATGGCCTACCAGCGCGAGCGCAAGCACAGCAGCTCCCGCAGCTCGCTCGCCGCGAGCGGCGTCCTCGCGTCGGTCTTCGGTGGCATCAACGCGCGCGTGTCTTCGGTGAGCGCGTCGTATGCCTCGAAGTACCAGTACAGCGCCGAGGGTTCGAGCCTGTTGCGCACCAAGCTCGTGCCGGTGCCGCCGCCCGCCGTGCTCGAAGAGCGGATCCGGCGCGTCATCGACCGCGAGAAGGCCGAGGACGACGGCGGCGGCGGCAACTGAGACCGATGACTTCGGCGAGGCTTCGGCGTGAGTGACTACCTCGACTGGCGCGACCTGCTCGACGAGCCGACGGATGCCTCGGCCGATGGCGCCGCCATGCCATCGACCGAGGCATCCGCCGAGGCGACGTCGATGGCACCGGAGATGGCACCGGAGATGGCATCGACCGAGGCATCCGCGCCCGCCGCCGATGCCATCGCCGAGGCCGCGTTGCCCGAGGAGCTGCGCGCGCTGATCGCCGAGCGCGACCGCCTGCAAGCCGAGATGGCCGCGCTCGTCGGCGGCGGCCCCGCGACCCCCGACGACGAGCGACAGAAGCGCTGCTTCCCGGTGCTCGTGCACACCAAGGAGACCCGCATCGAGGAGCGGCGGCTCAAGCGGCGCGACGAGCGCCTCGCGATGCTCGCCCGCCGCGCCGCCGAGCGCGCCGTCAGCCGCCGCCGCGCCGAGGCCGATCGGCAGGCCGCGCGCGAGCAGACCGCCGCCGAGCAGCGCCGTCGCCGCCGCGCCGCCGCAAACGTCGAGGCGCAGGCCGACGAGCAGCGCGCCCGCGCCGAGGCCGACGCCCGCGCCCGCGCCGAGCAGGCCGAGCTGCTGCGCCGCCGCCGCGAGGCCGAGCAGGCCGAGGCGCTCGCCGCCCGCGCCGCCGATCAACGCCGCCACGCCGCCTGGCAGCAGAGCCGCGGCGAGGCCCGCGCCGAGGCCGCCGCCGCCCGCGCCGCCGAGCGCGCCCGCGCCGCCGCCGAGGCCGAGCTGAGCGCCGCGGCCCGCGCCGAGGCCGCCGCCGCCCGCCTCGCCGCCCGTCAGCGCGCGAGGCCGCCGCCGCCGAGGCCGCCGCCGAGGCCCGCGCCGCCGAGGCCGCCGCCCCCGCCGCGCCGCCGCGCTCCGCGCCGAAGCCGAGGCCGAGGCCCGCCGCGCCGCCGAGGCCGAGGCCCGCGCCACCGCCGAAGCCGAGGCCCGCCGCGCCGCCGACGCCGAGGCCCGCCGCGCCGCCGAGGCCGAGGCCCGCCGCGAGGCCGAGCGCCGCGAAGCCGAGGCCGAGGCCCGCCGCGAGGCCGAGCGCCGCGCCGCCGAGGCCGAGGCCCGCCGCGCCGCCGCGCGCCGCGCCGCCGACGCCGAGGCCCGCCGCGCCGCCGCCGAAGAACAACGCCACGCCCGCCGCCGCGAGGCCGAGCGCGACGCGCGCCGCCTCGACCGCCGCGCCGGGCGCGGCTGAACCTCTGGAGTCGACCAGTGAGGAGCCGAGCAGAGCACCCATGAGCATCGACGACCCGACCGACCTCTTCGAAGCGACCCTCGACGACTACCTCGTCGGCCTCGCCAACGGCATCCGCCAGGCGCAGGCGCAGCTCAACGCCATCGTCGTCGACGGCCCGCCCGGCCAGCCCGCGATCGGCTACCAGCTCCCGCGGGTCGACTTCGAACTCAAGCTCGCCTTCGCGCTCAGCCACGCCGCGCCCGCGCCCGGCGCCGCGCCCACGGTGCGCCTCGTCGCCCGCGCGCCGCAGCCGGTCGCGGGCGGCTTCACCGCCGAGGGCACGAGCACGCTGCGCGGCAGCTTCGTCGCCGTCCCGATCGCCGCCCAGCGCCCGTCCGTGGTGCTCTCGCTCGCGTTCCGCATGCGCCACGAGCGCGACATCGAGCTCGAAGCGACCGTCGTCGACGCGCTCGGCGAGCCGCAGGCCGGCGTCGAGGTCGAGTTCAACGTCGACCGCGACCGCAGCCTCGCGCTCGGCGGTGAGGCGGCCGAGCCGCTCGCCGAGGACACCCGCGTCGAGCCCGCCGTGGCCGTCACCGACGACGCCGGCCACGCCGTCGCCAACCTCGTGATCTCCGAGCGCGAGCCGGCCCACGCGCTCGTCGCCGTCGTCGTCGACGCGCTCGGGGTGAGCGAGACGCTGCTCGTCTCGGCGCCCGACCCCGACGCCTTGATCATGTGAGGGAAGCCGAACCATGGCGCTGACCATTCGCGCCCGCATCGTCGACGCCCGAGGCGCCGCGCGGGCCAGCATCACCGTCCGGGCCAACCGCTTCGACGCGGCCGGCAACGCCATCCAGCTCGGCAGCGCGGTCACCGCCGCCGATGGCCGCTGCTCGATCGCGAGCGCGTGGACCATCAGCGGCGACTACCAGCCCCGGGTCGGCCTGCAAGTCACCGTCGGCCGCGAGCTCCCGGCGACCGTGCTCGCCGCGCCCCGCAGCTTCGCGGCCACCACCGTCGACTTCGGCGACGTCGTCTACGACCCCGAGGGCGAGGCCACCGCGCGCGACGCGGTCGTGCGGCTCGCCGCGGTCGAGGCCGAATACAGCGCCACGACCGCGCGCTACGAGGGCGAGCTCGCCACCCTCAGCCGATCGCTCGACGAGGCCGGCGCCCGCATCGAAGCCGCCGACGCCGCGCGCGCCGAGGCGGCGGTGAGCTACGAGGCGCAGATCGCGACCCTCACCCAGCAGCTCGAGGCCGCGCAGGCCACCGCCGAGGCCGCCGCCCGCGAGCCCGCCGCGGCGCCGGCCGCGCTCGCCGGCGCCGCGCCCGCCGAGGTCAGCATCCAGCGCCTCGCGCAAGGCACCGCCGAGCAGCTCCAGGCGACCCAGGCCGCGCTCGCCGGTCAGCGCGGCGGCTTCACCCTCGGCAGCGTCTCGCTCGAGCTCAAGGTCATGCCCGGCGCCACCGAGGGCGGCGTCACCCTGCCCGGCGCCCGCGAGGCCGAGGCCATCGACGCCGCCGCGCTGAGCACGCTGCGCCTCGACTTCCACCCCACCGCCGCGCCCCAGACCGCCGCCGGGCTCACCGTGCCCGCGCTCGCCGGCTACACCGAGGCGCTCGCCCGCCGCAAGCTCGCCGAGCGCCGCCTGCGCGCCGAGGTCGTCGCCCGCCTCGTACACGACGACCGCCAGATCGGCCGCGTCGTCTTCCAGTCGCCCCCCGCCGGCGCCGCCGTCGCCGAGGGCGCCACCGTCGTCTTCGCCATCGGCCGGAAGGGATGAAGCATGGCCATCGCAAGGCCCGACACCCAGCTCCTCGACGCGCTCTCCGCTCCCATCGGTGATCTCATCGCCGAGGTCGGCCGCGGCGTCGCCGAGGCGCAGCAGGCGATGGACGCCGCCACCATCGAGCAGGTGCGCGCGCTCGCCGAGGGTGATGACTCGACCCTCGCGCTGCTCCGCCAGATCGGATGGCAGCCGACGTGGTACCAGATCCCCGAGGCATCGGCCGAGATCACCGTGGCGCTGACGCTCACCGGCTCGGGCCAGTCCCCGGGCGGCGGCAACACCCCGCGCATGCAGCTCGTCGCGACCCCGGTCGACGCGAGCTATGCCAACCGCTACGCCTACGAGCTCAAGGCCGCGAGCAGCGTCAAGTTCCGCATCGTCCCGGTGCCGCCCTCGCCCGCCTTCGAAGCGGTGCGCGCCGTGCCCAAGGTCGTCGGCCTGACGTATGCCACCGCCCGCGCCCGCCTCGCCGAGCAGCAGCTCGGCTGGCAGTGGCCACAAGGCACCGACGAGCCCGCCGATCAGACCCCGGTCGTCGTCCAGACCCCCGCGCCCGGCGAGTTCGCCCGTGTCGGCGATGTGATCGTCCTCGGCTTCTGAAGTCATCGGAGAACCAGTCATGCCCGACGGACCGAACGCGATCTTCCAGGCCCTCGGCCGCGCCGCGGGTGCCACCGGCCGCAACCAGACCGCGCAAGGCACACCCGGCCCCGCCGGTGACATCGCCGCCGGCCTCGGCGCCGCCGCCGGACAGGCGAGCGCCAACGAGAACGAGGCGATCCCGCTCTCGATGACCCCCCAGGAGCTCGCCGCCTTCGCCGGCACCCCGCCCCGGCTCGTGCGCGCGCTCAACACCACCCCGGTCGTCGACGCGAAGACCCTGCCGCTCTACGCCGAGTTCAAGCAGCTCAAGGGCGACGTCGACCTCGACTTCGCCGCGCCCGGCGCGCTCGAGGTTCGCTATCTCATCCGGCACATCTACGATCGGCTCGCGACGCCCTTCGTCGACTACCACGGCCGCGCGTTCAGCGGCTCGCCCTGGCTCGGCCCCGACGGCGGCGCCACCCTCGGCGACGTCAGCCACGACGAGCACTGGGCGCGCCGCGCCGCCGAGGCGCTCTCGCTGCTGCCGTACTCCACCCCGTCGACCGTCTACGGCGGCTACCTCAAGCCGAAGTTGCGAGACGAGTACATGCTCCTCAAGCTCCAGGGCGAGGGCCCCGAGAGCGATCATGCCTACCCGCTCGTCCTCGAATGCCAGCAGAGCGTGACCTTCGCCGTCCTCAGCCGCGGTTATGACATCGCGGTGGAGAGCGACGACGCCGACGAGTCCGAGAAGAAGAAGGCCGTCGACAACATCCCCCGGCTGCGCCTCAAGACCCTCTTCGGCGCCGGCCCCTCCGGCTCGGCCGTCGCGGTCCTCAGCCCCGCGAGCGAAGCCACCTGGGTCACGCGCGAGCAAGGCACCACCACCCTCACCAAGATCGGCCCCGGCTTCGGCGCGGGCAGCGCCTTCGCGTTCAACAACTCGGTGCTCCTGCCACCCGGCAGCGAGTACAAGCAGACCGACAAGGAGAACCCGCACACCGCGTTCATGATCCGCGGCCGCCGCGACGACAAGGGGCGCCTGATCGTCGCGCAGTTCTTCGACGTCGGTGGCATGAACGTCAGAGAGACCCCCGACCCCGCGATCGGCCATGGCATCGCGCCCAAGCCCATCCACTCCTATGAGTACCCGTGGACGCGCACCATCAACGCCAACGGCGCCTACGCGGGGCACACCGAGCTGCACCCCTCGGAGGAGACCGCCTGGCGCGGTCTCCAGCGCCTGCACGACGCCCGCCCCCTCGGCCTCGCGCGGCTCGTGCTCGTCCGCCGGCACAACGCGGTCAAGGGTCGCGCCGTCGACCTCCAGAACGACCCGCCGGCCGAGTGGCTGATCTATGCCAGCCCGCAGATGCTGATGTACGAGGACGGCGCCGGCCCCTATGGCCAGACGCCCAACTACGCGCCGACCCGCTATGCGTGGTCGCTGCGTGACATGCCCGGCGCCGAACACATCCAGGCGATCTGGCAGATCACCGCGCCGCGCTCCACCTTCGCCGATGCCATGGCGTTCGCTCGCGGCACGGTGGGTCAGCGGGTGCCCACCACCCGCGCCACCACGCTCGCCGAGATGCTCGCCGACGTCGCCGCGCGCAAGCCCTCGTGGAACATCAAGCTCGACGGCAGCAAGGCGCTGACGAGCCAGCAGGAGGTCATCGGCGTCATCGACCTGACCGTCAAGACCGACGGCCAGGTGCAGGTACACGACGCGGTGCGCACCGACTACAAGACCGGGGCGACGACCTTCGTCGCGCGCGACACCACCAACGGCAACCTCGCCGGCGCCTACGCGCTCGGTCACTTCCCCTGGGGCAGGCCGACCGCCGGCGAAGGCATCGATCTGGCGACCTTGACCGATCTGCCGCCGAGCTTCGCCGCCGTCACGCCGCCGCCCCCGCCGCCCGACCCGGACGATCCCTACGGTGACTGAGGTGATGCCATGACCCGATGGAAGCCGAGATGATGCCATGACCGACGGACGCCGCGCCGTGTACCTCGCCTTCGGCCGTGTCGCCCGGCAGGCCGGCGCCAATCACACCACCCCGATCCCGACGAGCACCGCGGCGGGCGACGGCCTCACCCTCACCTTCGCGCTGCCCTGGCTCCCGGACGGCCCCTACACCGACGCCGCCGCGCTCCACGTCACGAGCGAGGACGGCAGCCAGACGCTCATCGCCGCCGCCGCCGACGCCCGCGTCGTCGCATCCCACCGCGTCTTCACCCTCACCGGCGTGCGCCCCGGCGTCGTCTACACCGGCGCGATGCACGACGGCGACGCCATCGACCCCCTCTTCGGCCCGGTCGTGCTCGCCGCGCTGCTCGACCCCGCCGAGGGCCTGCACCTGCCCCCGCCGCCGCCCGAAGCCGAGGCGCCCGCGCTCGACGAGCCGCCCTCACTCGCCGCGATCGTCTTCGACGAGCCCGAGAGCGAGGGCGCGCTCGAACCCCACCCCGCCGACCTCGATCCCTGGCCCTGAGGTGCCGCGATGACCCTCACCCTCGTCGCCCGCGTCGTCGACGTTACCGGTGCGCCGCAGCCCAAAGCCAGCGCCTATGTCATCGACGGCGAACAGAGCGCCGCGATGACCGCGACGAAGCAGCCGGGCGTCTTCGAATACACCCTGCCCGCGTCGCTGACATCACCCAAGCTCTCCGTCGGCCTGCAAGGCTTCTGGACCGTCACCCAAGGCATCACCATCACGACGCCCGGTGGCACCCCGACGGCGAGCTACAGCGGCAAGCAGCACCTCAACGTGCGCGGCCTCCCCGTCGTCAACAGCCGCGCCGGCGGGCATGACATCGTCGTCGACGTCGTGCTCGGCCAGCTCCGCGACGCCACCGCCCAGGTCGTCGCCGCCGCCGCCGAGGCCAGCGTCCGCACGAGCCTCGGCCCGCAGGACCTGCTGCGCTTCAACACCCCGATCCTCGAGGCCAATGGCAGCGGCACCGACCTGCTCGACGGCGGCCTGCACACCATCGACCCCGGCGGCCCGCTCTACTTCGCCGAGCGCGTCTCGGCGCCCTCGCTCATCGCGCTCGTCAACCCCGGCTGGCCGATCAAGACCGGGAGCGACGCCGGTCACTTCCCGCTGCACTACCATGTCTTCCTGCACCCGACGATCCCCGCCGGCTGGTCGGATGACTATCCCTTCGGCGTCGACTACCTCGACCTCGTCTCGCGCTATGTGCTAAAGCCCTGGAGCGCCGGCGGCAAGGCGATGGCCTATCAGAACCGCGCGCAGTACGCCAAGAACATCCTCGTCTTCCCGGTGGGTGACAAGAGCAAGGGCCTCAGCGCGATCGCAACGCAGGCGTCGATGCTGCGGTTCCTGTTGGAGATCAACTACTTCTTCCAGCGCGTCCGCGGCGCCTCGATCCCCCGGATGCCGCTCGGCGGCGCCGGCCTCTCCGCGTTCAGCAGCGCGGGCGGGTATGTCACGAGCATCATGAACGGCGCCCGGGACGCCCGCTTCCATGACAAGGTGCTGCGCTTCGTCGGTCTCTTCGACTGCCTCGGCCCCCACGCCGCCGCCATGCGCAGCAAGCTCCTCGCGTGGCATCGCAAGGGCGAAGACAACCGCCACCTGCGCATCTACACCCAGAAGGCCGCGTGGCAGGTCTACGAGCAGGACTTCCCGAGCGCGACGAAGACCACCGTCGCCGGCGCGAC
Organism: Myxococcales bacterium; assembly: GCA_020633515.1. The sequence continues at coordinate 32,115 of JACKDM010000006.1, forward strand.
CGAGCTCGAAGAGGGCGGCTTCACGCTGCTCTACACCCCGCTCGCCTTCTGGCAGCAGATCAAGCCCACCATCACCGAGGGCGTGCTGCACCAGCTCCTCCCCGCGTGGTTCATGGAGCACGCCGTCAGCCGCTCCAACTTCACGCCGCCGGTCTGACGCCGCGCTTGCCTGCGGCGCGCGGCTCGGGTTTCATCACCCCATGCAGAATCAACGATTCCGGGTCGTGCTCACCGGCGGCCCCGGCGGGGGCAAGACCACCGCCGCCGACCTCTTCCGCCGCGAGATCGGCGACGACGTCGTCATCGTGCCCGAGGCCGCCACCACGCTCTTCCTCGGTGGCTTCCCCCGCACCGACGACCCCCTCGCCCGCCGCGCGGTGCAGACCGCGATCTACCACGTGCAGCGCAACCTCGAAGACATCCAGTCGGCGCTCTACCCCGAGCGCATGCTGTTGTGCGACCGCGGCACCGTCGACGGCGCCGCCTACTGGCCCGCAGACAGCGCGCAAGACTACTTCACGAGCCTCGGCACCACCCACGAGGCCGAGCTCGCCCGCTACGACGCGGTGCTCTTCTTCGAGAGCGCCGCGCTCGGTGACATGTCGATCGAGGGCGGCAACCCGACCCGCATCGAAGACAACCGGCAGGCCCGCGCGCTCGACGGCTGCCTGCGCACGCTGTGGTCGGCCCACCCGCGCTTCGTGCTCGTGCCGCACACCACCTCGTTCTTCAAGAAGATCACCTACGCGCTCGCCGCGCTCGAAGGGCTCGTCGGCGAATGGCGGCGTCGGACCTGACTCTCCGTCACCTCCCGCTTGCGCGCGCCGCCGCGCTCTGCCAATGAGAGGCGACACGGAGGAGAGGGAGACCACATGCGATCGAAGTGGGTCGGGTGGCTGGTGGCGTGCGGGTGCGCGACGCCGGCCGCGATGTCATGGGCCCAGGAGACCCCCGAGGCCGAGGCGCCGGCCGCCGACGCGCCGGCCGCCGACGCGCCGGCCGCCGAGGCACCCGCCGCCGCCGCCGACGCGCCGGTCGAGACCATCGTCGTCGTCGGCTCGCAGTCGGGCAGCAGCCGCACCGCGATGGAGAGCCCGGTCGCGATCGATGTCATCGACGTCGGCGCCGCGCTGCGGCAGTACGGGCAGGCCGAGGTCAACGCGGTCCTGCAGGTCAGCGCGCCCTCGTTCAACGCGACCCGCCAGTCGGGCGCCGACGGCGCCGATCACATCGACCCCGCCTCGCTGCGCGGGCTCGGCCCCGACCAGACGCTCGTGCTCGTCAATGGCAAGCGGCGGCATCCGTCATCGCTGATCAACATCTTCGGCTCCCGCGGGCGCGGCAACACCGGCACCGATCTCAACGCCATCCCCGCCGCCGCGATCGCGCGCGTCGAGGTGCTGCGCGACGGCGCGAGCGCGCTCTATGGCTCCGATGCCATCGCCGGTGTCATCAACATCGTGCTCAAGGACACCGCCGACCGCCACGACTTCGGCGTGCTCGGCGGCGTGCGCGACGCCTCGCCGCCCGATGAGTACGACGTGCTCCGCGAAGACACCGTCGATGGCTTCACCTGGCAGTACAGCAGCAACCATGGCTTCCGCCTCGGCGACGAAGGCTTCGTCAACCTCACCTTCGACTGGCTGCACAAGGATCACACCAACCGCCCCGCCGATCCGGCGAAGTTCGACATCTACCGCCGGCAGTACGGCGACGCGATGATCGACAACCTCGGGACGATGCTCAACGCCGAGCTGCCGGTCGGCGACGGCGCGATCTATCTCTTCGGCGGCTACAACCTGCGCCTCTCCGATGCCTTCGCCTGGACCCGCGGCCCCGACGACGAGCGCAACGTCGCCGCCCTCTACCCCGGCGGCTTCGACCCGCACATCACCTCGACGATCCACGACGTCAGCGCGACGGGCGGGTGGCGCACCCGGCTCGGCGGGTGGGGGCTCGACCTGAGCAATGGCTTCGGCTGGAATCGCTTCACCTACGGCGTCGAAGGCACCCTCAACGCCTCGCTCGGCGCCGAGTCACCCACCGCGTTCGACGCGGGCGGCCACGAGCTGATGCAGAACAACACCCGCCTCGTCGTGACCCGGCCGTTCGCGGTCGACTGGCTCTCGGCGGTCAACGTCGGCGTCGGCGGCGAGGTGCGGTGGGAGCGGTATGGCATCTTCGCCGGCGAGGAGGGATCCTGGCGCAACTACGCGCTCGTCGATGGCATGGCGCCCGAGGGCGCGCCGCCGGGCGGGGCGCAGGGCTTCCCCGGGTTCCGGCCGGAGAACGAGGTCGACGCGTCGCGGGTCAACGTCGGTGGCTTCGCCGACGTCGAGGTCGACGTCACCGAGTGGTGGATGCTCGGGCTCACCGGCCGCGCCGAGCACTACAGCGACTTCGGCGGCACCCTCGACGGCAAGGTCGCGACCCGGCTCTCGCTCGCCGATCTGCTCGGGCTCGACCTCGACCAGCTCGCGCTGCGCGGGTCGTTCAGCACCGGCTTCCGCGCGCCGTCGCTCGCGCAGCTCCACTACAACACGACCTTCACCGACTTCGTGGGCGGCACCCCGATCGACAAGGTGATCGTCGCCAACACCGACCCGCTCGCCCGCGCGGTCGGGATCCCGGCGCTGCGCGAGGAGAAGGCGCAGAGCGCGAGCGTGGGCCTCGCCGGCGCGCTCGGCACGCTCTCGGCGTCGGTCGATGGTTATGTCATCGACATCGCGGACCGGGTGGTGCTGACGGGTGCCTTCGAAGACACCGACGCGATCATCGGCGAGGCGCTGCGCGCGCAGCAGGTGGGCGCGGCGCAGTTCTTCACCAACGCGCTCGACACCCGCACCTACGGGCTCGACGTGGTGCTCTCGTGGGCCGATGTCTTCGCGGGGCATCGGGTGGGGCTCGGGGTGGCGGCGAACTGGAATCACATGGCGCTCGGCGACGTGAAGACGTCGGCGCGGCTGGCGGGCAAGGAAGAGATCTACTTCGGCCCGCGGGAGCGCGCGTTCCTGCTCGCGTCGGCGCCGGAGAGCAAGGTCGCGGTGAGCGCCGACTATGGCATCGGGGTGCTCGGGGTTCACGCGCGGGTCGTGCGCTTCGGCGAGGTGACGCTGGTCGACTGGCTCGACACCGAGGATGTCTACGCGCCGGCGTGGGTGCTCGATGTCTCGGTCGACGCCGAGGTCTACGACGGGGTGGTGGTGGTGGTGGGCGCGGAGAACGTCTTCGATGCCTATCCCACCCAGCAGGACACCGAGACCGAGACCGGCGGGCTGTGGGACGCGGTGCAGATGGGGACGAGCGGCGCCTTCTACTTCGGGCGGGTGCGGCTGAGTCTGTAGCTGGCTCTGATCACTCGGGCGGCGGCTCCATCTCGGCGCGGAACGCTTCGAAGGCCTGGTCGTTGCGCAGCCGCAGCCGCTTGTCGACCTGCTCGCGCTGCGTGCCATCCTGGGCGATGTCCTTGGGCATGAGCGCGACGGCGAAGAAGGTGCGGCGGCTGTCTTCGACCTCGCCCTCGCGCAGCCGCTGGCCCCAGGCCGAGGTGCTGTTGGCGGCGTCCTGGTAGGGGCGCATCGCCTCGGTCTCGCGGAGGCGCTCGAGCGCCTTGTCGTCGGGGTTGTGCAGGTCGCCGTAGACGACGCAGGGGAACTCCGAGCAGTCGATGCTCTTGATCTCGCCGTCGATCTCGGCCTCGCCGAGCGCGGCGAGGAAGCTCTGGCGCAGCGCGGGCTCGCGGAAGCGGTCGTCGAGCGCGGGGGGGAACGCGACCGGCTCGCCCTCGGCGTCGACGCGCATCGAGCGCTCGGCGGCGAGCTCGCGGAGGAGCTGCGCGACCTCGGCCCGCAGCGCCTCGACCTCGGCGCGCAGCTCGGGGCTGCCGTCGGCGTCGATGACCTGCACCGGCGCGCCGGGGGGCGCGATCGCGACGACGCGCGGGGGCGGGGGCGGCGCGGGCGGGGCCGGAGGCGCGGGGGGCGCGAGCGCGGCGCGGTCGGGGTCGACGCGGCGCGGGGGGCCGTCGCCGTCGAGGCGGCCGTGTTCACCGGCGGCGAGCGTCACCTCGCCGCGGCCGTCGCGCAGCGCGACGCTGCCTTCGTAGACCGCGACCGTCACCGCGATCCCCGCGAGCGCGCCGAGCGCGCCGGCCTTGATCCGGGGGTCCATGGGCGTCACCTCCACCGTGAAGCAGGTCCCGCGCACGGCGACTTCGCCGGCGGGGGTCTCGACCGTGAGCGGGCCGTCGTCGACCCGGTAGAAGACGGTGCCCGCGGGCTGTTCGACCCGGAGCCCGCCGCCGTCGGCGGCCCAGCGGAGCGCGCCGCCGGGCTCGACGACGGCGACGGCGCGCGCGCCGAGGGTGACGGTGGTGCGGGTGTGCGCTTCGAAGGCGCCGCTCGGGGCCTCGCCCGACCAGAGCGTCGCGGCGATCAGGGCGGCGGCGGCGAGCGCGGCGGCGGCCGCGATCCAGCGGCGGCGGCGGCCGGCGTCGAAGCGGGCCTGTACTCGATCGGCGAAGCCCGCCGGGGGCCGCTCGACCGGCAGCGCCCGCCACGCGGCCTCGATCGCGGCGTCGCGCGCGTCTTCGTCGTTCATCGTCTCCCCCTCGCGGCTCATGGTGGGCCCTCCGCGTCGCCGAGGAGCTCGCGCAGCCGCCCCCGCGCGCGCGAGAGGCGCGAGCGCACGGTGCCGATCGGGATGTCGAGCGCGTCGGCGATCTCGCCGTAGTCGAGGTCGTGGCCGACCCGCAGCACGAAGACGGCCTGCCAGTCGGGCGGCAGCGCGGCGATCGCGCGCTCGAGGCCGCCGCCGATGGGGGCGCGGTCGGCGCGCAGCTCGCCGCTGAGCGCGATGAGCGGGGCGTCGTCGAGCGGGGTGTCGCCGGTGCGGCGGCGGCGGAGGCGGTCGATGCAGAGGCGGGTGGCGATGGTGAGGATCCAGGTGGAGAGCCGGGCGCCGGCGTCGGGGCGGTAGCGGTCGAGGTGGCGGAAGACGCGGAGGAAGGTCTCTTGCGCGACGTCTTCGATCCAGCCGTCGAGGCCGTGGGGGCGGAGCATGCGGCCGACGAGCGCGAAGACGCGGCGCTCGTAGGTCTCGACGAGCGCCCGGGTCGCCTGCCGCTGGCCGCGGATCGCGCGGCGCAGGGTGAGCGGGTCGAGCTCGGCGGGCAGCGGGGGCGCGGCGCTCACCGACGGGCTCCGGGCGGCGAGGGGCAGCGGGTCGGCGAGGGGGTTTCGATGCAGCACACCCCGTTACACGCGGGCGCCGGACGGGGAGTTCCCGCGGCGGTGCGCATCATGCCATGGCGATCAGCGGGTGTAGCAGACGACGTTGGAGACGACGTTGATCGCGCAGCCCTCGAGGGGCTGGAAGTTGGTGTCGAGCTCGACGCCGCCGTTGCGGAAGAGGTCGCAGTCGAGGTTGGTGCCGACGCTGCACCGGCCCTGCACCCAGCTCCGCGCCTCGCCGTGGCCGAACCAGCGGCAGGCCATGTCGGCGCAGCCTTCGGCGTTGCCGCAGGCGTTGAAGCTGTTGCACTGCCCGTGGTGGCCGAAGGCGCGGAGCTCGCCGAGCTCGATCTGGGTGATGGCCTCGCCGCAGCCGCCGCCGAGGTCGGGGAAGATGACGTAGGGCTCCTGGCCTTCGTAGGGGCCGAAGAGGCCGTCGAGGCAGCGGCCGGCATACTTCTGCACGGTGGGGAGCCCGTCGGGGCCGGGGTCGGGGCTGGCGTTGCCGCCGATGAGGTAGACGTCGCCGTTGAGGACGGCGGCGGCGGCGAGGTCGTAGGGCAAGAGCAGGCGCGATTCGGGCACGAGCTCGAACCACGGGCCGTCGGCGGCGGCGAGGTCGTAGACGATCCGGCGGTCGGAGAAGCTGCCGTCGGCCTGGCGGCCGCCGAAGACGATGAGCCGGCCGGCGACGCGGGCGGCGGTCGCCTCGGCGACGTCGAAGCCGTCGTCGGCGAGCTCGATCCAGCCTGCTTCGGGGTCGAGCGCCCACAGCGAGGGATCGATGACGCCCGCGGGGTCGCGGCCGCCGGCGAGGTAGAGCCGGCCCTGCCACGCGATCCCGGCGGCGCCGGCGCGGGCGGCGGGGAGCGATCGGCCCGCGCGCCAGGTGTCGGTCGCGGGGTCGTAGATCTCGACCGCGGCGACGGCGACCCCGTCGGCCTCGCCGCCGGCGACGACGATCTCGCCGCCGATGACCGCGGCGACGGCGCCGTGACGGGCGGTGGGCATGGGCGCCATCACCGCCCAGGTGTCGCTCGCGGGGTCGTAGGCGTGCAGGGTGGCGACCGCGACGCCGAACGCGCTCTCACCGCCGATGACCCAGATCCGGCCGGCGGCGGCGACGGCGGCGGCGCCGTCCTGCACGCTCGGGAGCGGCGCGATGAGGCTGGCGCGGCCGGTCTCGGGGTCGTAGGCGTAGCCGCGGGTGGTCGCCTGGAAGCTGCGGCCGCCGACGACGTAGAGGCGGTCGTCGAGCGCGGCGACGGCGTGGCGGAAGCGGCCTTCGGGGAGCGGCGCGAGGTGGCGCAGGTGGTCCTGGTTGCGGCTGTAGCGCACGGTGCTCGCCGCGAAGCTCGGGCCGGCGGGGCCGACGACGACGCCGCCGAGGATCCAGCTCGCCGTCTCGGCGTCGGGCAGACCGGCGCGCACATGGCCGACGGCGACGGCGCCGTGGCGGGGCGCGGGGAGCGGGCGGCGGCGGACCCATTCGCCCTCGGTGAGCAGGAACTCTTCGACGATCGCGGTGGAGGCGCCGCCGGCGACGCGGCCGCCGGCGACGACGATGCCGACGGCGCCGCCGGTGACGCGGCCGGCGTTCTGGTCGAGGGTCGCGGTGAGGTGCGAGCGCGGGGTGGGGAGCGGGGTGCCGATGGTCCAGGCGTCGGCGATGGGGCCGTAGACGTCGACCGCGGCGACGGGGCGGCCGGCGTCGTCCTCGCCGCCGATGAGGTAGACGAGCCCGTCGGGGGCGGCGACCGCGGCGAACGCATGGCGGGGGCGCGGGAGGGCGCGGGCGGGGGTCCAGGTATTGGTCGCGGGGTCGTAGACGCTGTGGGTGGTGACGACCGCGCCGCCGATGGTGCGGCCGCCCATGACATGCACCTTGCCATTGATGACGACCGCCTGCGCCGCGTAGCGGGGTGATGGCATCGGCGCGATGGCATCCCAGGCGACGCCGCCCGCGGTGAGGCGGTCGGCGCGGTCGAGCGCGCGGCCGTCGACGTCGGCGCCGCCGAAGACATAGAGGGTGCCATTGACGAGCGCGGCGGCGGCGGCGGTGCGGGGCTGGGGCAGCGCGGGGCGATCGCTCCAGGCGCCGGTGTTGAGGTCGTGGGTCTGCACCGCGCCGCGGGTGTTGAGGCCGTCGAAGCCGGCGATGACGTGCACCCGGGCGCCGTCGGTGACGATGGCGGCGTCGGTGCGGGCGAAGGGCAGCGCGGGGCCGCTCAGCCAGCGGTTGGCGTCGCCGGTGATGACATAGCGCTCGGTGCGCGGCTCGAGCTGCCAGTTGCCGGCGCGGTCGATGGCACGCACGCTGAGGGTGGTGTCATCGAAGACGCGGAAGGTGTGCACCGAGTCGAAGTGATCGGCGTGGGTGTCTGGGTCGCTGCCATCGGTGGTGTAATACACCCGCGAAGGCTCGGTGGCGGCGACGGTGACGGTGATGCCATCGAGGTAGCGGCCGGTGGCGGGGGTGATGCGGGTCGCGGGGGGGACGTCGTCGTAGATGATGCGCGCGGTGACGACGTCGCTGTCGCCGCCGGGGCCGCGGGCGAGGAGGCGGAAGACGTTCTCGCCGGGCGCGAGGTCGACGGTCAGGCGGAAGGCTTCGACGGGGCCTTGGGGCAGCGCGACCTCGCCGTTGACGACGAGCGCGGTCCCGGCGGGGCGGGTGCCGACGAGCTCGACGCGGCGCTCGCGGGTGTAGCGCGGGAGAGGGTCGACCCGCGGCGTGGGGCGGCAGCCGGCGATGGGTGCGCCGGCGCAGACGCCGTCGCGGCAGGCGTCGCCGCCGGTGCAGCCGTCGCCGTCGTCGCAGGCGGCGGCGACGGCGACGTGTACGCAGCGATCGGCGGCGGCGTCGTAGGCGTCGGCGGTGCAGGGGTCGTCGTCTTCGCAGAGCGCGTCGGCGTCGAAGGGCTGGCACTCGCCGACGAGGCAGAGCGCGCCGACGGGGCAGACGCCGCTCTGGCGGGCGATGGTGCAGCCGAGCCCGGCGTCGACGCAGACGCCGGCGACGCAGTCGGCGCCGTTGTCGCAGAGGCCGTCGGGGCGCTGGGGGCCGCAGGCGTCGGCCGCCGGGCGGCAGCGGCCGGCGATGCAGCGCTCGGTCGGGGCGCAGTCGCAGCGGAAGCCGCCGATGCAGGCGCCGTCGATGCAGAGCCCGTCGCCGCAGGCGCCGCAGGTGCCGCCGCAGCCGTCGTCGCCGCAGCTTCGCCCCTCGCACTGCGGCGCGCAGGGCGGGGCGCAGCGGCCGTCGGTGCAGACGTCGCCGTCGTCGCAGGCGCCGCAGGTGCCGCCGCAGCCGTCGTCGCCGCAGTCGCGGCCGTTGCACTGCGGCGCGCAGGGCAGCGCGCAGCGGCCGCGGTCGGGGTCGCAGAGCTCGCCGGGGTCGCAGGCGCCGCAGGTGCCGCCGCAGCCATCGGGGCCGCAGATCCGGCCCTGGCAGGCGGGCTCGCAGGCGGCGGGCACGCAGGCGCGGGCGGGGATGTCGCAGACGTCGCCCTCGGGGCAGGCGCAGTCGGCGGGGCAGGTCGCGCAGCTCTCGCCGCCGCGGCAGCGGCCGTCGCCGCAGCAGGCGCCGCAGTCGGCGGGGCAGGTGCCGCAGTCCTCGCCCGGGTCGCAGGTGCCGTCGCCGCAGTCGGCGGGCGGGGGTCCGCAGCGGCCGTCGGCGTCGCAGGCGCCGTCGACGCAGACGCCGCACGCGCCGCCGCAGCCGTCGTCGCCGCAGATCCGGTCGTCGCAGTCCGCGAGGCAGGCCGGGTTGCAGGCGCGGGCGCCGATGTCGCAGCGCTCGTCGGGGCCGCAGCCGCAGTCGACCGGGCAGGTGGCGCAGTCCTCGCCGTGCTCGGGGCTGCATCGCAGGTTGCCGCAGCAGAAGCCGCAGTCGGCGGGGCAGTCGAGGCAGGTCTCACCCGGCTGACAGACCTCGTCGCCGCAGCTCGCCGGGGGCGCGACGCAGCGGCCGGTCTCGCAGACGCGGTCGTCGTCGCAGCCGCCGCAGTCGCCGCCGCAGCCGTCGCCGCCGCACTCGACGGTCGCGCAGTCGAGCGGCACGCAGCCGGGCACGCAGGTGGCGGTGTCGAGCTCGCAGAGCTCGCCCTCGGGGCAGCCGCAGTCGGCGGGGCAGGTCGCGCAGCTCTCGTCGGGCGCGCAGGTCCCGTCGCCGCAGCAGGCGCCGCAGTCGGCGGGGCAGGTCGCGCAGCTCTCGTCGCTGGCGCAGACGTCGTCGCCGCAGCCCTCGTCGATGGGGACGCAGGCGCCGCCGGCGCAGAGCTCGCCGGGGTCGCAGGCGCCGCACGAGCCGCCGCAGCCGTCGTCGCCGCAGACGCGGCCGTCACAATCGGGCGTGCAAGCCGGCTCGCGACAGGCGCCCTCGGCGCAGCCATCAGGGCAGAGCCCGACCGGGCTCCAGTCGCCGTCGTCGCAGACTTCGAGGACGTCGCCCGCGCAGCGTCGGCTGTCTTCGACGCAGCCATCTCCGGCGTCGGACTTCTCGTCGGGGTCGCTGCCGGTGCACGCGAGCAGGAGCATGGGCAGGAGACAGGCGGCGAGCCGGAGCAGCCGGGCCATGAGCGGCCTCCGCGGGCGGGGTCGGGGTGGGCTTGGAATGTGAGGTGGATCAAGCCACGAACCGGGGGGCCGGTTCAAGGTGGCGATGGGCTCGGGCGCGAAGTCCTGCTTCGCGTGCGCGGGCGGGATCGCGGCGGCCGGCGAAGCGACGCCCGCCCTCTTGGGGCTAGCGGGGGAGCCCGGCGACGGGCGAGGCGTTGAGCACGAACGGGCTGCGGTCGGCGCCGCTGAGGCTGTCGACGATGAGGTAGACGGTCTGGCCGGCGACGAGCTCGACGATGACGACGCTCTGGCTCTCGCCGGCCTCGAAGTCGCCGTAGTCGTCGTTGCAGGCGAGCTCGCTGAGCTCGTCTTCGCAGTCGGTGCGGACCGCCAGCACGGTGTCGAGCCGCTCGGGATCGGTGCCGAGGGTGTCGAACTGCACGCGGCCGGTGACGGGGGCGGTGTAGGAGACGACCATGTCATAGCCGTACTCCGGGTCGCCGCCGACGCCGCCGCAGCTCGTGCCCTGGTCGTTGCCGCTGACCACCGTGGAGAGGGTCGCGGCGCCGTTGGGTCCGGGGTCGAGCCGCAGCGACGGGCCGAGGCAGCGGCCCTCGTCTTCGCCTTCGCCTTCGCCTTCGCCTTCGCCCTCACCTTCGCCCTCACGCCCTCGCCTTCGCCTTCGCCTTCGCCCTCGCCCTCACCCTCGCCTTCGCCCTCACCTTCGCCTTCGCCCCTTCGCCTTCGCCTTCGCCTTCGCCTTCGCCCTCGCCTCGCCTCGCCCTCGCCCTCGCCTTCGCCTTCGCCCTCACCTTCGCCTTCGCCCTCCCCTTCGCCTCGCCCTCCCCTTCGCCCTCCCTCGCCCCCCCTTCGCCTTCGCCCTCCCCTTCGCCTCCCTTCGCCCTCGCCTTCGCGCCCTCCCCCTCCCTTCCCTTCGCCTCCCCTTCACCTTCGCCCTCCCCTTCACCCTCACCCTCGCCCTCCCCTTCCCCCTCACGCCCCCGTCCTGCTCGACGCCCAGGTCGAGGTCGTCGTCATCCCCCCCGCCCCCGGTGGGCGTGCACCCCGCCAACGCCGCCCCGCCCAACGCGACCACCAGGGCGGCCCGCCGCAACCAGCCGTCGTTCATCTGCGCTCCTCCAGCTCGTCATCGGGGCGCCGCACCCCGCTGCCCGCACCGTACTGACCCGAATCCGGGCGATGCAAACCCGGCGCGCGCAGACCACGAGGCCGCGGCCGGAGCGCCGATGACAGCGAGCAATGGAGGGAAACGGGGAGAGCGCGGGCGCCATGGCGCCGCGAGCAGAGGCGGGGCGCGACCGGCGGCTCACCCCAGCGAGGGCGGGCGAGGGCCGGTCGCGGTGACGATTACTCTTCGGGCTCCGCGGGCAGCCCGCCGCGCAGCACCTCGACCGTGTAGGCGCCGGGGCTGTTGCCGCCGAAGCTGTCGACGAAGACGTAGATCGTCTGCTCGGCCTCGAGCTCGAGGTCGAAGCCGCTGTTGAGGCCCTGGAAGTCGTCGTTGCACTCGAGCTCGAAGTCGGCGAGGCCGCAGTAGTCGCGGGCGTACATCAGCGCGTCGTCGACGTGCGCGGTGATGAGGAACCCGTAGGTGCCGGCCTCGGGCGCGGTGAACGAGAGCACGTCCACCGGGCCGCCGCCGCCGCAGCTCCCGCCCTGCACGATCATCGAGTCGCTCTGGTCGCCGCTGAAGCTCCAGCCGTTGGCCGTCTCGGTCGCGTTGAGGTCGCCGACCTCCCAGTTGGCCGGGCACTCGGGCACCGGCACCGCGCAGGTCGAGAGCCCCTCGCCGGGCACGCAGTACAGATCGTCGACGCAGCCGCCGAGCGCGGCGCCGAGGCAGACGTCACCCTCGGCGAGATCACCCGCCGGGGTCAGCGCCGCGTCGATCGGATCGCTCAGCTCGTTGGTCGCGTCGATCACCCGCACCCGCGCGGTGACCGCGGCGCCCGCGATCCGCCCGGCCTGCGTCGCCGCGCACTCCGCCTCGGCGTCGGCGACGGCGAACGCGCAGCCGAAGAAGTCACCCGTCTCGTCGAGGCACGCCTCGAAGAAGGCGTCGCCGAACGCGGTGCAGTCGACGAGCGCCGCGATCGGCAGCGCCGCGGTCCCATCGAACGCGCCCCCGTCGCCGCGCACGACCTCGTTGAAGCGGATCTGGATCGGGGTCACCTCACCGGCGACCGGCATCTGGTCGGCGTCGACCGCGATCGGGACCGGGTTGCCCGCCTCGTCGAGGAGCAGGATGTCGAAGCCGATCGCGTTGCCCTCGGCGTCGCTGCCCATCGCGCGCAGGCCGACCGTCGGCTCGTCGCCGCCGATGTACGCGGTGAGGGTGTCGACCACCGGCGCGCTGGTGACGGTGCAGGTGGTCTCCGGGCCGCCCTCGACGCCGGCGGCGCAGACGGTGTCTTCGGGGCAGACGTCGAACGCCTGCGCCGGATCGCACGCCCCGCCGACCTCGTTGGCCCGCGGCGCCTGCGCCTCGACATCGGTCGGTTCGCTCTGGAGGCCGGTGTCGTCGACGACCGTCAGCCGCACCATCGCGACGCCGCCCACGCCCTCGGGCAGGATGCCGCTCAGCTCGCCGATGAAGGCGCCGTCGGCCTGATCGAGCTCGAGGAAGTCCTGGTAGATCGGCTCGAGGTCATCGGGCACCTCGGGGTCGAACGGGATCGGCTCGCCCGCGTCGTTGAGCAGCGAGAGGGTCAGCCCGACGACGTTGTCGTCCTCGTCGGTGCCGGTGATCACCACGCCGATGCCGTTGCTGACCGGGTTGTAGAACGCCTCGGCGTCGGTGATCGCGGGCGGGTAGACCGCCTCGCAGGTGGTGCCTTCGACGTCGTCGCGGTCGAGGCACTGCGTGTCGGCCGGGCAGATCGCGAAGCCGTCGTCGACCACGCAGGGCGCGTCGGGATCGAGCACCATCGGCGCCTGGAACGCGACGGTGACCGCCTCGCCCTCGAGGCCGAGCGCGTCGACCGGGATCACCCGCAGCGACGTCGCCCCGGGGAGCACGCCGATCGGGATGACACCCTCGGCGGTGAACATGCCATCGACGATCTCGAGCGAGGTCGCGAAGGTCTCGAACGCCGCGTAGCCCTGGGTGCCGCCGTCGTCGAGGATCGGCAGCGCGTCGCCGCCGGCGTCGAGGATCTCGACGAGCATGCCCTCGACGTCGTTCTCGGGATCGGTCCCGCTGACCCGGAAGCCGAGGTTCTCGGCGCCCTCGCCGTAGACCGCCTCGACCATCTCGAACTCGGGCGCGGTCGCCTCGATCGGGGTCGCGCTGAGCGTGAAGGGCGCGCCGTCCTCGGCCGCGAAGCTGTCGACGACCACGAAGACGGTCTGGTCGGCCTCGAGCTCGACGATCACGATGCTCTGCAGCTCGCCGACGTTGAAGTCGCCGAAGTCGTCGTTGCAGGCGAGCTCGCTGCCGGCGTCGGCGCAGTCGGTGCGCACATGCAGCAGCGTATCGAGCGCGTCGGCGTCGGTCAGCAGCGTGTCGAACTGATAGAGACCCGCGGCCGGCGCGGTGAACTGCACGACGGCGTCGGGCGCGTAGAGCACGCCACCGTTGCCGTCATCGAGGGTCGAGCACGAGGCGACGAGATCGTCCCCGACGACCATACCGCCGATCGTGCCCGCGCCGCTCGCGTCGGGCGTCAGCGTGTAGGGCGCCGCGCAGGTGCCTTCACCCTCGCCCTCGCCCTCGCCTTCACCCTCGCCTTCGCCCTCGCCCTCCCCCTCGCCTTCCCCTTCGCCCTCACCTTCGCCCTCGCCCTCCCCCTCGCCTTCCCCTTCACCCTCACCCTCGCCCTCGCCGCCCATCATGTCGGCTTCATCGTCGTCGCCGCCGCCGTCATCACAGCCGACGAGCTGACCCCCGGAGAGCGCGAGCGCGAGCATCAACACGCGCAACCACTTGTCTTTCATCGATCTTCTTCCTTCCAGCACGGAGGCACACCGCAGCCTCCTTCGGCGGGACGGTAGCCGGGGGGTCCGGGCCGGCGCAACCCGACTGTGACATGTTGTCGAGCCCGCAGCCGTCACCGACGTGAGCGACGACCCTCGCGCGCGATGGTGAGGAGCAAGCCGAGGAGGAGGAGGGGCATCGCCGGGAGGGGGGCGCCGGGCTGCGCCTGACACCCCGCGTCCCGGCTCGGGCAGCTTCGAAGATGATCCGCCATCGCGACGCTCGCGGACCGCGTCGCGGCGCAGAGCGCGCGGTCATCGCAGGCGTCGCCGCGTCCGTCGCGGTCGGCGTCGGCCTGGAGCGGATCGCTGACCGTCGGGCACACATCGTCGACGTCCGCGACGCCGTCCCCGTCGTCGTCGTCGTCGCACGCGTCCCCGCGCGCGTCGCCGTCGAGGTCGCTCTGCTCCGGGTTGGCTGCGAGCGGGCAGTTGTCGCCCTCGTCGGTGACGCCGTCCCCGTCGCTGTCGCGGGTGCGCACCACCGCCGCGGGCCGCGGCGCGTCGCACGGCGCGCCGGGACCCTCCACGTCGCCGAGGCCCACGCGCGCGCAGGCGCCCATGGCATCGAGCCAGCCATCGTCCTTCGGATCACAAACGTCGCCGCGCCCGTCACCGTCGCGATCGCGCTGGTCGGGGTTGGCGACGTCGGGGCAGTTGTCGTCGTGTCCGAGCCACCCGTCGCCGTCGTGATCCTCGCAGGCGTCACCGACGCCGTCGCCGTCCCGATCGCGCTGATCGGGGTTGGCGTGATCGGGGCAGTTGTCGACCAGCGCCGGCGGCGCCGCTGCCTGCGGCAAGCCATCGCCGTCCCGATCCGCGTCGCAGTCGTCGCCGATGAGGTCGCCGTCGAGGTCTCGCTGATCGGGGTTCGCTACACCGGGACAGTTGTCTTCGCCCGCATCGGGACCCGGCCAGACGACGCGGATCAACCCATCCTCATCGTGCTCGTCGATGAAGGCGTCACCGTCGTTGTCGAAGAGATCCCGCGCCGCGGAGTCGCAGCCCGCCGCGCACTCCCCCTCCTCGTCGACCCGCCGGTCGCGATCGTCGTCGGCGAGGTTGGCGTCGACCCGGCAGAGTCCATCGTCGCCGCAGTCGTCGATCCCGTCACCGTCGGCGTCGCCGTCACACTCGTCGCCGATCCCATCGCCGTCGAGATCGCGCGGCGCGATCGCGTCGATCGAGAGCGCGCTGTAGAGCAGCGGGCAGAGGTCGATCTCGTTGGCGGGGATCCCGGGGCTCGGCGGCCAGCTCAAGCCGTCGTTGTCGGCGTCGGCGTCGCACACGTCCCCGAAGCCATCGCCGTCGTAGTCATGCTGATCGGGGTTGTGTACATCGGCGCAGTTGTCGCGCAGCGCGACCCCGTCCCCATCCGGATCGTCGTCGCAGAGCGGGTCCTCGGGAGCGACGCAGTCATCGTAGACCCCGATCGGATCGGGCGCCGCGGCATAGGGCGCCTCGGGGCGGTGGTCGCCGTCGATGTCGGGCTCGACGAAGCACGCCGGAGAGCACCCCGTCCCCGGGAGCGCCTCGGTGGCCGCGCAGCGACCGGGGCCGGCCGGCGCGACGCGATCGATCCCGCACCCCGCCGGCTGCCCGTCGCGCACCGCGTAACGGAAGACGCCCGGCTCGTCGACGTTGGAGAGCGCGCAGAGGTGCTGCGCGGCGCCCGACAACGAGCCCGGCCACATCCACCCCGGGCCGTTGGACCCTCGGCCCGCGTCGAAGCCGACGACCGGGTAGTTGCCCGCGTCGGGCCGCGACTCGACGAACTCGCAGCGGTGGTAGCGCATCTCGACGTCGAAGTCGCCGGCGTCACCGACCGCCGTCAACACGAGCTGGGCCGAGAGGAAGCGCACCTCGGGGTGGTCGAGCGGCCGGTTGGGCATCAAGTGCCAGGTCGCCACGAGCCGCCCCGGCGAATGAGACCCCTCGTGAGGGCTCAGCGCGTGGAAGACGAACCACCCCGGCTGGTCGGGCGCGAGGTCGAAGACCCGCGCGGCCGCTTCGAGGACATGGATCCGGGCCACTCTCCCCTCGGCGCGGGGCAGCGGGTCGCCGATGTAACAGCACGAGACGCCGCCGAGGCTCAGGACGCCGGTGTGGTTGAGATAGACCCGCTCCGACCGCGTGCCATACAGCCGCAGCCCGCCGGGGAAAGCCTCCCGGATGTCGAGCGAATCGTCGCCGGTGTCGATCTCACCGAGATCGAGCGGGCCGCCGAGCCCATCGACGAGCGCCGCGCCTCCCTGCGCGCCGGCTCGCCCGGCGCCCAAGGCGCCGATGAAGGCAGTGACGATGAGAGCGGCGCGTGCCCGAGCGGGGAGACGGGCACCCATCGCGGTCACCACGCCCGCTCGGGGACGGGGAAGGACGCCTGCTCATCGAAGCCACAGGCGCCGGCGAGCGCGCCGTCGAGCACCCGGCACGGGCCGATCGAGCGCGCGAGCGTCTCGGGGTCGCACGCGTCCCCCTCGCCGTCGCCATCGTGGTCCGCCTGGAGGGGATCGGGTGACAGCGGACAGAGATCGATCCGATCGGCGACGCCGTCACCATCGGCGTCGGACTCGAAGCCACGGAGGACGGCAGGCATCTTGACCGATGGCATGAGGTCGCACCGATCGCCGAGCCCGTCCCCGTCCCGGTCGCCCTGACCCGCGTCGGCGACCCATGGACAGCGGTCGAAGCGGTGGCCGCCGAAGTCGAGCGTCGGGATGCGATCACCGTCGGGGTCGGGATCACAGGCGTCGCCCCGCCCGTCGCCGTCGAGGTCGAACTGCGCGGGGTTCGGCGCGCGCGGGCAGTTGTCGCGGTAATCGACCCACCCGTCCCCGTCGTCGTCGACATCGCAGGCGTCTCCCTGCCCGTCGGCGTCGGCGTCGCGCTGATCGCCGTTGGCGACGAAGCGGCAGTTGTCGATCTCGTCGCGGAGCCAGTCCCCGTCATCGTCACCGTCGCACTCATTGCCGTCGCCGTCGCCGTCGGGGTCTTCCTGCCGAGGGTTGAAGACATCGGGGCAGTTGTCGGCGCTGCGCCAGCCGTCGCCATCATCGTCGCCGACGACCCGCCCGTCTTCATCGAGCTCGATCTCCCACCAACCGTGCACCGTCTCTCCCCCCGACTCATCCGGTGCCAGATCACTCGTCCTCCCGAGCAGTATCTTCGCGCGCCCCCACAATGGCAAGCCCTCGACATCGGGCAACAATTCGTACGCCGTGCGTCGATCGCCGTCCCGCCACACGAGCCCCGCCCGCGGCACATGACTCGCCAACGCGCTCGGCAGGGTCCCTGTCGGGAGCTGCTCGTAGCGGAAGACCACCCGCCGGAGCTTGTCTCCCGCGAGGTGCAGGTCGACGGCGAACGTCGCCGTCCCCCCCTCGGCCGGGCAGCCACGCAGCGGGAAGTCGATCCATCGAACGGAGAGCAGGTCGGGCTCCTCGGCGCGCCATTGCAGCGACCCGGGGGGCGAGCCATCGGGGCAGGGGGTGCCCGGTGATTGCAGCGGGAACCAGAAGGGCGCGACGACGAACGGCACGTCGCCCGGGGCCGCGTCGACGAGCGGCGACCCGGGCGCACTCTCCCCGTCGGCCGGGAGGCGGCGGTCGAAGACGAGGCGGCCGTCGTGCTGCACCCTCATCATCGTGTACGGGGTCTGGCCGACCTCGAAGTCGGCCGCGAAGGCGGCGCCGCCACCCAGGTCGACGAGCGTGAATCGGATGGCTTCGCCCGGAGGGATCTCGTCTCCGTCTCGGGGCACCTCCGCCGCGAGCGCAGGTGTCATGAAGGCGAGCAGCATCAGTGAACAGATGCGAGCATTCGAAGGCGGCCAACGGAGCATGGTACTACCCTTCGAGCCATGGCCGATGCACGAGAGGCACGGTAGTCGGCGCCTGCCACCCTGTCAACAAGCTGTTGTCAGGGTCTCCCTCACCTCCAGCGGCCTCCACGAGGCCGATTCTGCTTCGATTTCCTTCATCTCCTCTCCATCCTTCTGCGTTTTCTGCCATCTTCGGTGGGATGGAAAATGACACTGGCTGGAATGGAATACCGAAAGCAGTCTTCCGATCGATGTCGGCGCTCGGCCGGCCGGCGCGGATGACTGCTTGCAGGCACGTCGCCATCATGAGATGCTGCCACATCTGGCGCTCGCGAAGGTGGACGGCATGGCTTCAGGTGAGCGTCTGTCAGGAGCTCTCGCGCACCGTGGACCCCCACCGCTGGCCTGCTGTCCGCTCTGCGGGGGCGTCGGCGCCATCGCTTCCCCCTGTCGGGTCCCGGCGTGCCGCCGCCTCGGGCTGCATTGCCTGCCTGCCTGTCATCTCCCCGAGCGCGCGTTCGATCCGCGCTCCGAGGTCGGGCGCCTGCTCGGTGGCAAGTACCTGCTCGTCGATCGCATCGGCGGCGGGGGTGGGGGTCGGGTCTTCCTCGCGTTGCAGCAGCCGATCGGGCTGCGGACGGCGGTCAAGCTCCTGCATGGCGCGCCGGACCCGCTCTCGTCGCCCGAGCGCCTGCGCCTCGAAGCGCGCGCGCTCGCGGGGGTGAACCACCCCAACGTCGTGCGGTTGCTCGATTTCGGGGAGGCCGAGGAGACGGTCTGGCTGGTGATGGAGCTCGTCGAGGGCGGCTGCACCCTCGCCGACGCGCTCCTCGAAGGGCTCGATCCGGTCGAGGGGCATCGCATCCTGACCGAGGTGTGCCACGGCCTCGACGCCGCGCATGCGCAGGGCGTGGTGCATCGCGACGTCAAGCCGAGCAACATCCTCCTCCAGCCGCTCCCGGGCCGGCCGCCGCTGACCCGCCTCGCCGACTTCGGGCTCGCCCGGTTCCTGGGCGACGATCGCACGACCGCGCTCGCGGCGGGGACGCCGCGGTACATGGCGCCCGAGCAGGGGCGTCGACGAGGCATCGGTCCGTGGACCGACTGGTACGCCGTCGGGATCATGGCGTGCGAGGCGCTCCTCGGTCGCTACCCGTTCGGCGAGGGCACGCCCTTCGACGTGATGCGACGCAAGTGCTCGCCGACGTTCGATCCGGTCGCGGCGCTCGGCGTCGAGCTCGGCGAGGCGACCGCCGCGTTCCTGCGCGGGATCCTCTCGCCCCGCGTCGGGCTTCGCCCCGAGAGCGTCGCCGATGTGCGCCGGGGCCTCGATGCCATGCTCGCCGAGCGGGCGGTGGCGCGCAGCGCGGGCGACGCCGCGGGCGGCACGCTGGTCGACGCCTCGCCGGTCGCCCTCGCCTCGGTCGATCTCTCCCTCGTCGAACCCTCCCTGGTCGAGGGGCCCATCGAGGGCGCGGATCACGCCGGCGGAGGGGATGCGCGGCCATCACCGCCGGGCGGCGGCGGGTCGTCGGGCGCGGCGCCGCCCGGGGTCGTGCAGCCGCCGACGGCGCGCGCGCTGCGGCCCTGGGGGGCGCTCGGGATGGGCTTGCTGCTCGTCGCGGTCGGGGTGGCGAGCCAGGTGAGCGTGGTGGACGGACCCGCGGGCCGGCGGGTGATCGACGCTGGCCTCGGCGTGAGCGCGCGGGTCGACACGGGGGACCCGCGCGGCGCGTCGGCGGGTGAAGGGCTGCTGGCGGCCGGTCGGGTGACGGCGACCCGGGGAGCCGGGGACGAATGGGCCGATGAGCCCCGGGCCACCGAGCCCGAGGCCGCCACGCCCCGGCCCGCCGCGCCCGAGGCTGCCGAGCCTCGGCTCGCCGAACCCCGGCCTGCCGAGCCCGAGCCAGCCGAGCCCGAGCCAGCCGAACCCGAGCCAGCCGAACCCGAGCCAGCCGAACCCGAGCCAGCCGAACCCGAGCCAGCCGAACCCGAGCCAGCCGAACCAGCCGAACCGAGCCAGCGCCGCGGCCCGCCGAATCCAGGCCGGACGAAGCCGGGGCCGCGGCGCCCCGGAGCGGGCGAGCCCGACCGCCGCGGCGCGTCGCGACGAGCGGCCGCTCGACCGGCGCCCCCGACGACCACCACGCGGCCGCGCGCGTGCCCTCCCCTCCCCTCGCCGGACGCCGACCCGCCCCGCGTCCGGCACCGGACCGCGCGGCGGCGCCCGACCCGCCGCCCGCGGGGGCCGCCGAGCGCGCGCCGACCGGCGAGGCGGCGTTCGACCTCGAAGCGGCCGGGCGGGAGTTCTTCGAGTGAACGGCGGCGGGTGGCGGCTCATCTGGGCGCGGATCGCCTGCCTCGGGGTCGCGCTCGCCGCGCCGTCCGCTCGCGCGAGCCCCGCGACGCTCTCGCGGGCGCAGGTCGAAGAGACCGTGCAGGTCGCCGCCGCGCACTTCAAGAGCGAGCGCCCGGCCGAGGCGCTCACGCTCCTCGAGGCGCTCGTCGTGCGGCTCGGCCCCGACGAGCGCCGCCGTCATCCGCTCATCGACGTGATGATCGGTCGCTGTCTCTCGCGACTCGGGCGATCGACCGAGGCGCTCGATGCCTTTGATCGGGCGCTGGGGTGGGCGGCGCCGGGGACGGTGGCGCACCAGCGCGCGGCGCGCTATCGCGCCGAGCTGCTCGCGATGGCCTTCGGGGCGGCGCGGGTCGAGTGCGGGCCAGCGGTCGAGCGGGTGCGGCTGGTCGAGCGGGGCGAGACGCGCGCCTGCCCGGCGTCGTGGCCCGCGCTGCCCGTCGGAGAGTGGACCTTCGAGGGCCTGCCCCCGCGGCCGGGCCTCGGCGCCGTGCGACAGGCGGTCACCGCGGGGCGCGAGGCGCGGCTGCGGCTGCCGGCGGCGGGAGACCAGCCGGGCTCCGGTCGGGCCGAGGCGGGCGAGGCCGCGGGCGCGTGGCGGCTCGGCCTCCGCCTCGGCGCGGGGCTCGCCACCATCGCCGGCCGCAACGACGTCGTGGTCGAGACGTGGAGCGGGCTCGGCTGGCGCGCCGCCCTCGCCGTCGAGGCGCCGATCTCGGCGCGGATCGGCTGGGCGGTCGAGGGCGGGCTCGCGGGCGCGGAGATGGGCTACTCGGTCGCGGGGGCGTCACCCGGCGCGCGGTGGACGCTGCGGTGGCTGATGGTCGACGCCGCGGCGCTGCTCCGCGTGTGCTGGCCGGGTGACGGTCGGGCGCTGTGCGCGGTGCCCGGGATCGGCGGCGGATGGCTGGTGAACGCGACGGAGTCCGGGCAGGGGAGCGAGCGCTCGGTCGAGGCGGGGCGAGACGCGCTCCACGTCGAGCTGCGGCTCGGCGCCGACGCGCGCTTCTCGGTGGCCGGCGTCGAGCTCGTCGCCGGGGTCCACGGGGCGTGGAGCCCATGGCCCGGCGCGCTCGAGTTCGCGAACGGCTCGCTGGCGGCGGCGCGCGGCTGGCTCGAGCTCGGCGTGCTCTACTGACCGCCCGGCTCGCGCCCGCCGAAGCGGTGGTCGCCTCACCCGACCCGGTGCTACCGTCCCCCGCATGCGCACCCTCACCCTGCTCCTCCCCATCGCCCTCGCCGTCCTGCCCCTCGCGGCCTGTGACGACGGCGAGACCCTCGACCCCGACGCCGCCGCCGCCGACCGGGGCCCCATCACCGGCCGCGACATGCGCCCCGACCCCGAGCCCGAGCCCGACCTCGACGTGGCCCCCACCGAGGCCGACATCACCATCGAGCCCCGCGCGCTCACCCTGTTCGCCGATCCCGGCGGCACCTCCGAGCCCGGCACCCTCACCCTCGGCAACGCCGGCAGCCTCCCGCTCCGCATCGAGCGCGTCACCATCCCCGACGCCATGAGCCCCTTCGCGCTCCAAGACCCGCCCGCGCTCCCCACCACCCTCGCCGCCGGCGAATCGCTCCCCGTCCGCATCACCTACACCCCCACCGGCCCCGACGAGGTCCGCGGCACCCTCACCATCACCAGCGACGACATCGACGAAGGCACCCTCACCCTCCCGCTCACCGGCCGCATCCGCCAGAGCTGCCTCCGCGCCATGCCCAGCAGCGTCAACGTCGGCGAGGTCGGCCTCGGCATGGAGAGCCCGCGCTTCCAGATCCGCGTCGTCAACTGCGGCGACCGCCCGATCGCGATCGGCGCCGTCACCCTCGACGGCCCCGAAGACTTCCAGTTCGAGATCGAACAAGGCAGCGCCGACGCCACCCTCGCCCCCGGCGGCACCCTCGGCCTCGCCGCGTGGTATCGCAACACCGCCCTCGCCCCCGCCGCCGTCGCCGCCGCCACGCTCATCGTCGAGACCGACCTCCCCAGCGGCGCGCTCCGCGTCAACCTCACCGCCCGCGGCGGCGCCGGCCCCGCCTGCGCCGTCAGCATCACCCCCGCCCAGATCGACTACGACACGCTCCGCATCAGCCTCACCCGCGAGGTCGAGCTCATCGTCGCCAACGCCGGCTCCGAAGACTGCCCCGTCCGCAGCCTCACCGTCGAACCGCTCGCCGGCCCCGCCGAGAACACCTTCATCGTCGTCACCGGCCTCGGCGAGACCCTGCCCGCCGCGAGCGAACAGACCATCGTCGTCGCCTACGCCCCCACCGTGCCCAACCCGCTCGGCGACCGCGCCGAGCTGCGGCTCTCCTACCACGACCCCGTCCTCGACCAGAACCGCCGCGAGACCGCCTCCCTGCGCGGCGTCGCCGCCGAGGCGCTCATCGGCGCCGCGCCCGAGGCCGTCGGCTTCGGCCTCACCACCCTCGGCTGCGCCTCGTGGATCCGCGGCGTGCGCGCCGCCAACGTCGGCTTCGTCCCGATCTGCGTCTCCGGCTACCGCTACGAAGGCGACGGCTGCGACCGCTTCATCGCCGAAGAGGAGCCCGAGATCGGCGACACCTGCGTCCCCCTCGTGCGCGACGAGGCCGTCAGCTTCTCCTGGCGCCACGAGCCCGCCGCCGCCGCCGACGAAGCCTGCACCCTCATCATCCAGAGCGACGCGCAGAACCACCCCGAGCTCGCCATCCCCCTCACCGGCACCGGCACCGACACCGCCGCCGTCGTCGACGAGCGCGTCGTCGGCGACCTCAACCGCCGCCAGGCCGCCTACTTCGAACTCGCCCGCCCCGCCCTCGAGGACTCGCTCCGCCTCTTCGTCGATGGCCGCGAGACCAACAACTTCGGCTACAGCCAACAGCGCAACGCGCTCGTCTTCCGCGCCAACAACCACCCCGCCGACGCAGGCGACATGATCCGCATCGAGTACGAAGCCGAGTGCTTCGCCACCGCCCGCGCCCCGCGCTGATCGGCGCCGCCGTTCAGTTCACCGCGTCGCCCGCCCGAAAGCTCGCCGGCGGGAACTGCGCGCTCACCGCCCGCAGCCGATCCGCGAGCTGAAGCGGCGGCCCCTCCGGCAGCAGCTCATGGCTCCCATCCGGCCGATAGATCACGTACGCCGGCAGCGCGCTCCGCCCCAGCCTCGCCAGCTCGTCCCACAGCGCGTCGTCCTGCCGCGTCAGATCGGCCTTCGCCGCCAGGATCAACGTCTCCCCGAGCAGCGCCCGGATCGCCTCGGTCTCGATGTGGGTCTTCTCGAAGGTCTTACAGCTCGCGCACCAGTCGGCGGTGTAGTCGACGAAGATCGGCCGCCCCTGCGCCAGCACCGTCGCCTTCACCTCGGTCGAGAACGGCGTCCACGCGATCCGCCCATCCTTGACGCTCGGCGCCACCGTCGCCCGCACCGCCGCCAGCGCCGCCCCGGTGTCTACCGCCGCCGCCGGCGGATCGAAGCGCAGGAACACCAGGCCCGCGCCCACCACCACCGCCAGCGACCCGAAGCGCCCGAGGTTGCGCCGCAGCCCGTGCCAGCCCAGCTCCTCGTAGTGCGACAGCGCCCACAGCGCAAACCCCAGCGCCAGCAGGAAGTACAAGAACCCCTGCGCCGCCTCGCCCGACACCTGCGCCGCGAACGTCTCGAAGAGCCACACCGCCGCCCCGATCAACGTGAAGCCCGTCAGCGCCTTGAAGGTCGTCATCCACGCCCCCGGCCGCGGCAGCAGCCGATTCAGCGCCGGGATGAACCCGATCAACAGCACCGGCAGCGCCAGCCCGAAGCCCACCGACCAGAACAACGTCAGCGTCTCGTACCACGCCGCCTCGTCCGCCAGCGCCGCCGCCGCCGCCCCGCCCAGGAACGGCGCCGAGCACGGCGTCGACACCAGCGTGATCAACAGCCCGTCGACGAAGCTCGCCCTCCACCCGTGCGTCGGCCCGCTCCCGCTGAACCCGACCCGCAGCTCGAAGACCCCCAGCGCGTTGAGCCCGAAGACGAAGAGCAGCACCACCAGCGCCGCCACGAAGCCGGGGTTCTGCATGTGCATGCCCCAGCCCACCGTCTCCCCCGCCGCCTTGAGCGCGATCACGAAGCCCGCGAACGCCCCGAACGCCACCCACGTCCCCGCCAGATAGGCCACCGCGTCCTGCCGCAGCCGCCCCGGCGCCTCGTCGGCGTGCTCCACGAGCCGCGACAGCTTGAAGAACAACACCGGGAACACACACGGCATGACGTTGAGGATCAAGCCGCCGAGCGTCCCGAAGCCGAGGTGCTTGAGGAATTCCATGTACAGCTCGCGCGCGAGGGTGCGGGTGACCGCCGAGGTCTACCACAAAGGACGCCGCCGCGGCGGCCGGGTTGCGGCCCGAGATCGGCCTCGCGCCCGCCCCGGCAGGCTCGGCCGGATCAGAAGTTGCCGCGCAGCCCCAGGCACAGCGGCACCGTGTCGATGCTCGCGGTGATGTCGTCGCCGTAGGTCGTCGAGGTGTACCAGCCCAGGTGCGCGAACGCCGACACCACCTCGTTGATCGCATAGCTCCCGCCGAAGCCGAAGCGCAGGCTCCAGCCGAAGCGCGTGTCGGCGAAGCCACCCGAGGCGTTGTCCTCGGCGGTCCAGATCGTGCCGCCGGCGGCGATGAAGCCGTCGAAGGTGACCTTGTCGATGATGGGGAAGCTCATCCGCAGCCGCAGGTGCGGGCTCATCACCAGGCGCCGCTCGGCGTCGTCGCTGTCGCCCTTGATCCAGACGAACATCATCTCGGCGCCGAAGCCCACCGACTCGCCGAGCTTCTTCTCGACCCAGGGCACGAGCCCGAGGCTCGTCGACAGGTCGCCCTCGAAGGTGCCGAGATCGGTCTCGGTCTCGATGTTGCCGGGGAAGCCGAGCATGAACTCGATGCCACCGACGGCGCCCGGCGCGGCGGGCGCGGCGGCGGCGGTGAGGGGGAGGGTGAGCGCTGCGAGCGCGGCGAGCGTCAGCGATCTGCGGGCCATCGGGGACCTCCAGCGGGAGAGAGAGAGCGTCTCGTGGGTTGTAGCAGGGACCGTCGGTCGCGGAAAGCGCCGCGGCCGAACCGCCGGGCGACGAGCGGCATCGAAGCCTCCGTCGCGGCCCGACCGCGGGCACGTCCGCGATTTGGCCTACGCCGCGACCCGTCTGATATTCTGCGCGTCTTGTGGCCCCGCCCGCCGATCGACGGCGCCGCGGCGACGCCCGAGACTTCGAGGACGAGCGACGTGAGACCCGTCGGAGTGTGGCTGGTGGGAGCGCGCGGCAGCATCGCCGCGGTCGTGACGGCGGGCCACGCGGCGCTCGCCCGCGGCGAAGCGAGCCCCGCCGGCCTCGTCACCGCCCGCGCCCCCTTCACCGCCGCCGCGCTGCCCCCCATCGACGCGCTCGTCTTCGGCGGCCACGAGATCCGCGCCGGCCGCCTCGCCGCCGAAGCCGACGCCGTCCTCACCGGCTGCGGCCTGCCCGGCTTCGCCGCCCGCTACACCGACGCGCTCGACGCGATCGACCGCCGCATCCGCCCCGGCGTCGTCCGCGGCGGCGGCCACGCGATCCACGCCCTCGCCGACGACGCCGTCGCCGCCCCCACCGACGCCGCCGCCGTCGCCGCCATCCGCGCCGACCTCGACGCCTTCAAGGCCGAGACCGGCGCCCGCCGCGTCGTCGTCGTCAACGTCGCGAGCACCGAGCCCCCCGCCGCCCCCCACCCCGCCTGGGCCGCGCTCGACGCGCTCCGCGCCGCCATCGACGACCCCGAGTCGATCCTGCCCCCGAGCGCGCTCTACGCCATGGCCGCCTTCGAAGGCGGCGACGCCTACGTCAACTTCACCCCCAGCCTCGGCTCGCGCATCCCCGCGCTCGACGCTCTCGCCCGCGAGACCGGCGCCGTGCACGCCGGCAGCGACGGCAAGACCGGCGAGACCCTCGTCAAGAGCGTGCTCGCCGAGGTCTTCGCCCGCCGCAACCTCCCCGTGCTCTCCTGGTTCGGCCAGAACATCCTCGGCAACGGCGACGGCGCCATCCTCGACCACCCCGACAACAAGGCCACCAAGGTCAAGAGCAAGGACCACCTCCTCCAGAAGATCCTCGGCGCGCCCGTCGAGTCCAAGGTCGGCATCGACTACGTACAGAGCCTCGGCGAGACCAAGATCGCCTGGGATCACATCCACTTCCAAGGCTTCCTCGGCGGCCGCATGAGCCTGCAGTTCACCTGGACGGCCGCCGACTCCCTCCTCGCCGCCCCGCTCGTGCTCGACCTCGTCCGCCTCGCCGCCTTCGCGATGGAACGCGGCGAACGCGGCGTCCTCCCCGCGCTCGCGCCCTTCTTCAAGGACCCGATGGGCACCGACGAACAGCGCCTCGTCGCGCAAGACGAAGCCCTGCTGCGCTGGCTGAGCGACGCATGAGCCTGCGCCCCTGGCTCGAGCTCGTCCGCCTCCCGGCCGTCTTCACCGCGCCCGCCGACGTGCTCGCCGGCCTCGCGCTCGCCGCGCTCGCCGGCGTCGCCGTCGCCCCGCTCACCGCGCTGCTCCTCATCACCGCGAGCGCCGCGATCTACTGCGCCGGCATGGCCGCCAACGACCTCTTCGACGCCCCCGTCGACGCCCGCGAGCGCCCCGCGCGCCCCATCCCCTCCGGCCGCGTCTCCCGCGGCGGCGCCTGGACCCTCGTCCTCGGCTTGCAGCTCCTCGGCCTCGGCCTCGCCTGGATCGTCGGCCCCGCCGCGCTCGTCGCCGTCGGCTTCACCGTGCTCGTCACCTACCTCTACAACGCCGGCTTCAAGGACGGCCCCGCCGGCCCCGCGGTCATGGGCCTCTGCCGCTACGGCAACGCCTTGATCGGCCTCTCCCCCATCGGCTTCGACCCGCCGAGCCTCCTGCTCGCCATCCCGCTCGGGACCGCCTTCTACGTCACCGCGATGACCTTCGTCTCCCGCCGCGAGGTCGACGGCGCCGACCGCCGCGCGCTCGCGCTGCCCTTCGCCGGCATGCTCCTCGGCGCCGCGCTCCCCGCCCTCTGGCCGCTCGCCGGGCTCCTCCCCGTCACCTGGGCCGCCGCGGCGGTCGTGCTCCCGCTCGCGTGGCTCGCCGGGCCGATCCGCCGCGCGTGGCGCGATCCGAGCGCCGCCGCGATCCGCGGCGTCGTGATGGCCGGCATCTTCGGGATCGCGATGGTCGACGCGGTGATCGCGCTCGCCGCCGCCGGCTTCTGGCAGGCCGCCGTCGCCGTCGGTCTGCTCGTGCCCGGCCGCCTCTTCGGCCGCTGGTTCTACGCGACATGAGCGCGCCCCCCGACCCGAGATCCCATGCCACCGATGCCACCGATGCCATCACGCCCGATGCCATCCGCTGGCAGTGGGCGCCCTGGTCGGCGCTCGACCGCGACACCCTCTACACCCTGCTCCGCCTCCGCGCCGAGGTCTTCGTCGTCGAACAGCAGTGCCTCTACCTCGACCTCGACGGCCACGACCCCGCCGCGTGGCACCTGCTCGGCTGGCACGGCGACCGCCTCGCCGCCTGCGCCCGCGTCTTCCCCGCCGGCAAGAAGGCCCCCGAACATGCCATCGGCCGCGTCGTCACCGCGCCCTTCGCCCGCGGCCGCGGCCTCGGCCGCCCGCTCATGCGCGAAGCCATCCGCCG
Source organism: Myxococcales bacterium (assembly GCA_020633515.1). Next base: position 59,727 of record JACKDM010000006.1, read on the forward strand.
CGCCGAAGCCGAGTTCGGCCCCGGCCCGAGCCGCGTCGAGGCGCAAGCGCACCTCGCCGGCTACTACGGATCACTCGGCTATCGGCAGGTGGGTGGGATCTACGACGAGGATGGCATCCCGCACATCACGATGATCCGCCCCGGTTGAGGCGGCGTCGGGCCATCGGCCAGTCTTCGGATGTCGATGGGGAGGATGCCATCCGGCTCATGCCATCCGGATGGCTCGGGTGGGATCGACTCAGCGACCGACCTGGCGGTCGTCTTCGGCGCAGTGCTGGTTGCTCGTCACGAAGACATGCTGCCGGCTGAACTGGCGCCGGATCACCCGCAGATCGGCCGGATCGTAGGCGGGGCAGGCGTCGTCGTCGTTGCAGTAGGCCTCCCACAGCATCGTGCGCGGCGTGCGCGCCTGCGCGGCGCCGGGGTGGACCTCCTGCACGCCGAACTGAAGCGACCAGTTCTGCACCCGGCCCTGCACCAGCGCGTCGCGCGCGTCGAGATCGACCGTCGCCACCTCGCTCTGGCACAGCTCCGTCGCCACCACGAAGATCCCCACGTCGCCGCCCGGCTGCTCGGGCAGCCCCACCGTCAGCCCCACCGCCATCTGCGCCTCGGGGCGGCCGATGTTGGTGCACTCGCGGCACGGGTTCTCGCGATCGGTGTACCAGAACGGCCGATCGCTCTCGCCCGCATAGTCCTGCTGCGTCGCCGAGACCTGCGTCTCGAAGAGCGACAGCGGCGGGCCCGCCTCGCGCAGCCCGCGCGGCGCGAAGATCGCGCAGACCACGTAGTTGCCGGTCGTCTTGTTCTGGCAGGTCGCGAGCATGCCCGCGTCGCTGTCGGGGTTCGACAAGACATGGCCCCACGCGCCGCGCTGCAAGATCCCTTCGACGCTCTCGAAGGTCACCCGGCTGTCATCGAGCTCGACCACCTCGATGTCACCGAACAGCTTCCACCCGCGGTCGAGCGAGGCGCCGTACAGCTCGAAGCGGTTGCCCGGCTCGACGTCGACGAGCCCGACGAGGTCGAGGCGCTGCCCGGCGATGCGGATCTTGGCCGGCGGATCGAAGACGATGTTGCGCGGCTGGATGGTCCACATCATGCCATAGCCATCGTTGGGGATCTGCATCGGCGCCTTCTCGGGCGTCAGCACCGTCATCGTGATCTCGTCCTGCGGATCCTCACCGTCGAAGCGGATCGCGCCCGGCTCGATCACCAGCGAGACGTCGACATCACCCGCCGGGGTGCCCTTCATGTTCCACGTCAGCGTGCCGCCCTCGCGGATCAGCTCGGGCGTGATCTTGAAGCCCTCGTTCTGCACCGGCACGTAACCCGTCTTCATCCGCAGCATCTCGCCGGGCCGCAGCGCGTCGAGATCGGCGAACTCGCGCAGCGTGATCGGCAGCATCTGGATGCGATCGCCCGCCCAGGTGCCCTGCGGCCCCCGGTCTTCGAGCGGCGGCCGCACGAGGACCTGGATCTCCTGCCGCACCCGCTGCGCGCCGTTGATGTCGGCGACCGAGACCGGCAGCGCGTAGCGGCCCTGCAAGTCGGTCAGCACCGGCTCGCCCTGCTCGATGCCGTTGATGGCGAGCGCCACCGTCGCGTTGACCACCGGCTCGTCGAGCGTGTCGAGGATGACACCGCCGAGGTAGGCGGGGGCTTCGGTGAGCTTGGGGGTGGTCTCGATCTCGGTCGCGTCGTAGCAACCGGCGATCGCGAGGGGGAGGGAGAGGAGACTGAGCTGCGCGGCCCGGCTGGCGAACGATAGGACTTTCATTTCGGCTCCAACGGTCCGACGGGATACGAATAGGCGTCGGGAATAACTCTCGACTCTCACGAGAGTAGAGAACATCACCACCGGGTGCAAGGTTCAAACAGGGGTTGAGGTGCCCGCCCCGCGCGCCGCGCCGATCCCCGCCGCGGCCGCCGCGCGGGCAGACCGCGTCGGCGCCCCCGATCCCGCCGAAGTCGGCGTCGGCGGTCACGAAGTCCGGGGGCGCCGGGCGCGCCATCGGCCGGCTCGGGGTCACCGCGCGGATCGGCCGCCGATCCATCCGGCCGCCGCCGCGTCGGCCGGCGCGTCCGGTAGCGTGACGACGCTTGCCTCCGACGGAGCCACCGCCGCCCATGGCATGCAGCCGATGCGCGTCGGCCCCACCGGCCCCGCCGGCGATGGCATCCGGCGGGGCCGCGTCGGTGGGATCGTCACGTCCGCCGCAGCGGAGCACGCGCCGGGCGCGTCGCGTCACAGACCCCGCCGAGAGGCCGGTCCGACCGCGTCCGCGTCACCCTCCGCGCCGCGGACCGAGGCGCGCGAAAAAAGAGACGCGGTAATCACGAAGTAATGCCACCCGTCGCGGTAGTCGACTACTCTGACACTCCATGGGCAGGCTCGGGCGCCCACATCTGTGAGGGGGGGAAGTCTCATGCTGCCCGCGTTCGCCGTCGTCGATCGCATCTACACCGCCGTGTTGCGCAGCGTCCGCGGCGAGCGCCTCGGCCGCTTCTCGGTCACGCCCCGCGACGGGCTCGAGCTGCACACCTGGGAGTGGCACGGCGCCGAGTGGCCGGGTGAGGCGGTGTACATGGTCCCCGACGCGCAGGAGCGCCCGGCCGACATGCAGATCGGCGAGACCTACTCCGCCCGACCCGACGTGCAGCTCGTCGCCGAGCCGCTCACCGCGCTGCGCCGCTTCGAGGCGGTCGAGCGGCTCTACGAGGTCGATCGCATCGACGGCCACTGCCACCCGCTCGGGCTGCTCGCCGTCACCGAGCGCGGCCTGACCTGGCTCGAGAGCGGCGCCGGCGGCTTCCACGCGCTCGCCCCGGCGCACATCCGCTTCACCCCGCGCGCCCGCCTCGACTGCGTCTCCGCGCTCGACCGGCTCCTCGTGCAGCACACCCTCCAGGCGAGCGGCCCGCTGCGGGTCGTCGGCCGCGCCTTCGGCTGACGATCGCTCAGCCCTGGATCACCTGGATCGCCGTCGCGCCGAGCCGCAGCTTCTGGTCGCCCCGGCGCCGCTCGACGATGTCGGCGTGATCCCCCACCCCGGCGTCGGCGAGCTGCTGCCGCGCGCGGAACACCAGCAGGTTGAAGTAGGCGTACGGGTCGCGGTTGCGCAGCTTGAGCCGCTCGATCAGCTCGTTCGCCCCGCGCCAGCCCTGCTCCTCCTCGGGGCGCATCGCCTCCCGATCGGCGAGCCGCGCCTGCGCGAGATGCCACAGCAGCTCGTGGTGCTTGCGCGGCGGCAGCTCGATGAGGCGGCCCTGCTCCTCGAGGCTGACCCGCAGGTCGTCGGCGCCGGGGCCGGTCTCGAAGATGCAGGTCATGTTGGCGAGCCGACCCGCGCTCGCCGCGGTCTTGGCCGCGACCAGCGGCAGCCGGATCACCCACCGCCGCCCGCCCGCCTCGATCGTCTCGCCCGAGACCACCGGCGGCGCGTCCGCGGGCACCGCCGACAGATCACCCTCCGGCGCGCAGCGCACCCAGCCCCGCGCCGTCTCGACGATCGCGACGTCGGGCGCCGCCTCGTCGGGCAAGAGCAGCGACCCCTCGCTCGCCACCCGCACCTCGCTCGAGGTGCGGCACAGCGCCCGCGCCGGCGGCGGCGAGACATCGACGACCGTCAGCGCCGGGCCGCCGAAGACCAGCCGGGTCCCGACCGCGATCACCGCCGGCTCGGCCGCCGCGATCCGCAGCCCGTCGACGAAGGTCCCGTTGGCGCTCCCGAGGTCGCGCACCTCCCAGCGATCGATCCGCGCGTTCCAGGTCAGCGCCGCGTGGAGCTGCGAGACCCGGCGGTGCGCCTCGTCGGCTTCGTCGAACGAGAGCCCGTCGAGCCGCCCGCGGCCCACGAAGCAGTCGCTCGTCCATTCGAAGCGGCGCTTGTCGCCACCATCACTCCGCATCAATGCCATCGTCACCCTCCATGGCGAGATCACACGCCAGCCGCAGCCCCACCGTCGTCAGGCGCTGCCCGGGCGGATTGCCGAAGCGCGCCGCGCAGTCGACGGTCGTCCCCGTCGAGCAGAACGCCCCGCCGCGCACCATGCGGGTGTCGGCCGGGCCCTCGACGTCGATGTCGGCGATGACGACCCGGCTCCCATCGGGCGGGCCATCGAGCGCCCAGGGCTCGAGGCACCAGCTCCGCATGTTGCCGGCGAGCCATCGCACTCCATAGATGCTCACGTCGGCCGTCGCGGTCGCGACCGGCACCGGCCCGCGGATCTGCGGCAGCGAGTTGGCGACGTGGGTCAGCACCGGCTCGAAGTGGTCGCCCCACGGCAGCCGCCGCCCGTCCACGCCACGCGCCGCCTTCTCGTACTCCCACTCGCTCATCAGCCGCCACGGCCGCCCGGTCTCGGCCGCGTACCACGCCGCGTAGGCCCGCGCGCTCGCCCAGTCGATCCGCGACACCGGCTCGTCGAGGTGCCGGTCGCGCTCGGCGGGCACATGGCGCCCGTCGACGAAGTCGTACAGCGGCCGCAGCTTGTCGGGCGCGTGCGGCTCGGGCAGCGCCGGCCGCAGCGCCGCGAGCTCGTCGAGGCGCCCCGCCGCCGCGAGCGCGTCGAGGAAGCGGATGTACTCGCGATGGGTCACCGGATCGCGCTTGATCAAGAAGCCATCGACCCACAGCGACCGGGCCGCGACGCCGTCGATGGCATAACGCGAGCCACCGGCGCGGAACCAGCCCGCCGGGATGTAGACATCGTCGGGGCCGACCAGCGAAGCCTTCGGCAGCACGATCGGCCGCACCCGACCCTCGGGATCGGGCGTCGGCAGCTTCGCGCCGCGGGTGACGACCATCGGCACCTGCGCCGGCGCCCGCCCCGGCGCCGTCAACCGCGCCACGATCGGCCCCCACGGCTCGCGCGCCTCGGTGAGCGGCGTCACCCCCGCCGCGCGGAACGGGCCCGGACGCCACATGCGATCCTCGAGCGTCAGCCGCGCGACCTCGACCTGCGCCCCCGGCGGCGAGCTGAGCACGTCGAGCGCGCCGTGGCTCTCGTTGAGCGCCGCCAGCTCGGCGAGCACCTCACCCGGCTCGGCCGTCGTCGCCCGCGCGACCGTCGCCCGCAGTCGCTCACCATCTCCGCGCAGCGCCGCGCGCAGCCGCCGCGTCGCCGGCCGATCGCCCGCCCGCTCGGCCGTGAGGAACTGCTCGAGGTGGTAGCGCGCCAGCGCGGCGTGCGGCTCGGGCACCGTCGGATGCCAGTAGGAGATCGCGCGCACCTCCTCCTCCCAGTTGGCGAGGTACTCGTCGGCCTCCTCGGCCAGCTCGCGCGCCCGGTCCTCGTCGCGCCACCCCGGCGCCCGCACCTTCACCGGATCCCACGGCGAGAGCGTGTCGAGGAGCCCGTCGGCCCGTCGTTGGAGCGCCGCCGCCTCGGCGAGCCGCGCGTCGGCCGCCGCCCGCCACCGCCCCGCGCGCGCCACCGCCCGCCGCACCAGCGCCGACTCGAGCGCGTCGGCGAACGCCGCCCCATCGGCCGGTCGCGCCGCCGGATCGGGCGAGAGCGCCGCCGTGCACGCCGCGCGACACGCCGACCAGTCGGTGCCGTCCGCGGGCAGCGCCGGCGGCGGCAGCGTCGCCCCGGCGCGCCACGCGGCCTCGATCTGCTCGACCCGGCTGCTCTGGAATGGCATCCGCCCGGTCCACAGCGTGTACATCACCGCGCCGAGCGCATAGACATCGGCGCGCGCGTCGACCGCCTCGCCCGCCAGCCGCTCGGGCGCCATGAACGGCGCCGCCCCCGGCGGCCGCCCCGGCCGCTCCGCCGCGACCGTGTCGAGGCAGCGCGCGAGCTCCCAGTCGATCACCCGCGGGCTCCGGTCGCGCCGCTCGAACATGATGTTGTCGGGCTTGAGGTCGAGGTGCACCACGCCGGCCGCGTGCGCCGCGCCCACCGCGCGCGCCGCGCCGACGAGGAGCCACATCGCGTCCTCGAACGACCACGGCGACCACGGCGGCGACGGCGCCGGCGCCGCCGTGACCGCCGAGCGCGCCCGCTCCCGCGCCGGTCCCATCTCCGCCGGCGGCGCGGTCGTCGCCGGGCGCTGCCGGTGCTCGTCGGGGTGCAGCGCCGCGATCACGTCGTCGAGCGTGCCCCCGTCGACCGCCTCCATCACCAGCCACGCATACTGCCCCTCGGTGAACCGATCGCTCGTCGGCAGGATGTGCGGGTGCCGCAGCCGCCGCTGCACCGCGTCCTGCTGCTGCTTGTCGGTCACCGGCACCGCGCGCGCCAGCGGCGTCGCCTTGGCCGCCATCGGCCGCCCGACGCGCAGATCGGTCACCGCGTAGACCTCGCCGAAGCCCCCGAGCGCGATCGTGCGCTCGACCCGATAGCGCCCGTCGACGAGCTGGCCCGCCTCGATCCGCCACCCGCCCGGCTCCTCGGGCCCCCCGCCGGCCGTCGGCGCCGGGCGCCGCGCGACCGGATCGACCGGAGGCTCGCCGGGGGACGGGGGCTGACTGTCTTCGGGGGGAGAGAGAGGCGCCGCCGGCCGCAGCGTCGGCTCGACGCCGCGCGCGGCCGGCGGCAGCGGCGCGGCGGCCTCGGAGCTCTCATCGGGAGAGGAGGAGATCACATCATCGTCATCGAACATCGGCCGCGTCGCCTCCCAGGTGGGTGGTCGCCCGCCGACGCCGACGAGCGACCGCTACTGCTCGATATCACCCCGCGCGAGCGCGGAGAAGGTGCCACCCGCGGTGTACCACCCCGAGCCGCTGCCCGCACCCCGGGAGAACGCCTCGGGCGAGCTCGGCGCGCCGCTCGACCACACCCGCTGCGCGCTCAGGTTGTACCAGTCGATCCGGCTGATGGCGTCATCGGCGCCGTTGAGGGTGACGAGCATCCGGTGCGCGGTCGTGCCGAGGCTGTCGCCGCCCGGCGCGCCGGTCGACGTCCACGACGGGTTCTGCGCCCCGCGGAAGATCAGCGCGTCGGTGTCGCCGATGAGATCGCGCGCCGCCGCGCCCGGGGTGCCGCTCAGATCGCTGCCGAACGCGAAGCGCACCTCGTAGTCGTTCGCGTCCTTGGCGAGATCGAGGAGATCGTCCTCGAGGATGAAGATCGTCTCGGTCCACGCCGGGAAGCCGAGCGTCTTGCCGCCGACGCTGAGGGTGCGATCGTCGTCGCCCGCGAAGACGATCACGCAGCGCGCGACGGTCTCGGGGGTGTTGCTGACGACCTTGTGCAGCACGATGCCGCCGATGTCATCGTCGCCGCCCACCTGGAGGACGTCGTCGGGCTTGAGATCGGTGCTGGCCCGGGGATCGATGTTCATGTCGCTCATGGTTGCCCTCGTCTTTGAGAGGTTCATGCCACGGGCTGCCACGCCGGGAGGGTCGCCCCCGACGACTGCCTTGAATCAGCAGCCCGATGACAAGATGCCAGCCCGCGACCGCGACCGCGATTACACGCGGGTTTCAGCGCCCGCGCTCACCGATCGGGCCGCAGCCCCATCATGTAGCCCCCCGCGACCTCGACGTTCTGCCCGGTCACGTAGCCGGCGCGCGTGCTCGTCAGCCAGCACACCGCCTCGCAGATGTCTCCGACCGTGCCCGCCCGCCCGAGCGGCACCGCCCCGTCGAAGCCATCGGGCAGATCGACGCTGTTGTCGATGTGACCCGGCGAGACCATGTTGACCCGGATCCCGCGCGGCCCGAGCTCCTCGGCGAAGCTCCGGGTCAGGATCAACAGCCCCGCCTTGGTGCAGGCATACGCCGCCGCCTTGCCGCCCGCGCCGTTGTGTTCGAGCCCGGTGTAGCCGATGTTGACGATCGACCCCCCCCGCGCCCCGAACAACGGCGTCACCCGCCGGATCAGATCGAACGGCCCGAGCAGGTTGGCCCGCCACATCGCGTCGAAGTCATCGCGCGCGAAGTCGGCGAGCGGCCCGGTGTGATAGACACCCACGTTGTTGACGAGCACGTCGAGCCGGCCGTCGGTCTCTTCGACCCGCGCCACCATCGCCGCGATGTCATCGGCCGATGCCATGTCACCGCGCACCACCCGCGCGACCCCGCCCCGCGCGCGGATGCCATCGGCCACCGCCTCGGCCTCGGCGGCCGAGTGCAGGCAATGCACCCAGGTGGCATATCCCTCGGCGGCGAGCCGCTCCACGAGCGCGCGCCCGAGCCGCTTCGCCGAGCCGGTCACGAACGCCACCGGCCGATCGCTCGCCTTCACGTCTCGCCCCGCCGCAGCTCGAACGACACCCCCACATGCCGCGCCGCCGGGACCGCCTGCGGCTTCTTGACCGTGATCCGCACCCGCGCCACCCGCGGATGCCCGGCGAGGATCTCGCGGCAACACTCCACCGCGAGCGTCTCGACGAGCTGGTACTTCTTGCGCCGGATCCAGTCGCTGAGCTGGCTCGCGACCGCCGCGTAGTCCACCGTCGTCGCCACCGACTCGCTCCGCGCCGCCGGCCCGAAGTCGAGATCCATCTCGACGTCGAGGAACAGCGGCTGCTCCTCGACCCGCTCGCGGGGCAGGATCCCGACGATGCAAGACACCTCGAGATCCGCGATCAGCACCGTCCCGATCATGTCGTCCCCTCTTCGATCAGCCGCTCCACGAGCAGCCGCGTCGGTTGGTTGAGCGGCATCGCGAGCGCCTCGTCGAGCGTCACCCAGCGATGGTCCTCGGCCTCGTCGTTGAGCACGACCCTCGCCTCACCGCGCAGCCGCCCGGTGAAGTTGACGAGGATGAAGTGCGCCGGCTGGTGGAACTCGGGGTGGTCGATGGCATCCTGCACGAGCACGAAGCGCACGTCGCCGACGTCGAGCCCGGTCTCTTCGCGCACCTCGCGCACGAAGGCATCGGCCATCGCCTCGCCGCGCTCGATCTTGCCACCCGGCGTGCCCCAGAGGCCGCGCCACTTGTGGGTGCGGATGAGCAGGCAGCGCCCGGTGCCATCGAAGACGAGCCCGCCCGAGGTCGCGATGGGTCGATCGCTCATCGCCTCGCTCACAGCCGGACGAAACATTGCGCCGCGCGGGGCGCCTTCGCCGCCTCGACCTCGCCGAGCTCGACGAGCTGGTCGATCAACGCCTGCCATCGCTCGGCGGTCATGGCACCGAGCGCGCCGCTCTCGCCGCGCACGTAGGGCTCGGCGAGCCGCGCCGAGGTGTCCATCGCGTCCTTGCTCATCGCGGGGTTCTCCCGTGCCATCACGACGTTGATGGGACCCGGCCCGGCGAGGTAGGCGTCCCATCCCTTGCGGGTCGCGTCGATGAAGCGCCGGGCGACGTCGGGGTTGGCTTCGAGCCATGCCTCGCGGGTCGCGATCACCGCCTCGTAGGGGTCGAACCCGGTCGAGGCGACGTCGAGCACCGCGACCGGGACGCCGCGGCGGTCGAGCTCCACCGGCTCGGCGAAGACATAGACCGCCTGCGCGAGCGTCGGATCGGCGATGAAGCCGGCGAGGTTGCCCGTCGACGGCAGCCGTTGCAGCCGCTCGCCGCCGAAGCGCCGGTCGAGCCACTTCGCGAAGGTCTGCCCCGGCTCGAACATCACCCGCCCCTCGCTCTTCCACAGCGACTCCAGCGTCTGATGCGGGCTCGTCGCGTGCACGATCACCGCCCGCGGCGAGCGGCGGAACTGCGCGTAGACCGCGACGATCGGCGCCCCGCGCGCCCGGAGCTGCACGATCTCGGGCGCGGTCGTGACCCCGAACTCGACCTGCCCGCTCGCCGCGAGCTGCGCCGCGGGCACCCCCGCGCTGCCCTTGATGATCTCCACGTCGAGCCCCGCCGCGCGGTAGAGGCCCTGCTCGCGCGCGGCGTAGAGCCCGCCGAACTCCGGCTCGGGCACCCAGTTGAGCTGCACCCGCAGCTTGACCGGCGGCGCGGCCGCGCCGGCGTCGCCCGCGGGGGGCTCGCGCTTGTCGCAGCCGGCGATCAGGAGGGTGAGGCAGAGGGCGACGAAGACACGCACGCGGAGACTCCCTTCGGTTTTCATCGAGCGCGGGACGATGGATGCCAGCGCCGCAGCGCGCGGTCGCCGAGCCCGCTGACGAGGCCGAACAACACGAAGCCGACGAGCGCGCTGAGCAGGATGGCGGCGAAGACCAGATCGGTTCGCGCCTCGCGGATCGAGGTCAGGATCACGATCCCGATCGGCGCGTCGGCCCCGGCGAAGCCGCTGACGAACTCGCCGACCACCGCGCCGATGACCGCGAGCCCGGCCGCGATCCGCAGCCCGGTGACGATGCCGGGCAGCGCCGACCACATCTCGAGCTTGTGCCAGGTGGCGAAGCGCCCGGCGCCGTGGATCGCAAACAGCTCGCGCAGCTCGGGATCGGTCGAGCGCAGCCCGTCGACGGTGTTGGCGATCACCGGGAAGACCGAGACGATCACCGCCGAGGCGACGACGGCGTCGAGGCCGTAGCCGAACCAGATCGTCAGCAGCGGCGCGATCGCGACGACGGGCACCATCTGCAAGAGGTTGGCGAGCGGGTAGACCCCGCGGCGCAGCACCTCGATCGAGGCGAGCAGGGTGCCGGCCGCGACCCCGAGCACCGCCGCGATGCCGAAGCCGAGGAAGCTCGCCGCCGCCGTGCGCGCGGTCGCGGCGAGCAGCATCGCGCGGCGCTCGACGAAGCCTTCGAAGACGGCGAGCGGCGAGGGGCAGAGGTACTCGGGGACCTCGGCGAGCGTCACCGCCGCCTGCCAGAGCGCGAGCGCGAGCAGCACCGTCACCAGCGGCGGCCCCGCGGTCGTCATCAGCCGCCGCATCGCGCCGCCGCGCGCCGCGCCGCTCACCGCGACGCCTCCCGCACCCCGCGCTCGAGCGCCGCCTGCGCGCGCGCCACGTACGCCACGAAGCGCGCCTCGGTGCGCAGATCGGGGCCGCGCTCGGCCTGCGCGATCGCGACGTCGAACGCCTCGATCACCCGCCCCGGGCGCGGCGCGAGCACGACGACGTGGTCGGCGAGGTAGACCGCCTCGCTGATGCTGTGGGTGATGAGCACCACCGTCATCGGGCGGGCGAGCCACAGCGCGCGCAGCTCGTCGTCGAGGCGGGTGCGGGTGATCTCGTCGAGCGCGCCGAACGGCTCGTCGAGCAGCAGCAGCCGCGGGCGGGTGACGAGCGCGCGGGCGAGCGCGGCGCGCATCTTCATGCCGCCGGAGAGGGTGTGGCTGCGCGCGTCGGCGAAGTCGGCGAGGCCGACCCGGGCGAGCATCTCGCGCGCGCGGGCCTCACGGACTGCCCGCGGCGCGCCGGCGAGCTCGAGCGGCAGCGCGACGTTGTGCAGCACCGTGCGCCACGGCAGCAGGCGCGGCTCCTGGAAGGCATAGCTGATGTCGCCCGGCCCCGGCGCGCTCGCGAAGCGCACGGCGCCCGCGCTCGGCTGGTCGAGCCCGCCGATCAGGCGCAGCAGCGTGGTCTTGCCGCAGCCCGACGGCCCGAGGAAGGCGGTGAAGCGGGCGGCGGGCAGCTCGAGGTGCAGGTCGCGCAGCGCCTCGACCTCGCCGAAGCGGCGCCCGAGGTGGTCGAGCGAGAGCGCGAGCGGGGCGGGTTCGGGCGCGGCGTCGGGCAAGCGCGGCTCCGGTCGATGGTGCTGCGGCGCCGGCGCCGCGTCAGGCCGGGGAGGATAGCGGAAGGTCGGTTCGGGTTTCGAGCGCCGGGGACGCGGCCGATGGCTCGATCGGGCGGCTGGCGGCGCCTGCGCCTCGAAGACGCGGCGCCGAGCAACGCTACACGGGCCGCGACCGCCTGCGTACCGCACCGGCCACCACCTCGGAGGAGACCCCGATGCCCCGCGCCCGCCGCGCCCTCTGCGCCCTGCCGCTCGCGCTCGCGCTCGCCGGCTGCACCGACGACGACCCGGCCGCCCCCGACGACGCCGCGCCCCTCGCCGACGCCGCGCCCGACGCGGCCGCGCTCGACCAGGCGCTCCCCGATCTCGGCCCGCCCGACCAGGACCCGCCCGATCTCGCGCTCCCCGACGCCGCGATCCCCGACATGGCCCCGCCCGACATGGGCCCGACCGACCCCTACGAGGCGCTCACCGCCTGCCTCACCCGCCTCGTCGCCGAGAGCGACGCCACCGGCGCCGCCGTCGCGATCATCGAAGGCGGCGCGGTCACCTTCCAGGCCGGCGTCGGCACCCGCGGCCCCGAGGACGAGCGCCCGGTCGCCTCGACGACCCTCTTCCGCTTCGGCTCGGTGCTCAAGGGCATGACCGCGCTCGGCGTGCTCGGCTACGTCGACGAAGGCGCCATCACCCTCGACACCCCCATCGTCGACATCGTGCCCGCGCTCGGCGACCACCCCGACCCCCGCTGGCACGACCTCACCGTGCATCACCTCATCAGCCACCAGGGCGGCTTCGCCGACTACATCGGCCTCGAAGCGCCCGGCGCGCCCGACAGCCGCCTCGCCGAGTACCTCACCGGCGAGGAGTTCGGCGCCCGCGCCTACTTCATGGCCGACCCCGGCAGCTTCTACAACTACGCCAACCCCAACTTCATGATCGCCGGCCTCGTGCTCGAGACCCTCGCCGGCGAGCCCTACCGCCTCGCCATGCAGCACCGGGTCTTCGAGCCGCTCGGCCTCGCCCGCATGCCCTTCCTCGCCGAGGAGGTCTTCGCCGACGGCGACTTCGCGGTCGGCGTCACCGCCGGCTTCGTGCCCGGCACCACCCGCCCTGCGCCGCCCGACGCCTACGACGCCGTCTGGGTCCGCCCCGCCGGCCTCGGCTGGGCCTCGGTCGAAGACCTCGCCCGCTACGCGCAGTACATCATCGCCCGCCCCGACGACGGCCCCGCCGCCGCGCTCGTCAGCGCCGACACCTGGACCGCCTGGCGCACGCCCTACGCCGACGCCGAGAGCTTCGCCGTCGCCGCCGGCTACGGCTACGGCCTCTTCATCTACGACGGCGTCATGCTCGGCCCCGAGAGCTACCACCCCGTCGAGATCATCGAGCACGGCGGCAACATCAACGGCTACACCGCCCAGCTCGTCACCGCCCCCGCGCTCGGCTTCGGCGCCGCGCTCCTCGTCAACGGCGACGCGCTCAACGACCGCCTCAACGCTTGCGCCGCCCCGCTCCTCGCCGCCCAGCCCGGCCTCCCCCCCGCCGAGGCCCCGCCCGCCGACCGCGCCGTCGACCGCGCGACCTTCGTCGACTATGTCGGCGACTTCGAAGACCCCAACAACGTCGGCCCGATCCACGTCGCCCTCGACGAGACCGGGGACCTCACGCTCTCCATGCCGCTCGTCGAGGAGGCCGAGGTGCCCTACGAGCCGGTCCTCATCGACGTCGCCCGCGACATGTTCCTCCTCCGCATCCAGGGCCTCGTCATCCCGATCAGCGGCATCCGCCGCGCCGGCGAAGAGACCGTGCACTGGCTGCGCACGCGCTTCTTCGTCGGCACCCGCCCCGAACAGCTCGAACCCGTCCAGAAGCGCGCCCCCACCGCCGACGCGCTCCGCCGCCGCCTCGACGCGCTCCGCACCCTGCCCCCGCCCCCGCCGCTGCGCTTCACACCTGAGTGAGCACCAGCACGTCCGCCCGCCGCCGCGCCAGCAGCCCGCTCGCCAGCCGCAGCCCCTCGGCGAGGCTCGACCGCCGCAGCGGCTTGCTCAGGTAGGCGTCCATGCCCGCCGCGAAGCAGCTCGCCTCGTCCTCCCGCGTCGCGTTCGCCGTCACCGCGATCACATACGGCTGCTCGGTCATCGGCAGCATCTGCCGCAGCCGCCGCACCGCCTCGAGCCCATCCATCCGCGGCATCTGCACGTCCATCAGCACCACGTCGTACGGCACCCGCGACAGCGCATCGAGCGCCTCCTGCCCATCGGCGACCACGTCCGCCTCGAGCCCCAGCGTCTCGAGCTGCCGCAGCGCCACCTTCTGGTTCACCTTGTTGTCCTCGGCCACCAGGATCCGCAGGTTCGGCAGCGGCCCCGACATCGGCGTCGGCGTCGGCAGCACCGAATCCGAGCCGAACAGCCGCCCCAGCGTCCGCCGCAGCGCGTCCTCCCGCACCGGCTTCGTCAGCTCCAGATCCGGCCCGAGCTGATCGCTCGTCGTCGTCGCCGCCCGCCGCCGCAGCGGATCGAGCCGCACCAGCGCCGGCGGATGCGGCAGCGCCTGATGGATCGCCTCGATCACCGCGTCGCCATCGGTCGGGCTCATCTCCGCGTCGACGAGCACCACGTCGTAGCGCTCCTTCACCACCCGATCGAGCGCCCCCGGCCCCCACGGCATGTACTCCGCCGTCAGCCCCCACCGCCGCAGCCGCCGCGCCAGCCGCTCCCCCGCCAGCGCGTGATCGTCGACCACCAGCACCTTGCGCTTCTCCAGCGAATCCGCCCGCCGCAGCTCCGGCTGCTCCACCGGCAACGCCAGATCGACCTCGAACGAGAACGTCGACCCGACCCGCACCTCGCTCTCCACCCACATCGACCCGCCCATCAGCTCCGCCAGCCGCCGGCTGATCGCCAGCCCCAGCCCCGTCCCCCCGAAGCGCCGCGTATGCGACGCGTCGACCTGCCGGAACGCCTCGAACAGATTCTCCCGCTCATCCGCCGGGATCCCGATCCCCGTATCCCGCACCGAGAACCGCAACCGCAGCCGCTCCTCGGCCTGCTCGACCAGCTCCACCACCACGTCGATCTCGCCCCGCTCGGTGAACTTCACCGCGTTCGAGATCAGGTTCACCAGGATCTGCCGCAGCCGCGTGATGTCCCCCACCACCAGATCGGGCACCGAGTCATCCATCGCATACAGCAGCTCCAGCCGCTTCTCGGCCGCCCGCGGCGCCAGCAGATCCAGCGCCTCCTCGACGCACAGCCGCGGCTCGAACGGCGCCGCCTCCAGCTCCACCCGCCCCGCGTCGATCTTCGAAAAGTCGAGGATGTCGTTGATCACCGCCAGCAGCGCGTCGCTCGACAGCCGGATCGTCTCGACGTAGTCCTGCTCCCGCTCGTCGAGCGGCCGCTCCAGCAACAGCCCCGTCATGCCCACGATCGCGTTGAGCGGCGTGCGGATCTCGTGGCTCATCACCGCGAGGAACTCCGTCTTCGTGCGCGCCGCCTCCTCCGCCGTCCGCCGCGCCGAGTCCACGTCCGCCGCGTACTGCGCCAGCGTGCGCTCCGCCTTCTTCCGCGCGGTGATGTCGAAGACCACCCCATCGAGCCACATCACCTCACCCGACCGCGGATCCCGCACCCCCGCGCCCCGATCGTGCACCCACCGCTCCGATCCATCCACCCGCCGCAGCCGATACTCCAGCTCGAACGGCCGATCCCCCGCGATCGCCCGCCGCAGCGTCTCCCGCACCAGCTCGACGTCATCGGGCGCCATCAGCGCCTCGAACGACAGCCCATCCGGCTCCAGCAGCGACTCGATCGGCCGCCCCACGATCTCGGCGAAGCGCTCCGAGACATACACCGTGCTCCACTCGCGCCCGTACCGCCGCCGATAAACCCCCCCGGGCACATGCGACAACAGCGCCCGCATCTCCGACGCCTCCAGCCGCTCCGCCGCCCCCGACGGCGTCGCCCGCACCTCCCGCGGCCGCACCCGATACGCCGTCACCGTCGCGCCCGCCGCCGCCACCGGCATCGCCTGCACCGTCACCGGCCGCAGCACCCCATCGAGGCGCACCACATGCGTCGGCTCATCCCCATCACCCGACCAGAACAGCGGCTCCCCCGCCGCCCCCCCCGGCGCCCGACCGACGAGCGCCGCGAACGCGGCGTTGGCATACACCACCCGCCCCTCGGCATCGACCGCGACCAACGCATCGCTCACGGGGGCGAAGAGGCTCTCGAGCACAGACGAGATCGACATCGGGCTCTCGGTTCGGGGCACAGGGCTCTCGGTGACCAGCTCTCCGGGTCCAGACTATTGTGACATCGACCCCCGCGTCCACGTCGCGGTGCAGACGATTACAGATCGCCCCCCGGCTCCACCCGCCGACAACCCGCTTGATTTTGCCGCCCCGCTGGGCGACTCCGATCCCGACGCCCCCCGGAGACCTCGCCCATGCCCGCCTTCTTCCCCATGCGCCGCGGCGACCTCGCCTACCTCGCCGCCCTCGCCATCGCCACCGCGCTCTGCTTCCTCCCCGCCTGGCGCGACATCCACCTCGCCGGCATGGCGCTCACCGGCTGGCTCCTCGCCGCGCTGATGGTGCTCTCGCCCGCCATCGCCCTCGCCCGCATCGCCGCCGAGCGCCGCGACGACCGGAGGCGACCATGAGCCTCGAAGAAGGCATCGTCGCCGCCTACCTCGCCGCCTGCGTCGCCATCGGCCTCATCGCCGCCCGCCGGGTCCTCACCAGCAACGACGAATACTGGGTCGCCGGCCGCCGCATCGGACCCGGGGTCAACGCCATCGCCATCATGGCCACCCTCGCCAGCGGCGGCTCCATCGTCGGCGTCATGGGCCTCGCCTACGCCCGCGGCCTCCCCGCCACCCTCGCCCTCTTCGCCGGCGCCGTCGTCGGCTTCCCCCTCGCCGCGCTCCTCGTCGCCCGCCCGCTCCGCAACTTCGGCCGCTACACCATCACCGACTTCCTCGCCTGGCGCTTCCCCGCCCCCATCGTCCGCCTCGGCGTCCCCGTCCTCATCGTCGTCGCGTTCACCATCTACGTCGTCGCCCAGCTCAAGGCCGCCGGCGTCACCGCCCAGGTCCTCCTCGGATGGGACTATGACACCGCGCTCTGGGTCTCCACCCTCGTCTTCGTCGCCTATGTCTCCGTCGGCGGCATGCTCGCCATCACCTGGACCGACGTCGTGCAAGGCGCGCTCATGATGCTGCTCGTGCTCGGCGCCGCCGCCCTGCTCCTCGCCGACGAAGGCGGCCTCGCGCTCACCCGCGCCGCCACCCAAGCCCCCGCCCTCGGCGCGGCCGGCGGCGGCGCCCTCGCCACCCAGCTCGGATCCTTCGTCATCTGGGCCGCCGCCATCCCCGTCATCCCCCACGTCGTCATGCGCGTCTACACCGCCCGCGACGCCCGCGGCGCCCGCCTCTCGCTCAACCTCGCCATGGTCGCCTACAGCGTCATCATCCTCGCCGCCGTCCTCGTCATCGTCCCGATCGGCCGCCTCGAGTTCCCCGCCCTCACCGACGCCGACAGCGTCTTCCACCGCGTCATCGAAGCCCACTTCCCCCCGCTCGTCCGCGGCCTCGCCGTCGCCGCCGTCATCGCCGCCGTCATGTCCACCACCGACGCGCTCCTCCTCGCGTGCAGCTCCGCCATCGCGCACGACCTCATCGAACAGCACACCCGCCGCCCCCTCTCCGCCAAGGCGCTCGGCCGCATCAACGTCGCCGTCGTCTGGCTCGTCGGCGCCGTCGCCATGTGGCTCGCCCGCGACCCCCCCGCGCTCCTCACCGAGCTCTACAGCGCCGCCGTCGGCGTCCTCGCCGCCGGCCTCTTCATCCCCCTCGTCGCCGGGATCTGGTGGCGCCGCGCCAACCGCCTCGGCGGCGCCGCCGCGTTCGCCACCGGCGCCGGCGTCTACCTCGCGCTCCAGCTCGGCGGCGGCGACCTCGTCCCCCCGCTCTCCGCCATCCTCTTCGCGCTCCCCGCCAGCGCCCTCGCCATGTGGATCGGCGGCCGCCTCGGCGCCCCCGAGCGCGACGCCACCCTCGCCGCCGTCGAAGCCCTGCATCGCGACTGACCGCCCCTCGGGATCGATCCCTGCGTGTTCCCCCCTACCCTTCCCGCGCGAATCCGGTAGACTCCGCCGCCGCACGCACCGCGGAGGAGCCGATGACCGCGCCCGAGTCCTACGACGACCTCGTCGACCTGCTCGCGCTCTACGAGGCGCCCAACACCGACGGCATGCCCGACGTGCCCGACCTCCTGCGCGCGGTCACCGCCGCCGGCGCCTGGGACGACGGCCGGCAATGGGCGGCCGCCATCGGACAAGCCATCACCATCTCATGCGCCTACAGCGACGTCGCCGACGACGTCTACGGCCAGCGTGTCGCCTTCTGGGACGACGAAGGCCCCCTCCGCGATGACTGGTTCGACGTCCCCTACACCCTGCTCCCCCCCGTCTTCGAAGCGCTCCTCGACGCCGCCCATGCCAGGCCCCCGCAATGGGGCGCGCTCCTCCTCGCCGCGCTCGGACGCATCGAGGCCTGTGGCATCGATGACTTCGACCGCGTCGACGCCGCCATCGCCGCCGCCGCCGGCCTGCCATGCGAAGGCGACGCCCGCGCCAGGCGCGCCGCGCTCGCCGCCGCCCACCCCGAGCTGCTGCGCGACGCCGGCTGAGCCACCCCCGCATTTCACCGTGGCGATCGCCCGGCGCCCGCGGCACCATGCGTGGCAGGAGGTGGTCATGCGGACGCGATTCGGGTGGTTGTGGGCATGCCTCGCGCTTGCGCTCACCGGCTGCGACGACGGGTCGCCGGCGGCCGAAGCGGACGACGCGGCGGGCTGGCGGGATGTCATCAGCGAAGCGGACGAGGGCGTCGCGCCCGAGCCCGAGCCGACCACCGAGCCCGAGCCCCTGCCCGAGCCGGAGCCCACCGCCGAGCCCGAGCCCATGCCCGAGCCCGAGCCCGACCCCGAACCCACGCCCGATCCCGAACCGACCCCCGACCCCGAACCCACGCCCGACCCCGAGCCCACGCCCGACCCCGAGCCCACGCCCGACCCCGAGCCATCACCCGACCCCGAGCCCGCGCCCGACCGGGTCCCGCCCCCCTTCCCCCCCTACTCCCACGGCGAGTGCCCCCCGCTCGTCGGCGGCCCCACCGAAGACACCGCCGTCGTCACCGGCTTCCCCACCGGCGACACCACCCGCGCCTTCCGGCTCCTCGTGCCCGACAACTACGACGGCAGCCGCCCCTACCCGCTCGTCTTCGCGTGGCACTGGCTCAACGCCACCTCCGCCTCGTTCATCCGCGAGGGCGAATTGGAGAGCGCCGTCGAGCAGATGGAGTTCATCGCCGTGCTCCCCGACGCCGTCCGCAACGACCAGGGCGACCGCGTCTTCCTCCTCACCTGGCCCTTCGCCGAGGTCTGGGGCGTCGAGGCCGAGATGCTCTTCTTCGACGACCTGCTCGCCTGCGTCGGGCAGCAGTTCAACATCGACGAGCAGCGCGTCTATGGCATCGGCGTCAGCGCCGGCGGGCTGTGGCTCACCTACCTCGCCACCACCGCGCGCGCCAACTACTTCGCCGCCATCGAGGTCCTCAGCGGCGGGCTCGGCGCCGTCTTCGACTTCTGGAGCCTCGAGTACGTGCCCCAGATGCGCAAGTTCCCGACGCTCGTGGTCTGGGGCGGACCCATCGACTGGCTCGGGATCAGCTTCCACGAGGCATCACAGCGACTCCGCGATGCCTTGGTGGGTGACGATCACTTCGTGACGACCTGCATGCACGACGCCGGGCACGGCGTGCCGCCGATCGAGCCCCGCGAGGGCGACACGCGGTTCCGCTTCCTGTGGACGTTCATGTTCGACCATGACTACTCATGGGATCGCAACACATCACCCTATTACCGCGATGGCTTGCCCGATGTCTTCCCCGACTGGTGTGAGATCGCGTCCGCCGAGTGACGGCGAGCCACCGCGCCCATCACCGGCGCGCGTGCACGACGCCACCGCCGGATGGCAGCGTCGCCGGATGGCAGCGTCGCCGGATGACAGCGTCGCCGGATGACAGCGTCGCCGGATGACAGCGTCGCCGGATGGCAGCGTCGCCGGATGACAGCGTCGCCGGATGACAGCGTCGCCGGATGACAGCGCCGCCGGATGGCAGCGCCGTCGGCGGGGCTTCGAGCCGTGACCGCCGGGACCGGCGGCCCCGCGGGGCTCAGGTGCGAACCTTGAGCTCCTTCATGCCGCGCCGCATCGCCTTCTGCGTGTTCTTGCCGAGGTCACGCAGCCAGCCGTCCTTCTTCTTGGTGTTCGAGTTGTCGTGCCCTTCGAGGTAGCGCTCGCTCCCGTTGATCATGGCCTTGGCCATCTTGCGCTGCCGCTTCTCGAACGGCTTGAGCAGCGTCGACTGCTTCTTCTTCTTCTTGCCCTTCTCTTCGTAGATGGTCACGGGACCATTCACCCGGTCGAGCACGATGATGCGCTCCACCGAATCGACCGTCGTCAGCTTCGACATCGCTCCCCCCTTCGGGCTCGGTGCGGTTGGCCCTGCGACTCTACCACGCAGCGGCGCCCGAAACACAAGCGCGTCTCCGCGTGATGAGGGGGATCACGCGAGCTTCATCGCCGCGACGATCTCATCGGCGAGGTGATACGGATCGGCCGCCCGCCGTTCGAGCGCGTCGACCATCGCGTCGAGCCCGCCCGCGCCATCGACCGCCGCCGCCGCCGCCTGCCGCAGCCGCGCATACACCCGATCCACCAGGGCGGCCCGCTGCCGCGCCCGCGCCCGCCGCCGCCCCTCCGCGCTCTCGCCCAGCCAGACCCGATGCCGCTCGATGTGCCCCGCCAGCGCCGCGATCCCCACGTCGTCCGTCGCCACCGTGCGCGCGATCGGCACCGCCCAGCCCCGCCGATCGGGCCCCTCCAGCTCCAGCATCATCGCCAGATGCCGCGCCGCCCGCTCCGCGTCGGGGTGATCGGCCTTGTTGAGCACGAAGACATCGGCGATCTCCAGCAGCCCCGCCTTGATCGCCTGCACCCCGTCCCCGAGCCCCGGCACCGTCACCACCACCGAGGTGTGCACCGTGTCCACCACGTCCACCTCGTCCTGCCCCACCCCCACCGTCTCGACGATCACCACGTCGAAGCCCATCGCGTCGAAGACCGTCAGGATGTCCCGCGTGCTCGCCGACAGCCCCCCGAGCACCCCCCGCGTCGCGAGGCTGCGGATGAACACCCCCGCGTCCCCCGCGTGCCGCTGCATCCGCACCCGATCACCGAGGATCGCGCCCCCGCTGAACGGGCTCGACGGATCGACCGCCACCACCGCGACCGTGCGCCCCTCGCCCCGATAGTGCGCGATCAGCCGATCGGTCAGCGTGCTCTTGCCCGCCCCCGGGTTGCCGGTGATCCCGAGCAGAAACGCCCGCCCCGTATGCGGATACAGCTCCGCCAGCACCGCGCGCGCCGCCGGCGCCTCGTCATCGAGCGCCCGCATCAGCCGCGCCGCCGCCCGCACGTCGCCGCCCCGCACCGCGTCCGCGAGCGCGCTCACCGCGCCTCGGCGATCAGCGACCGCGCGATCAACAGCCGCTGCAACGCGTTGTCGGTCCCCTCCCCCACCATCAGCGCGTGCGCGTCGCGCCAATGCCGCTCGACCGGATAATCCCGCGTGTAGCCATAACCCCCGTGCATCTGCAGCGCCCGATCACACACCTCGCGCGCCCGCTCGCTCGCGAACACCCGCGCCATCGCCGCCTCCCCGCTCGCCGGCTGCCCCTCGTCGATCCGCGCCGCCGCCCGCCGATACATCAGCCGCGCCGCGTCGAGCTCGGTCGCCCCGTCCGCGATCATCCACTGGATCGCCTGGAACGCCGTCAGCGGCTTGCCGAACTGCTTGCGCTCCGCCGCGTAGGCCGCCCCCGCCTCGAACGCCGCCCGCCCCACGCCCACCGCCAACGCCGCCCGACACACCCGCGCCCGATCCATCACCGCCGCCTCGTCGGCCAGCGCCCCATCGACCGCCCCGAGCCGCCGATCGTCGTCGATCTCCACCCCATCGAGGACCAGCTCCCCCACCCCCGCCGTCGTCGTGCCCAGCGTCTCCCGCGTCACCGCGCTCCACTCCCCCGCCTCGAGCAGGAACGCCGTCGCCAGCCCCGGCCCCGTCGCCGCGATCACCACCGCCACCCCCGCCTGCGCCACCGCCGTCACCCCCGGCAGCGACCCGTCCAGCCGCCACCCCGTCCGCGTCCGCGCCGCGCCCGCCGTCAACCGCACCGCGTCCGAGAACCCCCCCGCCCACGTCCCGATCACCGCCCCGCTCGCCAGCCCCGGCAGCCACCGCTTCATCTGCGGCACGCTCCCCGCCCGCGCGATGTGCCCCACGCACAGCGCGTTGTGCGTCAGCACCACCGACGCCACCCCCGCCTCCCCCGCGCCGAGCTCCTCGACCGCCACCGCCAGCGACGCCAGATCCATGCCCGCGCCGCCGTGGCTCTCGGGCGCGCACACCCCGAACAAACCCAGCTCCGCCAGCCGCGCCCACACCCCATCCGGCGCCGCGCCCGCCCGATCCCACGCCCCCGCCGCCGGCGCCAGCGCCGACCGCGAAAGCTCGCGGGTCATCTGCCGCAACATCTCCTGGTTCTCATCGAGGCCGAAGTCCATCGTGGCTCCTCGTCAGCAGGTCGGGCACGGCTAATACCAGAAACCGACGCCCACGCCCCAGTTGAGATATTCGGGCGCCCAGTCGACCACCGCGCCCGCCTCCCACTCCCACACCAGCTCGAAGAGCCGCAGATCGAAGCCCCCGGTCAGGTGCACCCGCCCCTCGTACTCGCGGTACCGATTCGGCTCGTAGTAGCTCCCGCCCCGCAGCACCAGCAGATCCTCGACGATCTCCGCCTCGCCCCCCACCCGCAGCGACACCGACGCCTCCTCCCCCGAGCGCCGCGCCGCCGCCCCGTAGAACGCCGACACCCCCACCGCCCCCGCCGGCGCCGGGCCGGTCACCACCACCTCCGCCGCCAGCAACAGATAACGCCGCGCCCCATCCCGCGCCGGCGGCTCACCGTGCCCGAACGACGGCGCGACGTTGTACACCCGCGGCCCGAGCATCACGCTCCCGCCCACCCCCAGCTCCCACGGCACCGCGATCGCGTCCGGCACCGACAACCCCCGCTCCGCCTCATCGCCCTCGAAGTCCCGCCCCACCACCGGCGTCCGCCAGCGCGCCCCCAAGCGCCAGCTCTCCCCCGGCGGCGCATACAGCCCACCAAGCACCACCCCACCCCCCGTCACCGCCGCGACCTGCGCCCCCTCGACCTCGAGCGCCGCGATGCCACCATAGAGCAGCCCGCCCACATACCAGCCATCGAAGAGATGCAAGCCATAACCGAGCCCCACGAACGACTGGTCGTAGCGCACCGGCGTCCGCAGCAGATCACGCACCACCGTGAAGTCATAGCCCTGCCCGCGCCCATGCACCCCGAAGCCATGCTCCCCGAACTTCACGTTGAACCCGAGCTGCGTGTACTGCGAGCGATCGAAGCTCGCCGGCCCCCCCGCCTGCTCCACGTCGATCCCATCGTCGCGCCCCACCACCAGCGTCGACAGCGTCACATCCCAATCGAACCAGTCATCGACGAACGGCGCCGCCCGCACCGCGAACGCCGCCGGGTTCTGCAAGTGCCCCTCCGCCCCCTCACCCACCCCCACGAACGCGCCGCCCATCCCGAGCACCCGCCCCGACGCCACCACCGGCCCCTGGAAGAAGTCGACGACCCGCTCGCCCCCGTCCTGCCCCGCCGCCACCGCCGGCGCCGCGATCACCACCGCGCCGACCCACCCTCGCCACGCCATGCCTCAACCGCCCGGACGATGCTCGACGAGCTCCATCACCATCACCTCGCGCCCGTCGCGCTTCGCCGTCACCCGCACCGGCGCCCCCGGCAGCGAGCGCGCGAAGTAGAACAGCGTCGTGCCCTCGGCATCGGGCACCGTGTACACCACGCACTCGAAGCGCCCCGCCGGCGTCTGGCACGGCGTCTCCCGCTCGGTCGTGCCCGGCGGGAAGTGCGCGTGCCGCTCCAGATCGTCCCACGTCACCCGCTTGCTGCGCGGCTCGCCCACCGCCCCGCCATCGCTCCCCATCACCGTCGTCTCGAAGGTCGCCCCGTCGGGATCGACGTCGACGAAGCGGATCACCTGCTCGGCGCCGCCCTCGCTGCCGCCCATGCGGAAGCGATAGGTGCGCCCCTCGGCGGTCGCGTCGCGGATCTTCTCGGCGGAGAAAGGCGGGCCGGAGGAGGGGTTCTCACGGGGGCGATCATCGACCATGGCAGACCCTCCACAGGCCGGGAGGGCGAGCGCCAGGGCGAGCATCAACGAACGGCGGAGAGGTGCGTCCATCGAACCTCGGACTCGACACGGGGCCGGGGCGGGGTCACCGTCGCGACCCGCGCCAGCGGATGTGGCGCCTCGCTCGCGGGCCAGGCGCGCCCCGACTCGCTCAGATCGGGCGGCGCCGCGAACCAGCCGCACAGAGGGACCGCCGCGAGGCGGGCGAACAGCTCACGCAGCATGGCGAACGCTCCATCGACATACAATAGAATTAAACGGCCGGCCCACCGCCGGTCCCGCCTCGACCATGCGCGCAAACCAAAACCAACACAAATAAAAAAGCGAACAGGTCGATCGACCTGCTCGCTCCGCGCGGCGTCGCGAAGACGGCGCCACGCATCCTCACCGCCGACGGTCGATCACATGCCCTGGTGGGGCCGCACCGCCTCCATCGGGTGAGCGGGGAAGGTCACGACGTTGCGGGTGTTGAAGCGCAGGCTGCCATCGGGGTTGACATGCGCCGCCGAG
Source organism: Myxococcales bacterium (assembly GCA_020633515.1). The sequence continues at coordinate 84,189 of JACKDM010000006.1, forward strand.
ACACCGCCCGCCTGACCCTCGCCGTAGACCGGGTGGCTGATGTCACACACGAAGAAGAACATGCCCATGGGATCGGGGTGGATCGGGCAGCCCGAGCGGTACTCGATGATGATCGGCCGCGGGCGGTAGCTGCGCGGGCAGGTGCGCGGCACGTCGGTCGGGTAGAGGAAGTACTCGCCGAAGATCATGAACGCGCCCATGTTCGCCATCATCGGCATGTCACCGCCGAGCATGACACCATCGGGATCGGTGATCATGAGCTGCCAGCCGGTGTCGTAGAGCGTCCAGCCCTCGCGCCCGACCGCCTCGCCCGAGATGTCGAGCGCCCGGTAGCCACCATCGGGGTTGACCATGAACGGCATCAGCGTCGCCCGCCCGTCGGCGATGAGCTGCTCGGCGTCGATGCCGAACTTGCTCATGTAGAAGTCGATGGCATCGGAGCGCTGCTCGTCGATCTCGGCGTCGGTGCGCCCGAGCTGCCGCCAGAAGGGCAGCGGATCGATGAGCGCGTTCATGAAGTCATCGGTCTCGGAGTCGGCGTAGAAGGTCATCTTCTTGACGTAGCCGGCGGGCGGCGGCGCCATGATGCACGCCTCGGGGCGGCCCCGATCGTCGTCGTCGCGGCCCCGATCGTCGTCGTCGCGGCCCCGATCGTCGTCGTCGCGGCCCCGCTCGTCGGCGCGGTCGTCGCGGTCGCGGTCTCGATCGGCGAACGCGCTCGGGCTGTAGGCGAGGAGGCAGATCACGAGCGACACGAAGAGATGGAGAGAACGCATGATGTTTCCTTCGGCTGCGTTGGCCAGACATGGGACGGCCCGTCATGCCTGGACGATTGACTGATGGGATGGCACCGATAAGACAGGCGAAGAGGGAGCCCGACGCCTGATACTTAACTCAAATAACTCGCAAGACCACCATGATCGTTTTGTGCGTTTTTGGCGATACGTACAAATACACAACTCACATTTCCCGTGCGCAGCGCCGGTGGCGGTGCGACGGCCATTACGCAGCGACGCCACGGTTGCGCCGATGCGGCGCTTTGCGCATGGTGGGGGCGCACGAGTGAGGTGAACACCATGAACTTCTTCGAACGGCTCGCGCAGCGGGCGCACGAGCAGGTGGTCCTCTGCCACGACGAGGTCACCGGGCTCCGGGCCATCATCGCCATCCACGACACCACCCTCGGACCGGCGCTCGGCGGCACGCGGTTCTGGCAGTATGCCAGCGACGGCGACGCCCTCGAAGACGCGCTCCGGCTCGCGCGGGGCATGACCTACAAGTCGGCCGCCGCCGGCCTCAACCTCGGCGGCGGCAAGGCCGTCATCATCGGCAACGCCAAGACCGACAAGAACGAGGCGCTCTTCCGCTCCTACGGCCGCTTCATCCAGGGCATCAGCGGCCGCTACATCACCGCCGAGGACGTCGGCACGACCGTGCGCGACATGGAGTGGGTGCGCATGGAGACCGACCACGTCGTCGGGATCAGCCGCTCGCTCGGCGGATCGGGCGATCCGAGCCCGTTCACCGCGCTCGGCGTCTTCGAGGGCATGAAGTCGGCGCTCAAGTGGCAGACGGGCAGCGAGTCGTTCGAGAAGCGCACCGTCGCCGTGCAGGGCGTCGGCCACGTCGGCTACCACCTCGTGCGCCACCTCAAGCAGGCGGGCGCGACGGTGCTCATCGCCGACATCGACACCGACAACCTCGCCCGCGTCACCTCGGAGTTCAGCGGCGTCGAGGTGGTCGATCCCAAGACCATCCACGCCCAGGGCTGCGACATCTTCGCGCCGTGCGCGCTCGGCGCGGTGATCAACGATCGCACCCTGCCCGAGCTGCGCTGTGGCATCGTCGCCGGCTGCGCCAACAACGTGCTCGCCGAAGACCGCCACGGCGAGGCGCTCGCCGATCGGGGCATCCTGTATGCGCCGGACTACGTGGTCAACGCGGGCGGGCTGATCAACGTGGCGAACGAGCTCGAAGGCTACAACACCGATCGGGCGACGCAGAGCGTCAAGGCGATCTACGACATCACGACCCGCATCTTCCAGATCGCCCGCGACGAGGGCGTCACGACCGCCAAGGCGGCCGATACGCTCGCGGAGCGGCGGATCAAGGGCTTGCAGAAGGTCAAGGACCATTACATCGCGCACCCTCCGAGGCGCCTGCGGCGCCTCTAGTCTGCCGTGCTCACTCCTCTAGTTTGCCGTGCTCACTCCGGCGCCCTCCGCGGCTTCGCCGCTGCGGGCGGGCGCTCCGCTGCGTCGGCGGTGCTCGGTCGCTGCGCTCCCTGCGCCCTTCTCCTTGCTGCGGCCCGTCCGGCTATCGCCGGACGCCTGCGCTGCGCTCGGCGATCGGCTCCGCCCGCTGCGCGGGCTTCGCGGGTGACTGGGCAGGGCTCTTGTGGTGCGACCGGATGATGGGCTGACGAGTCCTGGATCGCACCAACGGCCGTGTCAGGAGAGCATCGACGTGTTCGACGCCGATGATGCCATCGAAGCCGGCGCCGTGCTGCGCGATCCCACGACGGTGCCGGTCGGGGAGCTCGTCTTCGCCGACCCGCCCGAGCTGCACTTCGAGGGCTTCACCGAAGACACCTTCGCGGTGCTCGACCGGCTCCGCGACAAGCCCGACCTCGAACAGTTCAGGATCGAGCGCGGCGCGGTCGATGGCATCGATCGGGTCGCGGCGCATGTCATGGGTCCCTTTGCGCGCTACCGCGACGACCTCGTCGTCAACTTCGTCGCGCCCTCGGCGCTGCGGTGGGAGACCGATCGCAACGTCTTCAGCCGGCTCCCGAAGAACGACTTCGGCGGCGGCGGGTGCAAGTCGCATGTCTGGCTCTGCCTCTACCGCCCGCCGCGGCGGCGGCTCACCGACGCGCAGCTCTCGCACAGCGTGAGCCCGCGTGGCTTCGAGGTCTCGCTCTTCGTCGGCGAGCTCGCCCGCGACCTGTTGCAGCACGCCCGCGCCCGCGTCGCCGACGACCCCGATGGCTTCCTCGGCCGCGTCGGCGAGGCCTTCGCCGGCGACGGCTCGGGCGGGCAGGTGCGCCTCGAATACGCGGTCCGCCAGCGCGGCGCGACCGTCGAGCATGTGCTCGACCAGCCGCCGACCACGCTGCCCGACGGGCTGCTGCGCGCGCAGTGGCTCGCGATCGGTGTCACCTTCGGCCGTCAGCAGGTCATCGCGTGGGGGCCGCGGCTCGTCACCGAGGCGCTCGCGGTCGTGCGCCGGCTCTGGCCGCTCTATCGCTTCCTCTTCGGTGGACGACCCGCTTGATTTGCGCCGCCGGGTGGCGTTCGATCGCGGCACCTCGCCGATCGGAGCCATGATGCGCCTCGCGTCCATCGCCCTCCTCCTCGCGCTCTGCGCGCTCCCCGTCCCCACCCCGGCCCTCGCCGCGCCGCCCTCGGTGGAGCTCGTCGAGCTGCCGCAGCAGCTCACCCTGCCGCTCGCCGAAGGCAGCAACCGCCTCTTCGAAGTCCGCGTCAGCGGCGATCCACAAGCGATCTGGATGTCGACGACCGCTGACGCCCCCCCGGAGCGGCGGCTCGCGCTCCAGCCGATGGGCAAGCGCTGGGTCTTCAACCTCGGCGACCCCCGCGTCGCGGCCGTCGTCGCCGGCGCGCGGCAGTTCCAGGTGTTCGCGACCTTCGCCGACGGCCGCCGCGCCGAGAGCCTGCCGGTGCAGTTCGTCACCGCCCGCCCGGCGCCGGTCGCGGTGCGCATCAAGACCACCGACGACCGCGCGCTCCCGGCCGGGCTCGGGCAGCAGTGGATCGCGCCGCGCGACGTCGCCGCGCTCGCCTTCACCTGGGCCGGCAGCGGGCAGCGACGCCCGATCACGCTCGTCGCCGGCACCGAGCGCGTCGTCGTCACGCCCGGACCCGACGGCGCGGTGACCCTCGCGCTCGGCCCGCCGCTGCGCGCCGCGTGGCAGGCGGCCGGCAGCCTCGCCGTGCTCGACGCCGACGGCGACTCGATCGCGGCCATCACCGCCGCGCCCGAGCGCCTCGCGCTCGACGGCCCGACCACGCTGCGCGTCGTGCAGCGCCACAGCGCGCCGCTGCCCGGCAGCCGCGACTACCTGCGGATCCACCTCGGTGACATCAGCGGCGGCAAGGTCACCGTCTCGATCACCGCCGACGATGGCACCACCCTCGTCGAGTCGCGCGTCGCGCGCGAGGGCGACCGCGTCGAGTTCGCGCTCGCCGACGGGCGCTATGTGCTGCGCGTCGACCGGTTGGTCAACCTGCTGGTGGGCGACGATCACGCCGAGCTCTCGATCGAGCCGGCGGCGGCGGCCATCGAGGCGGGGGTGAAGCCATGAGGTGGGAGGCGACCGCCTTGCTCGCGCTCGCCCTCGCGCTCGTCGCGTGCGACGAGGCGGCGAGCCCGCTCGTCGCCGATGCCACCGTGCGCGCCGACGCGGCGGGTGGTGACATCGACCGCGGCGCCGAAGACATGGCACTCGATGCCATCGCGCCGCCGCGCGACATGGCATCCGTCGACATGGCACCCGCCGACATGGCAGCGCCGGCCGATCTCGCGCCGCCCGAAGACATGGCGCGCGCCGAAGACATGGCGCCGCCCGAAGACATGGCGTCACCGGAAGACATGGCGCCCGCGCCCGACATGGCCGCCGAGCACGACGCCGGCCCGCTCACCGCGGCGGCGTGCTTCGACGGTCTCTTCTCGGGCGAGCTCACCGCCGGCCCCGACTACGACCAGTTCGGACCCATCATCGGCAGCCACTGCATGGGCACCGATCACCAGCGCATCGAGCGCGTCGAGCGGGTCGTCTTCGTCGGTGACTCGGTCACCGTCGGCACCCCGCCCCACGACCCGGCGGTCTACTATCGCAACGTGCTCGCCGCCCGCCTCGCCGCCCGCTTCGGGCTCACCGCGCCCGACTTCCTCTGGCAGCAGGTCAACCTCATCGACGGCGTCGGGCTCGTGCAAGAGTCGGGCGACTTCGCCAACTGCGCCAGATACGGCGCCCGCACCGACGATCTGCTGCGCGATCGCACGCTGCTCAGCGACTGCGTGCCCGAAGACAAGCGCCACCTGCGCACGCTCTTCGTGATGACCATCGGCGGCAACGACGTCGCCTCGATCACCCAGGACGGGCTCGAACCCGACGCCGATCCCGCCGAGCTGTGGGCCGAGACCGAGGAGTTCGTCGGGCTGCTCCGCGATGCCATGCGCTGGATCCGCGCGCCCGGCCGCTTCCCCAACGGCGCGTGGGTGGTCTATGCCAACATGTTCGAGTTCACCGATGGCACCGGTGACATCACCGCCTGCCCGGCGGCCGGGCTCGCCGGCTTCGGCGCCGAGTGGGACGATCCCACCCTGCTCGCCGACATGGTGGTGTGGGCCAACGAGCAGTTCCTCGCGATCGCGCTCGAATACGGCGTCGACATGGTCTTCATGCTCGAACACTTCTGCGGGCATGGCTTCAACTACGACGATCCGATGTCACCCTGCTATCGCGGCCCGGGCACCGAGCTGTGGTTCGACCTCACCTGCATCCACCCCAACGCGGCCGGGCATCGCGCGATCGCCGATCTCTTCGAAGCGGTGGTGGCCGAGTAGATGACATCACCCGCCCCCAACGTCGGACCCTATCGCATCATCGAACGCATCGGCGCCGGTGGCATGGCCGAGGTCTTCCTCGCCGCCCACCAGGGCCCGGAGGGGCTCGAGCGCCGGGTCGCGCTCAAGCGCATCACCCCGAGCTACGCGCGGATGCCCGAGATCCGCACGATGTTCATCGACGAGGCCCGGCTGCTCGCGCGGCTGACCCATCCCTATATCGTGCAGATCCACGACCTGCACCCGGGTGAGGGCGGGCCATGGCTGGTGACCGAGTACATCCGCGGGTCGGACCTGCGCACGCTGATCAACCACGCGACCGAGGGGCTGCCGATCGAGGTCGGGCTGCGGATCGGGCTCGACGTCGCCGAGGCGCTCGCCTACGCGCACGGCCGCCGCGGCGAGGACGGGCGGCTGCTCGGGGTGGTGCACCGTGACTTGAAGCCGAGCAATGTCATGGTGCGCGAGGACGGGGTCGTGAAGCTGCTCGACTTCGGCGTCGCGAAGGTCTTGCACAAGCAGCATCAGACCCAGGTGGGTGCCATCAAGGGATCACTCGGCTACTTCTCCCCCGAGCAGATCAAGCAGCCCGATCGCATCGATCGCCGCGCCGACATCTTCGGCATCGGGATCCTGCTGTACGAGGCGCTGACCGGGGAGCATCCCTTCGCGCCGCTCGACGGGCCGCCGGTGGTGATGCGCATGCTCGCCGGTGACTTCCTCGCGCCGCGCGCGCACCGGCCGTCGCTGCCGCCGGCGATCGACGCGCTGATCATCCGCTGCCTCGCGGTCGATCCGGCGGAGCGGCCGCAGCGCATGGAGGAGGTCGCCGAGACGATCGCCGGCGCGATGAAGCGCCCGCTGACCTTCGCCCGCCTCGGCGCCTACGTGCGCGACGGCGTGCCCCCGTCGACGATGCGGGTCGCGCTGCCGGGGCTCGCGCCCGAAGACAGCGCCGCCTCGGCGCCGATGCTCGACTCGATCGATGTCGACGGCGCCGATCTCACGTCGAGCATGCAGCAGTCACCGGCCGACGACGATGGCTATGACTCGATCGACATCGACGGCGCCGATCCCACCGCGCAGATGCCGGCGCCGATGCCGCAGCTCCCGATCCGCGCGGTGCCGATCGCGCGGGCGACGACGCCGCACGCGCGGCCGGTGAGCGACGAGCCGGTGACCGGGCCGGGGGACGAGCTGCCGACGAGCGTTCACGACGAGCCGGAGATGGCGACCGCCGCGCTCGGGGAGGCCGAGCTGCCGACGTTCGTCGCCGAGGGCGAGACGATGACCGTGCCGGCGCCGATCCGCCCCCGCCCGGTGGGTGGGCTGGCGATCGGATTGCTGCTGTGGGGCATCATCGCGGGGCTGGTGGTGGCGCTGGTGGCGGTGCTGTTGATGAAGTGATCGATGGCATCACGGCATGTGATGCGGTCGCACCCGGACCAGCACCCGACCGGGCTCGGGCAGGAGCTCGAGGGGCGGGTTGCCGTTGTCGTGCAGGGCGCGGCGGGCGAGCTCGAGGCCGACGCCGAAGCGCTGCACGTAGCCGAGGTTGCGGAGCGCCTCGGCGAGGTAGGGGTTGCGGTAGTCGGTGACGCCGCTGCCGAAGTTGTCGGGGGTCACCTGCCCGTAGGGTCCGCCGGGGTTGTCGATCTCGACGCGGTCGCTGAACCAGCGGATCCGCACCGGGGCGTTGGAGTGTTCGTAGTCGCGGTGCATGAGCGCGTTGCGGAAGAGTTCGCGGAGCGCGACGAGCGGGTAGTCGAAGATGCGGCGCTCGCGCGGCCCGCTGAGGTCGACGGCCTGCTCGGTGTGGAGCGCGAGCTTGTCTTCGACCATCTCGATGAGCGGTGAGATGGGTCCGGTGAAGCGGCGCTGGTCGCGGATGGGATCGGCGAGGGTGCGGCCGTTGATGCGGATGAAGTCGACGTAGGCGCCGGGGATGTAGAACGAGGGCTCGTCGGCGAGGAGGAGGACGCCGAGCCCGGTCGGGTGCGCGGGCGCGTCGGGCGCGACGAGGCGATGAGCCATGAGCTGGTGTCGCTCGCTGCGATGGTTGGCGGCGAGGACCTCGGGGGAGACCGCGCGCGGCAGGTATTCGCGGCGGAAGCGATCGAGATCCATGTCATCGAGGGTGGCGACGTAGACGGGGCGGGCGTCGAAGGGCAGGTCGCGCGCGCGGCGGCGCTCGACGAGCCGCTGCTCCTGCGCGGGGGTGGCGCGCAGGACGGCGGGGCCGGTGCGCACGAAGACTTCGCCGTTGAGCCGGACCGGCGGCGCGGGGTGAGGCAGCACCTCGACGATCGCGAGGGGGATGCCATCGAGCTCGACGCGGTCGACGAAGGCGGTGGGCTTGGGGAGGATGGCACCATCACTGGCGAAGTTGTTGAGCTGGTTGAGGAGCTTGTCGGTGATGGGTGTCCCGGCGGGGGTGCCATCGTCTTCGAGGCCGATGACGATGACACCGGGTCCGCGGTGGTCGGCGAGGTCGTTGGCGAAGGCGCAGATGCTCTGGCGCACCTTGCGGCTGGTCTCGGGGCCGAGGCGGGCCTTGCGCTCGACGCGGGTCGACTCGGTGTCGCGGATCAGCGCGAGGCGTTCGCTGACGCTGAGCCGGTCGCGGGAGGGCGGGTTCATGGCGGGGAGTATGGCGCGCGGTTCGCGGCGGCGACAAGCGCCTCACCCCTCGGCGACGGTGAGGAGCGCGCGGGCGGTGGTGTCGGCGGGCCAGGCGGTGAGGTGGCGGCGGAGGAGGGCGGCGGCTTCGGCGCGGCGACCGCGGCGGAGGAGGAGGTGGGCGAGCCAGGCGACGGCGAGGCCGGCTTCGGGGCCGGGGGCGGCGGCGCCCTGGCGGAGGAGGGCTTCGGCGCGGTCGAGGGCGCCGGCGTCGCGTTCGAGGGCGGCGAGCTGCACGAGCACGGGGACGTCGGCGGGGTCGGCGGCGAGGAGCGCGCGGCGAGCTCGGCGCGGGCGTGTCGCGGTCGCGCGCGGGCGAGGGCGACGCGGGCGGCGAGGCGGCGGAGGCGGCGGGGGTCGCGGTCGGCGGCGGCGGGGATGGCGGCGGCGAGCCAGGCGGCGGCCTGTTCGGTGGCGTCGGCGGCGACGGCGGCGCGGATGGCGAGGGGGGTGGCGCCGAGGGGGCGGGCGTAGGCGAGCGCGGCGGGGCGTGGCCGGCGGCGAGGAGCGCTTCGACGAGGTGGGCGCGGCGCGGGCGGTCGGTGGGTTCGGCGAGCACGGCGGCTTCGAGGCGCGGCGCGGCGGGTGGCGGCGTCGGGGGCGGCCTGGGCGAGCTGCTGCCAGAGCGCGGGGTCGGCGGGCTCGGCGGCGATGAGGCGGCGGATGACGGCGGCCGCCGCGGCGGGGCGCTCGGTGACGAGGAGCGCGTGGGCGAGGCCGCGGCGGAAGCGGGGTTCGTCGGGCCAGCGCACGAGCGCGCGGCGGGCGATCTCTTCGGCGAGGATGGCGTCTTCGGCGCCGAGGGCGGCGGCGAGCCAGAGGCGCAGGGTGGGGGCGTCGGCGGTGGCGGGGTCGTGCCAGCGGGGGAGCTCGGTGGTGAGCGCGGGCCAGTGTTCGCGGCGGGCGAGCGCGGCGATGAGGCCGAGGCCGGCGGGGCGGAGCGTGGGCTCGGCGGCGAGCGCGGCGCGGTAGGCGGTGATCGCGGGGTCGAGGCGGTCGGCGAGGGCGTAGGCGTGGCCGCGGGCGAGGTCGACGTGGGGGTGGGCGGGGCCGGTCCAGCCGTCGACGGCGGCGAGCGCGGCGGGGGGGTCGCTTCGGGCGGCGGCGTCCTGGACGCGGGCGAGGAGCTCGGCGACGCCGGGGGGGCTTCGACGGGCGGGTCGGCGGCGTGGGCGGGGGCGAGCGCGGGCGAGGGCGAGCGCGAGCGCGAGCGCGAGGCACGCGGCGGCGCGCGGCTCGGCGCAACGCGGGCGGCACAGGATGGCGCGATGGGGGGCGCGTGACCGCGGACGGCGCGGCACGATCGGGCGCGGCGGCGCGCGCGGGCGGGGACGGCGCGCTGCTCATCGCAGGCTCCAGCGCAGGTTGAGCTCGACGGTGGTGGCGATCGGGACGCCGGCGCGGGTCGCGGGGGCGTAGCGGAGCTGGCGGGCGGCGACGCGGGCGGCGTCGTCGAAGACGCCGATCGGCGCGCTGGCGAGGACCTCGACGGCGGTCACGGCGCCGCGGGCGTCGATCGCGATCCGCACCCGGGTGGTGCCTTCGACGCGGCGGCTGCGGGCGGCGGTGGGGTAGAAGTCTTCGAGGTCGGGCGCAAAGACGAGCATCGCGCCGCGGTCGGCGGGGCCGGTGGCGCGGGCGGCGGGGGCGGCGGCGGCGACGGTGGGGAAGACGAGCGCGGGCAGGTCGGCGGGGTCGACGTCGACGGCGAGGGTGGGCAGGGCGAGCGCGGTGGTGTCGCCGATCGGGGCGAGGGCGAGCGGGGGGAGCGGGGCGGGGTGATGGCCTCGCTGGCGGGCGCGGCGGTCGGCGGGGGGGGGGGGCGCGGGCGCGGGCGCGGGGGCTCGGGGGGGCGGGGTGAGGGTCGAGAGCGCGGTGACGAGCACCGGATCGACGGCGGGCGCGGGGCGCTCGGCGACGTGGAGCAGGGCCCAGAGCAGGGCGAGGTTGATCGCGGCGGTGAGCGCGACGGTGAGCGGGAGGCGCAGCCGGCCGGGGCGGGCGGGGCGCGCTGATCGGGCGCGGGGGCGGGCGCTTCGGCGCGTCGGCCTCGCGCCGGGGTCGGGCGCCGCTCGCCGGGCCTCATCGTTCATCCCCCCCGTGCCGGCTCATCGGCGCACCGCCGCGACGTCGACGCGGGTGGCGCCGGCGCTGAGCGCGAGGTCCTGCACGGCGAGGGTGAGGCCGGTGGGCGCCATGCGGTCGGCCTGGATGACGACGTGGCGGGTCCCGGCGGCCGCGAGCGCCGCGGCGAGGCCGGCGCGGTCGTCGACGGCGAGGGCGCGGCCGCCGGCGTGCACGGTGCCGGCGCGGGTGACGGCGACGGGCAGGTAGCGGGCGCCGACGCCGAGCGCGCGCGCGCTCTCGGGGCGCTTGACGCGGACGCCGGTCTCGCGGGTGAAGCTGGTGGTGACGACGAAGAAGATGAGGAGCAGGAAGACCATGTCGATCATCGCCGAGAGGTCGACGGCGGCCGCCGCGCCCTCCCCTGCCCCGCCGCGTCGGAATCGCCTCATGTGTGGTCCTCGATCGCCCGCTGCGCGACGGTGTGCGCGCGGCGCTCGACGAGGCCGGCGAAGACGAGCGCGGGGGCGGCGACCATCAGGCCGTAGGCGGTCGTCCACAAGGCCTGCCCGATCCCGCCGGCGAGCGCCTCGGCGCGGCCGCCGCCGACCATGGCTTCGAAGCTCGTCACCAGCCCGGTGACGGTGCCGAGCAGGCCGAGCAGGGGCGCGGCGGCGATGCAGGCGCGGGCGAGGGGCAGGGTCGCGAGGCAGCGGCGGGCGAGCGCGGCGTCGCCGCGGCGGGCGGCGGGGCCGGTGAGGCGCAGGGCGCGGTCGACGAGGAGGCCGTAGGCGAGCGCGCCGACGACCGAGATCCCGATCATCGGCGCGCCGCCGCGCGCATCAGCTCGGCGAGGGTCACGTCGCGGCCCCGGCGCCGGCGATCCGCGCGGCGGCGGCTTCGAGCGCCTGCCGGTGGCGCTCGGCGAGGCGGGCGAGCACGGCGTGGGCGAGCAGCGTGGGCACCGCGACCATCAGGCCGAGCTGGGTGGTGGTGAGCGCCTGCGCGATGCCGCCCGAGAGGAGCCGGGGCTCGCCGGTGCCGTGCACGGCGATCACGTCGAAGGTGCCGATCATGCCGCTGACGGTGCCGAGCAGGCCGAGCAGCGGCGCGACGCCGGCGAAGACGGCGAGGAGGCGCAGGCCGCGGTCGAGGCGCAGGTCTTCGGCGGCGAGCGCGGCTTCGAGCGCCGCCTCGCGCGCGGCGGGCGGGGCGTCGATGGTGGCGAGGCCGGCGGCGAGGACGCGGGCGAGCGGGGTGGCGTGGCCGTCGAGGTGGCGGCGGGCGTCGGCGGGGCGCGCCGCGCTCGATCGCGGCGAAGACGGCGTCGGCGAGGCCGGGCGGCGCGGCCGGGCGCGCGGGCGGTGGCGACGGCGCGCGCGGCGACGACGACGAGCAGCGCGGCGAGCGCGAGCGCGAGGATCGGCCAGACGAAGGGGCCGCCGGCGCGCAGCCAGCGCCACACGGTCCACGCCTCGCGCGCGCGCTGGCGTCGACGAGCTCGCCGGCGAGGTCGATCGGGGCGGTGCTCGCCTCGCGGCGCGCGAGGGCGGCGGACCGCGCGGCGCGGGCTTCGTCGAGCGGGGGCCGGCGACCGGAGCGCGCTGCCGGCCTCGGTGACGAGCCCGAGGGTGTCGCGGTCGGCGCGGCCGGCGGCGAGGCGGCGGGCGCCGCCGAGGGAGACGACCGAGGGGCGGTGCGGGGGCGGCCGGCGCGGTCGTGCACCGCTGCGGCGCGCGACGGTGATCCGGGGCGGCGGCGAGCGCGGCGAGGCGGGCGTCGACGCCGTCGCTCTCGCGAGGAGGCGGCGCAGCGCGTCGAGCTCGCGGGCGCGCTCGGCGGCGGCAGCGCGGCGGCGCCGGCGCGACCGGCGTTCGGCGGCGCCGATGGCGACGGTCGCGGCGGCGCGCGCGGCCGCGCGCGCGCGACAGCGCGGCCTGCGCGGCCTGCACCTCGGCGATGAGCGCCGCCTGCGCCTCGATGCGCTCGGCGCGGAACGCCGCGAGCGCGGCCTCGGCGCCGTCACGGGCGGCCGCGGCGTCGGCGACGAGCGCGGGCGCGGCGAGGAGCGCGAGCGCGAGCAGCGGGGTCATGGGGCCTCGACGCGGACCGGGAGGGGCAGGTCGACGAGCGCGGGCGGGCGCTGGCGGCTCGCGATCGCGATGGCTTCGGCGATGGCGTCGCGCTGTTCGGCGGCGACCGGCACGAACACCCGCTCGCCGTCGCGCCACTCGACGAGGCCGGCGGCGGCGCCGTCGAGCGCGCGCCACCACGCGGCGACGAGGCCGAGGCGCACGATCTGGGCGGCGACGGTCTCGTCGCCGAGGCGCCCGGTCTCGATGCTGACCTCGACCTCGCCGGCGGCCTGCTCGGCGGCGGCGAGGCGGGCGAGCGCGGTGCGGAGGCGGGTGGTGGCATCGGTGGCATCGGTGGCATCGGTGGCATCGGTGGCATCGGTGGCATCGGTGGCATCGGGGCCGGGATCCCATCGGCCGCGGAGCGATGCCAGCCGCGCCTCGATCGCGGCGGCGCGCGTCTTCGCCGCCTGCCGCAGCGCGGTGCGCTCGGCCTCGGCCTCGGCGACCGCGGCGCCCGCGGCGATCTCCGCCGCGCGCTCTTCGTCGCGGGCCGCCGCCGCCGCCGATCTGCGCGGCCTCGGCCCGCAGCGCCCGCGGCGAGCGCCGCCTGCCGCCCGCGGTCGAGGTCCCACTCGGCGTGCTCGCGCGCGAGCGCCGCCCGCGCCGCGTCGGCGGCGGCGAGTGATGCCAGCACCGCGTCGGCCGCGGGCTCGGCCGCGGCGTTCGCCGCCCACAGCAGGCATCCGCAACAGCAGGCGGCGAGCCAGCGCATCAGAACGTCGCCGACAAGACCAGCCGCAGCCCGCGCGGCTCGCCGGGGGTCAGCGAGTGCGCCGGCGCCCGGTAGTGGGTGAAATACTCTTCGTCGAGCACGTTGAAGAAGTTGAGCTGCGCGCTCCAGCCGCCCACGTTGAACCGGCCGCCCACGTCGAAGACGACGTAGTCGGGCATGGTCGTCGCGAGCGGGTTGCTGTCATCGCTGTGGGTGGGCTGCTCGCCGACGTAGGTGAAGCCACCGAAGAGGCGCAGCGGGAGCCGCCCGAGGTCGTGGCCGAGCCACAGCCCGGCGGTGATGTTGGGGACCTGCGCGATGGGATCGTCCTTGTTGTCGCCGGTGCTCTGGAGGATGCGCGCGTCGAGCAGGCCGAGCTGCGCGGTGATGTCCCAGCCGTCGAACGGCCGCCCGGCGATGGTCACCTCGATGCCTTCGGAGCGGGTGACACCCTGCGAGACCTGCGCGCCCTGCGGCGCGGCCGGGTCGGGGTCGGGCACGAGCTCGTTCTCCCGGTCGATGCGGAACGCGCTCGCGGTCGCGATCAGCCGATTGTCGAGGAGCTGGCCCTGAACGCCGGCCTCGTACTGGGTGTAGAAGAAGGGCTCGAAGGGTCCGTTGGGGTTGGTGAGCGAGAACCACGACTGCTCGCGGAAGCCGGTCGACCAGGTGGCATAGACCGAGAGGGTGTCGCTGAGGACCTCGTAGACGAGCCCCGCCTGCCCGGTGATCGACGCGCTCTCGTCCTCGGTGCTGGTCTCTTCGCCGTTGAGGTAGTTGATGCCGTCGGTGGTCTCTTCGTAGGTGTCGTAGCGCACGCCGCCCATGACATGCAGGTCTTCGAAGAGCGACACCCGCCAGGTGCCATAGACGCCGAAGTTGAGGCGCTCGGCGGTGGTGTTGCTGTCACCGGTGAGCGTGTAGGCCTCTTCGGCGGCGGCGCCATAGTCGGGCGCGAGCAGGTCGATCGGCGCGGCGCCGTTGGGGCGATCGGCGTTGGCCGGGTTGGAGATGCGGTTGCGGATCGCGGGGAAGAGCGGGTTGGTGTAGGCGGTGAGGTCGTGGCCGACGAGGACGTCGTGATGGGTGGGGCCGAGGTCGAACGCGCTGCGCAGGCGCAGGTCGTAGCCCATGTTGTCGCTCTCGACCGCCTGGTCGCGCCACTGGCGGTTGAGGATGCGATCGTTGACGTTCTCGCTGTTGCGCTGCCCCTCGTGGTAGCGGCTCTGGTAGTCGAAGTCGGTGGCATAGAGCACGAGCTGCGCTTCGAGCGCGTCGGCGAGGTCGACGACGGTGGTCAGCGACGCCCACCAGAAGGCGTTGCGGCGCATGTCGGTCGGCTCGTTGATGCTCGTCTCGCGGGGCAGGAAGTACGGATCACCATACAGGATGGGATAGCCATAACCGCGGCCGCCGGTGCGCACGTCTTCGACGGCCATGGCTTGCAGGGTCGTCTCGACGCGCTCGTGGGGCTTCCAGGTGAGGCCGAGGGTGCCGAGCGCGTTGTTGATGCCGGTGTTGGCGCGGAAGGTGTCGCTGTCTTCGAGCGCGAGGTTGACCCGGTACATCAGCGTGTCTTCGCCGACGAGCGCGCCGGTGGCGTCGACCTCGACGCGGCGCTGGCCGAGGCTCGAGAAGAACGCGGCGAACTCGTAGCGATCCTCGGCCTGTGGCTTCTCGAGCACGAGGTTGATCTCACCGCCGGGCGCGCCGCTGCCATGCAGGACGCCGGAGGGTCCCTTCATGACCTCGACGCGCTCGACGTTGACGAGGAAGGGTGCCATCACCTGGTAGGGGCTGTTGTGGATGCCATCGATCAACATGCTGCCGCGGCCGGCGCCGAAGCCGCGCAGGTTGAAGCTGCCCGACTCGGTGAGCACGAGGTTGGGGACGGCGCGGTAGACATCTTCGGTGGTGGTGGCGCCGAGGTCGCGCATCAGCGCCTTGGGCACGACGTCGACGCGGCGCTCGAGCTCGACGACGGGGATGGCTTCGCCCTTGCCGCCGCTCTCGGGGGCGGCGACGGCGTAGCTCTCGGCGAGCGGGTCGGCCTGCACGACGAGCGTGTCGGCGGGCGCGGCGGGCGCGGCGGCGGCGGCGCGGCGGCGGGGCGGCGGGGGCGACGGGGGCGACGTGGGCGGCGCGGGCACGGCGGTCGGCGCGACCGGGACGTCGGGCGCGGCGGGCGCGGCGGGCAGGGCGGGCGCCGCCTCGGGGGCGGCGGGCGCGTCCTGCGCGAGCGCGGGCGCGGCGAGCATCGAAGCGGCGCAGACGGCCGCGAGACGGGTGCGGATCATCTTCGGGTCTCCCCTCACTCCAGGTGGGTCAGGCCTCTTCGCCGGCGTCGCCGCCGTCGGTGTCACCGCCGTCGCTCGCCTCGGCGTCGGCCGCCGCGTCGGGCGCGGCCATGTCGGGCGCGGCCATGTCGGGCGCGGCCATGTCGGGCGCGGCCATGTCGGGCGCCGCGGCGTCGACCTCGGCGTCGATGGCGGCGTCGATGTAGGTCAGCCGGCGTTCGCTGCTCTCGGTGCACGCCGTCATCAGAGACAGGGAGAGCACGGCTCCCCCGACAACAGAGAATCGACGCATCGTCCAGCTCCCCCGATTGCGTACGACGCGATGCTGTGCGTCGACACCCGAAGTGACAACTCGTGCATCTACCCTGTCGACGCCTCCCGTATCCGACAGACCGCAGGGCACAACTACCCATTGGCTCGATGCACGCGCACGACCACGATCCGCTCATGCGTGCGCTCATCGTCTTCGCCCTCTGCGTCGGCCTCTCCGGCTGCTCCGAGCCCGAGCCGGCCGAGATCGTCGTCGTCCCGCCGACCGTCGCCCTGACCGCGATCGAGGCGGTCTCCGATGGGTACGAGGCGGTCTACGACCTCGCCAACCCCAATGGCTTCCCGATCACTGTCGAGGCGCTCTGGCTCGGGCTCGACGTGGAGCTTCGGAGTGATGCGGCGTGCCTCGCGCTCGCCGCGGGCGGCTGCGACGGCGAGGCGCCGGGCTGGCCGGACGAGGCGAGCGTGATCGAGGCGCCGCGCGGGCCGACCGGGGCGATGCGGATCGCGCCGCGGGAGACGACGGAGTGTCATGCGGCGCTCGAAGACTGCCGGGTCGTCGGCGATGAGTTCTGCTGTGACAACGGCGATGGCTGCAAGCCGCTCGGTGATTGCTTCGGGCGGGTGACGCCGGAGGGCAGCCGATGCCTCGTCTGCCCGACCCATGTCGAGCTGCGGGTGGGGTTCGGGCTCGATGGCACGCCGACGATGGTCACCGCGCGCGCGGCGGCGGGCTTCGACGCCGCGGAGCTGGGGCCGACCTTGATCGAGGCGCCCGAGCGCGAGGTCACGCTCGGGCGTTGATGTCATCTCGCGGGTGAGGGATCACCAGCGGCCGCCCGCTGCATGGGTCGGGGATCACCGTCGCCTCGACGCCGAAGACCGCCCGCACGATCGCGGGGGTCAGCACCGCCTCGGGTGATCCCTCGGCGACGACCTTGCCGCGGGCGAGCGCGACGAGGTGGTCGCAGTGGCGGGTGGCCTGCATGAGATCGTGCAGCACGACGACGAGGGTGCGGCCTTCGCGGCGCAGGGCTTCGAGGACGGCGAGCACCTCCATCTGATGGGCGATGTCGAGGAAGGTCGTGGGCTCGTCGAGGAGCAGCACCGGGGTCTCCTGGCAGAGCGCGAGCGCGATCCAGGCGCGCTGTCGCTGGCCGCCGGAGAGCGAGTCGACGGCGCGCTCGGCGAGCGGCCCGAGCGCGGTGCGGGCGAGCGCTTCGTCGATGGCGCGGCGGTCGTCGGCGGTGAGCAGCCCGAAGCCGCGGCGGTGGGGGTGGCGGCCGAGCGCGACGAGGTCGCGGACCCGCATCCCGGGCGGGGCCTGCGGGTCTTGGGGCAGGAGCCCGAGGCGACGGGCGACCGCGCGGCTCGGGAGGCGGTGGATGTCGGCGCCGTCGAGCAGCACCGCGCCGGCGCGGGGGGTGAGCACGCGGGCCATGGCGCGCAGGAGCGTCGACTTGCCCGATCCGTTGGCGCCGATGAGGCCGGTGGTGTGACCGGGGGGCAAGGTCAGCTCGATGCCATCGAGGATGATGGTGTCATCGTAGCCGACGGTGAGTGACCTGGCTTCGAGGCTCATGGTGTCATCCTCGCCGATACATGCGCTTGAGGGAGAAGACGAGCCAGGGCACCCCGATCACCGCGACGACGGCGCCGGTCGGCAGCACGGTGTGGGGGATGAGGCGGTGGGCGACGATGTCGGCGCCGCAGGTGACCGCGGCGCCGATCGCGGCGGCGGCGGGCACGAGCAGCAGGTGGCGCTGGCCGACGACGGTGCGGGCGATGTGGGGCGCGAAGAGGCCGATGAAGCCGAGGCCGCCGGCGATGGCGACGCAGGCGCCGGCGAGGAGCGCGGCGAGCGCGGTGGCGGCCATGCGGGTGCGCACGCAGTGCACGCCGAGCGCGGTCGCGGCCTCGTCGCCGAGCGCGAGCACGTCGAGGCGGTGGGCGAGGGCGAGCGCGAGCAGGCCGCCGAGCGCGGCGCCGGGCGCGAGCACCGCGACGCCGGGCCAGCCGCCGCCGCTGAGGGTGCCGGCCTGCCACGCGACGACGGCGCGGAAGAGCTCGTTGCGCACGCCGAGCGCGAAGACCTGCGCGATGGCGCCGGTGGCGGCGGCGACGCCGATGCCGACGAGGAGGAGGCGCGCGGGCTGGCTGCGGCCGGCGCCGCCGGCGAGGGTGAGGATGAGCGCGGCGGCGCAGAGCCCGCCGGCGAAGGCGACGAGGGGCAGGAGCCAGAGCGGCGCGGCGCGGGTGTCGGGGTAGGTCGCCATGAGCACGAGCACGGCGAGGCCGGCGCCGCCGCTGATGCCGAGGAGGCCGGGGTCGGCGAGCGGGTTGCGGGTGACGCCTTGCAGGAGGAGGCCGCTCATCGCGAGGCCGGCGCCGACGAGCGCGGCGAGGAGGGCGCGGGGGAGGCGGAGTTCGAAGACGACGTAGCGCGCGACGGGGTCGCCGCCGCCGGCGAGGACCTCGGCGACGGCGAGCGGCGAGGTGGGGCGGCCGGTGAGGCTGAGCGCGAGGAGCAGCGCGAGCGCGGCGGCGAGCGCGAGCGCGACGAGGCGCGGGCCGCCGCGGTCGGTGGTGCCAGCGATGCCATCGATGGTGCCGCCGCGCATGCTCATGTCAGCGCCGCCACGCGCTTGCCGGCGACGAGCCACACGAGCAGCGGCGCGCCGCAGAGGCCGAGGAAGACGCCCATGGGGATCTCGGAGGGCGCGGTGGCGACGCGGCCGATGACGTCGGCGGCCTGCACGGCGGCGGCGCCGATGAGCGCGGCGCGGCGGGCACGACCCAGCGCTGGTCGTGGCCGAAGATCGCGCGGGCGCCGTGGGGGCCATGAGGCCGACGAAGGCGACGGGGCCGGCGACGGCGGTCGAGAGCCCGGCCGCGACGACGACGGCGGCGATGCCCCACAGCCGCACGCGCTCGACGCGGTGGCCGAGGCCGATGGCGGTCTCTTCGCCGAGGAGGAGCCCGGTGAGCGCGGGGGTGAGCCAGAGCGTGACGGCGGCGGCGGGGAGCACGCCGGCGGCGAGGAGCGCGACGGCGCCCCAGTCGAGGGTGCCGAGGCCGCCGACGGTCCAGTAGAGCATGTCGTTCTGCATCGACGAGGCGATGACGATGGCGCCGGAGAGCGCGCCGAAGAGGGCGGCGACGGCGGCGCCGACGAGGGTGAGCCCGAGCGGGGTCATGCCGACCTTGAGGCTGCGGGCGATGGCGGTGACGAGGAGCGCGGCGAGGGTGGAGCCGGCGAGGCTCGCGAGCGCGAGCGCGCCGAGGCTCGCGCCGGGCACGGTGACCATGACCGCGAGCACGGCGAGCGCGCCGCCGCCGTTGAGGCCCATGATCCCGGGGCCGGCGAGCGGGTTTCGGGTGATGACCTGCATGACCGCGCCGGCCGCGCCGAGCGCGCCGCCGACGACGAGCGCGGCGACGGCGCGGGGGAGGCGGATGTCGACGACGACGAGGCGGGTGTCGACGTCGGCGCCGCCGAGGAGCGCGGCGACGACGTCGGCGGGCGGGCGGTCGGTGGCGCCGACGAAGACGGCGAGCAGCCCGAGCCCGAGCGCGAGCGCGCCGAGCAGGGCGAGCGAGAGCGGGCGCGGCGCGCTCATGTCTCGCCGCCGAGCAGGGTCGCGAGCTCGTCGAGGATGACTTCGCGGCTGATGACACCGCCGCGCATGAGCAGGTCGGGCACGGGGTAGACGTGGCCGGCGCGCACGGCGGGGAGGCGCTGCCAGACCGGGTGGGCGAGGAGGCGGTCGAGCTCGTAGCGGCTGATGGGGACGCGCGCCTCGTACATCAACAGCAGGTGGTCGGCGTCGAGGGTGGTGATGCCTTCGAGCGAGAGGCGGGTGAGGTCGCGGGTGTCGCCGACCTCGGCGATGAGCCGCGGCGGCCGGAGCCCGAGGTCGCCGTAGAGCAGCGGGCCGGAGTAGCCATGGCCGTACAGCCGATACTCGCGGGCGAAGACCCGGAGCATCGCGACGGTGCCATCGCCGACGCGGCGGTGGATGCGTTCGCGGACCGTGGCGATGCGCGCCTCGACGGCGGCGAGCCGGGCCTTGCCTTCGTCGAGGCGGCCGACGAGCGCGGCGACGTCGAGGAAGCGTTCGCGCCAGTACCAGTGGCCGGGCTGGAGCACGACCGTGGGGGCGATGGCTTCGAGCTGCGCCTGGTTGCCCTGCCAGTACCAGACCGCGATGATGAGATCGGGTTTGGCGGCGGCGAGGGTCTCGAGGTCGGGGCCGCCGGCGGTGACGTCGACGAGGACGGTGCCACGGAGGTGCTCGGCGAGGTGCGGTTCGAAGCCGAGCGCGCCGTTGCCGGCGGCGGCGTGGGGGCGTACGCCGGCGGCGATCAGCTCGTCGTTCCAGCCGAGGCTCGCGACCCGCCGGGGCTTCGCGGGGATGACTGCGGTGCCATACACATGCTCGACGCGCACGGTGCCATCGGGGAGCGGTGTCATCGCGATCGGGGTGGGTCCCGTGCCGGGCACGGGCACTTCGGGCGCCCGGGAGTGTTCGCGCGCGGCGGCGGGCTGCGCCTCGACGAAGCGCACGACCACGACCGCGCCGGCGACGAGCGCGGCGAGCGCGAGCAGCAGCGCGATGCCTTGGGCGCCCTTCATCGCGCGGGGTGACCCTCGAAGAAAGGCAGCGTCGGCGGGAAGACGCCGAGCGGCGCGTCGGGCCAGGCGGCGGCGTCGAAGTCGCCGGCGGGGAGCGGCCAGGTGATGCCGCTGCCGGGCGCGAAGCCGTTGTCGGGCACGTCGCGGCGGCCGCGCATGGCCTTGATGAAGAAGCGCCAGCCGTCGCGCTCGGCGGGCTGGCAGGTGTGGAAGTCGCCGTAGTCGAACCGGAGCATCGTGTGGGTGGGCGCGCGCACGGCCTTCAGGGTGCCATCGGCGATGGCATCGGCGAGGATGCGTTGCCAGACGCCGCGGCCGTCGGCGCCGATGGGGGTGACGGGGAGCGCGATGTCACCGACGAGGAAGCCGGTGGCGCCGGCGGGGCCGAGACAGCAGCCGATCTGCTCGATGTGGCGGCCGGGGTTGATGAGATCGGGGGTGCCATCGCTGCGCTTGTCGATGCGGCTGGTGCCGTCGATGTGCCAGCCGGCGAGGCATGAGTACCAGCCGGGGTCGAACTCGTTGATCTTGCCGTTGACGATGACGTCGGCGTCGGGGGTCTGCCAGTGGGCGGGGAGCGCGCGCACGAAGGCGCGGGCGATGGGTCCGCCGTTCTCGGCGAGCCACGCGGGGTGGCAGGCGCGCGGCACCGGCTCGCGGGCGATGTCTTCGGGGCCGAAGGCTTCGAGGTGGCCGAGGACCTCGTAGCCGGTGGAGAAGCGGAGCGGGCGCTCGGCGGCCCAGTCGGGGAGGGTGTCGAGGCGGGGCACGTCGGGCTCGGGCGCGAAGCGGCGCGCGGAGCGGCGGGGGCGGTCGAGGAGCTCGGCGGGGTCGGCGCGGCGGGCGAGCGCCATGACGACCGCGCCGGGCTCGGCGTGGGCGGGCCATGCGATCCCGCGGGCGGCGGCGGCGGCCTTGACGGCGACCGGCGCGCCATCGGCGGGGAGCGGCGCGCCGTCGACCTCAATCACCGGGCGCTCGGCCTGCGCGGTGATGAGCACGTCGTCGGCGGGGCCGGTCGCACGCCAGCGGCGGTCGTGGAGGGGGCGCGCGACCGGCGAGGCGCAGTATTCGCCGGGCGCGAGGCGGAGGCGCTGCACGTCGATGGCGACGTGGTCCCAGCGCGCGCGGGCGGCGGCGAGGAGCTTGCGGGCGAGCGGGCCGCCGTGGCGGTCGATGGTCTCGGCCGAGGCGGCGTACCACATCGGCTCGGGCGTTTCGTCGTGTCCGGTCATCGGTCTCCCCCTCTCGGCGAGGGTCACCGTCCATGAGACCGGGCGGCGCTGCCATCGGTGTTTCTGCCCTGTATCGGCGGGTGGGGGCGTGGGGCATGATGGCGCGCATGATCCGTCGCTTCTGCGCCTACGCGGTGCTGCGCAATCTCCGCTTCTTCGACCCGTTCATGGTGCTGTTCCTGCTGCACGATCTGCAGCTCGACTACACCGAGGTGGGGCTGATCATCGGCTACGAGAAGGCGCTGACCTCGCTGCTCGAGGTGCCGCTGGCGGTGGTGGCCGATCGGTATGGGCGGCGGCGCACGCTGGTGTGGTCGTTCGTGCTGGCGTCGTTTGCGATGCTGGGGCTGGCGTTCGCGGAGCGGACGGGGACGCCGATGGTGATGGTGCTGGCGTCGCTGGCGCTGTATGCGGTCGCCGAGGCGCTGCGCACGGGCACGCACAAGTCGATGATCCTCGACTGGCTGACGCGACATGGTCAGCGTGATCGCAAGGTCGAGGTGCTCGGGGTGACCCGGGCGTACTCGAAGACCTCGGAGGGCGCCTCGGCGATGCTCGGGGGCGTCATCGTGTGGCTCGGCGGGGCCTACAGCCCGTTGTTCTTCGCGGCGGCGGCGCCGACGGTGCTGGGTGCGTTCTTGGTGGCGAGCTATCCGCGCGAGCTGGATGAGAGTGATCCGGCGGGGGTGGGTGCTGGCGAGGTGTCAAAAGAGTCAAAACAGTCAAAACAGCCAAAACAGCGGACCTCGGTGATGGCGCACCTGCGGCGCTTCGCGGCGGCGGCGCGGCGGCCGGGGTTGCTGGCGTTGATCATCCCTTCGGTGTTGTTCGAGAGTCAGGTGAAGCTGGCGGCGTCGTGGCTTCAGCCGGCGCTGGCGGAAGGGATCGATGACATGAACCTCGCGGTGGTGGGTGGCATCGGCGCGGTGGTGTACGGGGCGTGGCATCTGACGTCGGGGCTCTTGGCGGGGGGGGCGTCGCTGCTGTCGACGACGCTGGTGCGGGTGTCGGGCGGGGTGCATCGGGCGCTGTTCGCGGCGCATGTGACGGCGGCGGTGGTGCTCGGGGTGACGGCGGCCGGCTTCGTGGGCGGGCTGCTGGCGCCGGGGCTGGTGCTGATGCTGGGGCTCGGGGCGGTGCAGAACGGGCGGCGGCCGATCTTCGTGTCGACGGTGGATGATGTGATGGATCCGCGGTGGCGGACGACGACGCTGTCGGCGGAGAACGTGGCGCGCGAGGTGAGCAGCGCGTTGTCGGCGGTGGCGCTGGGGGTGATCGCGGATCACGCGGGGCTCGGGGTGGCGTTCGCGGTGATGGCGGCGCTGGTGGGGGTGGCGGCGGTGTACGGCATCGGAAGGAAATGAGTCGAGCCACCGAGGGCGCGGGATCGCTGGTCGAGGGCGAGCGCGCCCACAGGCTGCGACGCAGCCGTACCTGAGGTACGGCGAGGAGCGGCCGCGGACGTAAGCCGCCCTCGGCCGGCGAGACCGCGTCCGAATGGCCGACACGTTTCCTGACGATGCCGGAGGGCGGGCGGCGACGCCGGCGGGGGCGGCTGCGGCGTGAGGCGCCCGCGGGCGGTCTTGATGACTTCTTGATGCCGGGCGCCCCCGACTGAACACCGGGGATCGCGCCGGTCGTCTAGGCTCACGACGTTCCCGCAGTCGCAAAGGAGCGTCGATGGATCTCCTCTTCCTCATCCTCACCGTCGCCGTCGCGGTCTATCTCGCGGTGTCGATGCTTCACCCGGAGCGTTTCTGATGCCATGGGAGGCACGCGATGAGTGATGTCATCTTGACGTTCGGCCTCGTGCTCGCGCTCGCGCTCCCGCTCGGGCTGTGGATGCACCGGGTCTTCTCGCCCGAGAGGGGCGCGCTCGACCGGGTCTTCGGTCCGATCGAGCGGGGGGTGTTCCGCGCGCTGGGGGTCGATCCCGGGGCGCCGATGGGGTGGCGGCGGTACACGCGGGCGCTGCTCGTGACCCACGCGGGGCTCGCGGTGTTTGCGTTCGCGCTGCTGATGGCACAGGGCGTGTTGCCGCTCAACCCCGATGGGATCCCGGGCATGAGCTGGGATCTCGCGCTGCATACGGTCGCGTCGTTCGTCACCAACACCAACCAGCAGCACTACAGCGGGCAGGCGCAGCTCTCGTATCTGGCGCACCTGGGCGCGATCGTGACGTTGCAGGTGGTGACGCCGGCGGTGGGGCTCGCGGCGCTGGTGGCGATCCTGCGGGGGATCGCGCCGGGGGCGGGGGCGCGGCGGCTGGACGCGCGGGGGGATGTGGATCTCGGCAACTACCACGCCGACGTGGTGCGGGGCGTGGTGCGGGTCTTCCTGCCGCTGGCGCTCGTGGGGGCGGTGGTGCTGACGAGTCAGGGGGTGCCGGCGACGTTCGAGGGCGCGGTGACGGTGCAGCCGGTGGACGCGACGGCGGGCATGGAGGCGCAGGTGATCCCGGTGGGGCCGGTGGCGCCGATGGTGGCGATCAAGCAGCTCGGGACGAACGGCGGCGGGTGGTACGGGCCCAACAGCGCGGTGCCGCTGGAGAACCCGACGCCGGTCGCCAACCTCGTCGAGATGGTGTCGATCCTGCTGGTGCCGGTGGCGTGCGTGGTGCTGTGCGGGCTGATGACGGAGCGGCGCTTCGGGCGGATGACCTTCGCGGTGATGGGGGTGATGTGCGCGGCGCTGGTCGCGGGCGCATTGCTCGCCGAGCAGGGGTCGAACGCGGCGTTCGATGGCATCGTGGCTGCGGGGCCGAACTGGGAGGGCAAGGAGGTGCGGCATGGCATCGAGGCTTCGGCGCTGTGGGCGTCGCTGACGACGCAGACGTCGAATGGCAGCGTGAATGCCATGCATGACAGCCTCACGCCGCTCGGTGGCATCGCGCCGCTGGTGGGGATGTGGATCAACGCGAGCTTCGGCGGGGTGGGGGTGGGCGCGATCAACTTCATCTTGTTCGTGCTGCTGACGGCTTTTCTCTCGGGGCTGATGGTGGGGCGCACGCCGGAGGTGTTCCGGCGCAAGCTCGGGGCGCGCGAGGTGCGGTGGGTGGCGGTCGCGGTGCTGGTGCCGCCGGCGCTGGTGCTGGTGCCGTCGGCGATCACGCTGGCGGTGGATGGGCTGGCGGGGGTGTC
Source organism: Myxococcales bacterium (assembly GCA_020633515.1). Next base: position 108,952 of record JACKDM010000006.1, read on the forward strand.
GAACCCGGGGCCGCACGGGCTGACGCAGGTGGTCTACGAGTTCAGCTCGGCGGCGGCGAACAATGGCTCGGGGTTCGAGGGGCTCGCCGATGGCACGGTGTGGTGGAACGTGTCGTGCGCGGTGGTGCTGGTGCTCGCGCGCTTCGTGCCGATCATCGCGCCGCTGGCGGTCGCGGGGCTGCTCGCGGCGAAGCCGGCGGCGCCGGCGGGCGCGGGGAGCCTCTCGGTGTCGTCGCCGGTGTTCGGGGTGACGACGCTGGCGGTGATCGTGATCGTGCAGCTGCTGGTGTTCTTGCCGGTGCTGGCGCTGGGGCCGGTCGCCGAGCACTGGGTGAGCGCGCCCGCGGTGGCGGCTTCGGCGGCGGAGGTGCCGTGATGGGACGGGAAGTGGCGGCGCCGCCGGTGGGCGGTCGGTCGTGGCGGGGGTCGTTGCGGGGGTCGTGGCGGCTGCTGTCGCCGCGGCGCATGGCGCGCAATCCGGTGCTCTTCGTGGTCGAGATCGGGGCGGTGATGACGCTGCTGTTGACGGTCGAGGCGGCGCGGAGCGGGGGGGCGTGGGGCTATCCGGCGGCGGTGACGGTGCTGCTGGCGGCGACGGTGTGGCTGGCGGCGTTCGCGGAGGCGATCGCCGAGGCGCAGGGGCAGGCGCAGGCGGCGTCGCTGCGGGCGACGCGCTCGACGACGCAGGCGCGGCGGCTGGTCGGCGCGGGCGAGGAGGTGGTGGCGAGCACGGCGCTGCGGCCGGGGGATCGGGTGGTGGTGGCGGCGGGCGAGATCGTCCCGGCGGATGGGGAGATCGTCGAGGGCGCGGCGAGCATCGACGAGTCGGCGGTGACCGGGGAGTCGGCGCCGGTGTTTCGGGAGGCGGGCACCGACAAGAGCGGGGTCACCGGCGGCACGCGGCTGCTGAGTGATCGGGTGGTCGTGGAGGTGACCGTCGAGCCGGGGGATAGCTTCCTCGATCGCATGATCCGGATGGTCGAGGGGGCGACGCGGCAGAAGACGCCGAACGAGATCGCGCTCTCGATCCTGCTGTCGGCGCTGACGCTGGTGTTCTTGGTGGTGTGCGTCACGCTGCCGCCGCTGGCGGCGTCGGTGGGGGTGGAGATCGATCGCACGACGCTGGTGGCGCTGTTCGTGTGCCTGATCCCGACGACGATCGGGGGGCTGTTGCCGGCGATCGGGATCGCGGGGATGAACCGGGCGCTGGCGGCCAACGTGGTGGCGCGCTCGGGCAAGGCGGTGGAGGTCGCGGGGGACATCGACGTGCTGCTGCTGGACAAGACGGGCACGATCACGGTGGGGGCGCGGCAGGCGACGCGCTTCCATCCGGCGCCGGGGGTCTCGGAGCGGCAGCTCGCGATGGCGGCGGCGCTGGCGTCGCGGGCGGATCCGACGCCGGAGGGGCGCTCGATCGTGGCGCTGGCGGAGCGGATGGGGGTGGCGCTGCCGGCGGAGGCGGGGCGCTTCGTGCCGTTCAGCGCGCAGGCGCGGATGTCGGGGGTGGATCTGGACGGGCGGCGGATCCGCAAGGGGGCGCCGAGCCGGATGACGGCGTGGCTGGCGGAGGGCGGGGTCGCGGTGCCGGACGCGGTGCGGCAGGTGGTGGAGACGGTGGCGCGGGGCGGTGGGACGCCGCTGATCGTGGTCGACGAGATGACGCTGCTCGGGGTGGTGGCGCTGACCGACGTGCTCAAGCCGGGGATCGCGGAGCGCTTCGCGCGGCTGCGGGCGATGGGGATCGAGACGGTGATGATCACCGGCGACAACCCGCTGACCGCGGGCGCGATCGCGGCGGAGGCGGGGGTCGACAGCTTCCTCGCCGAGGCGACGCCGGAGGACAAGCTGGCGCGGATCCGGGCGGAGCAGGCGAAGGGGCGGCTGGTGGCGATGGTGGGCGATGGCACCAACGACGCGCCGGCGCTGGCGCAGGCCGATCTGGGGCTGGCGATGAACGCGGGCACGCAGGCGGCGCGCGAGGCGGGGAACATGGTCGACCTCGACAGCGATCCGACGAAGCTGCTCGACGTGGTCGAGATCGGCAAGCAGCTGCTGGTCACCCGGGGGGCGCTGACGACGTTCAGCGTCGCCAACGACGTGGCGAAGTACTTCGCGATCCTGCCGGCGCTCTTCGTGGGGTCGATGCCGGCGCTGGCGGCGCTGGATGTGATGGGGTTGTCGAGCCCGCGCTCGGCGATCCTGGCGGCGGTGGTGTTCAACGCGCTGGTGATCCCGGCGCTGGTGCCGCTGGCGCTGCGGGGGGTGCGGGTGCGGCCGGCGTCGGCCGATCGGCTGCTCGCGCGCAACCTGCTGGTCTACGGGGTCGGCGGGCTGCTGGCGCCGTTCGTGGGGATCAAGCTCATCGACGTGTTCATCGCTGCGCTGGGGGTGGCATGATGTCCGCCGTGCTCTCTGCTCTCGCCGGGTCCGTCCGCTTCACCGTCGTGATGGTCGCGCTGTGCGGCCTCGCCTATCCGCTGGCCGCGACCGCGCTCGGCGGCGCGCTGTTCCCCTTCGAGGCGGGGGGGAGCGTGGTGGTGGTGGAGGGGCGCGCGGTGGGCTCGCGCCTCGTCGGGCAGCCGTTCGCCGCCGATCGTTACCTGCACGGGCGCCCGTCGAGCTGCGGGCATGATCCGCGGGCGCTGGCGGGGAGCAACCTGGCGCCGAGCAACCCGGCGCTGCGGGCGCGGGTGGCGCGCGACGCGGCGGCGGTGGCGGCGCGGGAGGGGATCGCGCCGGGCGCGGTGCCGCCGGCGCTGGTCGCGGCCTCGGGCTCGTGCATCGATCCGCACCTGACCCCGGCGGCGGCGCGGGTGCAGGTCGCGCGGATCGCGCGGGCGCGGGGGCTCGATCCGCGGGCGGTCGGGGCGGTGATCGAGGCGCACGTCGAGGGCGAGGGCGCGCTCGCGCTCGGGGGGCCGCGGGTCTCGGTGCTCGACGTCAACCTCGCGCTCGACGGGCTCGCGGGTGAGTGACGCGCGGCCCGATCCCGATCGGCTCCTCGCCGCGCTCGATCGCGCGCGGCCGGGGTCGCGCGGGCGGCTCAAGGTGTTCCTCGGCGCGGCGGCGGGGGTGGGCAAGACGGTCGCGATGCTGCGGGCGGCGCGGCTCGCGGTCGCCGAGGGGCGGGACGTGGTCGTGGGCGTGGTCGAGACGCACGGGCGCGCGGAGACGGCCGCCGAGATCGGGGCGCTCGAGGTGCTGCCGCGGCGGGTCTCGACGCGGGCCGGGGCGCTGCCCGATCTCGACCTCGACGCGGTGCTCGCGCGGCGGCCGGAGGTGGTGGTCGTCGACGAGCTCGCGCACAGCGTCGCGCCGGGCGGGCGGCACGCGAAGCGATGGCAGGAGGTCAGCGAGCTCGTCGACGCCGGGGTCGAGGTGTGGACGGCGATGAACATCCAGCACCTCGAGAGCCACAACGACGTCGTCGAGCGGCTGACCGGGGTGCGGGTGGGCGAGACGGTGCCCGATCACGTGCTCGACGGCGCCGACGAGATCGAGGTGATCGATCTGACGCCGGAGGATCTGCGGGCGCGGCTCGAGGCGGGGCGGGTGTATCGGCCGGAGCAGGCGCGGCGAGCGCTCGATGGCTTCTTCCGGCGGGGCAACCTGCTCGCGCTGCGGCAGCTCGCGCTGCGGCACGCGGCGAGCCGGGTGGGCGAGCAGGTCGACGACTACCGCGACCGCGAGCTGATGGGGCGGGTGTGGGCCGCCGCCGAGCGGCTGCTCGTCGCGGTGGGGCCGAGCCCGCTCTCGGCGCGGCTGGTGCGGGTGGCGTCGCGCATGGCGCGCGCGCTGGATGTGCCGTGGCACGCGGTGACCGTCGAGCCGCTGCACGGCGGGCGGCCGGAGGCCCAAGCGCGGGCGCTCGGCCACCTGCGCCTCGCCGAACAGCTCGGCGCCGAGACGGCGAGCCTCACCGCGGCGGGGGTCGCCGAGGCGCTCGTGGGCTACGCGCGGCAGATCAACGCGACCCTGATCGTGCTCGGCGCGCCGGCGCGGCGGAGCTGGCGGGAGCGGCTGCGCGAGTCGCCGCTCGACGGGGTGATCCGGCTCGCGACCGACGTGGAGGTGCACGTCGTGCCGACCGACGCCGGCGCCGCGGCGGGCGCGGGGGCGCCGGTCGCTTCGCGGGCGCGGCGGCTGCGGGTCCGGCTCGCCGATCTCGGGCTCGCGGCCGCGCCGGTCGCGCTCGCGAGCGGGCTCGCGGGCTGGCTCGCGCCGTGGCTCTCCGAGTCGGACGTCATCATGGTCTACCTCGCGGCGGTGATCGTCGCGTCGTTCCGGCTGAGCCGCGTCGCGAGCCTGCTCTCGGCGGTGCTCGCGGTGCTCGCGTTCAACTTCTTCTTCACCGCGCCGCGCTTCACGCTGTTCGTCAACGACAGCGCCTATTGGCTGACCTTCCTCATCGTGGGCGGCGTGGGGCTGCTCGTGGCGTCGCTCGCGGCGCGGGCGCGCGAGCAGGCGCAGGTGGTGGCGGCGCGGGAGGGCGAGGCGCGGGAGCTGTACCGGCTCGCGCGTCGGCTGGGGGTGGCGGAGACCCCGGAGGCGGTCGCCGAGGTGGCGGCCGACCAGCTCCACCGGCTGCTCGGCGCCGACGTGGTGGTGCTGCTGCCGGCGGCGGGCGGGCTGGCGCGGGTCGCGGCGCGCGGGGTGGTGCCCGACGGCGACGTGGACCGGGCGTGCGCGGAGTGGGTGGCGCAGCGCGGCGAGCCGGCGGGGCCGGGGACGGCGACGCTGGTCGGCGCCGAGCTCTGCTACCTGCCGCTGCTGCGCGGCGAGCGGGTCGTGGGCGTGATCGGGGTGCGGCCGCGTGATGGCGTCGGTCAGCCCGAGCAGCGGCACCTGATCGCGACGGTGGCGGCGCTGGTGAGCGAGCTGCTCGATCGGCTGCGGGTGGAGGCCGACGCGACCGCGGCGCGGGTCTCGGCGGAGACGGAGCGGGTGCGCAGCACGCTGCTGTCGAGCGTCTCGCACGATCTGCGCACGCCGCTGGCGGCGATCACGGGCGCGGCGACGACCTTGCTCGATCGGAGCGACCACCTCGACGCGGCGACGCGCGCGGAGCTGCTGACGCGGGTCGCCGAGGAGGCGCGGCGGCTCGCGCGGCTGCTCGATGGCGTGCTGCACATGACCCGGCTCGACAGCGGGAGCATCACCCCGGCGCTGGAGTGGGAGATCCCGGCCGAGATCGCGGGCACGGCGGCGGCGCGGGTGGCGCCGCACGCGGCCGGGCGCGCGCTGCGGATCGACGCGCCGGCGGCGCCCTTCCTCGCCCGGCTCGACGCGGTGCTCGTCGAGCAGCTCCTCGTCAACTACCTCGACAACGCGCTGGTGCACGGCGAGGGGCCGATCGATCTGACGGTGCGCGAGGCGGGGGGCGAGGTGGTCTTCGAGGTCGCCGATCGGGGGCCGGGGCTGCCGGCGGGGGATCCGGCGCGGCTGTTCCAGAAGTTCGTGCGCGGCGACAGCCGGCGGCGGCCGGGCGCGGGGCTGGGTCTGGCGATCTGCAAGGCGATCGCGGGCGTGCACGGGGGCGCGGTGTGGGCGGCGCCGCGGGTCGGCGGGGGCGCGGTCTTCGGGGCGCGCTTCCCGCGGGGCGACGGGGGGGAGGCGCCGCGCGTCGAGAGCATCCTGGGTGATCCGGTGGAGGTGTCATGAGCAGCGCGCCCACGATCCTGGTGGTCGAAGACGAGCCGCCGATGCAGTCGTTCCTGCAGAGCCTCGTGCGGAGCCACGCGCTCAAGGCGCTGCTGGCGGCCTCGGTGGAAGAGGCGGTGGCGCTGGCGGCGATGCACACGCCCGATGTGGTGCTGCTCGATCTGGGGCTGCCCGATGGCGATGGGCTCGACGTGGTGCGGCGTCTGCGGGCGTGGTCGACGACGCCGATCCTCGTGATCTCGGCGCGGGGCCGGGAGCGGGACAAGGTGGACGCGCTGGACGCGGGCGCGGATGACTACCTGACCAAGCCGTTCTCGGCGCAGGAGCTGATGGCGCGGATCCGGGTGGCGCTGCGTCATCGGGCGCAGCGGGGGGGCGACGAGGGGCCGGTGTTCGCGGTGGATGGGTTGAGCGTGGATCTGGCGCGGCGGCTCGTGCGGCGGGATGGGGCGGAGGTGGCGCTGACGCCGACGGAGTACAAGATCCTCGAGCACCTGGTGCTGCACGCGGGGCGGGTGGTGACCCATGCGCAGATCCTGCGCGCGGTGTGGGGGCCGCACGCGACGACGCGGGCGCATTACGTGCGGGTGCATGTGCATGCGCTGCGGGGCAAGATCGAGCGGGATCCGACGCAGCCGCGGATCCTGGTGACGGAGTCGGGGATCGGCTATCGGCTGCTGGATGAGCTGCCGCCTTGATGGGATCTGAACACGCGGGGGCGGGGCGTTGAGCGTCTCTTGATGGCCGGGCGGGTAGGATGGAGCCTCACGGTCGTGGGGGTCGCGGCGATGGGTGAGACTGCCTGGGTGCTGTTTGCGGTGGGATGGGTGGTGTGCCTCGCGCTGGTGCTGATCGGCGTCCGGTCTCGCTGAGCGCGGACGGCGGGTGATGGCTACTTGCGGCGCTTGAGGTAGACGGCCTGGTTCATCGCGTTGATGTTCTTCTGGATGACATGGGGGATGTTCTGGCGGCCGCTGTTGCTCTCGCCGTACTTGCTCTTGAGCTTCGCCTTGACGGCGTCGCTGACGGCGTCGGCGAGGTCGAGGGTGAAGTCGGCGTTCTGCTGGATGATGTCGGTGATGATGGGATCTTCGCCCTTGATCTGGAGCGCGGCCTGGCCCTGGATGGGCTTGCCGCCGGCGTTGTATCCCATCATGACGATGGCATGGTCGTCCTTGGAGCCGCCGCGGATGTGGTCGATCTTGGTGGAGACGTAGAGCCCGGCGCCGCCGAAGCAGGGGGAGTCGTCCATCTTCCAGGTGCGATAGTTGGAGTCGTTGCTCTCGTACTCCATCGCCTGGTCGTCTTTGTCGTTGAAGTGATGGCCGATGGCATCTTCGAAGCGGTCGTTGCTGAACGCGACGTAGACGTCGGGGGCGACGAAGGCGCCGGTCGAGACCGAGTAGACGAGCTTGTTGAGGTTGTGGTTGGCGACGGCGATGAAGTTGAGGCGGCCGCCGTCATCGCTGAGCTTGACGATGAGCTTGGAGAAGTAGTTGCACGCGTTGCCGATGGCATGCACGACCTTGCCGGTGATCTCGGCGACGATGGGATCGATCTCGACGAGCGCGCCTTCGGAGAGGACGTCGATGATGCCATCGACGGCGGCTTCGGCGGCGTAGGCGGTGAGGTCGATGACCCAGTCGGGGGCGGTGTAGCCGTCGTTGCCGGCCTCCCAGCTCATCTTGATCCGGGTGAGGGTGCCATCGGCTGCGTAGTAGACCTTGAGGGTGACGTGGTCGTCGGTGGCGCCGCCGCGGATGTGGTCCTGCTCGACCTTGAGGCGGATCCCGCCGTCGTCGGTGTTGGCGGCGGTGGGCTTGTAGGTGCGGTATTCGGCGTCTTCGCTGTCGAACTTCGCGGCGTCGCCGTCCTTGTCGTTCCAGCCGTGGGGGTAGAGGCTGGCGAGGACGTCGGTGTAGACCTTGATCGGGGCGCTCATGGCATGGCTCCAGCGAGGGGCGGTGGTTGCGTCGGCGAGGGCGCCGATGGGTGGGGGGTGGAGCAATGGGTGTGCCAGCGGAGGGATGAGGGTGGTGGGGCGGCGTGGGGGGGGGCGGAGGGTTCGCGGGTGGGTTCGTACCGTTCGGGGGACGGTTCGGGGGCGGTTGCGCGAGGGACGGGGTGCGAGGGGCGTGCCCGGGGGCGTGAGGTGGGCGTCAGAGGCCGGCGGGGGGTGGTGGTCTGGGGGTGGCGATGGCAAGCTCGGGGTGGAGGTGCGCGATGAGCGAGCGTGAGGTGAGCGAGGGTGAGGTGCGGCGGGCGGATGGCAATCTGTTGGTGGGGGCGGTGCCGCCGGAGTCGGGGGAGCGGTTCGAGACGGTGCGGTGGGTCGGGGGGGTGCAGATCGAGCGGATCGTGAGCTCGGGGGCGCCGGAGCCGGGGGTGTATGTGCAGGCGCAGGATGAGTGGGTGGTGGTGCTGCGGGGCGGGGGGACGGTGGTGGTCGAGGGGCGGCGGGTGGTGTTGGAGGTGGGGGATCATCTGTTTCTGCCGGCGGGGGTGGCGCATTGGGTGGAGCGGACGGAGGCGGGGACGGTGTGGCTGGCGGTGCATGTGCATCCGGGGGGGAGGCCGCCGGATGGGGTGGGGAGCCATGGGGAGTGATGGGGGCGCCCGCGCGGTGGGAGGATGGGCGTGATGGGATGTGATGGCGAGTGATGGGAAGCGGCGGGCGCGGTGCGGGGGGTGAGGGCTACCAGCGCTTCTTGCGGCGGTTGTCGTGCTCCCAGGCGTCGAAGGCGGCGAGGTAGTCGCGGGTGAGGCGCTCGGGGTCGAGGCGGAGGAGGGGGGCGATCTGGCGGAGGAAGCCTTTGAGGTAGACCTTGGCGGGGAGGTCGGGCCAGGTCTCGGTTTCGATGCAGCGGAGGGTGAAGACGCCGATCTTGGTGCGGTCGGCGATCTCTTCGAGGTGGAGGCCGAGGAGGTGGCGGACGCGGTGGATGATTTCGCCGCGGAGGGGGGTGTCGGGGGGGAGGCCGAGGGCGGCGAGGGGGTCGCGGATCCGGTCGGCGGCGGGCGCGGGGGCGGGGGGGAGCGAGGGGGCGGGGCTGTCGGGGCGGCGGGCGCGGTCGGTCGGGGGGCGGCGGGCGGCGGTGGTGAGGGTGGCGCAGGCGGCGTCGAGGCGTTCGACGAGGCGGCGGGCTTCGTCGCGGGTGTAGAGGCCGTAGACGACGGGGGAGTCGGGGGCGAAGAGGTGGATGAGGAGGCGGTGCTGTTTGCGGATCTGGTCTTCGGGGGCGTCGGGGTCGACTTCGAGGAGCGCGGCGGCGGCGCTGAGGTCGGGGGGCGTCATGGGCGGCTCCGGGTGAGGGCGGCGACGCGGCGGGCGATGGGGTCGAGGGCGAGGCTGTAGGCGGCGCCGGGGTAGGCGAGGAGGAGGGGGCGGTGGCGGCGGGCGGCGTCGAGGACGGCGTCGTCGAAGTCGAGGGCGCCGAGGTATTCGGCGGTGATGCCCCAGCGGCGGCGGAGGGCGGAGGTGATGCCGGTGCCCATCTCGCGGTCGGCGCGGCTGCGGGTGCGGTTGAGGATGAGGCGGGGGGTGAAGGCGAGGAGGCGGGCGCGGATGGCCTGGGCGGCGGCGGGGTGGTGGGGCGTGAGGGCGCGGATGAGGGCGAGGGGGCCGTCGAGGTCGGGGAGGGCGGTGAGGGTGGCGCGGGCGGCTTGCGCGGGGGGGTCGTCGCCGTGGAGGAGGCGGCGCCAGAGGGCGGCGCGGAGCCAGGCGTAGGCGCGTTCGATGGCGGCGGGGAGGGGCTCGGCGATGATGAGGGCGACGTGGGCGGTGAGCCAGGTGTCGAGGGTGAGGGGGTCGGTGGCGGCGCCGAGGTCGTAGACGTGGATGGCTTCGGCGCGGTCGGTGGCGGCGGCGTGGAGCGCGGCGCGGTGGGGGTCGGCGGGGCCGGTGTAGGTGGGGCGGGCGGCGCGGAGGAGGGTGAGGGGGGCGCCGGGGATGGGCTCTGCGGGGCGAGGGGGCGGGGGGTGGAGGTGCGCGGCGGGCGGGGGGAGGAGCGGGGGGAGGCCGAGGGCGGTGTGGAGGCCGGCGCCGTTGGGGTCGAGGTCGATGGCGGCGACGCGGTGGCCGTCGCGGGCGAGGTGGAGGGCGATGTTGGCGGCGAGGAGGGTTCGGCCGACGCCGCCGGCGCCGCCGGCGATGGCGATGCGGAGGGGGCCGGGTGGGGGGTCATCGTCCCAGGGGAACTCGCCGACGAGGGAGTCGAGCTCGCGGTCTTCGTGGCCGTCGTCGTCGGGGTGGGCGGCTTCGCAGTCGAGGGTGTCGGTGGGCGCTTCGATGTCGGGCGCGAAGGCGTCGAGGGCGGCGGTGATGTCGGGGTCGTGGGCGAGGTCGAGCGCGGGGTCGGGGGCGGTGGGCGGATCGGTGGCGGGGTCGGCAGGCGGTGGCGGCGGGGTCCCGTCGTCTCGCATCTCGGGTGCTCTACCGCAGCGGGGGCGGTGCTGACAACTTCGGGCGCGGTCGAGCCGGTTGCGCGGCCGGTCGGGCGGTGCGACGGTGCGGCGCATGAACGTGCAGGGTCAGAGCGCGCTGGTCGCGGCGCTGTTGCTGCTCGGGTTCGCGATCAACGTCGCGTCGTCGGAGCGGCGGGTCGAGCATCGGGCGGCGTTCATGGCGCTGCTGGTGGCGTTCTTCTTCTACAACCTGGCGTGGTTCCTCGATTCGGTGACGACCGATGCGTTCTGGACGCGGCCGGTCTTGATCGCGGGGGTGGGGGTCGCGCAGGCGTGCGTCGCGTTCTTCGGGCGGATCACGGCGGGGGCGATCCGGGCGCCGGTGCTGGCGCTGGTGCACGCGTGTTCGGCGGCGGGGTTGCTGCTGGCGTTCACCGAGTTCGCCGATACGGTGGTGGTCAAGACGGGGGTGGCGCTGTTTGCGCTGGCGACGTACGCGGGCTGTATCTTCCGGTTGTATCGGCGTTATCGGACGGCCGACAGCAAGGTGGAGTCGACGCGGCTGGGCTATCTGGTGCTCGGCGGGGTGCTGTCGGTGGTGTTCAGCGGGGCCGATCTGCTGCCGGTGACGTTTCCGTCGCTCGGGCATTTGTGGACGGCGGTCTACATGTACTTCTGGATGCAGGTGATCCAGCGGTCGCGGCTGCTGGATCTGAAGGAGCTGCTGGGGCGGGGGCTGGCGCTGTTGATCCTGTCGTTGATCGTGTCGGGGATCTATATCGCGCTGTTGGTGTGGGTGGGGCCGGATGTCGAGACGCTGGGGCTGTTCTTCTTCAATGCGGCGGCGGCGAGCGTGGTGCTGTTCTTCGTGTTCGAGCCGCTCAAGCGCATGATCGATGTGTGGGTGGGGCGGCTCCTGTACCACGAGCGGTATGTTTTGCAGGCGGAGATCCGGGCGCTGCGGCGGGAGCTGGCGAATGTGATCGATGTGGCGGAGCTGGCGCGGCGGGTGCTGGATCGGCTGCGGGCGTCGCGGCGGGTGACGCATGGGAGCGTGTTCTTCCTGGAGAGCGGGGGGCGCAACTACACGCTGCCGGCGCCGGAGGCGCATATCGGGGCGCTGCCGCAGACGCGGCTGCATGTGGTGCGCGATCGGGCCTTTCTGGATGCGCTGACGCGGGAGCGGTTCCTGGCGTACGAGCAGGTGGAGCGGGAGCTGGTGGATCTGGGCGACGCGGCGGATGACAGCCCGGCGCGGGCGCGGGTGGAGGCGGTCAAGAAGACGATGGAGCGGATCGCGGCGGGGGTGTCGTTTGCGCTGATGTCGGAGAAGCGGCTGGTGGGCGTGCTCAACGTGCGCGATGAGCGGACGCGGGAGCCGTTCTCGACCTATGAGCTGGGGTTGTTCGCCGATCTGGGGGCGCAGATGGCGATCTCGCTCGAGAACTCGGAGCTGGTGGCGCGGCTGAAGGAGCGGGATCGGCTGTCGGCGATCGGGGAGATGGCGACGGGCATGGCGCACGAGATCCGCAATCCGCTGGGGGCGATCAAGTCGGCGGCTCAGTTGCTTCAGCCGACCGATTTCGACGCGGAGAGCCGGGAGTTCCTCGATGTGATCGTGGAGGAGGCGGATCGGCTGGATCATGTGCTGCGGCAGTTCCTCGACTTCGCGCGGCCCTATCAGGGCGAGCTGATGCCGATGCAGGTGCGGCGGGTGATCGAGCGGGTGGCGATGCTGATGCGGGCGGAGGAGCACGCGGGGCCGGTGGAGGTGGAGGTGGTGGTCGAGGAGGGGCTGCCGGCGGTGATCGGGGACGCGGATCAGCTTCATCAGGTGTGTCTGAACCTGGCGCGGAACGCGTGTCAGGCGATGGATCGGGCGGGGGGGACGTTGACGCTCTCGGCGCGCACGGTGGTGGAGGAGGCGCCGGGGCGGCCGGGGCAGACGCGGGCGCGGGTGGAGGTGAGCGTGAGCGACACCGGGCCGGGGATCACCGAGGATGTGCGGGCGAACCTGTTCATCCCGTTCTTCACGACGAAGCGGAAGGGCACGGGGCTCGGGCTGCCGATCAGTCAGCGGTTGCTGTCGCATCACGGGAGCGAGATCCGGGTGGAGACGGAGCCGGGGCGAGGGACGACGATGAGCTTCCGGTTGTTTTTGGAGAGCGAGGCGGAGGCGTTGACGGGTGAGCAGCGGCGGTTGCTGGGGGCGACGCGGCCGTCGCTGGATCTGCGGCCGGGGGGGATGTGACGTGGTGCGGGTGGTGGGCGGTCGCGCGGGGGGGCGGCGGCTGGCGGTGCCGCGGGGGGAGGCGGTGCGGCCGACGACGGACAAGGTGCGGGAGGCGCTGTTCAACGTGCTGGCGCATCGCTTCGGGGATCCGGTGCCGGGCGCGCGGGTGCTCGATCTGTTCGCGGGGGCGGGCACGCTGGGGATCGAGGCGCTGTCGCGGGGGGCGGCGGAGGTGGTGTTCGTGGAGGCGGATCGGCGGCACGCGCGGGTGGTGGGCGAGAATCTGGCGGCGGTGGCGGGGGCGGTCGAGGGGCGAGGGCGGGTGGTGCAGCGGGCGGTGGAGCAGTTCCTCGCAGGCGCGCTCGGGGGCGCGCTCGGGGGCGAGGAGGGGCGGTTCGACCTGGTCTTCCTCGATCCGCCCTACGCGGCGGGCCGGGTGGCGCCGACGCTCACGGCGCTCGCGCGGGGGGCTTGGCTGGCGGACGGGGCCCTGGTATGCGTCGAGCATCCGGCGGGCGACGATCCGGTGTCGCCGCCGCCGGGCACCGAGGTGGTCTTCGCCCGCGTCTATGGCGGCTGCGGGCTGACGATCCTCACGACCGTCGAAAGCGCAGGAGCCTGATGCGCGTCGCCCTGTATCCCGGTTCGTTCGACCCGATCACCGCCGGCCATGTCGACATCATCCGGCGCGGGCTCGAGATCTTCGACCGCATCGAGATCGCGGTCGCGGTCAACATCCGCAAGACGCCGACCTTCCCCGACGACGAGCGCATCGAGATGCTGCGCGAGGTCTTCGCGGGCGAGCCGCGGGTCGAGGTGGTGCAGTTCTCGGGGCTCTTGATCGACTACGCGCGCAAGCGGGGGATCCGCAGCGTGCTGCGCGGGCTGCGGGCGATCAGCGACTTCGAGTACGAGTTCCAGATGGCGAGCATGAACCGCCGGCTGACCGACGCGGTGGACTTCGTCTTCCTGATGACGAGCGAGGAGCACTACTTCGTGTCGTCGAGCCTCGTGCGCGAGGTCGCGATGAACGGCGGGGACGTGACGGGGCTGGTGCCGGAGTCGGTGGCGCGGCGGCTGGCGGCGCGGTTCGCCGACGCGGCGGGCTGAGGCGCAGATCCGGCGCGGGGCTTCTGCTAGTCTGCGGCGATGCTGCGCCACCTCGCCCCCGCCCTCGCCCTCGCCCTCGCCTCGCTCGCGGCCTCCGGCTGCGTGGTGCCGATGCCGATCGAGGCCGAGCCGATCGAGCAGAACCTGCCGCCGTTCTACATCACCGCGGCGGTCACCCCCGCCTTCAACCAGATCGTCGAGTTCGACCCCGAGGTCGCCGACGTCCTCGAGCTGCGCACCGGCCCGATCGGCGATCCCAACGCGGGCGATCGCATCTTCTTCCGCTGGTTCTTCAACTACACGCCGAGCGGCTTCCCCTTCATCGCCGAGGACGGCCCCGCCGAGGGGCAGAGCCTCGCGAGCCTCGTCGACGGCGCGATCATCAACCGCTTGCAGCCCTGCGTCGACCTGACGACCAACGCCTTCCGCGAGACCGATCTGCACCGCATCGAGGTGGCGTTCGCCGATCGGCCGTTCGTGGCCGATGTGGAGAACTCGCCGACGCCGAACCAGACGGTCGCGGCGGGCGGGTACCTGGTGCGGATCGTGTGGTTCGTGCGCTTCGATCGGAGCAAGTGCCCGTGAGGCATGCGCTTCGCGGTGCGCTGCTCGCGGCGCTGTGCGCGCTGGCCGGCTGCAACGAGATCGCGCTCGACGCGCCCGACGCCGGCTTCCCGAGCGGCTGCGTCGCTGCCTGTCCGGCCGATCTGGTCTGCGAGTTCGGCGCCTGCGTGGGCGTCGCGGCGCCCCCCTACCCCGTCGCGCTGCGGCTGCAACCGCGGGCCGACGAGCCGCTCGCGGTCGCCGAGCTGCGCGCGATGGTGCTCGCCGATCCGGTCACCGAGCTGCCGGCGCTGCCGCTCGGGGCGCGGACGGCGCTGGAAGGGCGCGCGCTCGTGTCGGGCGCCGACGGGCTGCGGCCGATCCGGGCGCGGGCCTCGGCGCGGGCGCTGTATGGGATCGACACCGAGTCGCCGACCTACACCGGCGAGATCGTCGATCGGGCCGACGGGCCGGGCTTCGTGCTGCCGCTGACGCCGTTCTGGCCGACCGAGATCGGCGGCCGGCGGGCGGTGGTGTACTCGCTGACGCTGCGCCCCGAGGAGGCCGATCGCTACCCGCCGGCGCGCTTCGACGACGTGCGGCTCCCCGAGGACGGGGCGCGGATCGACTTCGAGCTGCCGGCGGCCGATCGGCTGCCCGCGGTGGAGGGCGAGGTGCTGATCAGCGAGGAGAACCCGAACCCGATCGAGGGGTTGCGGGTGTTCGCGGTCGACGCGGAGCAGCGGCGGGTGAGCACCGAGACGACGACGGACGCGACGGGGCGCTTCGTGCTGCGGTTCTGGCCGGGGGAGCGGGCGCAGGCGCTGGTGCTGCGGGTGCGGCGCGCGGCCGAGGCGGGGCCGCTGCCGGAGGTCGACATGCCGATCGAGGCGCCGGCGAGCGCGGACGACGCGCGGCCGTTCGTGCGGGTGCTGCTCGGGCCGCTGCCGTCGACGACGGTGGTGAGCGGGCGGATCGACGACGGCGCGACGCCGATCGGGGGCGTGGTCGCGCGCTTTCGCGGGGCGATCGGCGCCGGGGTCTACGAGCTCGACGCCGGCCCGACCGACGCCGAGGGGCGCTTCACCGCGACGCTCTACCCGGGCGTCTACCGCGTCGACCTCGAGCCGCCGGCCGACGCGCCGTGGCGGCTCGCCCGGTTCCGCGCCGAGATCGGGCCCGACGCGGCGCTGTCGTGGATCCTCCAGCCGCGCACGCCGGTGCGCGGGCTCGTGCGCGACAGCGCGGGCGCGCCGCTGCCGCGGGCGCGGGTCGAGGCGCGGCTGATCGTGGCGCAGTTCGCCGATCCGACGCTCGCCGAGCCGGGCGAGGCGCCGCCGGCGCGGACGCGGCAGACCGAGACCGACGACGAGGG
>JACKDM010000060.1 GCA_020633515.1 Myxococcales bacterium
GTCAAAGCCTTCGTCGACACAGGGGGCGCACTCTCACGCGTCGGCGGGGAGATGGCCCGTCGGTTGAGACCGAAGCTGGGCCACCCGATCGGGCAACGCAGGTTCACGACAGCGATTGGCACGTTCGACGGAGACACCTTCCGTTGCGATGTGACGCTGCTCGCTGAGACTGGCATGGACCTCAGCTTCGAGGTGACGCTACAACTCGTCGAGGAGTGGCCCGGTCCCCCCGTCCTGAGCTATCGCGAGGGGCTCGATCGCATCCGGATCGCGTTCGATCCGGGCAATGCTCCTGAAGAGGCACGCATCTATTTCGGCCGCCTCTGGAGTTGACCCCGCCAGCGACTACCCGTCGAACACCGCCACGAGCTGCTCCTCGAGCGCCGCGAGGCGGCCATCCGGGCCGTAGAGCGCGCCGCGCAGGGTGGAGTAGCCATCGGCGGCGGTGACCGCCTCGCTCTGGAAGGCCCACCACGCCGCGGGGTCGATGACTTCGGGGACCTCGGCGAAGCTGACCGTCCAGGTGACCGTGCTCGCCGGGATCGGGCGCTTGGGCAGCACCATCACCGGCGCGGGCCAGGCGTCGAGCAGGCCGAGCAGCGCGCCGTGGGGCGCGCCGGGCGTGGTGCGGTGGCGGACCCAGCCGGCGAGGCGGGCGGTGGTGGCGCCGGTGAAGGGGAGGTGGCGGCTCGCGAAGCGGTACTCGAAGTGCTGGGTGAAGGTGGGGGTGATGCCTTCGAGGTAGGGCAGCGCGGGCAGGGTCTCGGGTGATGGCATCGCGGGCGCGGTGGGTGATGGCACCGTGATCTGCGAGGGGCGGGACTGGCCGAAGGCGGCGGTGACGCGGGCGCAGAGGGTGTCGCCCTGCCAGAGCTCGGCCTCGGCCTGGGTGAGCGCGCGGCCGGCGCGGAGCACGCGGGCGGTGACGGTGGCGGGCGCGGGGCCGAGGGGGGCGAGGAGCGCGGCGTGTACGGCGCGGGGGGTGCGTTCGGGGGGGACGAGGCGGCGGGCGGCGTTGAGGCCGATGGCGGCGGGCAGGCCGCCGAACGCGGCGCGGCCTTGCATCCAGCCCTTGGGGATCTGGCCGGTGAGCGCGCCGGTGGGGTCGGGTTGCCAGTCGGCGAGGGCGGCGAAGTGATGGGTGGGGTCGAGGCTCGGGGTCATCGCTTCCGGTCGCTCGGTTCGGCCGCCGGCCGGCGGCGGGTGAGATCTGGCTTCGATGGCATCGACGGGGTGAGCGTGCGCCATCGATGGCATCAACGCGCGCCGTTCATGCCATCGATGGCATCCCGCGCTACTCGCCGCCGAGCTGCAGGCCGTCGAAGACGGCGCTCGGGCAGCGGCTGGAGCGGTTCTTGTCGGGGTCGTCGCCGAGGGCTTCGAGCTGCTTCATGAGGTCGGCGAGGTTGCCGGCGAGGTTCATCTCGGCGACGGGCTCGGCGAGCTTGCCGTCTCGGATCATGCGGCCGGCGCAGCCGAAGCTGTATTCGCCGCTCGTCGAGTTGGAGTTGCCGCCGAGGAAGCGGTCGATGAAGACACCGTCGCCGACGCTGGCGATGAGGGCGTCGAGGCCCTTGTCGCCGAGCGCCCAGTCGAGGTCGTGGGTGCTGCCGCCGGTGGGTTCGACGCCCATCTTGCGGGCGTAGTACTGGTCGATGAGGTAGGTGCGGAGCACGCCGGCTTCGATGAGCGGGCGGCGGTGGGTGGCGAAGCCGTCGCCGTCCCAGAGGGTCGCGGCGAGGCCGCGGGGGCGGTGGGGGTCGTCGTGCAGGGTGAGCAGGGGGGATGCGATCTGTTCGCCGAGCTTGCCTTCCCAGAGGCTGCGGCGCTGCTGGAGCGCGGGGCCGGAGAGGGGGCCGAGGAAGGCGCCGAGGAGGCGGGGGAGCGCGCGGTTCTCGACGACGACGCGGTAGCGGCCGGTCTTGATCCGGCCGGCGCCGAGCTGGTCGCGGGCCTTCTGGCGGGCGACGCGGGCGATGGCTTCCGGGGCGTCGAGGTCTTCTCGGTGGCGGCAGTAGCTGTAGGACCATCCCATCGGGCGGCGGTCGTCTTGGTCCTTGACGGTGATCATGACCGAGTAGCCGGTGGTGGTGGCTTCGCGGACGCCTTCGAAGCCGTTGGTGTGGACGCGGGCGCTCCTGCCATGGCTGTCGCCGACGGAGCTGGCGACGGAGACGATGGGGAGGTCGTCGTCGCCGTCGCGGGCGAGGGCTTCGAGCTCGGCGGCGAGCGCGCGGCGGTCTTCGCCGCTGACGTCGTGCCATTTGGGGTCGGCGAGGTCGAGGTCGATGTCGGCGCGGCCGGCGTAGCGGCTGGGGTCGGGCAGACCGCGGTGGGGGTCGGGTTCGAGGAGGCGGGTGTTCTGCACGGCCTCGGCGATGAAGGCGTCGATGGCTTCGGGGCGGAGGTCGTTGGTCGAGGACGCGCTGTAGCGGCCGTCGACGTAGACCTCGACCGAGAGCGATCGGCGGGTGCGTTCCTGGACGCGTTCGACGCGGCCGTCGCGCCATTCGATGTCGACGCCGCGGGAGCGGCTGACGGAGATGGCGGCTTCGTCGGCGCCGTGGCGGCGGGCGAGCTTGGCGGCGTCGTGGGCCGCGGTGAGGAGGTCGGTCATCACGCTCCCTCGTTGACGCCACCGACGGTGATGGCTTTGACGCGCACGGTGGGCATGCCGAGCGAGACGGGGACGCTCTGGCCGTCCTTGCCGCAGGTCCAGCCGCCTTCGTCGAAGGCGAAGTCGTCGCCGACCATGTCGGTGTCGGCGAGGACCTGCGGGCCGTTGCCGATGATGTTGGTGTCTTTGATGGGTCGGGTGAGCTTGCCGTCTTCGATGAGATAGCCGGTCTTGATGTAGAAGGTGAAGTCGCCGGCGCCGATCATGACCTGGCCGTTGGTGAAGGTCTCGGCGTAGACGCCCTTCTTGACGCTCGCGATGATCTCTTGGGGGTCGTGGGGGCCGGGGAGCATGTAGGTGTTGCGCATGCGGGGCACGGGCGGGTGGCGGAAGCTCTCGCGGCGGCCGTTGCCGGTGGGTTCGACCTTGTAGTGGGCGGCGCTGATCCGGTCGTGCATGTAGGTGCGGAGGGTGCCTTCTTCGACGAGCACGGTGCGTTGGCCGAGGGTGCCTTCGTCGTCGACGTTGATGGCGCCGCGGGTGTGGGGGCGGGTGCCGTCGTCGATGATGGTGACCTCTTTGGGTGCGATGACCTTGCCGAGCTTGTCGCTGTAGACGGAGATGCCTTTGCGGTTGAAGTCGGCCTCCATGCCATGGCCGATGGCTTCGTGGAGGAGGATGCCGGAGGAGCCGGCGGCGAGGACGACGGGGAAGGTGCCGGCGGGGGCGGGGGCGGCGTCGAAGAGGAAGGTGGTGCGCTCGACGACCTGGTCGGTGAGGTGGTCGATGCGGGCGTCGGTGAAGAACTCGAAGCCTTCGCGGCCGGCGAGGTTCATGAAGTTGCTCTCGCGCCGGCTGCCGTGTTCGGCGGTGGCGGAGACGGTCATGCGGGTCATGGGCTGGCGGTCGAAGCTCATCTGGCCGGTGGAGTCGACGACGAGGATGGCGCCTTCGCTGTCGGCGAAGCCGACCTGGACCTTGACGATGCGGGGGTCGCGGGCGAAGACGCCTTGGTTGATGCGGGTGAGGATGGGCATCTTGTCGGCGACGCCGATGCCGGTCCAGGGCTTCTTGACGGGGTAGCGGTCGGGGAGCGGCTGGGCGCTGAACGCCGTGGGGGCGTCGCGGGCGGGGCCGTCGGCGACGACGGCGGCGATGGCGGCGGCGTCGGCGACGGCCTGGCGGGTGAGCTCTTCGGTGTAGGCGTAGCCGGTCTGGTCGCCGCGGACGACGCGGACGCCGACGCCGAGCGAGACGGAGCTGTAGGCGCGGTTGACGGCGCCGTCTTCGAGGCCGAGGTGGTGGGTGATGCTGTGTTCGAAGTAGAGCTCGGCCCAGTCGGCGCCGCGGGAGAGGGCCTTGTCGAAGGCTGCCCGCAGCATCGCCTGGTCGACGCCGAATCGGCCGAAGTAGGCGAGGCCATCCTGGGCTTCGGTGCCTTCGACGGGGGTCATGGGTCTCTCCTGGTGTCTACAAGCCGTGCTTTTGGAGCATGGCGGCGATGCGGGGCATGGCGTCGGCGACCTGTCGTTGGCCTTGGGGGCGCAGCTTCTTGTAGGCCTTGACGAGCGTCGCGTGGCGGCTCCGATCGGCGCGCTGATCAGTGATGCGCAAGAGGGCGTCGGCGATGCGGTCGGCGTGTTCGACGAGGTAGGTGCGGAGGTCGCCGGCGGCGGCGCGGTGCTCGGCGTAGAAGGGTTCGAGTTCGGTGACGAAGTCGTCGAGGAGGATGTCGACGACGTCGGGGATGATGCCCTTTTTGAAGGTGGTGACGGTCTTGAAGGCGGCTTTGATGGCGAGGCCGCTGACGCCTTTTTTGTCGGCGACTTCGGCTTGGATGATCTGTTCGCAGTCGCGGATGACGGTGGGGCGGGTGTCGGGGGCGAGGAGGGCGTCTTTGAGGGTGGGCACGGCGCGGGGTCCTTGGGGGTCGTGGGGGTCGGGGGAGGGTTCTACCCGGTTCGGGGGTGTTTGCATCTGTTTGGGGTGGGGGCGGGCGGCGGTGAGGCGGGGCGGGCGGGGCGGGCAGTTGGGCAGCGTGCGGCCGGGCGGGGTGCGGGCGTCGGGTGGGCGGGGCGGGCGTCACGGGTCGATCGAGCGCATCGCCGGGGGCTCTGACAAAAGCGCTCGATCGACCCGGCGCCGGCCCGCGTGGCTCGGTCGGGGGGCTGGGGGCGTCCGAGGGTGGGTGGGGGGAGCGCGGGGCGGTGCTGGGGCCGGGGTGTAGGGCGTCGGGTGGGCGGGGGGCCGTCACCGGGTCGATCGAGCGCACTCGCCGGGGGCTTCGAACAAAGCGCTCGATCGACCCCGGCGCCGGCCCGCGTGCTCGGTCGGGGGGTTGGGGGCGTCCGTGGAGGTGTGGAAAGGGTGCGGGGCGAGTGGGATCAGCGGGAGGCAGCGGCGGCGCCGTCGAGGGTGGTGGGGTCGGGGGCGGTGGCGGTGGGGGGTTCGCTGGCGGGGCGGGGGATGTGGAGGGTGGCGCCGCCGGGCGTGGGGGTGAGGTGGATGCCGCGGAGGTCGGCTTCGCGCATGGGGCGGGTGAGGCGCATGCGGAGGGTGGTGGTGTCGGGGTGGAGCTTGCTGGGGAAGACGGCGCTGCGCACGAGGAGGCGGTCGTACCACATGGGCCAGCGGCGCTCGGTGACGAGGGGGGCGATGTGCACGACGAGGACGCCGCCGTCTTCGTCGAGGCTGGGGCGGAGGGTGAGGGCGTCGGTGGGGCCGTGCACGCGGAGGGTGAGGTCGAGGGCGTCGGAGCGGGCGGCGAAGTCGATGGCGTCGAGGCGGGGGCGTCGCTGGCGGGGTGGCGGCGGCCTTGCGGGTGGGGGCGCGGGGGGCGGCGGGGTGGGTGGGGTCGTCGATGACCTCGGCGGGGCGTCGTCGGTGGGTCGGCGATCTCGATCGCGGGGGCGTCGGCGGGCTCAGCGGGCTCCAGCGGGCTCAGGCGGGCTCAGCGGGCTCGGCGTGCTCGGCGGCCGCGGCGGGTTCATCGGCGGCAGCGGCGGGTTCCTCGGCGGCGGCGTATCGCGCGGCGGCGGCACGGCGCGGCGGCGGGCGCGGCGCCGATCACCTGCACGTCGGGGCGCACGTCGTCGCCGTCGAAGCGCTGGCCGGCGCGGGCGAGGATGCGGAACTCGACGCGGCGATTGCGGGCGAGGCCGCCGATCGTCTCCTGCTCGGCGGCGGGGCGGTCCTCGCCGTAGCCGCGGCTGTCGAGGCGGTCGCCCTCGATGCCGCGCGCGAGCAGGTATTGCAGCACCGCGGCGGCGCGGCGCTCGGCGAGGTCGCGGTTGTAGCCGGCGTCGCCGCGCAGGTCGGTGTGGCCCTCGATCCGCACCTTCTCGATCGTCGGGTCGAAGCGCAGCACCTCGGCGACCTGGTCGAGCACCTCGAAGCTGCCCGGCTGGATGGTCGCCTGATCGGTGTCGAAGTAGACCTTGCGCAAGATGACGATCCGGTCGCCCTCGACCCGGATCAGCTCGGCGTCGGGGCAGCCGTCCTCGTCGCGGTGGCCGTTGCGGTTCTCGGGTTCGAGCGGGCAGCGGTCGAGCAGATCGGCGAGGCCGTCTTGGTCATTGTCGGGCTCGGGGCAGCCGTCGGCGTCTTCGAAGCCGTCGCGGTCCTCGGCCACGAGCGGGCAGCGGTCGTCGGCGTCGGCGAGGCCGTCGAGGTCGTTGTCGGGGTCGGGGCAGCCGTCGGCGTCCTGGTAGCGGTCGCGGTCCTCGACCTCGTCGGGGCAGGCGTCGACGAGGTCGGCGACGCCGTCGCCGTCGCTGTCGGCGCCGTCGATGCGGGCGGGGCCGCCGCCGGCGATGACGACGCGGTCCTCGCCCTCGGGGAGCCGCCACGCGACGCCGCCGACCGCGCGCAGCTCGGGGGCGCCGTAGTCGTTGATGAGGCCGGTCCCGGCGGCGAGGGTGAGGGTGAGCCCGGTCGCGGGGCTGTCGAAGCGCAGCCCGCCGAGCGCTTCGAGCGGGCGCGGGCCGCCCTCGTTCTCGTCGATGTCGTCGTAGACGGTCCCGAAGACCTCGGCGACGGCCTGCACCGTCTCGCTGCCGAGGTTGACCCCGGCGCCGGCGCCGTAGGTGAAGCCGCTGCCGACCGCGAGGAAGGGATCGGTGCTGTCGGCTTCGGGCTTGTAGCGGTAGCCGCCGTTGAGCGAGAGGCGCCAGCCGCCGCCGCGGTACTCGGCGACGAGCTTGGGGTTGAAGACGAACTTGCGCGCCGAGGTGACCCCGCCGTCGCCGGTGGGGAACGACATCGGCGCGGCGAGCGCGAGGCCGAAGCCGCCGAAGTCGGCGGCGGGCAGCACCACGAACTTCGAGAGCAGCCGCAGGTCGCCGAGCCCGGCGCCGTCGTCGAAGCCGGCGACGTCGCTCGACACGCTGTAGCTGATCGGCACGTCGACGCCGACCTCGACCCGCTCGTGCAGGCCGACGGCGAGCATCAGGTCGATGGTGGTGAGGTCTTCGACGAGCTCGAGCAGGATGTCGCCGCGCTCGTTGCGGCGCACGAGGGGCTTGCGGCCATAGCTGAAGACGACGCCGGGCACGAACTGGCCGGGCTCGGCGACGAGGGTGCCGTCGACCGAGAGGTAGTTGCCGGCGGTCGCGGGCTTGAACGCCTGCACGTCCTGCGCGCGGGCCGGGCCGAGGGCGAGCACGAGCGCGGCGATCGGCAGCGCGGCGACGAGCGCGCGGCGGCGGCGGCGCAGGGCGGCGAGGAGCAGCAGCGCGACGGCCCACCCCGCCGGGCTCCGGTCGGCGCCGGGCGCGGCGACGGTGCAGTCGCCGATCGTGGTGCCGCTGTAGCTGCCGTCCGGATCGGGGTCGCACGGGTCGCCGAGGTCGTCGCGATCGGTGTCGAGCTGGTCGGTGTTGGCCGCCCGCGGGCAGTTGTCGACCGCGTTGTCGACGGCGTCGCCGTCCCAGTCGTCGTCGCAGGCGTCGCCGACGCCGTCGCCGTCGAGGTCCTCCTGGTCGCTGTTGGGCGCGTCGGGGCAGTTGTCGATCTTGTTGGCGAGCCCGTCGCCGTCGCGATCGGCGTCGTCGGGGTCGAGCGGATCCTGCTCGTCGTCGTCGCGCGCGCCGTCACCGTCGAGGTCCTCGGCGCCGTCGTCGAGGCCGTCGCCGTCGGTGTCGCGGGCGCGCGGATCGGTGGTCGTCTCCGGGTCCTCGTCGGGGCGCCAGCACTCGCCGTCGGGGTCGGTCCCCGGCCCGGGCCGCGTGCGGCCCATCTCGGTGCCGTCACAGATCCCGTCGCCGTCGCCGTCGCCGTCGAGCGCGTTGATGAGCCCGTCGCCGTCGGTGTCCTCGTCCCACAGCGGCTCCTCGCCGTCGGCGACCCCGTCGTCGTCGCTGTCGGCGTCGAACGGATCGAGCCCCGCGTCGCGCTCGGTCGCGTCGTCGAGGCCGTCGCCGTCGGTGTCGTCGTCGCAGAGGTCGCCGCGGTCGTCGCCGTCGAGGTCACCCTGGCCGGGGTCGACGACCGTCGGGCAGACGTCGAAGCGGTCGGGCACCCCGTCGCCGTCGCCGTCGCCGCCGTCGTCGGCCGGGTCGCGCGGATCGGTCCCGTCGACGATCACCTCGCCGCCGTCGGGCACCCCGCCGCCGTCGGTGTCGAGCCGCCGCGGATCGGTCTCGCCCGCGTCGAGCACGCCGTCGCCGTCGCGATCCTCACCGCCCAGACACGCCGGCAGCACCGTCGCCGGGCCGTCGCAGAGCCCGTCGCCGTCGCTGTCGGGGTCGCGCGGATCGGTCCCCGTCGCGACCTCGCGCCCGTCCCCGAGCCCGTCGCGATCGGTGTCCGCCACCGCCGGATCGGTCCCGAGCGCGCGCTCGGCCGCGTCGGGCAGCCCATCGCCGTCGAGATCGGCGCCGCGGTCGTCGCCCGGCAGCCGCGGATCGGTCCCCGCGTCGCGCTCGACCCCGTCGCCCACGCCGCCGTCGTCGGTGTCGGGGTCGCTCGGATCGGTCTCGCCCGGGTCGAGCACCCCGTCGTGATCGGCGTCCTCGCGCCCGTCGAGCAGCCCGTCGCCGTCGCTGTCGGGGTCGCGCGGATCGGTCCCCGTCGCGCCGTCGACCTCCACCCCGTCGGGCAGCCCGTCGTCGTCGCTGTCGGCGTCGCGCGGATCGGTCCCCACCTCGAGCTCGCGCCCGTCGTCGAGCCCGTCGCCGTCGGTGTCGGCCACCGCCGGATCGGTCCCGAGCGTCGCCTCCTCGCCGTCGTCGAGCCCGTCGCCATCGCGATCGGCGCCCGGCGCGTCGTCGAGGCCATACAGCGGATCGGTCCCCCGCCGCCGCTCGGCGCCGTCGATCACGCCGCCGTCGTCGCTGTCCGGGTCGCGCGGATCGGTCTCATCGGGGTCGCGCCGCCCGTCGGCGTCCATGTCCTCACCCGCCGCGCACGCCGGGTTGTCGACCGCCGGCCCATCACAGAGCCCGTCGCCGTCGCTGTCGGGATCGAGCGGATCGGTCGCGTTCGGCCCGAAGACCTCGACCGCGTCGGAGAGCCCGTCGCCGTCGCTGTCGGCGTCGAACGGATCGGTCCCCGCCGCCCGCTCGGCCGCGTTCGAGAGCCCGTCGCCGTCGGCGTCGCGCCCCCACGGATCATCGACCGGGTCGAGCGGGTCGCCGAGCTGCGCGTAGACCTCGACCCCGTCGAGCACCCCGCCGTCGTCGGTGTCCGCGTCGTTGGGATCGGTCTCCCCCGGATCGCGCGCGCCGTCCTGGTCGCGATCCTCCTGGCCGTCGCGCAGGTAGTCGTCGTCGCTGTCGGCATCGAGCGGATCGGTCGGGTTCTGCCCGAAGACCTCGACCCCGTCGCGCAGCCCGTCGCCGTCGCTGTCGGGATCCTGCGGATCGGTCCCCGCCGCCGCCTCCTCGACGTTGCTCAACCCGTCGCGGTCGGGGTCGCCGCTGCGATCGTCGGCGCCATCGCGCGGATCGGTCCCATCGACGATCACCTCGGCGCCATCGGGCACCCCGCCGTCGTCGGTGTCGCGGTCGCGCGGATCCGTCTCACCCGGATCGAGCACCCCGTCCCCGTCGCGATCCTCCCCCGCCGCGCACCGCGGCGCCTGGTTCGCCGGCCCGTCGCAGAGCCCGTCGCCGTCGGTGTCCGGGTCGAGCGGATCGGTCCCGCCCCGCACCTCGACCCCGTCGAGCAGCCCGTCGCCGTCGCTGTCGGGATCCTGCGGATCGGTCCCCCGCGCCCGCTCCACGTCGTCGGGCAGCCCGTCGCCGTCGAGGTCGACCACCCGGTCGTCGCTGCCATCGAGCGGATCGGTCCCCGCGACCGCCTCGCCGCCGTCGTCGACCCCGCCGCCGTCGCTGTCGGCCACCGTCGGATCGGTCTCGTCGGCGTCGCGCGCGCCATCGCCGTCGCGATCCTCGGCGCCATCGGTCAACCCGTCGCCGTCGGTGTCGCGCCGCAGCGGATCGGTCCCGGTGCGCCCGTTCACCTCCACCCCGTCGCCGAGCCCGTCGTCATCGGTGTCGGCGTCGCGCGGATCGGTCCCCCGCGTCACCTCGTCGCCGTCGTCGAGCCCGTCGCCGTCGCTGTCCGGGTTCGCCGGATCGGTCCCGAGCGCCGCTTCGAGCGCGTCGGGCAAGCCATCACCATCGCGATCCCCCGGCCCGTCGTCGCTCGGATCGAGCGGCCGCTGCCCCGCCGCGACCTCGGCGCCATCGGGCACGCCGCCGCCGTCGGTGTCGGGGTCGCGCGGATCGGTCTCCCCCGCGTCGACGCGCCCGTCGTGATCGCTGTCTTCGATCCCATCGGCGAGCCCGTCGCGATCGGTGTCCGCCCGCAGCGGATCGGTCCCACCGACCACCTCGATGCCATCGAGCAAGCCATCGCCGTCGGTGTCGGCCACCGCCGGATCGGTCCCCCGCGCGCGCTCCTCGTCGTTGGTCAAGCCATCCCGATCGGGATCCGCGTCCGGGTCGTCATCGGCCGCCACCGTCGGATCGGTCCCCAGCTCGAGCACCTCGCGCCCATCGGGCACGCCGCCGCCGTCGGTGTCGGCCAGCGTCGGATCACTCTCCCCCGGATCACGCCGCCCGTCGCCGTCGGCGTCCTCGATGCCATCGAGCAAGCCATCGTCGTCGGTGTCGGCGTCGAGCGGATCGGTCGCCGTCTCGCCGTTGACCTCGATCCCATCCCACAAGCCATCGTCATCGCTGTCCGGATCGCGCGGATCGGTCCCCCGCTCCGCCTCGACCGCGTCGGTCAAGCCATCGCCGTCGCCGTCGAAGCGCGCCGCGTCGTCCGCCGGATCACGCGGGTTGGTGCCATCGCTCAGCACCTCGGCGCCATCGGGCACCCCGCCGCCGTCGGTGTCGGGGTTCGTCGGATCGGTCTCCCGCGGATCGACCACCCCGTCGGCGTCGAGATCCTCCCCGCCCGCGCAGCTCGGCGCCTCGTTGCCGGGCCGTCGCAGAGCCCGTCGCCGTCGGTGTCGGGGTCGAGCGGATCGGTCGCGCTTGTCGCCTCGACGCCGTCGCCGAGCCCGTCGCCGTCGGTGTCCGGTTCGCCGGATCGGTCCCGAGCGCCGCCTCGGCCGCGTCGGAGAGCCCGTCGCCGTCGCCATCGGCCGCCGGATCGTCATCGCGCGGATCGAGCGGATCCCCGCCGCGCACCTCGGCGCCATCGGACCCGCCGTCGTCGGTGTCGGATCCATCGGATCGGTCTCCCCGGCCCCGCCGCCCGTCGCGGTTGCGATCCTCCTCGCCGTCGCCGAGGCCATCGTCATCGCTGTCCGCGTCGAGCGGATCGGTCGGCCCGCGACTCGATCCCATCGCCGATGCCATCGCCATCGCTGTCGGCATCGGTCGGATCGGTCCCATGCCGCGTGACCTCGTCGCCGTCGCCGAGCCCATCGCCGTCGCTGTCGGGTCGCGCGGATCGGTCCAGACCAACCCATGGCATCGGTCAGCCATCGCCGTCGCCGTCCACCCGCGGTCGTCCAACCGATCGCGCGGATTCGTGCCCGCCCGCCGCTCGGCGCCATCGGCACGCCGCCGTCGTCGGTGTCGGGTCGAGCGGATCGGTCTCCCCGCGTCGAGCACCCGTCGCCGTCGCGATCCTCCGCGCCGTCCTGCAAGCCATCACCGTCGCTGTCGGCGCGCACCGGATCGGTCCCGATCGCCACCTCGACGCCGTCTGCGAGCCGATCGCCGTCGGTGTCGGGGTTGTGGGATCGGTCCCGAGCGCGCGCTCGGCCGCCGTCGTCGCCATCGTGGTCGGGGTCGGGTCGACGACGCTCGCGCGGGTCGAGCGGATCGATGAACAGCTCGAGCACCTCGCGCCCATCGGGCACGCCGCCGTCGTCGGTGTCGGGATCGGCCGGATCGGTCTCCACCGCGCCCACCTCGCCGTCGCCGTCGCCGTCCTCGACGCCATCGAGCAAGCCATCGCCGTCGGTGTCGCGATCGAGCGGATCGGTCCCGCTCGCCGGATCGGCGTCGGGCACGAAGACCGCCGGATCGGTGCCATCGCCGAACGGCGCCACCCGCCCGAGCTCGGTGCCATCCTGCACCCCGTCGTCGTCGGTGTCGGCCGCGTTGGGATCGGTCTCGTCGTCGCCGACCCGCCCGTCGCCGTCGCCGTCCTCCTCGCCGTCGCCGAGGCCGTCGTCGTCGCTGTCATCGTCGCGCGGATCGGTCCGGCTCACCGGATCGGCGTCCGCCACGAAGCGCGCCCGATCGGTCCCCGGCCCCGCGACCGCGACCCCGACCTCCTGCCCGTCGCCGAGCCCGTCGCCGTCGCTGTCGAACATCACCGGCGAGGTCGGCCCGAAGCCCGCGAGCGCGCCGCCCGCGACCGGCTCCACCGCGTCGCCGAGCCCGTCGTCATCGGTGTCGGGATCGCTCGGATCGGTCTCCGTCGGCGCGCGCGCCCCGTCGTGATCGGCGTCCTCGATGCCATCGGGCAAGCCATCACGATCGGTGTCCGCCGCGAGCGGATCGGTGCCCCGGCTCGGATCGGCGTCGGCGACGAAGACCGCCGGATCGGTGTCGGGCCCCGGCGCCGCCGCCACCTGCCGCTCGGTGCCATCGAGCAGGCCGTCGTCATCGCTGTCGGCGTCGCGCGGATCGGTCTCCCCCGCGTCGCGCCGCCCGTCGCGATCGGCGTCTTCGATGCCATCGCGCAAGCCATCGTCGTCGCTGTCGGCGTCGATCGGCGAGGTCGTCGTGTTCGGATCACCATCGGCCGCGAAGACCGCCGGATCGGTGTCCCGCGCCGCCGGCGCCGCGAGCCCGCGCTCGACACCGTCGCTCAAGCCATCACCGTCGCTGTCGAAGCGCGCCGGATCGGTCTCGCCCGCGCCCCGCCGCCCGTCCCGATCGGCGTCCTCGACCCCATCGGCGATGCCATCGTCGTCGGTGTCGTCGTCGAGCGGATCCGTCGTGCTCATGGGATCCCGATCGGCGACGAAGCGCGCCGGATCGGTCCCCGGCCCCGCGACCGCGACCCCGCGCTCGAGGCCATCGCTCAAGCCATCACCGTCGGTGTCGCGCGCCGCCGCGTCGGTCTCGCCCGCGTCGCGCAGGCCGTCGCCGTCGCGGTCTTCGACGCCATCGGCGAGGCCGTCGTCGTCGCTGTCGGGATCGCGCGGATCGGTCCGCGTCGTGGGATCGGCGTCGGCGCGGAACACCGCCGGATCGGTCCCCGCCCCCGCGCGCGTCACCCCCACCTCGGTGCCATCCTGCACCCCGTCGCCGTCGCTGTCCGGGTCGAGCGGATCGGTCGCGCCGAGCCCGGCGAGCGGCCCCTCGGCCTGCACCTCGACCCGATCGGACAAGCCATCGTCGTCGCTGTCGGGATCGCTCGGGTTGGTCTCGCCCACGTCGAGCGCGCCGTCGCCGTCGGCGTCCTCGACGCCGTCGCCGAGCCCGTCGCCGTCGCTGTCGGGCGCGAGCGGATCGGTCACCGTGCCCGGCGCCGCGTCGGCGACGAAGACCGCCGGATCGGTCCCCTGCCCCTCCGGCGCCGCGAGCCCGCGCTCGACGCCGTCGCTCAAGCCATCGCCGTCGCTGTCGAAGCGGTTGGGATCGGTCTCGCCCACGTCGACGCGCCCGTCGCGATCGGCGTCCTCGCGCCCGTCGCGCAAGCCATCGTCGTCGGTGTCGTCGTCGAGCGGATCGGTGCGCGACGCCGGGTTGCCATCGGCGACGAACCGATCGGGATCGGTGCCCTCGCCCTCCGGCGCCGCGAGCCCGCGCTCCATGCCATCGCCGAGGCCGTCGCCGTCGCTGTCGAAGACCGTGGGGCGCGTCTCGCCCGCGTCGACCCGACCGTCGCCGTCGGCGTCCTCGCTGCCATCGCGCAAGCCATCGTCGTCGGTGTCGTCGTCGAGCGGATCGGTCGTGCGGGTCGGGTCGCCGTCGGGCACGAACACCGCGACCGCCGTCGCCGGGCCGACGTCGCGCGCGGTCAAGCCGAGCTCGGTGCCGTCCTGCACCCCGTCGCCGTCGGTGTCGACCGCGAGCGGATCGGTCGGCCCCACCTCGGCGAGCCGCCCGGCGCCGCGCCGCTCGTCGCCGTCGCTCAACCCATCGTCGTCGGTGTCGGCGTCGTTGGGATCGGTCTCCCGCGCCCCCACCCGCCCGTCGCGGTCGGCGTCCTCGCTGCCATCGGTGAGGCCGTCGTCGTCGGTGTCGGCGTCGAGCGGATCGGTCGTCGACGCCGGGTGCAGGTCGGGGTCGAAGGCGTCGCGATCGGTGTCGTCGCCCTCGGGCGCGCCGAGGCCGCGCTCGATGCCATCGCTCAAGCCATCGTCGTCGCTGTCGAAGTCGTTGGGATCGGTCTCGCGCGCGTCGACGCGGCCGTCGCCGTTGCGATCCTCGCTGCCATCGAGCAGGCCATCGTCGTCGCTGTCGTCGTCGTCGGGCCGGGTCACCGTCGTCGGGTCGCGGTCGGGCACGAAGACCGCGACGTCGGTCGCCGGGCCGATGTCGGCCGCGCGCCGCCCGAGCTCGGTGCCGTCCTGGATGCCATCGCCGTCGGTGTCGACGCGGCGCGGGTCGAGGCGGAGGCCGGCGTCGTTGCTGCCGTCGAAGCGCGCCGCGTCGGTGCCGCTGCCCTGCGGCCGCACCAGCGCCCGCTCGTAGCCATCGCTGAGGCCGTCGTCGTCGGTGTCGAAGTCGGCCGCGTCGGTCTCACCCGCGCCGAGCGCGCCGTCGCGATCGGTGTCTTCGTTGCCATCGGTCAAGCCATCATCGTCGCTGTCGTCGTCGAGCGGGTTCGTCGTCGTCGCCGGGTCGCGATCGGCGATGAAGGCGCCCGCCGCGGTGTCATCACCCTGCGGCGCGACGAGGCCGCGCTCGGTGCCATCACCGAGCCCGTCGCCGTCGCTGTCGGCGGCGTTGGGATCGGTCTCGCCCGGATCCCGCCGCCCGTCGCGGTCGGCGTCCTCGCGGCCGTCCATCAAGCCATCGTCGTCGCTGTCGTCGTCGTTGGGATCGGTCGTCGTCGCCGGATCGGCGTCGGGCACGAAGATCGCGCCGTCGGTGCCCGGGTTGATCGCGCGGGTGCGGCCGAGCTCGGTGCCATCCTGCAAGCCATCGCCGTCGGTGTCGGCGACGAGCGGATCGGTCGGCCGCCCCGGCGAGCGCGCGAAGCGACCGGGCGCGGTGTCGTCGCCCTCGGGCGCGTCGAGGCCGCGCTCGGCGCCGTCGACGAGGCCGTCGTCGTCGGCGTCGCCGTCGGTCGGCGGCGTCTCGCCCGCGTCGCGGCGCCCGTTGCGGTTGGCGTCCTCGGTGCCATCCATCAAGCCATCGTCGTCGGTGTCGTCATCGAGCGGATCGGTCGTCGAGGCCGGGTGCAGATCGGGCACGAAGCGCGCCGGATCGGTGCCCGGCCCGGCGACGGTGACGCCGCGCTCGGTGCCATCGCTCAAGCCATCGCCGTCGCTGTCGCGCCGCGCCGGGTCGGTCTCACCGGCGCCCTGCCGCCCGTCGTGGTCGGCGTCCTCGACGCCGTCGCGCAGGCCGTCGTCGTCGGTGTCGGCGTCGAGCGGATCGGTCGTGCTCGCCGGATCGGCGTCGGCGACGAAGCGCCCGGCGTCGATCCGGGTGTCGGGCAGCGGCGCCACCCGGCCGAGCTCGGTGCCATCGAAGATGCCATCGCCGTCGCTGTCGGGGTCGAGCGCGCCGATGAGGCCGTCGCCGTCGGTGTCGCGGTCCCACGCCGGCTCGGCGCCGTCGGCGACGCCGTCGTCGTCGCTGTCGGCGTCGAGCGGGTCGCTGCCGGCGAGGCGCTCGAGGCGGTCGCCGATGCCATCGCGGTCGCTGTCGTCGTCGTCGGGGTCGTTGGGATCACCCTCGCCGGCGTCGATCCGGCCGTTGCCGTTGCGGTCCTCGGCGCCATCGGTCGATGCCGCCGTCGTCGGTGTCGGCGTCGAGCGGATCGGTCGTCGACGCCGGGTCGAGGTCGGGGCGGAAGCCGGCGCCGGTGCCGGCGCCCTGCGGGGCGGCGAGGCCGCGCTCGGTGCCGTCCTGCACGCCGTCGCGGTCGGTGTCGGCGTTGTCGGGATCGGTCTCGCCGGCGTCCACGCGGCCGTCGCGGTCGAGGTCTTCGCTGCCATCGCGCAGGCCGTCGTCGTCGCTGTCGTCGTCGTTGGGATCGGTGCGCGTCGCCGGGTCGGCGTCGGCGACGAAGCGCGCCGGATCGGTGCCCGGCCCCGGCGCGACGACGCCGCGCTCGGTGCCATCGGTGATGCCATCGCCGTCGCTGTCGCGCGCGTTGGGATCGGTCTCACCGGCGTCGCGGCGGCCGTCGCGGTCGGCGTCCTCGGCGCCGTCGCCGAGGCCGTCGTCGTCGCTGTCGGCGTCGCAGCGGGTCGGTCGTCGTCGCCGGGTCGCCGTCGGGCACGAAGCGCCCGGCGCCGACGTCGGTGTCTTCGTGGGCGACGGTGACGCCGCGCTCGGTGCCATCGCCGATGCCATCGCCGTCGCTGTCGGGGTCGAGCGCGCCGATGCGGCCGTCACCGTCGACGTCGCGGTCCCAGCCGGGCTCGGCGCCGTCGAGCAGACCGTCGTCGTCGCTGTCGGCGTCCTCGGGGTCGGTGCCCGCCGCCTCTTCGTCGATGCTCGAGAGGCCGTCGCCGTCGAGGTCGTCGTCGGCGCCGTCGTTGGGGTCGCCCTCGCCGGGGTCGACGCGGCCGTTGCCGTCGCGGTCCTCGCGCCCGTCGGGGATGCCGCCGTCGTCGGTGTCGGGGTCGAGCGGATCGGTGGTCGTCGTCGGGTCGAGGTCGGGCACGAAGACCGCCGGATCGGTGCCCGGACCGGGTTCGACGACGCCGAGCTCGACGCCGTCGGTGAGGCCGTCGTCGTCGCTGTCGGGGTCGAGCGCGCCGATGAGGCCGTCGCCGTCGGTGTCGACGTCGCCGGCGGGCTCGGCGGCGTCGCCGACGCCATCGTCGTCGCTGTCGGCGTCGCGCGGATCGGTGCCGAGCGCGTCCTCTTCGTCGTCGGTCAGGCCGTCGTTGTCGTTGTCATCGTCGCAGAGGTCGCCGATGCCATCGGCGTCGAGGTCGGTCTGGTCGGGGTTGGGCACGCCGGCGCAGTTGTCGTCGCTGTTGCAGATGGTGTCTTCGTCGCTGTCGAGGCAGCCGCCGCCAACAGAGCGGTTGAGCACGAGCAGCGCGTAGCTCTGCGCCGAGTATTCGTTCCACTGCCCGCCGGGCGAGACGAAGAAGCCGGCGGCGTTCTGGTAGCTCATCAGGGTGTAGGCATAGTCGAAGTACCAGCGCGGCCGCTCGCGCTCGTCGGCGTAGTAGCCGGGTCCTTCGAGGCCCCACTTGACGCGCGGCGCGAGCGCGGGGTCGACGTGCAGGAGGCGGGCGGCGAGCGCGGGCGCGGCGGCGGGGTCGAGGGTGCCGAGCTCGTCGATGGTGACCGCGCCCTCGATGGGTTCGATGCCCATGTCTTCGAGGAAGGCATATGCCTTCGCCGACGACCACATGTAATACATGTACGAGATCGCCCAGCCGCCGGCGGCCTGGGCGTGGGTGGCATAGTTGTAGCGGTTCTTCAGCCAGCGCAGGAAGCGCTGCACCCACTCGTCGTTGATGTCACCGCCGCCGGCGAGCTGGATCCAGAGCGCCGAGGCGGTCTGCTGCATCGAGCTGGCCCCGCCCTCGTAGCCGAGCCCGCGCTCGAACTGATCGAGGGGCGCGTCCTGGCGGGCGTTGCGCTGGTAGGAGGCGCGGGTGAGCGCGGTCATCTCGTCGAGGCGCGCGAGCCGCGCCGGGTCGCCGCCCTCGCCGCGGATGTAGACCGCGCGGGCGGCGAGCAGGCCGGAGACGACGAGCTGGGTGGTCGAGGTGTCGAGGCTGTTGGGCGAGGCGCGGAGCGGCGCTCGGGGAGCCATTGGCAGCAGCGGTCGATGGCACCGGCCGCTCCGCGGGCGCGGGTGTCAGGCGCACGAGTATGGTCGCCGCGCACATCACCCGACCGACACCCACCGGTCTCGTGCGGATGATGACAGGCCGAACGACCGCCGACGGACCGTCGCCGCGGCAGGGTCGGGGCAAACGTCGCGACTTGTAAGCATCGCGCGCTTCGCGCTACACCCCCCGCCGGCACCACGACCGGCCGAGGCCACCGTGACCGATCCGACCCGCCGCGACGCGCTCGCCCGCCTCGCCGCCGCCGCCGCGCTGCTCGCGGTGGGCTGCGACGACGAGACCCCGATGACCGGCCTCTGCGCCGACACGACACCCGCGCCCGACGAGGCGCTCGGCACGCCGACGCTGATGGGCGACCCGTTCACGCTCGGGGTGGCTTCGGGTGATCCGCTGCCCGACGGGGTGGTGATCTGGACGCGGCTGGCGCCCGATCCGCTCGCCGAGGACGGCGCGGGCGGGATGCCGGCGGCGGCGGTGGCGGTCGAGTGGGCGGTCGCGGAGGACGCCGACTTCACCCGGGTGGTGCAGCGCGGGGTGGCGGCGGCGCGGCCGGAGCGGGGGCACGCGGTGCACGTCGACGTGCGCTGCCTCGCGCCGGCGACGCGCTATCACTATCGCTTCTGGTACGGCGAGACGCCGAGCCCGGCGGGGCGGACGCGCACGGCGCCGGCGGCGGACGCGCGGCCGGAGGCGATGACGATCGCGGTGGGCTCGTGCCAGGATTACCGCGATGGCTATTACACCGCGCAGCGGCACCTCGCCGACGAGGACGTCGACGTGGTGCTCTTCGTGGGTGACTACATCTACGAGCAGCCGGGCGAGGCGCTGGTGCGGGCGCATGTGGGCGAGGAGCCGCGGGATCTGGCGGGCTATCGGCGGCGGTACGGGCTCTACAAGAGCGATCCGAACCTGCAAGCGGCGCACGCGGCGCATCCGTGGGTGTGTACCTGGGACGATCACGAGGTCGATGGCAACTACGCGGGCGAGAACGGGCAGGAGATGGTGAGCCGCGAAGACTTCCTCGCGCGGCGGGCGGCGGCGTATCGGGTGTGGCAGGAGCATCTGCCGGTGCGGCTGCCTTCGGTCGAGGGCGACGAGGTGCGGATCTATCGGCGCTTCGACTACGGGGATCTGTGTCGGATCTGCGTGCTCGACACCCGGCAGTACCGCGACCGGCAGCCATGTGACTCCGATGGCTTCAGCCTGATGTGCCCGGAGTGGGCGGGCTACGACGGCGAGCTGCTCGGCGCGGCGCAGGAGGCGTGGCTCGCCGACTCGCTGCGGGGCTCGCCGGCGCGGTGGAACGCGGTCGCGCAGCAGGTGGTGATGACCTCGACGCTGCTGCTTCAGGGGCGGCTCGGCAACAACGACCAGTGGGATGGCTACCCGCAGGCGCAGCAGCGGGTGCGTGATCTGTTCGCCGAGCCGGGGGTGGCGGACGTGATCGTGTTGACGGGCGATCTGCACGCGGCGGGCGTCGGGCGGCTGACGGCGCAGATCGACGACGCGGAGAGCGAGACGGTGGCGGTGGAGCTCCTCGGGACGTCGTTCACGAGCCGCAACCAGACGCAGGAGGATCCGGCGGCGGCGGAGTTCTTGACGAGCTTCGTCGAGGAGCTGCCGCAGATCGAGTACTTCGACCTGACCCGGCGGGGCTATCTGCTGTGCCGGGTGGAGCGCGATCGGTGGGAGGCGCGGTTCCGGGTGGTGAGCACGGTCGCCGAGGAGACGGCGTCGGTGAGCGACGCGGCGGTCTTCGCGGTGGAGCGGGGGAGCGGGCGGCTGACGCGGCTCGACGCGCCGGGAGAGGAGTGATGGCAACGGGTGGCATTGATGACATCGAGCCTGATGCCATCAATGCCATGTCAACCCATCGATGGCATCAGCGGATCGCGCCGTTGGCGATCATGTAGGCCATGATGTCGCGGCTCTGCTCGGTGAAGCCGGCGTCGGTGTCCTGCCAGTCGATGTCGACGAGCCACAGCCGGCCGGCGCCGATCTCGATGTAGCCGAACGCGGCGTTCTGCGCGTTCCAGCCGCCGAGCAGGGTGACGTTGGGGAAGTTGTTGATCGAGTAGCCGCAGCCGGTGGCGGCGCCGATGGGCACGAACGGGATGTCCTGCCAGAACTGGTCCTGCGGGTTGAACTGGAACGCGGGCTGGATGTTGTCCTGGCAGGCGCCGTTGCGGTTCCCCTGCGCGACGGGCACGCCGACGATCGCCGAGTAGATGGTGTGGCTGATGTTGTACTCGGTGATGACGACGCCGCCGTTCTCGATGTAGGCGCGGATCGCGGCGGCCTGGTTGGTGATCTGGGCGGCGGCGCCGCGGGGCACGAGGATGGCCTGCACGTCGTCGGCGGGCGCACATGAGTTGCGGACGACGCGGACCTCGGCCTCGACGAGCGCGCCGCGGATGAACTCGTTGGGGTCGCGGGTGCTGCGGCCACACTCGAGGACGCGGGGGCGCAGCTCGCCGCAGCGGCCGTCGATGCACTCGACGCCGTCGCTGCACGCGCGGCCGCAGCGGCCGCAGTTCTGGGGGTTGTCGAGGAGGGGCACGCAGACGCCGTCGCAGAGGCCGTAGCCGCGCTGTTCGCAGATGTCGCCGGCGGCGGCGCAGCCGTCGTCTTCGGGCCAGTCGACGAGGCCGTCGCCGTCGTCGTCGACGCCGTTCTGGCAGAGGGGGGCGACGTCGGGGTCGAGCTCGTCGTTGTCGCGGGCGTTCTCGCAGCCGACGTCGGCGAGGTCGAAGATGCCGTCGTCGTCGTTGTCGAGGCCGTCGGCGCAGCGGGGCGGGGGGGCGCCGTCGCTGGATTCGCGCTCGTCGCCGGCGAAGAGGCAGCCGGGGTCGTCGGGCCAGTCGATGCGGCCGTTGCCGTCGTCGTCGCGGGCGTTGGCGCACTGGGGGGCGAAGGCGGCGTCGGCCTCGTCGGCGTCGCCGGCCGCCGCGCAGCCGGGGTCGCGGGGGAAGTCGGCGCGGCCGTCGCCGTCGTCGTCCATGCCGTTGCTGCACGCGGGGCGGGGGTCGGGGTCGCGCTCGTCGGGGTCGCCGGCGGCGTAGCAGCCGGGGTCGAACGGGTAGTCGACGAGGCCGTCGCGGTCGTCGTCCTCGCGGTTGGCGCAGGCGGGGAGGCGGAGGTCGTTGCGCTCGCTGAGGTCGCCGCGGGCGGCGCAGCCGGGGTCGAGCGGGAAGTCGGTGAGGCCGTCCATGTCGTCGTCGATGCGGTTGTTGCACTGCGGCGCGCGGCGGTCGTCGGCCTCGTCGGTGTCGCCGCGGGCGGCGCAGCCGATGTCGTCGGGGTAGTCGATGACGCCGTCATCGTCGTCGTCGACGCCGTTGGCGCAGGCGGGCACCTCGTCGGGGTCGGCCTCGCTCGCGCCGCCTTTGCTCGCGCAGCCGGGGTCGAGGGGGTGGTCGACGAGGCCGTCGCCGTCGTCGTCGCGGCCGTTGAAGCAGGCCGGCGCGGCGGCGGGGTCGCGCTCGTCTTCGTCGTCGGGGGTGGCGCAGCCGACGTCGTCGCCGTCGATGAAGCCGTCGCCGTCGTTGTCGACGGCGTCGCTGCACCCGGGCGGGAGGCGCTGCACGTCGACGGAGAGCTTGAAGGGGATGCCGAGCCCGAGGGGGTGGTCGACGAAGACGAAGTAGTCGCCGGGGCCGGCGCGCTCGATGACGACGGCGCCCTTGCGGTTCTGCTGCTGCTGGTTCTGCGCGGGGGCGCAGGCGATCTCGGCGGCGGCGTTGGTGCAGGCGGTGCGCACGTAGACGATGGTGTCGCCGGCGGTCTCGGGGTGGTTGGTGCTGAAGGCGAGGCGGGCGTTGAAGGGGTTCGTGTAGACGAAGACCTTCTCGGTGGCGGTGGCGCCGCCGCAGCTCCCGCCGAACTGGCGGGTGCCGCCAGCGGAGGTGTCGTCGAGGATGAACGGGGCGCCGACGGGGTACTCGTAGACGACGACGCCCTGCCCGCAGAGGTCGACCTCGTCGCCGTCGGCGGCGGAGCGGCAGCCGATGTCGAGCGGGTAGTCGACGAGGCCGTCGCCGTCGTTGTCGACGTCGTCGGCGCAGAGCGGGGGCACGTCGGGGTCGAGCTCGTCGGTGTCTTCGCGGGTGTCGCAGCCGGGGTCGGTGGGGAAGTCGACGCGGCCGTCGGCGTCGTCGTCGAGGCCGTTGCGGCACTGCGCGAGCGGGATCTGTTCGATGCGGAGCTCGAAGTCGCCGGCGCGGCCGGCGGCGCCGTCGACGTAGACGTAGTAGGTGCCGGGCGCGGGCTCGTCGACGACGAGGGTGTTGGCGGCGACGTCGTCGATCGGCTCGCGCTGGCAGGCGACCTCGCTCTGCGGGCTCTGGCAGCCGCGGCGGACGTAGATGGCGGTCTCGAGCTGGTTTCCGGGGAGCTCGGTGGTGATGCGGAGCGCCTCGATGGGGCGGTCGACGCGGACGAGGAAGACGACCTCGGGGGCGCCGCGGCCGCCGCAGGTGCCTTCGCTGGCGAAGGGTTCGCCGCGGGTGCTGCCGCGCACGGTGCGGTCGCCGACGACCTCGACGGCGGTGTAGCCGCGGCCGCAGTCGCCGCCTTCGTTGGCGTCGGCGGCGGCCTCGCAGCCGGGGTCGTCGGGGTAGTCGACGCGGCCGTCGCCGTCGTTGTCGACGCCGTCGGCGCAGGGGGGCGGGCGCTCGCCGTCGGCTTCGTCGCGGTCGCCGAGGCCGGCGCAGCCGGGGTCGTCGGGGTAGTCGACGAGGCCGTCGCCGTCGTCGTCGAGGCCGTTGCCGCACGCGGGGGGCAGGTCGCCGTCGGCCTCGTCTTCGTCGCCGGCCGCCGCGCAGCCGGGGTCGAGGGGGAAGTCGACGATGCCGTCGCCGTCGTCGTCCAGGCTGTTGAAGCAGGCGGGCGGGAGCTCGCCGTCGGCCTCGCGGGGGTCGGCGACGCTGGAGCAGCCGGGGTCGGCGAGGTCGACGCGGCCGTCGCCGTCGTTGTCCTGGCCGTCGCCGCACTGGGGGAGCGTGGGGCCGACCGTGTTGACCTCGTCGTCGTCGCCGGCCGAGCCGCAGCCGGGGTCGTCGGGGAAGTCGGTGAAGCCGTCGTCGTCGTCGTCTTCGCCGTTGCTGCACGCGGGCAGCGCGGGGTCGTCGGACTCGTCGTCGTCGAGCGCCGAGCCGCAGCCGCGGTCGGCGAGGTCGACGAGGCCGTCGCCGTCGTCGTCTTCGCCGTTGCGGCACTGCGGCGGCGGCGGATCGGCGGACTCGTCGTCGCCGCT
>JACKDM010000061.1 GCA_020633515.1 Myxococcales bacterium
CTGCCCGACCTGCTCGCCCGACCGCTCGGGGACGGCCTCGCCCGCTGGCAGCGCGTTCGCCTCGGCCTGCTCGACGTGCTCGTGCGATCGAACTGTGTCGAGCAGGTCGACCACCTGCATCTGCACGTCGAGGGCGAGCGCCTGACCCACATCGACTTCCGCGGCGCCCGCCGCCCTCGCGCCAGCGACGCCCCCCCCGTGATCATCGAGGTTCGAGGAGCGCCAGCGATCGATTGAGCCGGTCGAGCAACGCGACGCGCAGGCGGTCGAGATCCGCGGGCACCCGCCCGGCTCTGACCTGTTCGATGGCGACAGCCCGGGCGAGCTCGGCCTTCGAGTCGCTCCTCCGGCCGCGCGTCCAGACGTAGCTGTCGACCTGAGCGAAGACCTCCTTGCCCGAGCAGGTCTCCCTCCAGGTGCCGTCCACGAGGCTCGCGGTCACTGCGGCGTGCTCTTCTTCGAGGCGGGCGGCGATCGCGGGCGATGACACCTTGCCGCTCATGCCGTGCACGGTCGACGTGGCCCACCGCGATGATGTGACGTAGGCGATGGCATCGCTCAGACTCGAGATATGGCGCGCTCGCGGGTCCGATGGGAATCCATCGACGTTCTCGCGACTCAACCCATGCAGCGCGCGCCGCGTCGCCAGCCACCAGGCGCTCTCTTCGACGCACGATTGCATCCGAGCGTCGATCTCCGTCGGCGAACGCGGGGCGGTGTTCCACTTGCAGGCGGCGAGAGCGATGGCATCGAGCAGGTAGTTCTCGACCTCGACCCGCGGGAGCCGATAGACACGCTCCGAGTCGTCCATCACTTGCCAGCGGTGCACGTTGGTGCGGCCGAAGTCGCGATCACAGAGACCGAACACGATGGGCACGCCGCTTCGATAGGCGTCCTCCGTCACCGCCTGGATGGTGTCGCGTCCCCCGCCGATGAGATACCCGATCTGTTGTGACTGCCACAGCTCTTCGAGGTAGAGACGGGTGTGGATGTCTTCCACCCACAACGTCACCGCCGCCCGCTTGTAGAACGACGCCAGCTCGCTGCTCATCGTCTCGTCACATCCCGGTATTGCAGGGCGACGCGCGGATCGTCGAGGGGCCCGAGGAGGAGCCGTTCGTAGCTCGATGCCTGATCCCACGGCGCGTCGGCGTGGGTCGACAGGATGAACTGCGCGCCGGGCGCAAATGAGCGCAACGCTCGCTTGATCTGAGAGACCCATTCGGGGTGCAGATGAAGCTCGGGCTCGTCGACCAGCACCAGGCGGGGTTTGTCGTCGACCATCAGCTCGCCTGCCATGGCGATCAGCTCCAGCTCGCCGGCGCTGACATCGTCGATCGCACACCGGCGGCTGCCATCCCGGTTCAAGACATACAGGTCGAAGAGGGCGGTCTTCTCATCGTCCGGGTCGACGACATCCGGGGCGATGTGCGTGCCATCGGTCACATGAAAATAGCTCCACGCCTTGTTGAGACGCGCGAGGAGCACATCGACGGCGGTCGAGCTGCGACCGAAGGCGCTGCGGGCCGCCAGATTGATGATGCGCTGCTTGAGCGCGGCGACCCGATTGGCCTCGGTGGGCTCGACGCTGCCACCGATGCTGGGTGCCAACGCGCCCACGAGCGCGGGCGCGCGCCACGACGAGAAGTATCGCGGCTCCTCGATCTGCAGCTCGCCGGGCAGGGCCGCGAGGTGAGCGGGCAGGTCGGCGAGGTCGTGCAGGTCGATCTCTTCCCGTGCGCCATCGGGGCCTTCGCGCCTGACCCGGAATCGGCCCGCGTCACGCGCGTAGCGCAGCGTCTCGCCGGGCGCGCCATCGAGCGAGAAGGTCAGATCGACGATGGCATCCGTGGGGAACCGATGCCGCATGAAGCTCCTCTGCTCCCCCTCGGGCACGCCGCGCACGATCAGGCGCTCCTGACCGAGCCCGAAGAGGATCGCTTCGAGGAAGCTCGTCTTGCCGGCGCCGTTCGACCCTGCGACTACCAGCGTGTCGAGCGGGCGGTCGAGCGTGTCGACCAACGAGACGGTCAGCGGCTCCTGAAGCCGTCGGAACCGCTCGATGTGAATCCGCGTCAACCACCATCGGGCCATCGGGCACCTCCGCGGGAGAGGATACGCGCGCGTCCGCCGCGGTCGCCACCGCGTTGGCCGGGGCCCTTCCGCTTCGCGCCCTGACCGCCGCATACTGCCGGCGCCACGGACCTGGAGCGCACGGCATGACACCGACCGACGACCTCGCCCCTGCCCCTCGCGACCACTGGCTGCTCGACCCGGCGGTGGTGTTCCTCAACCACGGCTCGTTCGGGGCCTGCCCGCGCGTGGTGCTCGAACATCAGGCGGCGCTGCGGGCGGAGCTCGAGCGGCAGCCGGTGCGGTTCTTCCTGCGCAGCCTCCAGCCGCGGCTCGACGCGGCGCGGGCGGCGGTGGCGGGGTTCGTCGACGCGGAGGTGGAGGGCTTCGCGTTCGTGCGCAACGCGAGCGCGGGGGTCAACGCGGTGCTGCGCTCGCTCGCGTTCGCGCCGGGGGATGAGATCCTGGTGACCGATCAGGGCTACGGGGCGTGCACGCTCGCCGCCGAGTATGTCGCGCAGCGGGCAGAAGCGCGGGTGGTGACGGTGAAGCTGCCCTTCGATGGCATCACGCCCGAGGGTGTCATCGATGCCATCATGGCGGCCGTGAGCGATCGGACGCGGCTGGCGCTGGTCGATCACGTCACGAGCCCGACGGGGCTGGTGTTTCCGATCGATGCCATCGTCGCGGCGCTCGATGCCCGGGGGGTCGATACGCTCGTCGACGGGGCGCACGCGCCGGGCATGGTGCCGTTGTCGGTGCGGGCGATCGGGGCGGCGTATTACACCGCGAACCTGCACAAGTGGACCTGCGCGCCGAAGGGGGCGGGGTTCCTGGCGGTGCGGGGTGATCGCGTCGATGGCATCGTGCCGACGAGCGTGAGCCATGGGCATGGCTTCTCGACGGCGCTGGCGAAGCGGAGCCGGTATCACCTGGAGTTCGATTGGACGGGCACGGATGATCCGACGCCGTGGCTGTGCGCGCCGGTGGCGATCGATGCCATCGGTGGCATGCACCCGGATGGCTGGCGGGGGTGGATGGCGCGCAATCGGGCGCTGGCGCTGTGGGGGCGGGCGCTGTTGGCGGAGGCGCTGGGGGTGGGCTTGCCATGCCCGGCGTCGATGATCGGGTCGCTCGCGGCGCTGCCGTTGCCGGACGCGAAGCATGGGCCGCCGTCGTCGCCGCTGTACACGAGCCCGTTGCAGGACGCGCTCGGGGCGGCGGGGATCGAGGTGCCGATCGTGCCGTGGCCGGCGCATCCGCGGCGGCTGGTGCGGTTCTCGGCGGCGCCCTACACGACGCGGGAGGAGCTGCGGCGGCTGGCGGCGGCGCTGCCGGCGTTGCTCTGACCAGGACGTCACGGTTTGCGGCCTTGTTGCGTGCCGCGCGCTTCGTTAGGCTCGGTGGGTGTTCGGCGTGGGGGTGCGTGATGCGCGATGACGTGCGCGAGGCGACGCGAGCGAGCGGGGGCGAGGCGGGCAAGGAGAAGCAGCAGGAGGCGGCGCCAGCGCCGGCGCCGATGGCGGCGCGGCCGGCGGGGGGCATGAGCGCGGCCGATGCGCAGAGCGCCGAGCTGTCGATGCTCGGCGAGGGCGACGGCGGGGGCGCGGGGGCGCCGGGCGGGCCGGGGGCGCCGACCGATCTGGGGGCGCTGCGCGCGCAGAGCACCGGGGTGGCGCTCGATCCGGCGCTCGCCGAGTCGTACGGGGCGCGCTTCGGGGCCGACTTCGGCGACGTGATGCTGCACTTCGACGCGGCGGCGGACGCGGCGGCGGGGGCGACGGGGGCACAAGCGTTCGTGGTCGATCGGGACATCTATTTCGCGGCGGATGAGTACGCGCCGGGCACGCCGGCGGGCGACAAGCTGCTCGCGCGGGAGCTCGCCCACATCGCGCAGGGGGCGGGGCGCGCGGCGGGCGGGGACGCGGCGGTGAGCGCGCCCGACAGCGCGGCGGAGCGGGAGTCGGCGAGCGCGGGCGATCGGGTCGCGGCGGGGGGCACCGCGCGGGTGGGTTCGGCGCCGGCCGATCAGATCCACCGCGAGCCGGTCGATGAGCTCGATCAGGCGCTCGAAGGCAACTGGCTCGGTTCGGTCGATGGCGCGACGGTGGTGACGCGCTTCCTCGCGCTGCCCGAGGCGCAGCGGATCTCATTGGTGACCGATGAGGCGCACCGCGATCGCATGCGGCGGGTGATGACTTCGCTCAATGGCTTGCAGGTGACCCAGATCTACGCCGGGGTGCCGCGGGGCACGGCGTTCGATCTGCGCTGGAAGATCTACTGGCTGATCCGGGGCGGGCAGATCGGGTCGCTGTCGCTGGCGCAGTGGCGGTGGATCGCGGTCTACAACTCGCCGGCCGACTGGGCGTCGCTGCGGGCGTACGCCGATGGCTACCGGGCGTTCCTCGTCAACTGCCCGGCCGAGCTGGTGCCGCCGTGGGATGTGCTCAAGGGCTTGCAGCAAGGGATGACGGCGCCGACGGCGGTGGCGGTGCGCAACGCCATCAACAACCTGAGCCCGGCGCAGGGGCGCGCGCTGCTGGCCGACGGGGCGATGCTGCGGGCGGTGCTGACGGCGGCGGGCACGGCGGCGGAGACGTATC
Source organism: Myxococcales bacterium (assembly GCA_020633515.1). The sequence continues at coordinate 4,677 of JACKDM010000061.1, forward strand.
GGGCGCTGTCGTACATGGGCGCCAACATCACGCAGACGGTGCGCGAGCTCGACGCGCTCGGGCGGCTGAGCGGGCTCGGACCCGGTGAGTGGGGCACGCTGATGGGCGAGGCGCCGCGGGCCGACGTCGACGCGCTCGCGGCGGACGCGACGCTGTGGCCCAAGGTCGAGGCGGCGTGTCCGCCGGGGATCCTCCAGGCGGCGCGGGGCGCGACGCAGCAGGTCGACGATGGCACCGGGCTCGGCACGACCGAGGCCAACATCAACAATCAGCTCGATGATCCGGTGCAGCTCGGCGCGCTGATCCGGACGATGGGGGCGGCGGGGTTCTTGGGGTTGACCTGCGCGGCGGGCGCCGACGTGGCGGGCAACTATGGCAAGGTCAAGACGGCGGGCAAGGTCGGCGAGGTGGTGACGGGGCTGTTGCCCGGTCAGCAGATGAGCGCGACGACGCAGGCCAACCTCAAGCAGTGGTTCCTCGCCGAGACGGGCGACGTGGCGCTGAGTCAGCAGATGACCGGCAAGCGCTTCAACGTGACGGTGGGTGGGACGGGGGCCTACGATCACACCGCGGGGGGCACGAGCGGGACGACGCCGGGCAACTGGACGATCCCGGCGCTGGTGCGGGTGTGGACGGTGCTGGAGCGGCTGCCGCCGCAGAACGTCGAGCAGAACACGCGGCTGGTTCACATGCTGCGTGACACGAGCGGGAGTGATGGCGGCGCGTATTATGGCTATCTCCTCAACGATCCCAACTACCAGAGCGGGGATGTGATGATGGGATACACCAACGTGAACGCGAACCGCACCGATGCCGGCTTCGGGCCGGGGGTGTATTCGGCGGGCGGGCGCGGGGCGGGGTCGGCCGCGGTGCCGATGAATGTCTTCAACGCGACGCTGCGGCACGAGATCGGGCACGCGGTCGATCGGCAGCTGGGGATCATGGACACCTGGGGCAGCCAGGACGTGGCGGGGAACTGGGTGAAGTATGGCAGCTACGCGGAGATGGTCGATGCCATCATCACCGCGGGTGGCGGGCTCGGGACGACGGCGAGCCCGCGGCATGGCTATCCGGCGGCGGACGTGGGGGTGTATCGGCAGGCGATGATCCAGGCGCTGACGCAGACGCAGAGCTTCACGGCGGCGTTGCAGGCGATCAAGCCGGCGGCGGCGGCGCCGCCGGACGCGGGGCCGGTCGCGGCGGTGTTCCAGACCAATCGCTGGACGGGCGGCGGCGCGGGGCCGTGGTACAACCCGGGGAACTGGAAGCCGCAGAACGATCGGGCGTTCCAGCGGGCGTACGGCGATGCGGGGAGCTTGTATTCGTTCAAGGACAGCGTGCGGCAGGCGCGTGGGGTGACGCAGTATCAGTGGCGGGCGCCGGGCGAGTGGTTCGCCGAGGTGTATCAGGTCTACTACGCCGAGCAGGAGACGGCGCCGGATGCGCCGGTGGGTGGGATCTTGCGGTCGAAGGATCCGCAGGCGGCGGAGATGATGTCGACGATCGTGGATCGGGGCTACTCGCCGCAGGACATGGGCGGCGGGAGCACGGCGCCGGCGCCGGGGACGCCGTGAGTCAGCCTTCGCCGATGGGTCGGTCACACGGCGGCACCCTCGGTGACCGATGGGTCGCCTGCCATCGGGTGAGCGTCGCGTGAGCACCTTCGTCGACGGGCTGGTGGTGTGTCGGGCGTGCGCGCATCGGTATCCGGCGGAGATCGCGGACGCGGTGCATGTCTCGACGCGGCGGGAGCTGCGCGATGCCATCCTGGCGGGTGAGCTCCATCGCTTCATGTGTCCGCGGTGCGGCGGGTCGACGACGGTGGAGAAGCTGTTTGCGTACACCGACTTCGATCGCTTCCACTGGTTCGTGGTGGTGCCGGGGGCGGAGCTGCCGTTCGTCGATGACTGGGAGCGCTTCGCCGAGGAGACGTTCGCGGCGACGATGCGGTCGCATTGCCCGCCGATGGTGCGCGATGAGTGGGCGCCGCGGATGCAGCGGCGGGTGGTCTTCGGGCTGGCGGCGCTGCGGGAGAAGCTGATGGCGGCGGACGCGGGGCTCGATGATCGGGTGCTGGAGGGGATGAAGCTCGGGGTGTTGTTGCGGGGTGGGATCCTGCCATCGGCGGGGGAGCATCTGCATCTGGTGGGCGTGGATGGGGTGAGCTTGTGGCTGTGCCATGCGCGGGGGTCGGGCACGGTGTCGTTCTCGGTGCCGCGGTCGTGGTATGTCGAGGCGGAGGCGGCGTTCGCGCGGGCGGAGGGCGCGCAGTTCGGCGGGCTGGTGGTCGACTACCGGGCCGCCCTGGTCGAGCGAGGAGCGGTGTGAAGCGAGCTTATATTGCAGTGTCGCTGGTCGCGTTGTCGTGCGCCGCGTGCCCCGGTCCGGGGGCGGCGGGGCCGGGCGAGGCGGGGGCGAAGCCTTCGATGGGAGAGAGCATGGATGGGTTCGAGCGGGTGGTGGCATGGGCCGGGGCGGGCGCGCAGGTGATGCGGGCCGATGTCGATGGCATCGCGGGGGTGGCGCTGTTTCGGGTGGTGCGGCGGCCGGCGGGGGCGTCGGCGCCGGGGCGGGGCGAGGGGGTGGCGCTGGTGGGGGGCGAGGTGCTGAGCGGGGCGGCGGCGATGCGGGCGGTGGCGCCGAAGGCGGGGGCGGAGGCCGATCGGCTGGCGCGGCTGGCGTTGGTGTTGCTGGAGCCGCGGTCGGGCACGGTGGAGCCGGGGGCGCGGGTGGAGGGCGAGGCGGTGGTCTTCGACTGGCGGGTGGGCGAGGGGCCGGGGCGGGCGCTGATGCGGGGGCGGCTGGATCGGGGTTCGTGGGCGCTGGCGAGCACGCCGGCGGCGGCGGAGGTGGACGCGGTGGCGGAGGCGGTGGCGGCGCTTTCGGGGGCGAGCGACATGACGCGGCAGGCGGCGGTGGCGACGTTGGCGGCGCGGTGTGACGATCCGCGGGCGGGGGCGGCGCTGCTGGCGGCGCAGGGGCGGGGGCGGTGGAGACGCGGGCGCAGGCGGCGGAGGCGTTGGGGCGGTGTCCGGCGGTGGGGTGGCCGCGGTGGCGGGGCTGCTGGCGCGGACGCGGCGGCGGTGCGGGCGGGGGCGGCGGCGGCGCTGGGGCGCTGGGGGCGCGGAGGCGGAGGCGGCGCTGCAGGGCGGCGGCGGCGGGGGAGGCGGACGTGGGGTGAAGCAGGCGATCGGGCGGGCGGTGAAGCGGATCATGGGCGGGAAGTGATCGGCGCGGAGGTGTGGCTTGAGCGGCGCTGAGGATGTGAGGCGGACGGTCGCGCTGGGGGCGGCGGTGGGGGTGGCGGTCGACGCGGGGCTGTGCGCCGAGGTGCTCGATCCGGTGACGGGGGGGCTCGACGCGGGGTTGGTGGAGTGGTCGGTGAACGCGGGCGACGACGCGCGGGGGGCGCTGCGGTTCGGGGGGGGGGGGGGGAGGCGCCGGCGCGGCGGGGGTGGGTGCCGCGGCCGGGGGGCGCCGCGCTCGGGGCGCTGCGGGCGGCGGTGCCGCAGGGGGGCTTGGTGGGCGCGGGGTGGGCGTTCGGGGCGGATGGGGCGGCGCGGTTCCGGTGGTGGCAGCTCGCGGGGGAGGACGACGGGGCGGCGCTGCACGCGGGGGCGGCGGGGCTGGTGGGGGGTGACGTGGCGGCGGTGGCGGCGCGGTGCGGGGGGGCGGCGCGGTGTCGGGCGGTGGGGGCGGAGGTGGGCGAGGATGGGGGGCTCTTGCGGGCGACGTTGTACTACAGCGTGCTGCGGCCGGCGGTGGCGCTCGGGTTGCTGTCGGTGATCGGGGCACCGGACGAGGCGCGGGGGCGGATGTTGCTGGCGGGGCTGTGCGGGCTCGATGGGCGCTTCGGGTTGCCGTGGCCGAAGGTGTGGGTGGGGCGCTCGGTGGGGCGCGCGGGGGGTGGGTACAAGCTGTATGTCTTCTTGCGGGGGGCGGAGCGGCGGCCGAGCGACGCGGCGGTGGTGGAGATGGCGGGCGGTGGGGCGGCGGCGGCGGCGCGGGCGGCGTTCGGGGGGCCGGCGTGCGCGGTGCCGATCGTGGGGCTGGCCTGGGGCGAGGGGGGCGGGGCGCCGCGGTGGACGGTGTATCTGGCGGATCGGTAGCGGCGGCCGGCGCGGCGTCAGCGGGTGAGCCAGGCGTCGATGCGGGCGGCGAGGGCTTCGGGGTCGCCGCGGCGGCCGTAGCGGAGCGCGGCGGCGGCGTCGACGAGCGCGGCGGCGTCGGGGTGGCCGGCGGCGCGGAGGCGGTCGGCGTAGCGGTCGAGGGGTTCGGCAGGAGCGCGGGTGAGGTCGCGGCGGGCGAGGCGGGCTTCGAGGCGGACGAGGGGGGGCCAGGTCTCGGGGGCGTCGGGGGCGGGGCGGGCGCGGCGGCCGGCGCGGATCCGGCGCCAGAGCAGGAGCAGGACGGCGATGAGGGTGAGCGCGAGCAGGATCTCGATGGCGGAGAGGTCGGCGAGGCGTTCGAAGGTGTGGCCGAAGCCGCGCTTGAAGAGGTCCCAGCGGGCGGCCCAGGGGCCGAGGGTGCGGCGCTCGTCTTCGCCGAGGGCGCCGGGGGGGGTGGGGTCCCAGGTGTGCCAGGCGCCGTCGTGCCAGACCTCGACCCAGGCGTGGGCGTCGCGGGCGCGGACGAGGGCGTAGCCGCCGAGGGGGTTGTGTTCGATGACGCGGTAGCCGGCGACCATGCGGGCGGGGTGGCCGGCGGCGCGGGCGAGGAGGGTGAAGGCGGAGGCGAAGTATTCGCAGTGGCCGGCGCGGGTGTGGCTGAGGAACCACCAGGTGGGGTCGACGCCGGGGGCGGTGGCGGGGAGGTCGAGGGTGTAGGTGTAGTCGCGGGCGAGGTGGCGGCGGAGGGCTTCGAGCGCGGCCTCGGGGGTGGGGGCGTCGGCGGTCCACTCGGCGGCGCGCTCGGTGAAGTGGCGGGTCCAGCGGCGGGGGAGCGCGCGGTCGGCGTCGCCGGGGGGGGCGAGGTGGCGGGCGGCGGGGTCGCCGAGGCGGAGCGTCCAGCTCCGGGGTTCGCTGATCATCTCGGGGGGGAGCTCGAGGACGCCGTAGGGGTCGCGGCGGGTGAGCGCGGGGCCGGTGTCGAGGCGGGCGGCGCCGAGGGGGGCGAAGAGGGCGAGGCCGGCGTCGGCGGCGCCTTCGAGCTGGAGCGGGGGGCCGGGGTCGCCGTGGCCGAGGGGGAGGGGCTGGCCGGGGTGGAAGGGCACGCTGGCCTGGCCGGGGGCGGCGGCGATGGCCCAGCTCCCGCCGCGGTAGTCGACGTAGACGCGGCCGCGGAGGTGGTCGACGTCGGGGCCTTCGAGGCGGATCTTGACGGCGTCGTCGAGGGTGATGCGGCCGCCTTCGCCGAGGGCGATGCGGCCTTCGCCGAAGCCGGAGGTGCCGGCGCCGCCGAAGAGGTAGGGGGAGAGGGCGCGGGTGACGGCGGGTTCGGCTTCGGGGAGCGCCCAGCCGAGGCCGGCGAGGATGGCGAGCGCGAGGCCGAGCGCGAGGGCGAGGGGGGCGAGCGCGCCGTGGAGGTGGCGGCGGAGCGGGGGCTGGTGGGGGTCGCGGAGGCGGGTGGAGAGCACGCCGGCGACGAGGTAGAGCGCGACGGCGGCGGCGAAGAGGGGGCGGTCGACGGCGCGGGCGAGGCCCATGAGCGCGATGAGGCCGGCGGTGAGCGCGAGCGCGGCGCCGCGAGGGTCGGCGCGCCACCAGAGCTGGGGGAGCGCGGCGGAGAGGCCGCCGATGGTGACGTAGAGGCCGAAGTGGTGGCGGGCGGGGCCGGCGTAGAGGGTGAGGAGGCCGAGCGCGAGGGTGACGGCGAGGAGCTGGACGATGAGCTGCACGAGGCGCGCGGGGCGGCGGACGCGGGCGATGAAGCCGGCGAGGAGGAGCGAGGTGGCGAGGCCGGCGCCGAGGCCGGCGTAGCGGCCGCCGTCGATGAGGAGGAGGAGCGCGGGCACGAGGAGCGCGGTGAGGAGCGCGAGGCGCTCGGGCTGGGGGCGGGCGAAGAGGGGCGGCGCGTGGGGTTCGGGGGTCATCGGGGCCTCCGGCGGCCGGGGGCTCGGCGGGGAAGCAGGGCCGTCACGCGGCCTCCAGGGCGAGGCCGTCGCGGATCTCGGCGGGGCGGAGCGTGGGGAGGGTGTCGCGGGCGGCGAGGCGGCGGGCGGCGCGGTCGTCGGTGACGAGGAGCGGGCGGAGCGCGGGGAGGCGGTCGCGGAGGGCGGCGACGAGGTGGGCGTGGGCTTCGGTGTAGTCGGCGAGGATGAGCCAGACGGCTTCGCCGGGGGCGAGGCCGGCGCCGATGCGGGCTTCGGCTTCGCGGGCGGCGGCGGCGGGGAGCGGGGCGGGCTCGGCGGCGGCGAGGAGGTCGAGGGCGCGTTCGAAGGCGGCGGCGTCGTGGCCGACGGTGACCTCGCCGGGCTCGGCGCTGAGGGTGACGAGCTCGACGCGGGTCTCGCCGCGGGCGGCACACGCGACGAGGGAGGCGGCGAGGCCGGCGGCGGCGTCGAGGTCGTCGCGGCGGGCGCGGCTCATGCCGGCGTGCAGCGCGACGCGGACGCGGCGGTGGCGGGCTTCGCGGTACTCGCGGACCATGGGTTCGCCGAGGCGGGCCCAGCTCCGGGCGTGCAGGTCGCGGATCCGGTCGCCCTGGCGGTAGGGGCGGACGCCGAGGAGTTCGAAGGAGTCGCCGGCGCCGCGGGCGTGGCGGGCGCCGGCGAGGGGGACGGGGACGGGGGGCGCGGCGGGGCCGTGCAGCGCGACGATGGCGGGCACGACGGTGACGCGGACGGGGTCGGTGAAGGCGAGGTTGCCGCGCATGAGGCCGAGGGGGCGGACGGAGGCGGCGCTGAAGCGGCCGAGCCAGCGTTCGCCGCGTTCGATGAAGCGGGCGCGGAGCACGACGCGGGCTTCTTCGCCCGGGGCGAGCCGGGCGACGCCGGGGCGGCGTTCGATCCAGGTGCCGTCCCAGGGGAGGAAGGGGCCGGAGACGCGGAGCGCCCAGAGGGGGCGGGGGCCGCGGTTGTGGAGGACGACGGTGAAGGTGATGGTCTCGCCGACGGCGACGCGGGGGGGGTGCTCGACGCGCAGCTCGAGGTGGCGGATCCGGGCGAAGGGGCGGCAGGCGGCGGCGGCGACGAGCAGGCCGAAGAGGCCGCAGAAGACGAGGTAGAGGTGGCTGAAGCGGACGTCGATGCCGGCGGCGGCGCTGACGAGGGTGGCGACGGCGAGGAGCTGGCCTTCGGGGGTGAGCGCGAAGAGGTTCTGGAGGCGGCGGCCGAGGCGGCTGTGGGCGAGGGCGTCGAAGCGCTCGGTGGAGCGGGGGATGAGGATGTAGTTGAGGCGGCGGAGGTTCATGGGGGCGCCGCCGGGCTCAGGTGGGGACGGGGGCGGCGGCGACGATCTCGGCGACGACCTGCGCGGTGGTGCGGCCGGCGTACTCGGCCTTGGGGCGGAGCACGAGGCGGTGGGCGAGCACGGCGTCGGCGAGGGCCTGCACGTCGCCGGGGGTGGCGTAGTCGCGGCCGGCGAGGAGCGCGCGGGCCTGGGCGGCGCGGAAGAGGGCGAGCGCGGCGCGGGGGCTGGCGCCGAGCGCGAGGTCGGGGTGGGCGCGGGTGCGGCGGGCGAGGTCGAGCAGGTAGCGGCCGACGGGCTCCTCGACGTGCACGCGGCGGACCTCGTCTTGCAGCGCGGTGAGCGCGGGGCCGTCGAGCACGGGCTCGACGCGGTCGAGGGGGTGGCCGAGGCGCTGGGCGTAGAGCATGTCGAGCTCGCTCTGGCCCTCGGGGTAGCCGAGGCGGATGCGGAGCAGGAAGCGGTCGAGCTGCGCCTCGGGGAGCGGGTAGGTGCCCTGGTAGTCGGCGGGGTTCTGGGTGGCGACGACGAAGTAGGGGCGGGGCAGCGGGCGGGTGACGCCGTCGGCGGTGATCTGGCGCTCGCTCATGGCTTCGAGGAGCGCCGACTGGGTGCGGGGCGAGGCGCGGTTGATCTCGTCGGCGAGGAGGATGTGGGTGAAGGCGGGGCCGGGGCGGAATTCGAAGCGGCCGTCTTCGGGGTGGAGCACGGCGGCGCCGGTGATGTCGGCGGGCATGAGGTCGGGGGTGAACTGCACGCGCTTGAAGTCGAGCGCGAGCGAGCGGGCGAGGGCGCGGGCGAGGGTGGTCTTGCCGACGCCGGGCACGTCTTCCATGAGGACGTGGCCCTCGGCGAGCACGCCGACGACGAGCAGCTCGAGCTGCGGGCGCTTGCCGAGGATGACGGTCTCGAGTCCGGCGACGAGGCGGGCGGCGTCGGGGTGGCTGATCACGCGGGCTCTCTCGGGCGCGAGGTTGGCTCTGGCGGGCTCAGAGCGATGGAACGGGCCGGGCGGCGCGGGTCTTCCCCCCCGCGCGCCGCCGGTGGACGATGCTTCAGACCGCGCGCAGGACGTGGGTGCGCGCGAGGCGGTTGACGGTCGCGCGGGCGAGCGCGACGACCCCGCAGGTGACGCCGAGCACCGAGACGATCGGGCGGTCGGCGGCGAGCGCGGCCTCGGCGTAGGCTTCGCTGATCCGGCTCGGCACGACCCAGCGGCTCCACAGGATGAGCGCGTCGCAGCCCTCGACCCGGCCGGCGGCGCGGGCGGGGAGCACCTCTTCGTCGGCCGAGACGAGGCGGAGGTCGACGGGCTCGCCCTCGCTGAGCGCGCGCAGGCGGCTCTGGGTGGCCTCGGCGCCGCCGATGACGAGCAGGCGGCGCACGCCGGCCCCGGCGCACTCCTGCACCATGTGGTGGAACCAGCGCTTCTCGGGGTCGCCGCCGCAGACGGTGCACTCGCGGTCGTCGTCGACGCGGAGCGGGACCTTGTCGGCGGCGCGGGTGACGCGGTTGCAGAGCGGGTGGGCGCAGGTGCGGCGCAGGCGCTCCTCGACGAGCTTTTCGAGCGCGGGCGCGTCGACCTGGCGGATCGACTTGAGGAGCTGGAGCGCGGTGGACTCGTCGGCGAGCAGGGTCTGGAGCACGCGGACCTGCTGGCGGAAGGCGTCGAGGCCCTGGCCTTTGAGGAGGCGGATGATGTCGCCGCCCTGCGCGACGGCGCGCTCGAGCTCGAGGGCGCGGGTGCGCCACGCGATCTCGCGCTGGCGGGCGGTCTCGAGGTCGCCGAGCACGGTGCCGTACTCGATGTCGCCGCGGCGGGCCTCGTCGAGCGCGGCGCGGGCCTCGGTGAGCTCGACCTGGAGGTCGGTGCAGGTCTGTTCGAGGGTGGCGCGCTCGTCGGTGACGACGGCGAGCTCGTGGCGCAGCCGGGTGCGGTCGAGCTCGAGGCGGTCGTTGTCTTCGCGGAGCGGTTCGAGCGCGGCGAGCGCCTGGCGGGCGGTGGCGAGCTCGGCGTCGAGGCGCTGCGCGTCGCGGATGTAGCCTTCGGCGCGGGCTTTTTCGACGTCGAGCTTCTGCTGGAGGCGGTCGCGCTCGGCCTCGGCGCGGGCGATGCGCACCTTGAGGTCGTCGCGGCTGTCGGTGACGCGGGGCGAGGCGGCCGGCGGCGAGACGGCGACGATCGCGGGGCGGGTCTCGGGGAGCGCCTGGAGGCCGGCGGTGACGTCGCCGGGGAGGTGGTTCTCGAGGAGCTCGGCGAAGCTGACCTTGAAGCCGTCGCCGGCGGCGGTCGGGCCGCTCTGCTGGCGGCTCTTGCGCGACTGCGGGGGCGGGGGTCTCGGCGCGGGCGGCAGCGCGGGACGGGCCGGCGGGGGCGGCGGCGCGGGGCGCGCGGTCGGGGGTCGGGGGGCGGTGGGGCGCGCGGCGCGGCTGCCGAGCGCCTGTCGGGCGGCCTGCGCGACCTCCGAGCGGATGGTGTCGGCGCGGCGCGCGTTCGGGTAGCCGTTGTCGCGCAGCCACTCGAGCACCGAGTCCTCCTGCAACCCGAGCTCGGCCGCCAGCTTGTACGCCTTGGTCTTCACGGGACTCCGCTGCTCGCTCCGCCGCGGCCAGTGTAAGGGAGCCGTCGCCGGGTTGTCACGTCGACGCCCTCGGCTCGCGCCCGCTCCACCTCGCACCGACACGGAAAGTGATGCACGGCGGGCAGGTGGGGTTCTACACGAGGCGGGCGGCGCGCGTCGAGGCGTGTCAGCGGGGCTCGAAGCGGGTGGTGGCGGTGGACTGCAAGACGAGGATCGCGCCGTCGCCGGCGGGCACGACCGCGCGCGCGCCGGGCGCGTCGCCGAGCGGCGCGAGGACCCGCTCGCCGAAGCGGGGCGCGCCGCCGAGGTAGACCCGTCGGTCGGTCGCGACGACGACGCGGCCGTCGGCGAGGAGCCGGTGGGCGCGCGCCGGCCCGTCGAGCCCGGCGAGGTGGCTCTCTTGGACCCACGGCGGCGAGGGGCCGGTCGCCGTCCAGATCCGCCCGTCGGCGCCGAGCGCCGAGACGCCGCCCGCGCGCGGGGCGAGCTCGACGAACGCGGCGGGCGCGGGCTGCCACGCGAAGCGCACGCCGCCGTCGCTGGTCCAGCCGATCGCGCCGTCGTCGGCGAGGCTGACGCCGACGCCGCCGTCGAGCCACACGATCGGGGCGCGCGGGGGCGCGGGGGCCTCGAGGCGGCTCCAGCGCGCGCCGCCGTCGTCGGAGAGCGCGGGCAGACCGTCGGCGCAGTCGGCGAGGCCGCGCGCGCCGGCGAAGCGCACCCAGCGGGCGCGGCACGAGCCGGGCGGCGCGGCGACGGTCCAGCGCGCGCCAGCGTCGTCGCTGTGGCGGAAGAGGCCCTCGCCGACCGCGGCGACGGCGTGGCCCGCGACCCGGTCGAGGTCGGTGAACGGGAGGCTGTCGCTGCCGGGCGCGAGCGTCCACCGCGCGCCGCCGTCGGTGCTGCGCCACAGCCCGCCGAGCACGCCGGTCGCGACGGCGACGCGGGGGTGGGTGAAGACGACGCGCCACAGCGGGCGGTCGAGGCCGGGGCCGCGCGGGGCCTCGCGGTCGACGCCGAGGGTGAAGCCGCGCGCGGTCGCCGCGATCGCGCCGCGATCGGCGCCGATGACCGCGCCGCGGGCCGGGCGGTGGCCGACCGGGACCCAGCGCGCGCCGTCGTCGCTGCGCAGCGGCGGGCCGTCGTCGATCGGGGTCGCGTAGAAGACGCCGCGCGCGTCGACGGTGACCCGGGCGAGGTCGCCGGCGAGCCGTTCGGGCGCCATCGCCGGCGCGAAGCTGCGCCCGCCGTCGCGGCTGTACTCGATGCCCACCCGCCCCGGCGCCGCGCGCCCGACGACGACCGCGCGGCCCTTGTCGGTGATGAGCCCGTCGCGCGGCTCGACGACGGCGCCCGCGCGCTCGACGGGCACGAAGCGCTCGCCGTCGCCCGACCACGCGGCGTCGGCGGCGCCGAAGACGACGACCGCGCCGCCGCCGGCGGCGACCATGCGCGGATCGGCGATCGGGGCGGTGAGGTGGGTCCGCCCGCCGAGGAGCGCGCCGCGCCAGAGCTCGCCGCCCTCGGTCAGGATCCAGGCGCGCGCGCCGTCGAACGCGATCGTGCGCCGGCCGCCGGCGCCGCAGTTGAGGTCGAGGCGGGCCCAGCGGATGCCGGCGTCGAGCGAGATCCGCGCCGCGTCGCCGTCGGCGGGGCAGGCGATCGCGAGGCCGGCGCCGCCGTCGAACCAGCGCAGCGGCGGGAGCGGGGTGAGCTCGGCCTGCCAGCCGCCGATCGCGGTCGCGCGGAAGAGGCCGCCGGTCGCGGTGCCGGCGAGGAGCGCGCCGTCGAGCGCGGCGAAGCCGACGATGTCTTCGTCGGCGATGACCCGGCGGGCGGCGGCGACGGGGCCGACCGCGAGCGCCTCGTCGGGCCAGGGCGCGGGCAGCGGGCGGGGGTCGAGCGGGTGCGGGCCGCCGTCGGGGATCGGCGAGGGCGGGGGCCGCGGCGGGTCGTCGGCGGGCGCGGGCCAGGGGCCGGGGCTCGGCGGGGGGTCGGGGTCGGGGCGCGCCGGCGGGGGTCGATCGGGGCGCTCGGGCGGGAAGACCCCGCGCGGGCTCGGCGTCACCGGCTCGGGCAGGCAGCCCGGGCCGAGCCCGAGGAGGGCGGCGAGCGCGGCGACGGCGAGGGCGGGTTTCGACACCGTCACAGGGTAGAATGACGGAGGGGGTGAATCCAGCCCGCAGAAGCCTTGCAAACGCTGTGAGCCCGTCAGCGGCGGACGGTGCGCCAGTCGGGGTCGCCGTCGATCATCTGCTCGATCCAGCGCCACAGCGGCAGCCCGTTGTCGGCCTCGATCACGTCGAAGCCGACGACCATGAAGGTGTGCAGCGGCCCGGGCAGCACGAAGCTCTGCACGTTCGGGTCGGCCTCGACCGCGTCGACGTGGCGCATCAGCCGCTGCTCGAACTCGTGCGGAAACAGCCCGAAGAACGCGGAGATGATGGTGTCGCGGCGGTAGCTGAGCAGCGCGAAGCGGCCCTGGTCGGTGAGCGTGCGGCGGGCGTGCTCCATGATCGCGCCGACGCGCTGGTCGCAGTCGAGGCAGCCGTCGGGGAGCGCGACGCCCCAGGTCTCCTGCCAGATCCCCCAGTTGCCGCCGACGGGGTCGATCGGCGGGCCGCTGTCGTCGATCACGTCGACGCGGGCGGCGGGGAAGAAGTCCTTGACGGCCCACCAGTTGAACGCGGCGCCGAAGCCGCCGGCGCTGCTGCCGGCGAGCACGACGTGGTCGACGTCGGCGAAGGTGGGGACGAGGCGGCGCAGGTAGGCGCGGATGTTGGCGGCGCCGGCGAAGTGCATGTCGCGCTCGTCGAGGCCGAAGAGGCCGCCTTGGAAGCGCGCGATGCGGTCGCCCATGAAGGCGTCGGCGGTGCAGTAGGGCACGAAGACGAGGTGGGCGTCGCGCAACGGGTTTCGGGCGTCGAAGCGGTCGAAGAGGGTGGAGTGCAGGTAGGTGTCGGTGAGGAGCCCTTCGAAGTCGCGGCGGTCGAAGCCGTCGAGGTGGAAGGCGGTCGGGACGGTGAAGCAGTTCTCGTAGCTCCAGCAGGCGCCGCCGCCTTCGAGGTAGATGAACGCCTTGTCGGCGCCGGGGCTGAGGTTGACGCCGAGGCCGGTGGGCGAGCCGTCGGCGCACTTGGTGTCGGGGAAGTCGATCCAGCGCCAGACGTGGGCGGCGGCGACGATGGGGTCGCCGAGCTCTTCGGTGGGGTCGACGCCGGGGCGGCCGTCGACGGGGAGGTTGTCACAGGCGGTGAGCGCGAGGGGCGCGAGGAGCGCGAGGGCAAGGGTTCGCAAGGCTGCCTCCGAGGGCCGACGTGGGGTGCGTCGACGATAGCGGAAGCGGGCGTCGGTTGCAGCGGCGGGGTTTCGGTGGGGCTCAGGGCGCGGCGGCGTCGGGGGCGGCGGCGTCGGGGGCGGTGCCATCGGGCGCAGCGCGGGCGGCGGTGTCATCGGCGGCCTCGACATAGGCAGGCACGCGGCGGGCGGGGAAGGCATCGGCGATGGCATGCACGCCGCGCTGTGGCCTCGCGAGCGGGCGCAGCTCGGCGCGCGCGCGCTCGGTCTCGGCGGTCGAGACATCCATCGCGCGGTCGCGGCGCTCGATGAGGCCGGGCTTGGCTTCGCCGTGCGCGTTGAACGACCACGCGAGCTTCGGCGCGCCGAGCGGGAGCGTGTCGGGCCGGCCTTCGAAGGGGCGCGACGACCAGGTGTGCCAGGTCTTGCCATAGCTGCCGAGCTTGCCCTTCATCAGCGCCTGCTCGGCGGCGTCGGGCAGGCCGGGCGCGATGAGCTGGCCGGAGAGGATCTCGAAGTCGTGGGGGTGCCAGTACGGCTTCTCGTCTTCGGGGAGGCCGTCGAAGAGGCGGCCGGAGATGATGTATTCGATGCCGTTGAGGTTGGCGTCGGCGGTGTTGCCGTCGTAGAGCGCGCACTGCGCGAAGTCTTCGTTGACCTGCCGGCAGTAGTGATGGGCCTCCATCTGGTGGGTGGGGTCGTCCTTCATCGGGTGGAAGCCGACGAGGTAGATGTCGAGGGTCTCTGTGGGCTCGGGGTCTTGCAGGACCTTGGCGCCGAGCTCGAGCGCGGTGGTCTTGGGGGTCTCTTCGGCGCCGCGGGGCGCGGTCGCGGGCTCGACCTCGCCGCCCTGGCAGGCGGCGCAGGCGGCGGTGAGCGCGAGCAGGGAGAGGCGGTGCATGGGGGGTGCCTCGGGCTGTTTTGATGACAGGAGGCCATCGCAAGGGCCATGCCTCGGGCGTGGACGGCGGAATGTGGACAAGCGCCGGGGTGGATTGTCTCGCCCGGGTGAGAGGCACGGGGCAGAGCGGCCCATGTCATGGCGCGGGCGGCGGTGGCATCGGTCGGCGCGGTCCTTGCTGCCATCGCAGGCATCGTCCCATGGCGCAGAGAGGAGATGACATGGACACGCGCAGCAAGATCGGCTGGCTTCTCATCGTGATGGGCGCGCTGCTCTTCGTCCTCGGCTTCGTCATCCCGGTGGTCGGCTGGGTGGTCGGCATCCCCGGCGGGGGCGCGCTGATGGTGGTGGGTGGCATCCTCGTCGCGGGCGGGCGGCTGCGGGCGACCGCGGATCGGAGCGAGCGGCACTCGATGTGAGCGGGCTCAGCCGGCGTGGCCGGCGGCGTACTGCGCGCGCAGCACGCGGCGCATGACCTTGTTCGACGCGGTGCGCGGGAGCGCGTCGACGGTCCAGACGTCGGCGACCTTGAAGAGCGGGTTGAGCCCGTCGCTGATCGCGCGCTGGAGCGCGTCGCGGGCGGGGGGGCGGCCGTCGGGCACGACGACGAGCACGAGCCGGCTCGGGCCGCCGCCGGGCGGGTCGTGGGCGATGGCGGCGCACTCGCCGACGCCGTCGACGCCGGCGCAGGCGCGCTCGATCTCGGCGGCGCTGATCTTGATGCCGCCGAGGTTCATCGCGTCGTCGGCGCGGCCCTGCGCGCGGTACCCGCCGCCGCCGAGGTGCACGATGCGGTCGCCGTGGCGGCGCAGGGTCTCGCCGGCGGGGCCCGGGGGCATGCCTTCGAAGTAGACTTCGTGGTGGTCGCGGTTGAGGAGGGTCTCCGAGCTGCCGAACAGCGGCGCGACGAGGCCGATCTCGCCCTCTTCGGCGGGTTTGCCGTCGTCGTCGAGGAGCACGAAGCGGCAGCCGATCGCGGGGGTGGAGAAGGTCGATGGCGCCTGGGGTTGCAGGCGGTTGCCGCTGATGTAGCCGCCGCCGATCTCGGTGCCGCCGCAGTACTCGACGACGGGCTTGTAGCCGGCGCGGGCCATGAGCCAGAGCATGTCATCGGGGTTCGAGGCCTCGCCGGTCGAGCTGAAGCAGCGGATCGCGCTCCAGTCGAGGCCGCGGGTGGCGCCGGTGCTGCGCCAGGTGCGCACGAGGCTCGGCACGACGCCGAGCATGGTGACGCGGGCGTCGGCGACGAAGCGGCAGAACTCGGCGCTGCCGGGGTTGCCTTCGAAGAGCGCGATCGCGGCGTCGTTGAGCAGGCTCGCGTAGATGAGCCAGGGGCCCATCATCCAGCCGAGGTTGGTCGGCCAGGCGACGACGTGGCCGCGCGCGATGTCGTGGTGCGCCCAGCCGTCGGCGGCGGCCTTGAGCGGGGTGATGTGGGTCCAGGGGATCGCCTTGGGCTCGCCGGTGGTGCCCGAGGAGAAGAGGATGTTGCTCGCTTCGTGGGCGTCGGGGACGTGCGGCGTGAAGCGGGCGGCGCCGTCGCGGTTGTGGTCGACGCCGTCGACGAAGGCGGCCCAGGTGACGTCGCCTTCGCGCAGCTCGTCGGCGACGTGCTGGCCGGCGGGGAGCACGACGGCGGGGGGGGCCTCGGCGGCGCGGACGCGGGCGTAGAGCGGGAGGCGCTTGGGGCCGCGGAGGATGACGTCCTGGGTGAAGATGCCCTTGGCGCCGGCGATGCGGAGGCGGGTGCGGATCTCGGCGGGGGAGAAGCTGTCGGCGATGGAGACGACGACGCCGCCGGCGAGCACGACGCCGAGGTAGATCCAGACCGACTCGGCGGTCATGGGCATGGCGATCGCCCAGGGGTCGCCGGGTTGCAGGCCGCGGAGGCGGAGCGCGCGGGCGACCTGGGAGGCGCGGTGCTCGAGGTCGCCGAGGGTCATCTTCTGGAGGCGGCTCTCCCCCTCGCGACGGCTGACGAGCGCGACGCGGTGGGGGTCGCGGCCGGCGAAGCAGGCGGCGGCGGCGTTGAGCTTCATGCCCGGGAGCCAGCGGGCGGCTTCGCCTTCGCCGGTGATGACCGACTCGGCAGGCACCGGCGGGGTGACGCCGAGCGCGTCGAGGACGGTGGGCCAGAACCAGCCGGGGTCGCTGACGGAGCGGCGGTGCAGCGCGGGCCAGTCGAGGCCGAGGCGGCCGATGTTGGTCTGCGCGCGCTCGCGCTCGGTGGGGGTCCAGGCGGGCGGGGGGCCGTGGGCGGGGTCGTGGCCGGCGTAGACGGCGGCGTAGAGCGCGGCGTGCAGCGGGTGGGGGTCGTCGGGGGTCAGGAGCTCGCGGGAGATGCGGTGCCAGCGCGTGGCGGCGGGCTCGGCGGCGGTGAGGGCGGCGGTGAGGCGCGCGCGGCGGTCGGGGTCGGGGACGTGGGCGGCGATGAGATCGGCGGGGTCGGCGGTCTCTTCGGGCTCGGGCATCGATGGCTCCCTGTCAGCCGAGTCTACGGCGGATGATGCTCGGCGCGCCGCGCACGTCGCCGAGGAGCCAGCGGGCGAGGAGGTGGCGGCGGCGGTCGGCGGGGAGGTCGCCGGTGCGGCCGTCGGCGGCGAGGCGGGCGCGGATCCGGGCGGTGGTCGCGGCGAGGGTGATGCCGACGCTGACCGAGACGTTGAAGCTCTCGCAGAAGCCGTACATGGGGATGCGGAAGGCGTCGTCGCAGGCGGCGAGGGTGTCGTCGCGCAGGCCCTCGCGCTCGTTGCCGAAGAGGAGCAGCGCGGGGCGGTCGACGGGGAGCGCGTCGAGGGTGAGGGCGCCGCGGGGGCCGGCGCCGAAGACGCGCATGTCGCGGGCGCGGGCGAAGGCGAGGAGCGCGGCGCTGTCGTCGACGCGGTGCAGGTCGATCCAGCGGTGGGCGGCCATCGAGATCTTGCGGTTGACCTCGGGCTCGGCGGCGGCGTCGTCGAGCGGGTAGGCGTGGCGCAGCTCGGCGGCGACGACGTCTTGCAGGCCGAGCGCCTCGGCGGTGCGCAGGCAGGCGTGGCCGTTGTGGCTGTGGTGCAGGTCTTCGACGCCGAGCGCGAGCGAGGCGAGGCGGTGGGCGAGCACGCCCTCCATGCGGGCGAGGCGCGTCTGGAGGACGTGGGGGGCGAGCGCGTCGATGATGGCCTCGACGGGGAGCACGCGGCCGTCGACGTCGAGCGTGGCGGGGGCGGGCGGATATGGCATGGGCGGGGGTTCTACCGGAACGGTCGTGACGAAGCCAGGCGTGGTGTCTCTTCTGTGGGAGCCTTGTGGCCGGGGTGCGTCGCTGTGCTACCCTGCGCGCCGCTTCAATCGAGGAGAGCGACATGACGAGCATCGGAGACGCGCGACGCTTCACGGACGGACGGCAGATCGTGGCGCGGTATGGCATCGCGCCGCGCGGGATCGTCTACCGCAACCCCGACGTCGACGTGCTCTACCAGGCGGCGGTGCAGCGCGAGCAGGGCCGGGTGATGGCGAACGGCGCGCTCTTGCAGGACACGACGCCCAACGTCGGTCGCGCCGCCAAGAACTCGTTCTATGTCGACGACAAGGACGCCCGCTTCGACGGCAAGAGCCTCGATGACATCCTCTCCTGGGGCAACGCGGAGAAGGGCGCCTGGAACAACCTCCCGATCGCGCCGAAGACCTTTCAGCGGCTCAAGGCGCGCGTCATCGAGCACCTCTCCGCCACCGGCGACCTCTACGTCACCGACGCGCTGAGCGGCCGCACCGCGGCGAGCCGGCTCGCGCTGCGGGTCATCACCGATCGCGCGCCCTCGGCGCTCTTCTCGCGGCAGATCTTCCTGCG
>JACKDM010000062.1 GCA_020633515.1 Myxococcales bacterium
CTCGTCATCGGGGGGCACTTCGGCGCGGCGGGGCGGGGGGCGGCCGGTGCCGGGGCGGGTGTCGGCCTCGTCGCGGCGCGGCGGCGCGACCCGGGGGGCGGGCTCGGTGCCATCGATGTCATCGGCTTCCGACACGCGATGCAGTCTACAAGGGGGGGCGGGCGGCGCACCACATCTCGGCGCGCCATCTCCTTGCCATGGTCCCGACGCATGGCTAGCCTCACCGGTGGTCGTGCCCGAACCACCCGGGGGGTCGGCCGATTCGCTGGTCGGGTGGCGCGAGCGGATGATGATTGCGCTGAAGTACGTGGTGCCGAACGGGTTCACCGCGCTGTCGATGCTCTTCGGGCTGGCGTCGGTGGCGATGTCGGCGGCGGGTGATTACACGCTGGCCGCCTGGATGATTCTGTGGGGGGTGCTGCTCGACAAGCTCGACGGCACCGCGGCGCGGCTCCTCGACGCGTCTTCGAAGTTCGGGATGCAGTTCGACTCGTTCGCCGACTTCGTGGTGTTCGGGATCGCGCCGGCCGGGCTGTTCTACTTTCGCTGTCGGGAGCTGCCGGCGTTCGAGGGCGAGGCGGCGCGCATGCTGCTGATGGCGGCGCTCGGGCTGTACGTGGTCGCGACCTCGGGGCGGCTGGCGCGGTTCAACATCTCCGATCCGCCGGGTGGGGACTCGACCTTCTATGGCATCCCGACGACGTTCTGCGGCGCGGTGCTCGCGCTCTCCTACCTGACCTGGGACCGCTACGGGCTCGACCCTTCGCTGCTGACGGCGGCGCCGGTGGTGTTGATCGCGGCGGGGCTCGCGATGGTGAGCAACATCCGGCTGCCGAAGCTCAAGGGGCGCAAGAACAAGGCGATCCAGTGGTTCCAGATCGCCAACATCGCGGCGGTGTACGCGATGGCGCCGTTCAAGCTGTTCCCCGAGTACATGCTGTTCCTGTGCGTGCTGTACATCGTCGTCGGCGGGACCTGGGCGGCGTTCCATCCGCCGCCCGAGCTCGTCGCTCAGCGCGAGCAGGCTGCGTAGAAGCTTGTCCTGCCCCCGGAGGGCGGTTCATCATCGCCGGGCCCTCCCGATGAGACGCGGAGACGATGGCCCACCTTCCCCGAGACGACGCGCGCGACGCGGCGATTGCGACCGACGAGACCCTCGCCCCGCGCGGTGATGATCCGAGCACCGATGAGACGATGGCGCCGCCGACGCCCGCGGCGGGGGTGCGCTCGCCCGACTTCGCGACCGAGGAGACGCTGGCGCCGCCGTCGGGGGACGGGTCGCCGCTGATGGCGTCGGGGCCGGGCAACACCGGCCCGGTCGAGCTGCCGGCGGGGACGCGGGCGGGGGAGTACGTCGTCGAGGGGCTGCTCGGCGAGGGTGGCTTCGGGCGGGTGTATCGGGGCGTGCATCCGGTGATCGGCAAGCCGGTGGCGATCAAGGTGCTGCACCTGCGCTACTCGGCCGATCCGGCGATCGTCTCGCGCTTCGTCGCCGAGGCGCGGGCGGTCAATCAGATCGGGCACGACGGGATCATCGACATCTTCGCGTTCGGGACCCTGCCCGATGGGCGGCACTACTACGTGATGGAGCTGCTCGAGGGGATCACGCTGCGCGGGTTGATCGCCGAGCGGGGGCGGATCGGGCTCGACGAGGCGCTGCCGATCCTGCGGGAGATGGCGGCGGCGCTCGACGCGGCGCACGCGGCGGGGGTGGCGCATCGGGACTTCAAGCCGGACAACATCTTCCTGACGCCGCGGGGCGCCGGCTGGCGGGTGAAGCTGCTCGACTTCGGGGTCGCCAAGCTGATGATGCAGGACGCCGAGGTGGGGCACCGCACGGCGACGGGCGCGTCGGTGGGGACGCCGGCCTATATGGCGCCGGAGCAGGTGATCGGGAAGGCGGTCGATCATCGGGCCGATATCTACGCGTTCGGGGTGGTGGCCTTCCACATGCTGAGCGGGCGGCTGCCGTTCGCGGCGGACTCGGCGTTCTCGGTGATGACGGCGCACGTCAACGAGCCGCCGCCGGACCTGTCGACGCTGGTGGGTGATCTGCCGGCGGCGGCGACGGAGGCGGTGCGGTGGGCGCTGGCGAAGGCGCCGGAGGCGCGGCCGCCCGATCTGGCGGCGTTCGTGGCGCGGCTGGAGGGTGATCGAGCGGCGCGGGCGGCGTCGGGGGTGGTCGCGGCGCCGATGCCGACGATCGATGCGCCGGCGGCGAGCGGGGGCGGGGGGCGGTGGGCGCTGGTGGCGGTGCTGGCGGTGGCGGCGGCGGGGGGCGCGTGGTGGTGGGTGAAGGGCGCGGCGGAGGTCGCGGGCGAGGGCGCGGGCGCGGCGGCGTCGGCGGGTGAGGCGCCAGCGGGTGAGGCGACGGTGACGGCGGCGCCGGTCGAGCCGGCCGCGGCGCCGGTCGCGGCGCGGGACGCGGCGGTCGCGCCCGACGCGGCGGTCGCGGGCGAGGTCGCCGACGCCGCGCCGCCGCCGCTGCCGGCGACGGTGCAGCTCCGCTTCGACGGCGCGCCCGATGGGACCGAGATCCGCGACGCGGGCGGCGCGCTGCTCGCGGCGACGCCCGCGCCGGTGGTGCTGCCCCGCGGTGAGGCGCGGGTGACGCTGACGCTGCGCGCCGAGGGGCACGCCGAGGCGACGGTCGAGGTGGCGCCGAGCGCCGATCGGGTGGTGGCGGTCGCGCTCGCCGAGCTGCCGCGCCCGGCGCCGACGAAGCGCCCGCCGCGGCCCGCGCCGACGCCGGGCACGACACCGGCGACGCCGAGCGGCGGCGCCGACGCGCTGGAGCCGTTCTGATGCGCCCTGTGCTCTTCGCCGCGCTCGCGCTGGCCTTCGCCGGCTGCGCGAACCTCAGCGACATCGACGCCGATGGCCGCTGCGGCAACGGCGTGATCGAGCCGCAGAACAACGAAGACTGCGAGCCGGGGGTGACGGTGCCCGGCGGCTACCGCTGCGGCGAGGTCGCCGAGGCGACGCGGTGCCGCTTCACCTGCACTTTCGGCGTCGACGACAAGGACGCCGCGTGCCCGCTCGGCTGGGGTTGCGCCTCCGACGGCGTCTGCAACGCGCCCGCCGGCGCCTTCGAGCGGCGGCGCACCATCAACGGCCTCGCCGGCAGCGTGCAGATCGGCGACTTCGACGGCGACCGCTTCCCCGATCTCGTCAACGTCGCCGAGCCGATCATGACGGTGGCGTTCGGCGACGCGGAGGGCGCGTTCACCACCCTCGTCAGCGTGCCGATCGACTCGGCGCCGTCGCCGCCGGTGATCGGGGACCTCGAGCCGCTCTCGATGGGCGACGAAGACGGCACGACGCGGCCGACCGATGATCTGATCGTCTTCGCCGGCCGCCGGGTCAACATCTACCGGGGGCGCGGCGATCAGGAGCTGGAGCCGATCGCGGTGCCGACGGGGCAGATCGACGTCGCGGGCGATGAGGTCGCGATCGTGGCGATGCGCGGCGGCGAGGCGCTCGGGCGGCAGCTCGCGGTGGTCGCGGCGGTGGGTGACGCGGCGCTGAGCTTCGTGGTGCCGGCGGCCGGTCTGGACACGGTGGTGCACACGACGCCGGTGGCGGAGGGCGCGGCGCTGCCGATGAAGCTCGCGGTGGCCGATCTCGACGCGGTCGAGCCGGCGGCCGGCCTCGGCGCGGTGCACGACGAGCTCGCCTGGGGCGTGCGCGGGGGCGACACGGTGTGGGTCCACGGCCTCGACTGCACGTTCGAGGGGCGCGAAGCCGAGCCGACGTGCGCGTTCACGCCGCGGGATACGGTGCCGGTGAGCGCGGGGTGGGCGATCGGGGAGAGCGGCGTCTTCTTCGGCGACATCGACGGCGATGGGGTGCTCGACCTCGTCGTCGCCGTCGAGATGGGCGGGCGCGCCGGCGTCGGGATCGCCGCCGGCCGCCGGGGCGCCGATGGCTTCGAAGGCTTCGAGGCGATGGTCGCGACGCCCGCGCCGACCGGGATGCCGGGCATGGGCTCGTCGATGGCGCAGGGGCGCATCTACGACGTCGCCGACATGGGCGGCGGGGTCGCCGAGGTCATCCTCGACGCGGGCAGCTTCATCTTCGGCACCCAGCCCGGCGCCCGCCCCCAGCCGGGCAGCTTCGGGCAGTTCGACCGCCCCACGCAGGACGCGCTGCCGGTCGACTTCAACCAGGATGGCCGGATCGATCTGCTGACGCAGAGCGCGCAGTCGCTGGTGCTCTATCTCAACGTCGGCGACGGGCGCTTCAACCCGCTGGAGGCCACGGTCCCCGATCCGTTCGACTGGATGGGGACGGGCGACTTCGACGGTGATCTGCTGACCGACGTGATGGTCGGATCGGCGAACGGGATCTGGATCGCGTTCAACACCGGCGCCGGGGTGCCGACGCGGTTCGTCTCGGCGCTCGACGCGCGCGACCCGATCGCGGCGCAGGCGGTGGTGCGGCAGGCGGGGGCGTCGTTCGACGCGATCGACGACATCGTCGCGGTGGTCCGGGTGGAGGACGGCGGCGCGGCGCTGCTCGAGCTGCGGGGCTCGGGGGTGGGGCGGCTCACCGCGCCGTTCAACGCGCCGACCGACATCCGCGCGATCGCGATCCTGCGGGCGGAGAGCGCTGCGCCGTTGGCGTCGCGGGCGGTGATCGGGGCGATCTTCGGCGGGGCTTGGAGCTTCCTCGTCCTGGGCTGGAACGACCTCGCGTCGGGGATCGACTTCATCCCCGAGCCGCTGGTGTTCATGGGCGAGGACTGCACGATCGGCGAGCTGGAGCTGCTGTTGACGCCGGTCGACGTCGACGGTGACGGCGACGAGGAGCTGGTGGCGCTCGAGACGCCGCCGCCCGGCATGTCGAGCGACGGGGCGCGCTGGGTGCCGCGGCTGCTGCGCTTCGGGCGCGACGAGGCGCGGTGCGAGGTGCTGGACGCGGCGCCGACCGGGGCGGCGCCGCAGCAGCTCGTCGCGGCCGATCTCGACGGCGACGGGCAGCCCGATCTGCTCGCGGTGCAGCGCGACGGGACGCCGGGTCAGGCGGCGCGCGAGGGGGTGATCGCGATCTGGTGGGGGCGTCCGGACGGCTTCGAGGCGACGCCGATGACGTGCCGCTCCGAATGGCTCGACAGCCGCTTCGGGGGCGCGCTCGCGGTGACCGAGCTCGATGGGACGCCGGGCGCGGAGCTGGTGCTCGTCGGCGACACCGACTTCCATCGCCTCGACGTGGGGGCCGATCGCGCGTTCGACTGTGCGGCGCCGGTCGGGCTCGGGCTGGAGGGGATCGACTTCGACGGGATCCGCACCCTCGCCGCCGAGGACATCGACGTCGACGGGGTCCTCGACCTCGTCGTCAGCAGCGCCGAGCGGGCGCAGGTCATCGAGCAGAGGCCGTGCACCGCGCAGACCGCCGCCGAGGGCACCTGCGCCCGCGAGGTGCGCTGATGGGCGCCTGGCTGCTGCTCGTGGCCCTGCTCGCCGCGCCGCCCCCGCCGGTCGACGCGGCCGACGCGGCCGAAGCGGACGAGGCGGCGGCGAACGCGGCGAGCGAGGCGGCGAGCGATCCGGCCACGCTGGCGCGCGCCCGCGAGCTGTTCGAAGCCGGCAGCGCCGCCTACGCCCGCACCCACTACGACGTCGCGGTCGAGGCCTTCGAAGAGGCCTACCGCCTCGCGCCGCGGCCCTCGGTGGTCTTCTCGCTCGCCCAGGCGCTGCGGCTGCAATACTTCCTCGACGGCGACCCGAAGAAGCTGCGGCGCGCGGTCGCGCTGTATCGCGAGTACGTCGACACGGTGCGCACCGGCGGCCGGCGCGACGACGCCTCGCAGCACCTGCGCGACCTCGTGCCGCTGATGCAGCGCGACGCCGAGCCCGCCGCCGACGCGCCGGCGCGGTTGATCGTGTCGGCCGACGCGAGCGGCGCGCAGGCCCGGATCGACGGCGGTGATCCGCGGCCGATCCCGGCGACCTTCGAGGTGGCGCCCGGGGCCCGGCGGCTGGTGGTCGAGGCGCCCGAGCACGAGCCGCGCACCATCGAGACGACGGCGGTGGCCGGGTCGACGGTGGCGCTCAACGTGACGCTGACCCCGCAGCCGGGCGCGCTGACGGTGCGCGCGCCGGCGGGGGCGCAGGTCGAGATCGACGGCCGCCCGCTCGGCCCGGCGCCGCTGCCGCCGATCGCGCTCGCGCCGGGGCAGCATCGGGTGGTGGTCGTCGAGTCGGGGCGCGTGCCGTTCGTGCAGACGGTCGCGGTCGAACGGGCGCAGGCGCTGACGATCGAGGCGCCGCTCGAGGTGACCGGACAGCGGGTGGCGGCGTGGGTGCTGTACGGCGCGACCGGCGCGTTGCTCGCGGGGGCCGGGGTGGCGGTGGGGTTCGCGCTCGACGCGCAGTCCGACGCGCAGGCGATCGAGGCGCGCTGGCGCACCGACGGGCTCGCGCCGGCCGAGGTGACGCGCTACCAGTCGCGGGTCGACGCGCGCGACCAGCGGACGGCGCTCGCGATCGGGCTCGGGGCCGGCGCGGCGGCGCTCGCGGGGCTCGCGACGGCGCTGTACGTCTTCGACGACGCGGTCCCGCCGCCCGAGGCGACGGTGAGACCGACGCTCGGCCCGACCGGCGCCGGCATCGGCGGGGCGTGGCGGTTCTGAGCGGCGTTTTGTACCGGCAGCCCGGTCGAACGGCCGGTGCGCCCGGGCCGCGGCCGGGGTAGTCTGCCGCCGTGCTCGCCCTGCTCATCGCGCTGCTCGCCCCGCCCGCGCCGGTCGACGTCGAGGCCGATCGCCTCGAGCTGACCGCCGACGGTTGGCGGGCGAGCGGGCTCGTGTTGCAGACCGGCGGCGCGCGGCTCAGCGCGGCCACCGCCGAGGGGCATCCCACCGCCGCCTGCCCGCAGGGCGCGCTCACCTTGCAGGGCCCGATCACGCTCGTCGCGCCCGCCGCCCGCCTCGACGCCGCCGACGCGACGCTCTGCCTGCCGGGCGGCGCGCTCACCGCGGCCGATGCGCGCCTCGACGGCCCGCGTCTGCGCGGCGGCGCGGCGCGGCTCGGGTGGGACGACGGCGCGCTCACCGCCGAGGACGGCTGGTTCAGCGCCTGCGGCTGCGACGACCCGCCGTGGACGATCAGCGCGAGCGCGGCGACGATCCGGCCCGGCGAGGGCGCGTGGGCGCGCTGGCCGGTGCTGCGGGCGGGCGGGGTCCCGATCGCGGCGGCGCCGGTCGCCTACGTGCCGCTCGCGCGCCGCCGCACCGGGCTCTTGCTGCCGACGGCCGGCTACGACGCCGAGGACGGGTGGTGGGCGAAGCTGCCGCTCTTCGTCGCGCTCGGGCCGAGCCTCGACCTGACGCTGAGCCCCGGCTGGCGCGACGGCTTCATCACCGACGGGCGGCTGCGCTGGGCGGCGAGCGCGCGCGACCGCGGCAGCGTCGAGGGCGGCTTCGCGGCGCCCGACGAGGGCTTCGCGGCCGGGCGCGGCACCGCGCCGCTCGGTCCGCTGCGGGTCGCGGTCGACGGCGGCTGGGCGAGCGACCCCGAGGCCTGGATCGCGCGGCGGCCGGGCTACCTCGACCGCAGCCGGGCGACGCTCACCGCCGAGGCCGGCGCGGCCGCGGCGGGCGAGGGCCTCGCGGTCGGGATCCGCGGCGGGCGGCTCGACCCGCTGGTCGGCGAGCGGCCGGTCGTCGACGTCGTGCCCGAGGTGTGGAGCGCGCTCGGCGGCGCGGTCGGGCCGCTGGTGGTCGGCTTCGAGGCGCTGGTCGGGCGGTACGCGATCGACGGCGCGGCGGCCGAGGTGTACGACCTCGCGGTCGACGCCGCCGCGCCGCACTGGATCGGCCCGCTGCGGCTGCGGCCGGTCGCGGGCGCGCGGACCCGGATCCACCCGGCGGGCGAGGGCGAGGACGCGGGGAGCGGGCAGCGCGTCGCCGGCTTCGCCGCGGTCGAGGCCGAGCTGGCGGTCGCGCGGCGTTACGGCGTCGGGCGGCATGTCATCGCGTTGACGGTCGACGGCCGGGTCGCCGACTTCGCGGTCGAGGGCGCGCCGCCGATCCTCGAGCAGCGCGATCGACCGGTCGCGTCGCGCGCGGTCGGCGCCGTGCTCGCGAGCCGCTTCATCGGGCGAAGCTGGCAGGCCGAGGCGAGCGCGCGGCTCGACTACGAGGCGCGCGCGCCGGTCGAGGGCTTGACCGCGCCGTGGCTGCGGGGGCGGGTCGAGGGTCCGCTGGCGGGCGCCGAGCTCGATGTCGCCGGGCGCGACGCGCTCCTCGCCGGGCTGTGGGTCGCGCCGGCCGAAGGGCTACGCCTCGACGCGCGCTGGCTGCGGTTCGACGCCGATCCGGCGCTGCCGTGGCTGCGGCCGCGGGGCGCGGTGATGCCGACGCAGCAGGCGGTCGACGTCCCGGCGGTGCATGGGCTCGGGGCGGGCGCGGCGCTGGCGGTCGGCGCGCTCGATCTGCGCTGGCAGGGCGCGCTCGATCCGGCGCGGCGGCAGTACGTCGGCCAGATCGGCGAGCTCGGGTGGCGGGGGCGCTGCGGGTGCTGGTCGGCGGGGGTGTGGCTCGGCCACGAGGCGGGGCGGCCGGCGCCGGACGTGATGCTGACGGTGAGCCTGGGGCCGCGGGGGTAGCTGGCCGTCGCTCACCGGATCAGCGGCCGCCCCCGTCGAGCCCCGCGTCGGCGTCGGCGCCCGCGTCAGGGTCGAGCCCCGCGTCGGGCTCGGGCTCGACGCCGCCGTCGGGCGCCGGGAAGTCCTCGCTCGGGTAGATGCAGAACCCGATCGCCTGCCCTGCCTCGCCGGCGAAGCAGAACTGCTCGGCGGGGCACTCGCCCGCGACACCGGGCCGGCAGAGCGCGATGCAGACCTGCTCCGCGCGGTTGTTGCCGCCGCAGATGGAGGTCCCCGCGCAGTCGTCGATCGTCGCGCACGGCTCGCCGAGCGCCACCTGCCCGTCGGGCACGCAGCGGCCGTTGGCCGAGCTCACCGCGAGCACCCGGCACGCCTGCCCGTCGGGGCACTGGTCGTCGAAGACGTCGCAGTCGGTGCGGTAGCAGACGCCGATGTGCTGCGTCTCGTCGAGCGCGGTGTTCGGGTCGTCGGCCTGCGAGAAGTCGAGGCAGAACTCGTCCTCGGTGCAGGTGGTGGGCGCGCGCGGGTCGCAGAGGTTGACGCACTCGCCGCGCTCGTCGTTGGGGTCGCTCGGGTCGAGCGGGTCGTCGGCGTCGCCGAAGCAGAGCGCGCCGGGCACGCAGCGCAGCGCCGCGCTCGCCTCGTCGCGCCCCTCGGCGCCGTTGTCGCACGGCGCGCCGATCGCGGCGGTGCCGGCCTCGATGCAGTAGCCGGGCTGGCCCTGGCGCGCCTGCCCCTCGCTGAGCGGGTAGCAGGTCCCGGGGAAGGCGCCGACGCCGCAGTCTTCGTAGAGCGTGCCGTTGCCGGTGTTGGGGCCGCAGAACTCGAAGTAGCAGATGCTGCCGAGCGCGGGCTGGCACGACTCGCTGAACGGGCAGTCGGCGTCGGCCGCGCACGGGTGGATGCAGATCCCCGGCGCGAACGGATCGGCGCTGAACGAGCGGCACTCCTGGTCTTCGGCGCAGGCGTTCGACGAGCGGCACTCAGCGAACTGCGCGGTCACGCACCGGCCCTCGTCGCAGGTCTCACGGTCGGGGCGGCAGTGGTAGTCGGTCACGCAGGTGCCGTCGTCGCGCACGCAGTAGCCGCCGAGGCACTGCTCACCGGCCATGCACGGGTAGGGGCAGGGGATGTCGCTGGGGAGCGGGTCGGGGGTGACGTCCTCGGCGCAGGCCTCGCCGAGCTGCGCGGGGAGCCGGTCGCGGCCGAACTCGACGACGGTCGCGCAGTCGCCGGCGCCGTTGATGACGCTCGCGAGCTGGGGGGTCATCGCGCAGATCGTGGCGCACGCCGCCTCGACCCCGGCCGCGTCGTCGCCGCCGATCTCGCAGCGCTCGATCGCGCAGCGCCCGAGCCGGTCGCAGGCGGTCGCGCAGCCGTCGACCGGCGCGGCGTCGGGCGCGGCGTCGGGCCGGGGAGGCGCCTGATCGGGCTCGACCCGCGCGTCGTCCGCGGCCGCGTCGAGCGCGCCATCGAGCGCGGGCGCGGGGCGCGCGTCGCCGCTGTCGTCATCGTTGGCGGTGCAGGCCCAGGCGCACAGCGCGAGCGCGCACCACGCCCCGCTCATCAAGCGACGCATCGTCTCTCCTCCCTCGTCGTTGTGCGAGCCGGTACGAGCGGTGGGTGGGCCGGTGTCAGTTCGTCGACGCCGCCGCCGCCGAGGGCAGCTTGGGCGGCGTGATCGGGCCGGTGGGCGGCCGGAAGTCGAGGAAGAGGTAGTTGCCCTCCTGCCGGAGGTCGTAGCCCACGACCTCGCGCAGATCGATCGTCACCCGCACCTTGTTGCCCTTGAGCTGCCGCGCGTCGACCCGCGAGATGGCGGTGGGGAACCAGCCGGTCTCGAGCGGGCGGCCGTCGTTCTGACTGTGCAGCCGGGCGTCGGTGAGCTCGAGGATCACCTGATTCGGCTCGCCGGGCACGAGCGTGTACTCCGGCGGCTCGGTGCTCTGCACGAAGACCCGACCCCCCTGCCCCGCCATCTGGAACCCGACCCAGGTCACCACCCGGATCGCGCCCTTGCTGCGCACCGTCGCCTTGCCCGGCGCGAGATCCTTCATGCCCGGCTGCACGCCGAGGTAGGGGCCGGTGCGGGTCGTGGCCTTGGTCTTCTGGGTCGGCGCGTCCTGCGCCCCGGCGGGGGCGGCGGCCAGCGTGAGGAGGGCGAGCAGCAACGTGGCGAGCGGGCGGGTCGACATCTCCACTCCTTGCGCAGGGCCGGGGACGACGGCGACGGGGGCGGCCACGCGCGCGGCGCGGAACGACCTTTGCCCCCCGGCTCTCATCTGGTAACACAGCGCAGTCCACACGTCGAGCCGGAGGGCTGCCCGATGGAGCCGATGTCGATCCGTTCCGCCTGGTCTTCACCCGCCCCCGGCCTCGCCGCCCGCGCGCTCGACTTCCACCTCGGCGAGCTCGCCCGCTGGCTCACCTCGGCCGGCGCCGAACCCCGCCTCGCGATCGTGCTCTGCGCCGGCAAAGGCGCCCGCGACCGCTTCGTCGAGGGCGTCGCCATCGACCGCGTCAAGGTCGTGCCCGCGCCCGCGACCCCCGCCCGCCCGCTGCACCCGACCCTGCTCGCCCACGAGGGCGACCACTTCAACTCGACCCTCTACGTCGTCGACGGCTTCGAAGCCGGCGACCCGACCCCCGTCTTCGAAGCGCTCGCCGGCCGCGTCGGACTGCTCACCCGCACCGCCACCTGGGTCGCGCTCGTCATCCAGAGCCTCGACGCCCTCGCCGCGCTCTACGCCGCCGCACCCGCGCTCGCCGACAAGGCCATGCGCCACGTCCTCGTCGTCGGCGACGCCGTCGAGGCCGGCGACGACCCCATCCCGCCCGCGCTCGCCGCCCGCTGGCTGCGCGACGGCCGCGTCGCCGAGCTCTGCTTCCACCACCTGCTCACCCCCAAGGCCCCGCCCGCCGCGCTCGACTTCGACCGCCTCGTGCGCACCGGCTACGTCGAAGGCCTCGTCGGCGCCGCGATCCACCCCGAGCGCCAGCGCCTCGCCGTGCTCTGGGCCGCCGGCCCCGACGCGACCACCCTCCCCTTCCCCGCCGATCAGGCCGGCCCCGTCGCCGCGCTCGCCGCCGCCCGCCGCCTCCCCGACGCGCTCCGCCCCGCCGAACGCGACACGCTGACGAAGACCCTCGCCGAGCACCCGCGCGCCCGCCTCGCCGCCGGGCTCCCCGTCGACGACGCCCCCGTGCTCGCCGCGCTCCGCCACGTCGCCGCCGTCGGCCAGGGCGAGGCCAGCGGCGGCCCCGCGCTCCTCACCCGGCTCCGCGCGCTCACCGCCGACGCCGACCCCTCGCTGCGCGCCCACGCCCTGCAAGCCATCGCCGCCGCCGCCGCCGCCTTCGACGACCTCGAAGCCTGCGAACAGGCGCTCGGCGAGGCCGCGCTCGCCGCCCGCGCCGCCGGGCTCGTCGAGCTGCTCTTCGACCTCGTCGAGAAGCAGGTCCAGATCCACGCCTTCCAGGACCGCCGCGGCAAGGCGCGCGAGGCGCTCGACCTGCTCGAAGCGCTCGCCCCCGGCCTCTGCTCGCCGTTCTACGCCGCCCGCCTCCGCCTCGCCCGCGGCGAGTTCCTCGCCCCGCTCGACGCCGCCCGCGCCGGCGAGGAGCTGCGCGCCGCCGAGCGCCTCTTCACCGGCCACGGCTACCCCGAGTGGGCCGAGCTCGCCGCCGAGAGCGCCCGATGAGCCCCGCGCCCCGCGCCGCGCCCGGCCACCGACCGACGGCGACGTTCTCCGCGCTCGCGCTCGCCCTCGCGCTCGCCGCGTGCAGCGACCCCACCCCGCCGCCCGCCGCGCCGGCCCCCGCCGCCCGCGTCACCGCGCTCGAGGTCACCGACGCCACCCCGCCCGACCGCCGCCCCGTCACCCTCGCCGCCGACGCCCTGCACGCCACCCTGCGCGACGCCCTCGCCGCCGCCGGGCTCAGCGTCGGCGCCGACGACATCTTCGGCCTCGCCCGCGCCCTCGAAGGCGCCCGCGACCGCGCCGGGCTCGGCCCCGGCGGCTGGCGCGTCGAGGTCGCCGCCCGCGCCATCTACGGCGTCTCCGACGGCGAAGGCGTCGCCGCCGCCCCGGTCGCCGGCCAGGCCAAGGCCGTCTGGATCGTCGAGCTCCGCCTCCGCCCCCCCGACGGATCACCCGCGCTCTACGCCGGCGCCGAAGCCACCGCCGAGGCCAGCTTCCCCGGCGGCGACCCCGCCGCGCTCCGCCCGCTCATCGAGGCCCGCGTCGAGGCCGCCGCCCGCGACGCCGCCCGCGCCGTCGCCGCGCAGGTCGACACCCTCGGCCAGACCGAAGACGCGCTCGTCGCCTCGCTCGGCCACCCCGAGCCCGACATCCGCCGCGCCGCCGCCGGCCGCCTCGGCATGCTCCGCGCCGCGACCGCCGTGCCCGCGCTCGCCGACGCGCTCCGCCGCGAACGCGACCGCGAAGCCCGCCTCCGCATGGTCGGCGCGCTCGCCGAGATCGGCGACGACCGCGCCGCCGAGGTCCTCATCGAGCTCGCCAACCCCCGCGACCGCGAGCTCTTGCGCGCCGTCGTCGACGCGCTCTCGGTCGTCGGCGGCGAGCGCGTCGACGACTTCCTCGCGATCCTCTCGACCCACGACGACGCCGACGTGCGCCTGCTCGTCGAGCAAGCGCAGGAACGCCTCCGCCGGCAGAAGTGACCCCGCCCCCATGACCGACGAAGTCCGCATCGAGCGCGAAGGCCCCGTCGCCGTCCTCGTCGTCGACCGCCCCCGCGCGCTCAACGCCATCGCCCGCCACACCATGGCCGAGCTCGACCGCGCCCTCGACCGCATCGAGCGCGACCCCACGATCCGCGCCGTCGTGCTCACCGGCGGCGGCGACCGCTTCATCGCCGGCGGCGACCTCAAGGATCTCGGCGAGGCCCGCAGCGCCGACCACGGCAGCGCGATGTCGACCCGGCTGCAAGCCGTGCTCGCCCGCTTCGAAGGGCTCGCGATCCCGGTCATCGCCGCGATCGAGCGCTTCGCCTACGGCGGCGGCGCCGAGGTCGCGATGGCCTGCGACCTCCGCGTCATCGCCCACGACGCCGTCATCGCCTTCCGCCACCGCGAGTTCGGCGTCGCGACGGCCTGGGGCGCGAGCCGCCGCCTCGTGCGCTGCGTCGGCCGCAGCCGCGCGCTCTCGCTGCTCTGGACCGGCCGCGACGTGCCCGCCGCCGAGGCGCTCGCCTGGGGACTCGCCGACGCCGTCGCGCCCGCCGGCACCCCCGCCCGCGCCGCCGCCGTCGCGCTCGCCCGCGAGATCGCCACCGGCGCGGCCGGCGCCGTCGCGATGAGCAAGCGCCTCGTGATGGAGGGCGCCGAGCTCGACCTCGCCGCCGCCGGCCGCTTCGAAGCGAAGCTCTTCGGCGACGTCTGGGCCCACCGCGACCACTGGGACCGCGTCGACGCCTTCTGGGCCCGCCAGCGCGCCCGCCGCGCGCCGGCGACCTCGCCCGACAGCCCGCCCACGGTCTCGCCCGAAAGCCGGCCCGAAGCCTCACCGGAAGCCCCGTCCCGCGGCCGCTTCATCGTCTTCGAAGGCCTCGACGGCGCCGGCACCACCACCCAGGCGAAGCTCCTCGCCCGCCACCTCCGCCGCCAGGGCCGCGCGGTCGTCTCCACCCACCAGCCCAGCCCCGGCCCCATCGGCCTCCGCATCCGCGACGCGCTCGCCCACCGCCTCCTCGGCACCGACGGCGAGCGCCTCGACCCCCGCGCCATCGCCGCGCTCTTCGTCGCCGACCGCGCCGACCACCTCCGCGGCCTCATCGAGCCAGCGCTCGCCGCCGGCCACGACGTCGTCTGCGACCGCTACCTCTACCACAGCCTCGCCTACCAGGGCGCCGAGTGCGACCCCGCC
The DNA here is from genome assembly GCA_020633515.1 of Myxococcales bacterium. The sequence continues at coordinate 14,499 of JACKDM010000062.1, forward strand.
TGGGTCGCCGCGCTCAACGCCCCCTTCCCCGCCCCCGACCTCGTGCTCTACCTCCAGGTCCCCGCCGAGGTCGCCGCCGCCCGCCGCGCCGCCCGCCAGGGCACGCCCGAGCTCTACGAGGTCGACGACCGCCTCCGCCGCGTCGCCGCCGCCTACGACCGCCTCGCCGAGACCCGCCCCGCCGATCCGATCCTCACCCTCGACGGCGCCCGCCCCGTCCGCCCGATCCAGCGCGAATGCCGCGCCGCCGTCGCCCGCGTCGCGCCCGGCCCCGCTCCCGCCGTCGATGTTCGGAGACAATGACGCAAAGCAGCGTGAGGACGTGGTCACTGACGCCGCGGCGTGGTATTGCTCGCTTCTGGAACCATGAGAGTCCACGTCTCGATGCTGGTCTGGGCCGCGTTGGCCGGGGGGTGCCGCGAGCGGGTCGCGCCGGGCGAAGAATGGCTCGGCACCCCGCTCTCCGCGCGCCCCGAGGTCGCCTCGGTCGCGCCGATCGCGCCCGCGTTCGAGCCCCCACCTGCGCCTCGACCGATCGCCGACGAGCCCCCGCGCCCGCTCCCGATGCCCCGCGGCGCCGGCCTGCCCCCGCCCCCCGAAGAAGCCACCCCCCTCCCCCCCGGTGACCCCGCGATCCGCGCCCTGATCGCGACCGCCGAGTCACAGGCCGCCGCCGGCGACCTCGCCGCCGCGCTCGCCACCCTCCGCGACGCCGCCGCCCGCGCGCCCGAAGACCCCGCCGTCCCGCTCGCCGAGGGCCGAATCCTGCAAGCCGCCGGCCGCCACGCCGACGCCCTCACCGCCTTCCGCCGCGTCCTCCGCGACGTACCCACCCACACCGACGCGCTCTACGGCGTCGCCTACGCCCTCCTCCGCCTCGGCCGCCCCGCCGACGCCGTCGCCACCGTCGACCGCCTCGCCCGCCTCCAGCCCGGCGACCTCCGCATCGAGCGCCTCCGCGCCGCCGTGCTCGACGCCGCCGGACGAGGCGACGCGGCGCTGGCGGTTCGCGCGGGGATCGCGCAAAAAGAAGACGGCGCGACCGCCACGCGCGAGCTCGGCGACGCCCTCGCCCGGCAAGGCCGCCACGCCGACGCCGCCGAGGCGTTCGCCAAGGCCGCCGCCGCGGCGCCCGACGACGCCGACTTGAGGCTCCGGCTCGGCACCGCGCTCGGCCTCGCCGGCCGGCTCGACGCCGCCGAGCGCGCGCTCGAAGACAGCACCCGGCTCGCCCCCAAAGCGGCGACCGGCTGGCAGGCGCTCGCCCGGATCCGCGAGCAGCAGGGCGACCGCGAGGGCGCCGCCCGCGCCTGGGAGTCGCTCCTGGCAAACGTCGGCCCCGCCGACGAGACCGCGATCCGCGCTCGCATCGAGCGCCTTCGCGCCGGCGCCCCCGACGGGGCCGGTCGAGAGGAGTGAGGAGAGCCTTTCGATGGCGAAGCTGATCGTGATGAGCCCGACGGGCGAGCAGAGCGAGCACGGCCTGCGCGCGATCAACACGCTCGGGCGCCACCCCGATCAGACCATCCAGGTCCTCGACCGGGTCGTCAGCAAGGAGCACGCGCTCGTCACCTTCGCCGACGAAGGCTACTGGCTCCAGGACATGTCGAGCCGCAACGGCACCTTCGTCAACGGCGTGGCGATCCGCGGCCGCACCCGCCTGCGCGACGGCGACACCATCACGCTCGGCAGCACCCGCATCGTCTACGTCGACGACCAGCCCAAGAAGGGCACGCCCGGCCCGATGGAGAACGTCACCATCCAGCAGACGACGGTGACCGACAGCGCCATCCGCTCCCGCGTCCAGGCCGACGAGGCCCGCAGCCAGGAGTTCGTGCCCGAGTCGCAGGTCGCCGACGAGAGCACGCTCCGCGCCGACTACGAGAAGCTCCGCATCGCCTTCGAGCTCAACCAGGCCATCGGCACCGAGCTCGACATCGTCGTCCTGCTCGACAAGATCCTCGAGAAGGCCTTCGAGTTCACCAACGCCGACCGCGGCGTCATCCTCCTCATCGACGAAGAAGGCGAGCCCCGCCCGAGCGCCTTCAAGAACCGCCGCGGCCGCGAAGAGCGCGTCGAGCTCAGCCACACCATCCTCAACGAGGTCCGCGAGCAGCGCACCGCGGTGCTCTCGAGCGACGCCACCATGGACAGCCGCTTCGGCGGCGCCCACTCGATCATCATGCAGGGCATCCGCAGCACGATGTGCGTCCCGCTCATCAACGGCGACGAGCTGCTCGGCATGATCCACCTCGACACCCGCATCGCCACCGGCGTCTTCACCGAGAAGGACCTCCGCGTCCTCACCGTCTTCGGCAACCAGGCCGCGCTCAAGATCGCCAACGCCCGCCTCGCCAAGAAGGCCGAGAGCGACGCCGTCGTGCGCCACAACCTCTCGCGCCTGCTCTCGCCCAACCTCGTCGACGAGGTCGTCAAGGGCACCATCGCCATGCAGAAGGGCGGCGAGCTGCGCGAAGCGACCGTGCTCTTCAGCGACATCCGCGGCTTCACCGCGATGGGCGAGAGCCTCGACCCGCAGAAGATGGTCTCGCTGCTCAACGAGTACTTCGAGATCATGGTCGACATCGTCTTCCGCCACGAAGGCACGCTCGACAAGTTCATCGGCGACGAGATCATGGCCGTCTGGGGCGCGCCCGTCGGCCAGCCCGACCACGCCGAGCGCGCCGTCAAGGCCGCGCTCGAGATGATGCGCGCCCTCGACGACTTCAACCGCGCCCGCGCCCGCGACGGTCAGCGCGCCATCCAGGTCGGCACCGGCATCAACACCGGCCGCCTCGTCGCCGGCTACATGGGCTCGACCCGCACCCTCTCCTACACCGTGATGGGCGACACGGTGAACACCGCGTCCCGCCTGTGCAGCCACGCCGCGCCCGGCGAGATCCTCGTCTCCGAGCCCATGCGCCAGGTCCTCGGCGAGCGCCTCGTCTGCGAAGCCCGCGAGGCCGCCGAGCTCAAGGGCAAGGCGCTCCGCGTGCCGATCTACCGCGTCGTCGCGCTGCGCTGAGCCGAGGAGCGCCCCCGATGGAAGCCGCCCGCTCGCACAAGACGATCCTCACCGTCGAAGACAGCCCCAACATCCGGCGGCTGATCGCCTACAACCTCCAGCGCGCCGGCTTCAAGGTCCTCGAAGCCGGCGACGGCAAGGAGGCGGTGCGGCTCCTCCAGAAGACCGTGCCCGACCTCGTCATCCTCGACATCCGCATGCCCGAGATGGACGGCTTCCAGCTCCTCGAGCTGATGCGCCGCTACCCCAAGGCCGCCGCGATCCCCGTCGTGATGATGACCGCGCTCAGCCAGCCCGAAGACGTCGACCGCGCGCTCCGCCTCGGCGTCGTCGACTACCTCGTCAAGCCCCTCGACCCCGCCGTGCTCATCGCCAAGGTCAAAGAAGCCCTCACCCACCACCTCGCGCCCGGCGAGAGCTGGACCGGCCCCAACCGCCGCCAGTTCGTGCGCGGCAGCATCCTCGACCTCGACCTCACCCCGCTCCCCGGCGGCAAGGGCATCGACATCTCCGAGGGCGGCATCGGCTGGCGCACCAAGACCGCGCCCGCCCGCGACGACGTCGTCGTCATCGAGGCCCCCATCCTCTTCGCCGAGATCAAGATCCCCGACCGATCGCTCCGCGCCCGCGTCGTGCACGTCCGCAAGCTCGGCCTCGGCTACCACCGCGTCGGCGCCAGCTTCGTCGGGCTCACCGCCGCCACCCGCGACGCGCTGCGCAGCTACGCCCTCGAACGCCAGAGCCGCGCCGCGCTCGCCTGAACGCGCCCGCCCGCCGCGCCGCTCACGACAGCCGCCCCGCGCTCCGCGCCACCCGCCGCCGCCCCTGCCGCCGCCAGCTCCACACCGCGAAGCCCACCAGCAGCAGCACCACCTCGACCGGCAGCTCGAACGTGTTCGCCCGCACCTGCGGCGCCGGGTTCGGCCGGATCGTCGGCCACGGATCGGTCCGCGTGAAGCGCACGATCCCCAGCGAATCGCTCGGCCGCGGCACCTCGAACGCCGTCAGGTTGCCCTCGCGCCGAAACGCCCACGGCAGCCCGCCCGCGTCGTTGCTGAGCTGATTGACCGCCTTCTCGGTGAGCGCGTCGGCGAAGAACGGCGCCGGCGGCCGCGCGATGTCGAGGTTGACCGCCCACTCCGTCAGCACCGCGACCTCCAGCCGCGGCGCCGCCTGCCCGTCGTCGACGAGCGCAAACGGCGGGTGCCGCGCCGCATACAGCGGCTCGGCCGACTCGTGCGTGATCGACAGCACCGGCCCCCGCAGCCGCTTCGGCGGCGCCCCATCGACCGACGGCGGCTGCACCACCACCGCCACGATCCCCCACCCGTGCGACCGCAGCTCGTGCAGCCACGCCGCCTGCGCCGGCGCCACCGTGAAGCCGTTCTCCAACAACCAGTCGTGCAGCGGCTCCGGCGCCGCCCCCAGCCCCGCCGGCTCCCCATGCGCCGCCGACGGCCGCGGCGGCGTCTGCCCCGCGCGCCGCACCCCGTCCCCCACGTCCCGCAGCGCGCAGCTCGCCGCCACGCTCACCAGCTCCACGTCGAGCGTGCGCTGCACCCGCCCCCGCGGATGCAGCCGGCTGTCGATCGCGCGCCGCAGCCGCTCGGGATGCACCCGCACCGTCGCCTGATCCGGCACCGGCACCAGCAGCCCGAACGGCGCCGCCGTCCCCGCGAAGGTGTGTTGAACCACCATCGTCTGCGAGCCCGTCAGCGGGTCGTAGACCAGGAGCACCCGCTCATCGAGCATCGCCACCGACAGCCCCGGCGGCGGCGCCACCACCACCGCCCCCGCCGCCGAGAGCCCGCCGAACAAGAGACACAGCGCCGCGAACCCGGCGCGACCGAGCGACGCCGCCAACGCTACCCGCCTCGCTTCGGCGGATCGGGCGCCTTGTCTCCCGGCTGCTGCCTCTCCGCCCGCCGCGCCCGCAGCCGCGCCCGATCGGCCTCCACCTCGGCCTTCTCCAACCGCCACGCCTGCTCGAGCACCGCCCACTGCCGCCACAGCTCCGACACCGGCGAGCTCTGCGCCCACGCCGGCCCCGCGACGAGCGCGCCCACCACCACCAGCCAACAACACAACCGCCTCTGCATGCCGCGATGCTCGCGTCGCCCCGCCCCTCCTGTCAACCGCGACGGCGCCCCGAGCCCCCCGCCCGACACCGCCGACTTGTCACCATCGCGCGCCTCTGGTCTATGATGCGCCCGACGGGGCCAGGCGCCCCGCCGACGCCCAAGACCCCGGGAGGCCGCGATGTATACCCCGCTCACCCGCATCACCGCGCTGATCGCCGTGCTCCTGCCATCGCTCGCGATCGCGCAGGGCCAGCAGCGCTCCAAGTACGCCGGCGTCCTCGATCCCATCGACTGGGGCGCGACCCCCGAGGCGGTCTTCGGCAAGATCAAAGGCGAGCTCGACCAGAGCTACAAAGACCAGCTCAAGACCTCCGACAGCATCAAGATCGACCGCATCATGCGCCAGAAGGCCGACGAGCTGCAGCGCGTCCGCGACTCGCTGCTCCGCTTCGACGGCGGCCAGACCGGCTACGAGAGCTCCCTGCTCGCCAACGAGGTCCTGCCCGGCCAGAACGAAGCGCTCGTCCGCATCGACGACCGCCGCGGCCAGCGCTACTTCGTCTTCCGCGACGACCGGCTGTGGAAGGTCGTCGTCACCTACAACGTCAGCAGCATCGGCACCTTCCCGCAGTTCCTCGACCAGATCCGCGGCAAGTACGGCGCCCCGAAGAAGGTCAGCTTCAGCGACGAAGGCGGCGAGCGCCGCATGAAGGCCGCGATCTGGGAAGACGAACACACCCGGATGGTCGCCGAGGACCACAGCGACTTCTACAGCTCCTATGTGATCAAGTACATCCAGGTCGGCGAAGGCACCCGCCTCGAAGAAGCCCGCAACGCCGCCCCCCGCGACCGCCGCAGCGCCGGCGAGGCCCGCGCCGAGGGGCTGATGGCCGACATCTTCGAAGAAGACCGCGCCGGCGCCTCCGACGACCTCGTCGACCAGATCACCGGCGTCGAGGCCACCGTCGACCTCGAGTCCGGCCGCCCCGCCACCTACGCGCCCCCGCCGATGGCCGAAGACGACGAGCCCGCCAAGAAGAAGCCCACCCAGCGCGGCAAGAAGCCCGCCGCCAAGAAGGACGCCCCGAAGACGCCTGCCGAGCCTGCGATCATCTTCTGAGCGCCGGATGCCATCGATGGCATCCCGCTCCTGACATCCACGCGCCGCCCCCCGCCATCACCCCCCGCGCAAGACGCTTGCAACGCTCACCGCGCCTGCATCATCATCCCGCCATGATCGCTTACATCCGCCTGCGCTGAACGCCCCGAGCGCCCCGGCTCACCCCCGGCGGCCCGCTCCCGGCGCCACGAACGCGAACGCTCCCCGACCCCGGGAGGGCCGCGCGCAGGGCGATCATCCCCGTCTCATCACCGAGCGCCGCAGCCGCCCCGGCGATGACATGGACTCCCCCGCGGTCCCTCCTCGAACCTGAATGCCAGAGGAGGCTCACATGCCCGTCCGCCCCGAAGAGACCACCGCCCCCGAAGAGACCGGCCGCCGCGCGCTCCTGCTCGCCGTGCAGGCCCAGGGCGTCAGCGACGCCGACCTCCACCGCTCCCTCGACGAGCTCCGCCGCCTCGCCGGCGGCCTCGGGATCGAGATCGTCGACACCATCGCGCAGAAGCGCACCAAGACCACCGCCACCAGGCTGTTCGGTCAGGGCAAGCTCGACGAGATCAAAGCCCGCGTCGCCCGCGCCCCCACCCCGCCCGCAGACGGCGAGGCCACCCCCTCGGCCGACCCCGACGCGCCGCCGCCCAAACCCGACCTCGTCCTCGTCGACACCGAGCTCAGCCCCGGCCAGCAGCGCTTCCTCCAGAACACCCTCGACGTCGACGTGCTCGACCGCACCGCCATCATCCTCCGCGTCTTCGCCGCCCGCGCCCGCACCCGCGTCGCCCGCGCCGAGATCGAGATCGCGCGGCTGCTCTACGAGTCGCCCCGCCTGCAAGACGACGTCGACCTCGGCACCCGCACCGGCGGCGGCGGCGGACGCGGCGAGCGCGGCCACACCAACGCCGAGCTCGCCCGCCAGCGGATCCGCCACCGCATCGCCGGCCTCCGCCGCGACATCGACGCCGCCCGCGCCACCGAAGAGAGCGCCCGCGCCCGCCGCGCCGACGTCCCCGTCGTCGCGCTCGTCGGCTACACCAACGCCGGCAAGTCCTCGCTCATGCGCGCGCTCACCGGCAGCGACGTCTTCATCGAAGACCAGCTCTTCGCCACCCTCGGCACGACCGTGCGCGCGCTCCAGCCCGAGACCGACCCCCGCATCCTCGCCTGCGACACCGTCGGCTTCATCGAGAACCTGCCCCACGCGCTCATCGCCTCGTTCCGCTCGACCCTCGAAGAAGCGCGCGAAGCCGACCTCCTGCTCTACGTCGTCGACGCCGCCGACCCGCACCGCGAACGGCAGCTCGAGGTCACCCGCGAGGTCGTCGCGGAGCTGGGTGAGGCCACCACCGAGACAAAGGTCGTCTTCAACAAGGTCGACCGCCTCGACCCCGCCGCCCGCGCCGCGCTCGCCGAGGCCCACCCCGACGCGATCCTCGTGTCGGCCCACGACCCCGGCGACGTCGAGCGCCTCACCGCCGCGCTCGTCGAACACTTCCGCCGCGACCGCCCCCGCACCGAGCTGCGCGTGCCCTACGCCCGCGGCCACCTGCTCGGCGAGATCCACGCCGCCGCGCGGGTGATCGCGGAGCGCTACGACGAAGAGGGCACCATCCTCGAGGTCGAAGCCGACCCCGCCACCCTCGCCCGCCTCACCCGCCGCCTCGAAGGCCGATAGCGCGGCGACCCGCCCTTCACCCGATCGGCGGGCCGCACACCCGGCGACCCGCCGCTCACCCGCTCG
>JACKDM010000063.1 GCA_020633515.1 Myxococcales bacterium
TGCGTCGCCTGCGCCGGTGACGGCGAATGCGCCGGCCACCCCTACGGCCCCCGCTGTCGCAATGGCCGCTGCGCCTGCCGCAACGACGGCACCCGCTGCGACCTCAGCTCCAACCGCCCCGTCTGCGTCGAAAACAATGGCGGCAGCTGCATCGGCTGCCGGAACGCCGACGACTGCGCCGACAACCCCTTCGGCGCCCGCTGCGCCGCCAACGGCGCGTGCACACCATGACCCCCGGCCTCTGCCCCACCTGCGAAGACCCCGGCCCCATCGCCGCCCCCTGCGCGCGCCCCGCCTGCCAGCGCCGCGGCTACCACTGCATCCCTCACGCCTACCTCCCCGACCGCCACGCCCACGACGCCTTCGTCGGCCAGAAGTGGGGCGACTACCTCCTCGTCCGCAAGCTCGGCGCCGGCGGCGTCGGCGCCGTCTACCTCGCGCTGCAATGCCCGCTCCTCATGGAGACCGCGCTCAAGCTCTTCCCCACCACCGCCTCCTCCCCCGCGCTCGCCGGCCGCTTCGAAGCCGAGGCCAGCGCGCTCGCGCGGCTCCGCCACCCCAACATCGTCCGCCTCCTCCAGTTCGGACACCACGACGGCCAGCCCTTCCTCGTCATGGAGTACGTGCCCGGTGGCACCACCCTCCACGATGCCATGCAGCGAGGCATCGACCATGACACCGCCATCGACATCGTCTGCCAGACCGCGGCCGGGCTCGCGGCGGCGCACCACGAAGAGATCGTGCACCGCGACATCAAGCCCGCCAACATCATGCTCCAGTCGCTCCCCGGCCAGAGCGGCTGGTTCGTCCGCCTCGTCGACTTCGGCCTCGCCAAGTTCACCGACGCCGGCGCCAGCACCCAGATCATGGCCGGCACGCCCACCTACATGGCACCCGAGCAGATCACCAAGCGTGGCATCGGACCCTGGACCGACTGGTACGCGCTCGGCGCCATCACCTTCGAGCTGCTGACCGGCCAGCGCGCCTTCCCCCGCGGATCGGTCGAGCGCACCATGCTGCTCAAGCTCGATCCCACCTACGATCCCATCGATCAGATCCCCGACCGCGCGCTCCCGGCGCCGCTCGTGGCGTTCTTCCGGCGGGTGCTCGCCTTCGACGCCGCGGCACGGCCGGCGACCGGCGCCGAGTTCGTGGCTGCCCTGCGCGCCGCGATCGCCGCGCAGCCCACCGGAGGCGCCGGCGCTCCCGAGCCGTCCGCCGACCCCGCGCTCGATCCCACGCTGACCTCGACCGAGATGCACGGCGAGGCCAGCGCCCCCATCGCGCGGCCGCCCGACGCGCTGCCCCGCCCGCGACGCTGGCTCCTCCCCGCCGCCGGGATCGTGCTCGGCGTCACCCTCGGCGCCGTATGGCTCGCGCTCGACGCCCCCCCCGCGCCGCCCGCGCCCGACGCCGCGCTCGTGCTCCCGCCGATCGCCATCGAGGCGCTCGACGCCGGCCCCGCCGACGTCGGACCGCACCCGACGCCCGCCCTCGAAGCGCTCGATGCCACGCCCGATGCCACCCCGCGCGATGCCATGCCACCCGACGCCCGCCCGGCCCCCGACGCCCGCCGCCCCCCGCCGCGCCCGTCGCGCCCGCCGCGACGGCCCGCCAAGGAAGCGCCGGTGGAGCCGACGATGAAGCCCATCGGCCTCGACTGACCCTGCCGCGCGCCCCGAGCCGATCGCTCGACGCCACCCGGCGGCTCCCCCAGCGCGCGCCGATCCGCTCGGCTCCTCGCCCCGCCGCCGCCCGCCGCCCCCCCGCAATTGCGCCCATGGCCATTCGAGAGTAGCCTTCCTGCCAGATCGACCACCCAGGCTCTGATGGACGCCGGATCCGCAAACCACATCGCGACCTGCCCCGTGTGCGGCGCCCATGGCCCCATCGGGCAGCCGTGCACCACGAAGCGTTGCCAGAAGCGGGGTTACCACTTCGTACCACCCGGCTACCTCGTCGAAGACGACGTCGTCGACGGCATCGTCGGCCAGCGCTGGGGCGACTTCCTCATCGTGCGCCGGGTCACCGAGGGCGGCGTCGGCGCCATCTACCTCGCGCTCCAGATGCCCCTCATGATGAAGGCCGCGGTGAAGATCCTCGCGACCGACGCCCCCGCCTCGCTCGCCGACCGCCTGCAACACGAAGCCGCCGCGCTCGCCCGCCTCTCGCACCCCAACATCGTGCGCCTCCTCAACTACGGCGAGTCCGGCCGCCGCGCCTACATGGTCATGGAGTACGTCGACGGCGGCCGCACCCTCGCCGACGCCATGGAGCGCGGCGAGCTCGACCGCCCCGCCTCGCTCCGCGTGCTCCGCCAGCTCATCGGCGCGCTCGACGCCGCCCACCGCCATCAGGTCGTGCACCGCGACATCAAGCCGCAGAACGTCATGCTCCAGCGGCTCCCCGACAACCCCGACTTCGTCCGCCTCGTCGACTTCGGGCTCGTCAAGTTCACCGACACCGGCCGCGAGAGCACCATGATCGCCGCCGGCACCCCCACCTACATGGCGCCCGAGCAGATCTCCCGCCAAGGCATCGGCCCCTGGACCGACTGGTACGCCGTCGCCATGCTCGCCGCCGAGATGCTGCTCGACCACCGCCCCTTCACCAACGTCCCCACCGACGACGTCATCCGCCAGAAGCTGCGCCCCGACTTCGACGCCTCGGCCCAGCTCGTCGCCCGCGGTCTGCCCGCGCCGGTGCTCGCGTTCTTCCGCCAGGCGCTCGCCAACGACCCCGCCCGCCGCCTCCGCACCACCCAGGAGTTCCGCGACGGCTTCGAAGCCATGGCCGCCGCCCTGCCCGCGCTCGAAGCCACCCATCGCCCGGTCGCCCGCCCCATCTCGCTCGCCCCGCCCGCCGCCGCGCCCGCCCGCCCGAGCATCGACCGCGCCGCGCTCGCCGCCTCGATCGCCTCCATCCCCGACCCCGAGGAGTTCGACCCCGACTCCACCATGCGCACCGACGACGGCGCCTCGATCCTCGCCGCCCGCGAGGCCCAGCGCAAACGCCACCGCGAGCGCGTCGAGGACGACGAGCCCACCACCCGCAGCCGCCTCTGGCCCGCCGAGGCCCCCATCACCGAGAAGGGCCTCCTCGCCGACCGCGTCCCCACCGCACCGATCCCGCCGGTCGCCAGCGAGGACGACGCCACCGAGATCGCGCCGATCGAGCCGGCGCCCGCGCGCCCGTCGCCGAGCCGACCCGTCGCGAGCCAGCCGGTCGCCGCCGCCACTCCCCAGGCCGCCGCGCAGTCCGCCGCCGCGAAGTTCGCCGCCGCGCAGTCCGCCGCCGCGCAGGCCGTCCGCCGCCCCGCCGGCGCCCGCAGCCACGGCGCCGCCGGCCCCCCCCGCGGCACCCCCCGCGCCGCCAACCACGGCCGCCCCCGCCCCACCGGCGCCGCCCCCGCGCGCCCACCCCAGCAGCGCGAGAAGACCCTGCTCGTCTCCCCGATCCGCGACGAGAGCTCACGCCCCGTCGCGCCCCCCACCCGCACCTTCCGCAACCTGCTGATCGTCTTCGTGCTCATCGCCCTCGGCGTGCTCGGCGCCATCGTCTGGCTCATGGTCAACCCGCCCCGCGGTCAGGCCGAGGTCGACGAGCCCGAGCCCCCCAGCGAGCGCATCATCATCGAGTAGTCATCGAGTCGTCATCGAGTCATCGGCAGCAGCGAAAGCCCACGTCATCGTCGGCGAAGCCATCGGCGACGTCGTAGAACGTGTCACACCGCGCCGCATCGACCCGGAACATCACCGCGTTGATCTTCCAGCTCGCGCCCCGCCGCGCCCCGTCCGCGGTCAGCTCCCAGGCGTTGCCGCTCATGTCGTACGCCCCCTCCGGCGTACGGCACTCGGCGCGCGTCCCCGTCGGCTCCATCATGCCCGACCCGCTGACGTGGTCGTTGCACCGCGCCGGCTGATGATGCAGCGCATACGGGAAGTGCCACTGCCGCGCCTCCCCCTGACACGCGCGCTGCCACTCCGCGTTGCTGCACAGCCGAAACCCCGCGCCGAGGCACACCCGGCTCGCGTCGGGCCAGGCGATGTTGGTCCACGGCAGCACCCCCGCCCGGCTGCACGGCCGCGCCTCGTCGCTCCCCGCCTCCAGATCCGTCGCGTCCGGCCGGCTCGCCTCGTAGGCGAAGACCTCCAGCGCCCCGACCCGCACCGTCTCCACGCACGGCGCCACCTCGACCGGACCGCCCGGCCCTCCATCGGCCGCCGCGCCTGCGTCCCCGCCGCCGTCACCGCCCCCGCCCGCCGCGTCGCCCCCGCTCGCGTCCATCGCCGGCGCCCCCGCCGCGTCCCCCGCCGACCGATCGGCCTCCGCGCCCCCGCCATCGACCGCCCCGCTCGCCCCGCCGTCATCGCAGCCCGCCCCGACCACCACCACCAGCGCCCACAGCGCCCACCACCCGCACTTCATCGCGCCTCCATCGGCAACGTCAGCTCGACGACCCCCGCCGCCCCCTCGACGAACACCGCGAGTTGATCGGTCGCCGGATCATGGTCCACGAACCAGTCGAACGGCCCATCCGGCGACAGCGTGCCCGACCGCGCCGGCCGCCCCGCGAGCGCGAACCGCGACAGCCCCTGCGCCCGCCCGTCCGCCCACCACCGCAGCGTGATCGCGTCCGGCCCCGTGTGCCACCCGATCATCCGCCCCGCCACGCTCACCGGCCGCGGCCGCACCAAGGCCCGCGCCCACAGCGCCCCCGGCCGCCCCTCCGCGTCCCGCAGCCCGAACGCCCCGCCGAAGCCATCCTGCCACACCGAGACCGGCACCCCCGCCCCCTCCGCCGCCGAGACCGCCGCGTCCATCGCCGCCGGATCGACCCCCCCGAGCGCGCGGATCCACAGCGGCCGCCCCGCGCGCCACGCCGCGTCCCGCGCCGCCGTGATCCACCCCGCGTCCGCGAGCGCCGCGTCGACGTCGCGCCCCGGCCCCCACCCCGGCAGCGTGCGCACCCGATCCGGCCCCTCGCCCCCCGGCCAATGCAGCCCATCCGGCGTCCACAGCGCCTCCTCGAAGCGCAGCACCGGCCCGAGCCGCGCCGCCGCGTCACCCATCACCCGATCGATCAAGGCATCGTACGCCGTGCCATCCATGGCATCACCGATCGCGCCCCCGATGACATGGATCCCATCGATCCCATGCGCCGCCTCGACCGCGCAGGTGTCGAGCAGCCGCGCCCACGCCGCCCCGAGCGCCGCCGCGTGCGCCGGATCGGCCCAGAACCCCGCCCACGCCGCCCCGAGCGCCGCGTCCCCCGGGGCGGCCCCCGCCGCGATCGGCGCCCCCGCCCCCACCCACTCGGGCATGCCCCGCCCGCCGAACCCCGGCCCGAAGCGCGCCTGCTCCATCGACAGCACCACGTCGAGCCCCGCCGCCGCCGCCAGCCGCGCCTGCTGGCAGATGCGACCCATGTACGCGCCGTTGTAGGTCCCCGCCCCCGGCTCGATGGCATGCCACTGCACCAGCAACCACACCACCTCGACCCCCGCCGCCGCCAGCTCCGCATAATGCGCCGGCTCATGAAACGGCGTCGCCGCCACCCGCGCGAAGCTATCGGCCGAGACCACCACCGAGACCGGCACCACCGCCGCCTCGCCCGCGCGCACGAAGCGGCACCCATCCACCCGCAGCCCCGCCCGCCGGCTCGCCACCGCCGCGCACGGCACCGTCAGCGGATCGACCGCCGCGTCCGCCGCCGCATCGACCGCCGCGTCCGCCGCCATCGCATCGACCGCCGCGTCCCGCCCGCCATCGCTCCCCGCGTCGCGCCCCCCGTCGACCACCGCGTCCCGACCGCCATCGGCCCCCGCGTCGGCGACGCCCGCCTCGCCCCCGGCATCCACCGCCTCGGAGTCACAGCCCCCGAGCGCCCCGATGCCCGACAGCGCGCCCGCGAGCGCGACGGCCAACACGACAGCAGACGGCGAGCGCACGACAGACGGCGAAGGCATGGCGCATTGTGGTGCCCCCGCCCCGAGCAGCGCAATGCCCCGCTGCGACCGCGCGATCGGCGGCGACTTCCGCCCCGACCGTGTACTACCATCCGGGCGCTCGTCAGCGAGGGAGGTCCCCATGAAACCGAGCCGATGGCTCCTCACGGCGCTCCCGGCGGCGCTCGTCGCCGCGCTCGCGGCCGGCTGCGACGACGGCGGCGGCGAGGCCCCGATCCCCGACGCCCAGGCCCCCGACGCCGAGGCCCCGCGCTTCACCGACGGCGGGCTCCCCATCCCCGAGGAGCTCCCCACCGCCCGCTTCATCCTCGCCGAAGACCCGGCCACCACCCGCCTCGGCGACATCCCCTTCCCCTCCGACCTCTACCGCACCGCCGACGGCCGCCTCGACCTCCGCGGCTTCCCCAACCGCACCCAGGGCTCGATCCTCGAGCGCATCCTCCTCGCCATCGAAGCCGACACCGACGGCTTCGGCACCTCGTCGACCATGTACATGGCCTTCGACGGCGTCGTCGATCCCACCGCGCTCCCCCGCGACAGCGCCGCCTCGTTCGCCGACGACAGCACCCTCATGCTCGTCGACATCGACCCCGACTCCCCCGAGCGCGGCAACCGCTGGCCCATCAACTGGCAGATCGTCTACGAACCCACCCTCTACCTGCCCGCCAACGGCCTCTCGGTCCGCCTCGTCGAAGGCTTCGCGCTCCGCCCCGAGACCACCTACGCGCTCATCGCCACCACCGCCGCCACCGACCCCTCGCCCGAGTTCCGCGCCACCATCGGCCCCGACCGCCCCGACGGCGCGCTCGGCCGCGCCTGGGACGTGCACGCCCCCCTCCGCGAGTGGATCGCCGAGAGCGGCGCCTCGGTCGCCAACGCCGCCGTCTTCACCACTCAAGACCCCGTCGGCGAGCTCTTCCGCGCCCGCGACTACCTGCACACCCTGCCCCCGCCCACCATCCTCACCGTGCAGAGCCAGGGCGTGCGTGACGACCTCTACGAGCTCTTCACCGGCACCTACCGCGCCCCCCGCTTCCAGGAAGGCACCCCCCCCTACCGCACCGCCAACACCGGCCCCGGCGCCATGCGCTTCGGCCCCGACGGCGACCCCATCGTGCAAGGCGAAGAAGAGCTCCGCTTCAGCCTCTCCATCCCCACCTTCGACGACGCCGAGATGCCCCCCGACGGCTGGCCGGTCGTGCTCTACGGCCACGGCACCGGCGGCGACTACCTCAGCTTCATCAGCGCCCGCGTCGCCGCCTCGCTCTCGCAGAACGGCATCGCCGTCCTCAGCATCGACCAGATCCACCACGGCCCCCGCGACCCGCGACCCAACGGCTGCCAGCAGGACCGCGACCCCGCGAGCTGCGTCGGCCTCTCGTTCTTCAACTTCGCCATCCCCGCCGCCGGCCGCGACAACGTCCGCCAGTCCGCGCTCGACTTCGTCTCGCTCCTCCGCCTCGCCCGCGGCTTCGAGATCGCCGCCGACGTCAGCACCCGCGGCCGCCCGGTCCGCCTCGACCCCGACAAGATCATGTACATGGGCCACAGCCAGGGCGGCATCAACGGCCCCCTCTTCCTCGCCATCGAGCCCCTCGTGCTCGGCGGCGTGCTCTCCGCCGCCGGCTCGACGATCGCGATCTCGATCGAGCAGAAGACCCGCCCGGTCGACATCAACCACATCGTCAAGAGCATCCTCCCGCTCGGCAACAACGACGTCCTCGACCGCTGGCACCCGACCCTCATGCTCCTGCAGATGTACATCGAGAAGGGCGACCCGGTGAACTACGCCCGCTTCTGGTTCCACGAGCCCCCGGTCGGCTACGCGCCCAAGAGCATCTTCATGACCGCCGGCCTGCAAGACGAATACACCCCACCCGACGCCATCCTCGCGCTCGCCGCCGCCGGCCGCGTCCCCATCATCGAGCCCGTGCTGCGCCCCATCGAGATGTTCACCGTCTTCGGCATCGACCCCGCCGGGCTGCCCCCCTACGAAGCCAACGTCGCCGGCGGCGCCGCCAGCGCGGGCGTCGCGCAGTTCGGCGACCTCGGCCACTTCGTCATCCAGGACAGCGTCAGCGCCCGCGGCCGCTACCGCCAGTTCATCAAGAGCCTCGCCGACGGGCGACCTCGAATCTACTGACGACTCCAACTCCCGCGCCCGATCCGGCATCATGTCGGACGCGCCCCCAGCGACCGGAGGATCCCCCGTGCTCAAGATGCTGTTGTTCGTCGCCGTCGGCATGGCCATCGCCGCCGCGATCGCCTCGGTGATCTCGCGCCGCAAGAAGGAAGAAGCCGACCGCCGCGAGGCCCGCGAGCGGGCCGTCACCGGCGCCAACGTGACCAACGACATCACCGGCGTCGGCAAGGGCGGCGTGCTGCGGCTCCCCCCCTTCGGCAAGAACCGCCTCCCCATCGAGACCTACGTCAAGACCCGCCACCGCTACCAGGAGCCCGACGGCGGCGCGCCCTGGTACGAGCTCGTCTGCGAGCACGGCAAGCGCGAGCTCATCGTCGAGTGGTCCCGCGAGGGCGGCGAGCTCTACATCACCGCCGGCTACGAAGACGAGAACCCCCGCATCGAAGACCTCGGCCTCGACGAGCCCCGCCTCATCGAGTTCGACGAGAGCCAGCGCGGCGCCTTCGAATGGGACGGCCAGAAGTGGCACTACGTCGAGTCGGGCGAGCGCCTCTACTTCGCCGACGACGGCCGCGAGCGTGACGGCTTCTACTGCTGGGAGTTCCAGAGCGACGACGAGTCGCGCAACCTGACCATCGAGAAGTGGCAGGGCGACCGCAAGTTCCACGTCTACCACCTGTGGATGGTCGACGCCCGCAGCGTCGAGGTCTACGACGCCGGAGAGGGCAAGTGAGCCGGGCCGCCTGGCTCGGGATCCTCTGCCTCGGCGGCGGCCTCGGCCTCATCGCGTTCCTGCTCACCCGCGGCCTGCCCGACGACGCGCTCCGCGCCGCCGAGGCCGCCCGCGAGGCCGTCACCCGCAGCGAGAGCGACCTCGCCGAGGCCCGCCAGGGCTTCGAAGCCGCCGTCGCCGAAGACCGCGCGTTCCTCGCCGCCCTCCCCGAGATCAAGGCCGCCGAAGCCGACCTCACCCGCCGCGCCGAGGCGCTCGCCGCCGCGAAGAAGAACATCGACGCCCGCCTCGAGCCGCTCCTCGCCGACGACGACCACGGCGACGCCGCGAAGGTCATCGAGGCATCGCGCGCGATCAGCACCGAGGCCGCCGCCGCCATCGCCGGCGCCACCGCCAGCGCCGGCGTCGCCCGCACCCTCCTCGGCTACAAGCAGGACCACGACCGCATCCTCCAGACCGCCCGCGAGCAGGTCGCCGCCGCCGAGCGCGCCGCCGCCGACCCCACGCTCCAGAGCCGCGTCGACCTCGCCGCCACCCGCTACCCCGAGGCCCGCGACGCGCTCGCGAAGCGCCAGCGCGCCATCACCGATCACGCCGCGCAGCTCGCCCGCGCCGGCGCCACCCTCGAACAGCACGCCGCCCGCGCCCCGCCCGCCTACCTCGACGTCGGCAAGGCCGCCGAAGCCATCGGGCAGGGCCACGACAAGCTCCAGAAGATGCAAGCCGACCTCGACGCCGACATCGCCACCCTCGGCAAGAGCATCGATCGCATCCTCGTCGACATGAAGCGCGACGGCGGCAAGTACTGGCACAAGTACAAGATCGTCGAGAACGGCGTCGAGCGCACCACCGACTGGGAAGAGGTCACCCAGAGCACCTACGCGCAGCACCAAGACCACCTCGGCATGGCGATCTACAGCAAGCCCGAGGGCAAGCTCGCCGACGAAGCCATCACCGTCGCCACCCCGCCCGGTTATGCCTACGTCGGCAACCCCCGCTACGGCGAATGGCAGACCCGCAACGGCCAGAGCTTCTGGGTCTTCTACGGCCAGTATGCCTTGATGCGCGACCTCTTGTGGGGCGCCGGCCGCTACTCACCCATCGGCCGCGACACCTATGGCAGCTACCGCGACACCGTACGCAGCGGCAAGTCATGGTACGGCAGCCAGAACCAGTATGGCACGAAGGGCAGCCAGACCCGCACCCGCTACGCCGACAGCAACTACTACAAAGACCAGACCCGCACCCGCTACAGCGGCTCGAACTACCAAGGCAGCGGCAACCGCAGCGCCGGCCGCTACAGCGGATCGAACTACCAGGGCAGCGGCAACAGCCGCGCCGGCCGCTACAGCGGATCGGGCTACCAGGGCCGATCGAGCCCCGCGCCCTCCCGCTCGAGCGGATCACGCACATCTCGCTACCGAAGCTCGAGCTTCGGCGGATTCGGGAAGTAGCCGATGCAGATCGCCGCCATCGTCTACAGCGCCGCCGCGCTGCTCCTCTCGGCCGGGCTCTTGCTCATCGCCCGCGTCGCCTACGCCCGCCTCGCCCGCTTCGAGGTCGACCACCAGCTCACCGAGGCCGACAACCCCGCCGTCGGCGTCGCCCTCTTCGGCTACCTCGGCGGCGTCGTCATCGTGCTCGCCGCGCTGCTCGGCACCGAGGGCGCATCACTCGACGATCCCACCGGCATGGCATGGGACCTCGGCGGCTTCGTCGCCTGGGGTCTCATCGCGATCGTGCTCCTCAAGCTCGCCGGCTGGCTCAACGACAAGCTCCTGCTGCGCGGCTTCGAAAACAAGAAGGAGCTCGTCGACGACCACAACCTCGGCGTCGGCGCCACCCTCTGCGGCAGCTACCTCGCGTCCGGGCTCGTGCTCGCCGGCGCGCTCTCCGGCACCGTCGCCCCCGAGGTGCTGCCCGCCGACGCCGGCCCCCTCGACGTCTTCCTGCACGAGCTCGTCACCGCGCTCGCCTTCTACGCGCTCGGCCAGCTCGCCCTCATCGCCTTCGGCTGGATCTACCGCGCCATCCAGCCCCGCGACGTGCTGCGCGCCATCGAAGAAGACTACGTCGTCGACGGCGTACACCACGGCGGCAACGCCGCCGCCGGCATCGCCTTCGGCGGCAACCTCACCGCGCTCGGCCTCGTGCTCTATGGCGCCGCCCACGCCGACTTCACCGGCTGGGCCGACAACCTCACCACCTTCGGGATCCTCACCGCCATCGGCCTCGTGCTGCTCCCGCTGTGGCGCTTCGTCGTCGACCACGTCATGCTCGGCAAGGCCGACCTGCAGAAAGAGATCTACGAAGACCGCAACACCAACGCCGCGCTGCTCGAGACCGCCTCGGTGATCGGCATGGCGATGGTGCTCGTCTTCGTCGTCTGATCCCATCCCCGATGCCACGACTGGCAGACCATGACCACTGACGGCGCCGGCCGCGATGGCATCCCCCCCGATGGCATCACCCGCGATGGCATCACCCATGCTGGCATCACCGCGCCCCCTGGCGAAGCCTCGGCCACCCATGACATCCCCTCGCTCGCGCCCACCCGCGCCCGCCGGGTGCTGCTCGCCGTCATCGTGCTCTTCCTCGGCGGCTCCGGGCTCGTCTACGAGTACTGCATCTCCACCCTCGCCACCCACCTCCTCGGCAACTCCGTCGAACAGTTCAGCCTCATCATCGCGCTCATGCTCTTCGCCATGGGCCTCGCCGGCCTCTTCCAGCGCGCGCTGCGCGACCCCGAGCGCATCGCCGAATGGTTCGTGCTCTGCGAGACCCTGCTCGGCCTCATCGGCGGCGCCTCTGCCGTGCTGCTCTACCTCGCCTTCGCCTGGCTCGACCACTTCCGCCTCGCGCTCTACACCCTCTCGCTCCTCATCGGCTTCGGCATCGGCCTCGAGATCCCGCTCCTCCTCCGCATCAACCAGATCTGGCGCCGCGACCTCCGCGACAACGTCGGCGACGTGCTCGCGCTCGACTACATCGGCGCGCTCGCCGGCGCGCTCGTCTGGGCCTTCCTGCTCCTCCCCCTCTTCGCGCTCGACCGGATCAGCCTCTTCCTCGGCCTCGCCAACATGGCCGCCGCCGCCGTCACCCTCGCCGCGTTCTGGCGCTACGTGCGCCGCAAGCTCCTCGTCGTCGGCGTCCTCCTCGCCTCGTTCGCCGCGCTCCTCGCGCTCACCCTCGCCGCGCCCGATCTCATCGTCGAAGCCCGCCAGCGCCTCTACCGCGATCCCATCCGCCACCACGCCGAGAGCCCCTACCAGGACATCGTCGTCACCGGCCGCGGCGCCCGGATGAGCCTCTACCTCAACGGCCACCTGCAGTTCGACAGCGAAGACGAGCACATCTACCACGAGCTGCTCGTCCACCCCGCGCTCGCCGCCACCATCGACCCGCCCCGCGACGTGCTCGTGCTCGGCGGCGGCGACGGCCTCGCCGTGCGCGAGGTGCTGCGCTGGCCCACCGTGCGCCGCGTCCTGCTCGTCGACCTCGACCCCGCCGTCACCGCGCTCGCCCGCAGCTACCCCCCGCTCGTCGCGCTCAACGCCGGCGCGCTCACCGACGCCCGCGTCGAAGCCCGCCCCGCCGCCGGGGTCAGCCCCGGTCGAGCCACCATCGTCAACAAGGCCGCCGAGCACCCCCGCGACGCCATCGCCGGCCACGAGGCCCCCATCGCCGAGGTCCGTCTGATGCACCTCGACGCCGACGAATACCTCAGCGCCATCGACAGCGACTGGGACGCGATCATCGCCGACTTCCCCGACCCGAGCACCCCCGACCTCGCCAAGCTCTTCAGCCTCGAGCTCTACCAGGTGCTCCGCACCCGCCTCCGCCCCGGCGGCGTCCTCGCCGTGCAGGCCGGCAGCCCCTACAACACCCGCGCCGCCTACTGGGCCGTGCGCGACACCCTGCAAGCCGCCGGCTTCACCGTGCGCTCGCTGCACGCCCACGTCCCCACCTTCGGCGAATGGGGCTGGCACATCGCCGCCCCCGACCGCCTCCCCCTCTTCACCCGCGCGCTCCCCGCCGGCCTGCGCTACCTCGACGCCGCCGTGCTCCGCGCCGCCGAGACCTTCCCCGCCCCCATCGCCCGCCCCGACGGCCCGCCCCGCGTCTCCACCCGCCTCGACCCCTGGGTCATGCGCCTCTACCAGCGCGGCGAGCCCCTCGAAGGCATGAGCTTCTTCCCCGGCGACGGCCGCCGGTAGCCATCGTCACGGCCACCGCGCCCCATCGAGCAGAATCCAGTCATTGCGCCCGAAGGCATCGTACTCGGGCATCCGCTGACACACATCATCGACCGCCGCCACCACCCGCAGCCCATCGCTCGCCCGCCCCGCGTAGTGCCGAAGATCCACCCGCACCCCCGCCGCTTGCGCGCACACCGCCCGCGCCCGCGACAGCACCACCCACGGATCACACCCAATGCGATGACTCCAAGCCCCATCCAGCCGCACCACCCGCGGCGCCCGCCACCCATCGTGAACCAGCGCCTGGCTCTGACACACCACCCGCGCGTCGAACATATGCAGCGCCGCGAGCCGCCCCTCCCCCGTCACCGCCTCATCACCCGGGATCAACACCGGCAGACACTGCAACGCCGCGAAGACCCCCACCGCCCCATACCCCGCCGGCGCCGCCCGCCCCGTCCAGAACCGCACCAGCAGCGACCGCGCCCCAGGCTCCGCCGCCGGCCACCGCCGACACAGCGGGAAGACCGCGAGCAGCCCGAACATCACCAGCGGATAGAAGGCCCCGACCACCGGCCACGAGAAGACATGAAACACCCCGAACTGCAAGAGCGCCCCCCAGAACACCCACCGCCGCCGCGCGAACAACCCCCACACCACCACCAGCTCCAGCACGATCACATACACACACGCCGCCTGTACCCACCCCGGCGTCGTGAAGAACCACAGCGGCTTGTACAGCGCCGCGCCCGAGACCCACTCCATGTCGAGCTTGAGCAGCCCCGCCCCGAAGTAGAACGCCCCGACCACCAACCGCAAGACATCGCGCCGCCCCGGCAGCGCCACGAAGGCCACCAGCGCAAACAACGCCATGTAATGCTGATTGGCCCGGAAGCGATAATCACCGAGCATCACCCCCAGCTCGACCAGCTTCAGCCCCACCAGCAGCAGACACCCCCACGCCACCGTCCCTCGCCGCGCGAACGCCGCCCCCGCCAGCGCGCTCCCCGCGAGCAAGCCATACAGCACCGCGTCCAGATGCGCCGCGAGCCACCCCCGCCCCCCGAGACACCCCGTCGCGAACGGCCAGCACAGCGGATCCTGCGCCAGCACCTCCGCCGCCCGCCCCCCGATGAGCCAATGCAGCGCCACCACACACTGCACCGCCGCCAGCGCGATCCCATACCCCCGCAGCGCACGATCCCCCGCGATCTCATCGAACAGCCCGCGCACGCCCACGCTCAACCCACCGCGCCCCATGCCAACACCGACGCCCCGGCCCCTGATCCCATCACCGCGCCCCCACCCATCACGCCACCACCGGCAGCCCCACCCGCGCCTCACCCGGCGTCAAGCCCGGCGCAAAGCGATGCAACCGCATGAAGTGATCGACCGCCACGATCTCCCCCTCCCCCATCTCATGCCAGACATTCTCACCCTGCAACGCCTCGCTCGACACGATGAAGTGATTCACATGCCCCGACGGCGACTCCGCCTCGCACTCCGGCTTGTAGAACGCGCACTCATCCCGCTCCGGGCACCGCCGCTTGTACGTGCTATAGCGCAGCTCCTTGCCCCCCTGATGCGCCACCATGATCTCCCCATCGGTCACCACCAACGTCAGCAGCGCCCGATGCCGCGGATCCCCATCATCGGCCAGCGCCCGCGCCGTGTTCACGGTCTTGCGCAGCGCCCGCACTACCGCCTCGACCGGCACCCCCCGCCGCTGCGGATCGGCCTCGAACGTGAGGTTCGACAAGAACAGGTGAAAGAGCACCTCGCTGTCGGTGTCCCCCAGGATGAACCTTCGCAGCGCCGGCGCGATCTCCCCCCGCAGCGCCTTCCGGATCTCCCCGAAGCGCGGCACATCGCCGTTATGGCACATCACCCACCGCCCGTACTGGAACGGATGGCAGTTGAGCGTGCTGATCTCCCCCTGCGTCGCCTTGCGGATATGCGCCAGCACCGTCTGACTCGTCACGATCCCCGACACCCGATGAAACAGCTTGTCGTCGAGCGCCGCCCCCGCCGACTTGATGATGTGCGGCGCCCCCGCCGCATAGTACGCCACCCCCCACCCGTCCGGATGCCGCTCGCTCTGCACCGCGAGCGCGTTCTCCGCGCTCATCAGCGACCGATGCACCTGACTCTGGAGCACGCTGCGAAAGCCGAAGATCCTGCACATGCCGCGCACCATAGCGCAGGACGGGCGGCCAGCGGGAGTGGGGGGTTGCCGGCGGGGCCGCGTTGGCGCGATGCTGCGCGCGTCGTCGTGGAGGAGTCGCGGTGCCGTACATCGAGCGGATCGAGATCAGGGAGCACTATCGAGCGCCGGACTTGGTGATCGATCTGGCGCGGGCGGGGGAGCGGCCGCGGCATCTGATCCTGACCGGGCCGAATGGAGCGGGGAAGACGACCATCCTGACCGCCCTTGCCGAAGTGATCTCCAGGAATGTGATGTTCGGCACGAGCGCCCTCTTCGGCGCACCGTTCTACCTCGACGTGCAATGGGATGCACCGACGGCCCTCGGCGGCGAGTGGCGAGCGAGCAAGCAAGTCGCCGCGTTCCTGTCCGACGATCGCATGGGAGGGATGACACCGGTCGAACAGTTCCGCCGGCTCGATCTCGCCCGACGTTCGCCTCAAGACCGGGTCTCCCCGGACTTCCACCAATACCTCGTCAACCAGCACATCCAGCGCGCCGTACGCCGCGAGAAGGCACCCGACGACGCCGCTCGCATCACCCGCGAGCTGACTCGCCTCGAAGAAGACCTCGCCTACCTCTTCGAGCGCCCCGGCCTGCGCTTCGAGCTCGATGACCAGCACTGGCAGGTGGATCTGGTCGAGCCCGGCCAGCCACCCATCTCCTGGGCCATGCTCGCCGCCGGCCACCGCTCGGTGCTCCAGATGCTCGCCGAGCTCGTGCTCCGCATCGACGCCACCGGCCGCGAGCGCGACGACCCCGAGCTCTCGGGCGTCGTCGTCATCGACGAGGTCGAGCTGCACCTCCACCCCTCGCTGCAAGAGAAGGTGCTGCCCTTCCTCACCTCACGCTTCCCCCGCCTCCAGTTCATCGCCGCGACCCACTCCCCCGCGGTCATCAGCAGCATCGACGGCGCGCTCGTCGTCGACCTGCGCGACGGCCGGCAGGTCCCCAGCGAAGACCTGCGCGGCGTGCGCTACGGCGACCTCATGACCGCGCACTTCGGCATCGCGACCGACTACGACCTCGACTCGACCCGCAAGATGGCTCGCCTCCACGCCTTGTGGCATCAAGGCAGCCGCACCGCCGACGAAGAGAGCGAGATGCGATCCCTCGTTCGGGAACTGAGCGATCGCAGCCACGCCCTCGCGCTCGACATCGAGATGCGCCTCGGAGAGCCCGGGTGATCGACATCACACGCTCGGTCGAGACCCCGCCGAGCCTCGAACGCCAGACCGACGACTGCCTGCGCGCCGCCGACGTGCTCGAAGCGCTGCACGCCGACTTCGCCGGCAAGTGTTACCTCTGCGAGCGCTGCTATGAGCTGCCGGTCTACGAGGTCGACCACCGCCGCCCCCAGACAGCCTTCCCAGAGCATCGCTTCTCATGGGCCAACCTCTTCCCCATCTGCGAAGCCTGCAACAAGCGCCGCCCGAAGGCATGGCCCGCCGGTGGGATGCTGAGCCCCGGTCACTTCCAGCAGCTCGAAGCCCGGCTCGTGCAGCGGCTCGACTACGGCCCCGACGACGCCCTCGAGCCTGCCTTCGCCCCCGACGACGGCGCCGATGACGAGGCGATCAACACCGCGGCCGAGCTCACCCGCATCCATGACAACAAGACCGACCGCCAGTCGGCGAGCGCCGCGATCAAGGGCCAGGACCTGCGCTCGGCGATCCATCGGGCGCTCTGCGCCGCGCTCGACCTCGCGTGCAACTACCAGCGCCTCCTCCGCACCGCGCCGAACTCCCCCCAGCGCGCCTTCACCGAGCAGGCCCTCCGCCGCCGCCTCAGCCGCCGCGCCCCCTACACCGCGCTCCTCCGCAGCCGCTTCGCCGACCTCCCCGCCATCGCCGCCCTCTTCGACTGAGCCGCGCCCGACTCCGCGCGACCACCGCCCCGCGGCGCAGATCTGCGTTGACACGCCCTGCCCCGGTCGTGCCTCCTGCCGCGCGCGCGGTGACGTCCCGAAAGGAACCCGATGCTCTTCCAAAACGTGGTGATGGCCGGCCTCGCCCACGTCGACGCCCCCCACCGGATCCCCTCCTCGCACTTCGAAGACCGCCTCGCCGAGACCTTCGCCCGGCTCGGGATGCGCCCCGACACGCTGCGCACGCTCGCCGGCATCGAGGCGCGGCGGTGGTGGGATCCGGGCGTCGAGCCCGACGAGGCGGCGGCGCTCGCCGGGCGCAAGCTGCTCGACGACACCGGGATCGACCCGAAGCGGATCGGCGTCGTCTTCAACACCTCGGTCTGCCGCGAGTACCTCGAACCCTCGACCGCCTGCATGGTGCACGGCCGCCTCGGGCTCTCCCCGCGCTGCCAGAACTACGACCTCGGCAACGCCTGCCTCGCGTTCATGAACGCGATGGAGCTCGGCGCGATGATGATCGAGCAGGGCGCCGTCGAGTACGCGCTCATCGTCGACGGCGAGGGCTCGCGCTTCATCCAGGAGCAGACCATCGAGCGGCTGCGCCGGCCCGAGGTCACCGCCGACGAGCTCCGCGCCGAGTTCGCGAGCCTCACCCTCGGCTCGGGCGCGGTCGCCATGCTGCTCGGCCCCCGCGCGGCGCACCCCGACGCGCCGCAGTTCCGCGGCGGCGTCAGCCGGGCGGCCACCGAGTGGAGCCACCTCTGCCGCGGCAAGCACGATCGCATGACCACCGACACCGGCGCGCTCCTCCGCGAAGGCGTCGCGCTCGCGATGCGCACCTGGAAGGCCGCGCAGGAGACCCTCGGCTGGAGCGACGGCGCGCTCGACCACCTCGTCATGCACCAGGTCTCGGCGGTGCACACCGTCAAGCTCTGCCAGACCCTCGGCCTCGACCCGAGCAAGGCATTGCTCACCTTCCCCGAGCTCGGCAACGTCGGCCCCGCCTCGGTGCCGATCACGCTCTCGAAGCTCGCCGAGATGGGTCGCATCGACAAGGGACAGCGCGTCGCGCTGATGGGCATCGGCAGCGGCATCAACGTCTCGATGATGGAGCTCGTCTGGTGAGGGTCGACCCATCACTCTATCCCTTCACCGGCGCCCGTTTCAGCGTGGGCGGCCATGCCATGCACTACCTCGACGAGGGCGAGGGGCCGCCGGTCGTGATGGTGCATGGCAACCCGACGTGGTCGTTCTACTATCGCGAGCTCGTCAAGGCGCTGGCACCGAACCACCGCTGCGTCGTGCCCGATCACATCGGCTGTGGCTACTCCGACAAGCCCGGCGACGAGAGCTATGACTACACCCTCGCCCGCCGCATCGACGACCTCGAGGCGCTGATCGAGCGGCTCGACCTCGGCCGGCTGACCCTCGTCGTGCACGACTGGGGCGGCGCGATCGGCATGGGCTGGGCCGCGCGCCACCCCGAGCAGATCGCGCGCCTCGTGCTGCTCAACACCGCCGCCTTCCCCAACCCCCGCGACCAGAAGATCCCGCCCTCGCTGTGGCTCGCCCGCAACACCGCGGTCGGCAGCCTGCTCGTGCGCCGCTTCAACGCCTTCGCCGCCGGCGCCACCCGGCTCGCGGTCGAGAAGCCGCTGCCCGCCGCCGTGCGCCGGGCCTACGTCGCGCCCTATGACTCGTGGGCCAACCGCATCGCGACGCTGCGCTTCGTGCAGGACATCCCCCTCGACGCGAGCGACAAGGCATGGGCCGCCCTGCAAGCGGCGTCCGATGGCATCGCCCGCTTCGTCGACACCCCGGCGCTCATCTGCTGGGGCGAGCGTGACTTCGTCTTCGACGCGCCGTTCCTCGAAGAGTGGGAGAAGCGCCTGCCACACGCCGAGGTGCATCGCTTCCCCGACGCGGGGCACTACGTGCTCGAAGACGCACGCGATGCCATCATCGAGCGGGTGCGTGCCTTCTTCGCGCGCCACCCGGTGGAGGGAGAGCAGCCGTGAAGGGCATGCCGTCGTTCGCCGCGGACGCGCCGGTCAACATCGCCTCGGCGCTCGTCGACATGGCCCGGCAGCGGCCGTACGCGCCGGCGATCTTCGAGCCGCGCGCCCGCGACCGCGACGGGCGGCGGCTCTATGCCCACTTCACCTACGCCCAGCTCGACGAACGCAGCGACGCGATCGCGCGCGGCTTCGAAGCCATCGGCATCGGCCGCGGCGTGCGCACCGTGCTCATGGTGCGGCCGAGCCTCGAGTTCTTCGCGCTCTTCTTCGCGCTCTTCAAGGCCGGCGCCGTCCCGGTGCTCGTCGACCCCGGCATC
The DNA here is from genome assembly GCA_020633515.1 of Myxococcales bacterium. Next base: position 19,453 of record JACKDM010000063.1, read on the forward strand.
GGCATGAAGCGCCTCGGGCGCTGCCTCGGCGAGGCGCGACCCACCGCCTTCGTCGGCATCGCGCCGGCCCAGATCGCGCGCGTCGTGCTCGGCTGGGCGCGGGGCACGATCGTCACCCGGGTCACCGTCGGCGCGCGCCTGCCCGGCTTCGGCCTCTCGCTCGCCGATGCCATCGAGGCCGGCAAGGCATCGCAGCTCGACGACGCCACCCATCGCGTCGCGCCCACCATCGGCGCCGAGATGGCCGCGATCCTCTTCACGAGCGGCTCGACCGGCGCGCCCAAGGGCGTCGTCTACGAGCACCGCCACTTCGCCGCGCAGGTCGAGCTCATCCGCGACACCTATGGCATCGAGCCCGGCGAGGTCGACCTGCCGACCTTCCCCCCGTTTGCGCTCTTCGACCCCGCGCTCGGCATGACCACGGTCATCCCCGACATGGATCCCACCCGCCCGGCCAAGGTCGACCCCGAGAACATCTTCGAGGCGGTGCGCGACTTCGGCGTGACCAACATGTTCGGCTCGCCGGCGCTGCTCGACGCCGTCGGCCGCCATGGCGCCGCGCGGGGCGTGAAGCTGCCGACGCTGCGGCGGGTGATCTCGGCCGGCGCCCCGGTCTCGCCGGCGGTGATGGCGCGCTTCCTGTCGCTCTTGCCCGAAGGCGCCCAGGTGCACACCCCGTACGGCGCGACCGAGTGCCTGCCCGTCGCGACCATCGACAGCGACGGTGTCTTGGGCGACGCCCGCGCCCGGACCGACACCGGCGCCGGCGTCTGCGTCGGCCGCCCGCTCGCGCACAACGACGTGCGGGTGATCGGCGTCAGCGACGACGCCATCGAGCGCTGGGATGACACCCTCGAAGTGCCAGCCGGTGTCATCGGCGAGATCACGGTGCGCGGCCCGACGACCACCCAGCGCTACGACGCGCGCGAGGAGGCGACGAAGCGGGCCAAGATCGATCACGGCGATGGCTGGCGAAGGCATCGCATGGGTGACGTCGGCTACTTCGACGAAGACGGCCGCCTGTGGTTCTGCGGCCGGCTGGCGCACCGGGTCGTCACCCCCGCGGGCACGCTCTACACCGTGCCCTGCGAGATGGTCTTCAACGCCCACCCCCAAGTCTTTCGCACCGCGCTCGTCGGCGTCGAGCGCGCGGGCGTGACCGCGCCGGTGCTCTGCGTCGAGCGCGAGGCGGACGCGACCCTCGACGACGCCACCCTCTTCGCCGAGCTGCGCGCGCTGGGATCGCGCCATGACATCACCCGCGGCATCGATCGCTTCGTGGTGCACCCCGGCTTCCCCGTCGACATCCGCCACAACGCCAAGATCGACCGCCCCGCGCTCGCGCAGTGGGCGGCGGGCAAGGTGCCATGACCCTCTCTGCTCCCGATGTCATCCTCGTCACCGGCGGCGGCGGCTTCCTCGGCGGCGCGATCATCGACCGCCTCCTCGCCCGTGGCCTGCGGGTGCGCAGCTTCGCCCGCGGCGACTACCCGGCGCTCGAAGCGCGCGGCGTCGAGACGGTGCGCGGCGACCTCGCCGATCGTGAGGCGGTGCGCGCGGTCGCGGCCGGCTGCGCCGGTGTCTTCCACGTCGCCGCCAAGGCCGGCGTCTGGGGCGCCTACGATGACTTCTACCGCGCCAACACCCTCGGCACCGAGAACGTCATCGACGCCTGCCGGCTGCATGGCATCCCGCGGCTCGTCTACACCAGCACCCCGAGCGTCGTGCACGCCGGCGGCGACCTCGAAGGCATCGACGAGTCGGCGCCCTACCCCCAGCACTACGAGACCCACTACCCCAAGACCAAGGCGCTCGCCGAGCAGGCCGTGCTCGCGGCCCACGGCGGCGAGCTCTGCACCGTCGCGCTGCGCCCGCACCTCATCTGGGGCCCCGGCGACAACCACCTCATCCCCCGCATCGTCGCCCGCGCCCGCGCCGGCCGCCTGCGCCTCGTCGGCCGCGCGCCCGGCGCCAAGGTCGACTCGACCTGGATCGACGACGCCGCCGACGCCCACCTGCTCGCCTACGACGCGCTCGCGCCCGGCGCCGCCTGCGGGGGGCGGGCCTACTTCATCAGCCAGGGCGACCCGTGGCCGGTGGGTGATCTCATCAATGGCATCCTCGCCGCGCATGGCATCGCGCCGTGCGATCGTTGGGTCTCCCCGCGGGCGGCCTATGCCATCGGCGCGGTCATGGAGGGCCTGTGGCGCATGGTCGGCGCCCGGAGCGAGCCCCCGCTGACCCGCTTCGTCGCGAAGCAGCTCGCGACCGCGCACTGGTACGACCTCGGCGCCGCCCGCCGCGACCTGGGCTATGCGCCGACGCGCACGATCGCCGACGCGCTCGCCGCGCTCGCCGCGGCGGTGCGAGGCGACGCGAACGCGCCGGCCCTGGCCGATCGGTCCTCCTGACCACCGAGGGACCCGACGTCCTCGGAGAGCACGACGCGGGAGAACACCGGCACGGTCCTTCATGGGGGCATCCACCGAGGGACCCGACGTCCACGGGGAGCACGACGCGGGAGAACACCGGCACAGTCCTTCATGGGCGAATTCACGGAGCTTGTGATCGCACCCGCGCGGTGCCATGCTCCGTCTCGACCACGCCACCGGGGGGCGGCGCCGCGAGTGGCCGGGCAAGACGCGCTCGCAAGGGAAGGGCTGTGATGCTCCGATGCTGGCGACCACTCCTCACCCTCGCGACCCTCGCGCTCCTCACCGGCTGCTGCGAAGGCGACCCCGACAACCCCCTCTGCCAATGGGGCGCCGCCGACGCCGGCCTCGGCTGCTGGAGCGAGGACGACGAGCCCGTCCGCACCACCGGCCGCGTCGAGGCCCCCGATGACTGGCCCGTCGCCGGCTGCGAAGCCATGTCCCCCCATGGCTGGTGCCTCCGCGGCCCGCTCGTCGCCGAC
>JACKDM010000064.1 GCA_020633515.1 Myxococcales bacterium
GCTGCGCAACGAGCTCGCGCCGAGCCAATACGGCGTCGAAGGCGCCCGCGTCGCCGCCTTCGAACTGCGCACGCTCCTCACCGCCATCGAGATGGGCGCCGAGCAGCCCTACCTCATGCACAGCCTCGCCCCCGCCCGCGAAGCGATGGCGACCCTGCGCGACCGCCTCGACGCCATCGAGAGCGCCGCCGGCCGCGTCGTCGCCGGCATCGGCACCCTCGAACGCGCCGCGAGCACCCCCTGGGACGACCCGCACGCCGGCGATGTCATCGCCGAGGCGGACGCGCTCGCCCGCCACGTCACCGCCAACGTCGGCGGCGTCGCCTGGAGCGACGAGACCACCACCGCCCGCCCGCTGCTGACGCCGCTCCCCATCGCGAGCGCGCTCATCGCCGCGCTGCTCTCCTGGCTCACCGATCGCATGCGCAGCCGCGGCCTGCGCGGTCCCATCCGCGCCGCCGCGCGCGACCTCGCCGATGCCATCGAGATCACGCTCGCCGTTCCCGGCCTCGATGGCGATGACATCGAAGCCATCCGCCGCCGCTTCACCCGCCTCGGCGTCGAGAAGCTCGCCCGCCTCGACGCCGACCCCCCCACGCTCCGCCTCGCCCTGCCGGTGCACATCACCGGCGCGCCGGCCTGACAGCGGTCAAGCCCGCCCGATCGCCCGCAGATCCTCGACCGTGTCGGCCAGCGTCGCCATCCAGTCGCGCGGCGCGAAGCCGAGCTCGTCCCGCGCCCGCGACGAGTCGATGTACCAGTAATGGCAACCCATCTCGAAGGTCTGCGGCTCGAGCCCGCCGAAGAAGCGCAGCTTCGACACCGCCTTCAAGATCCCTTCGGCCCGATCGACCACCGTGCGCGGCAGATCGAACGCCGGCGCCCGCACCCCGCTGACCTGCTCGAGCGCGAGCATGAAGTCACGCAGCGTGCAGTTCACCGCCCCCATCAGATAACCCACCCCCGGCTCGCCCTTCTCCATCAGCGCCGGCAGCGCCGCCGCCACGTCCCGCGCGTCGACGAGGCTCATGCCACCCGGCAGCCCCGCCTTGATGTCACCACACAGGAACTTCACCACGTCCCCGGTGCTGCTCCCGTTGTGATCCCCCGGCCCGAGCAAGAGCGTCGGCCGCGCCACCTTCACCGGCAGCCCCTTGCCCACGAAGCGCGCGATCTCCCGCTCGGCGAACGCCTTCGACTCGTAGTAGGGCCACTGCCGGATGATCTCCCACGGCACCGGGCTCTCTTCGCTCGCCATGAAGCGCGACTCGTCACCGACCCCGATCGTGCCCGAGGTCGAGACGACCACCACCCGCTGCACGCCCGCGTCGAGGCACGCCTGCAAGATGTTGCGGGTGCCTTCGACGTGCACCGCGTACATCGGCCCGCTGTTGCCCTTGTCGCGCGAGACGGTCCCCGCGACATGGTAGACCTCGAAGACGCCCGCCACCGCCGCCGCGCACGCCGCCTTGTCGGTCACCGAGCCGATCCGCTGGTCGACCTCGCGCGCGGCGAGCGCGGCGCTCTCGGCGCGCCCGAGGCTCCGCACCGACCGCCCCTGCGCCCGCAGCACGTCGACGAGGTGCAGCCCCAGAAACCCGCTCGCCCCGGTCACGAGCGCCACGCGCCCCGCGCCCTCGGCCATGTTCTTCCCCTCGCTCATGGCTCCCATCTCCCGCGCTTCCATCTCACAACCCGAAGACCGTCTTGAACTGCATCAGCAGCGTGGGATCGTTGCTCTTGACCCGCCCGTCGGCGAACTCCGCGAAGCCGGGCACATAGCCCTCGCGCACGATCCGGGTGAAGGTCTTGACGTCGGTCTTGAGCACGCAGTCCGCCTTGCCCCCCGGCGGCCGCCCCGGCGCGATGCTCGCCCCGCCCGCCTCCGCGCGCAGCGTCCACTTGCCGTCGGCGTTCTCCCCGAGCGTGAAGTACCACGTCAGCGGCTTGTCGAGCAGCGCCGGCAGGAAGCGCTCGGGCAGGCTCTCCATCAGCTCGGCGAGCCCGCCCGCCGGCGCCTTCTTCTCGGCCTTCGGCACCATCCACGGATACGGCCGCCCGTCCCGCAGCGCCTCGACCGCCTCCTGCAAGCGCTGCGCGATCGTCGCGTACGCCGCGACCCGCTTCTTGCCCGCGACCTCCGCCGCGAGGAACGCCGCCGAGACCTTCGGCCCCACCACCGCCGTCAGCCGCCGGCTCGTCGGCACCGCCGCGCCCTTCGGCAGCGCGCGATGGGTCCCCTTGAGATACAGCGGAAGCACCGAGAGCCCGCTCTTCTGCTGGAGGTAGCCCACCCCGTGCTTGAACTCCTTGAGCTCACCGTCCATCGAGCGCGTCCCCTCGGGGAAGACGAGCACGATGCGCCCCTCGAAGAGCGCCTGCTCGGCGTTGCGCAGGCTGCTCTCGAGCGAGCCGGTGCGCTCGACCGGGATCAGGTTGGTGAACGGCTCGAAGAAGTCACGCTTGTACTGGGTGTCGAAGAAGTAATCGCTCGCCGCGAGCGCCGAGAGGTTGGGCGCGTAGTCACCGAGCGCATACTTCACCAGACCCATGTCGAGGTGGGAGCAGTGATTGCTGATGACGAGCACCTGCTCGTTGTCGGGGATGTGTTCGCGCCCCCGCACCCGCACCTGGAAGGCGTTGCCATAGAGCCACTGCTGCCCGCGATGCAGCAGCCGGCGACCGAACTCGGAGACGACCTCGGGCACCTCGACCCCGTCGTCACCCTCGTCCTCGTCCTCGCCCTCGACGCTGCGCCCCTGCACGAGCCGCGCGAGATCACCCACCGTGCGCGCCGCGTCCATCGACTTGGCGTCGATCGAGACGCTCCCCTTCTCTTCGAGCAACAGCCGCAGCTCGACGAGCTGAAGGCTCCCGAGCCCGAGATCCTGCGTCAGATCGGTCTCCGGCGAGATGTCGACCGCCTCGGTGCCACCCACCGCCGCGACCGCCGCGTACAGCCACGACGGCTCCCGCCCGCCGGGCACCGCGCCGCTCTCGCGCCGGCTCGCCTTGCCCACGTCGAGCAGCCGGATGAGCTGCTCGCGCACCTCGCTGCGCTTGACCTTCTGCGTCGCCGTGCGCGGCAGCTCACCCCGCCAGAACTTGATCGTGCGGATCTTCTGATGGTCGGCGAGCCCGGTGCTCACCTTGGTGAAGTGGCTCTTGATGATGGCTTGATAGTCATCGGGCGCATCATCGACCGGCACGATCAGCGCCGCCACCCGCTCGTCCCCCTGGCTGTCGGGGATGCCACAGATGCACAGCTCCTTGATCAGCTCGTGCTCGCCGTAGACCGGCTCGAGCTCGTCGGGATAGACGTTCTTGCCGCTGCTCGTGACGATCAGCTCCTTGCGCCGCCCCACGAGCACCAGCCGCCCGTCCTTGTCGAGCTTGCCGAGGTCGCCGGTGTGCAACCACCCATCGCGCACCGTGCTCGCGGTGGCATCCGGGTTGTCGAGGTAGCCGGCCATCACGTTGTCACCCTGCGCGATGACCTCACCCACCCCGTCGGCGTCGGCGTTGACGACCTTGATCTTGACGCCGGGCAGCGAGGTCCCCACCGAGCCACCGCCCCGCCGATCACCCGGCCGCCGCACCGAGAGCACCGGCGCCGCCTCGGTCAGCCCGTAGCCCTCCAAGAGCTCGAAGCCGAGCCCCTCGAACGCTTCGAGCACCGGCTCCCCGAGCGCCGCCCCGCCGCTGATCAGATGGCGGATCCGACCACCCATCGTCTCGTGCACGTCGCCGAAGAGCATGGGGCCGAGGTTGACCCCGTACTTCTCCCGCAAGAACCGCGTCAGCCGCAGGCTCGTCGTGAACGCGAGCTGCGCCGCCTGCCCCCGATCCTTCACCTGCGTCTCGATGCGCCGGTACAAGACATCCCACAGCGCCGGCACCCCGATGAGACCGCTCGGCCGGAACTCCTTGAGCGCCGAGCGCAAGAGCTTCCCCTCGATCTCTTCGAGGTACATGATGTGCGCGCCGACGCTCGCCGGCATCAGCAGCCCACACGAGAACTCGAAGGTGTGGAACAGCGGCAGCACGCTCATGAACCGATCGCGCTGATCGACGCGGAAGGTGCCATGCAGGCTCGCGAGCAGCGCGGTGAAGTTGCCATGCGTCAGCATGACACCCTTGGGATCACCCGTCGTCCCGCTCGTGAAGAGGAGGCTCGCGACCTCCTCGCTGCGATCGCGCTGCTCGACCTCGGTGATCGGCTCGGCCTCGAAGACATCACCCACGAGGTGGGTCGGCACGTCGAGGCGGATGCCATCCTTCTCGTGCACCACCGCGAGCTTCGCCCGCGCCTTCTGCGCGATGCGATTCGCGTCGGCGATCGGCATCTCGGGATCGACCGGCACCGCCGCCGCGTCGGCGAGCAGGATGCCGAGGTAGATCATCGGCCACGCCGGCTCATTGCGGCTCATCAGCACGACACGATCGCCGCGCCCCACGCCCTGCGCGCCCAGCCACGCAGCCACCCGGCAGGCGTTGTCCCAGAACTCGCCGTAGGTGTAGGTCACCTCGACGCCGTTGTCATGGGTGTAGAGCGACAACGCCTTGCGCTCGGCGTGCGCCCGCGTCGAGGCGCGGAAGATCTCGATGAGATCCTGCGCCCGCGCCACCTTGCGCACCGGCCGCATGCGATCGTCGAGCTCGCCGAAGACCCACTTGTAGAGCCCGGCCATGTGCACGTCGACCCAGTAGCGCCGCCAGTCGAGGTGCTCGATGGGATACCCGAAGGTCGCCTGCTCACCCTCGACGAGATGGGTCGCGAGCTCGCGGATGTTGTGCGAGCTGAACTGCGGGTTGTTGTCGAGCACGAACGGGCCGAAGATCGTCAGGATGGTGTCGCTGACCTTCGCCGCCTTCTCCAGCCCCGCGAGCCCGCCGTCGAGCTGCTTCACCAGCGGCCGCGCCGGCCCGAGCAGCCCGCTCGGCAGCCCCTTGAGCAGCGAGCGCGCGGTCTTGGCCGCCTTGTGCACCGCCGGCGAGCTGATGCGATCGAAGCCCTCGCGATCGACGAGCACCGAGTCGAGGTTGCGCATGATGAAGCGCTTGATCGCGCTCTTCTCGTCGGCGTCGTACTTCGCCCGCCACGCGAGGTTGGTCAGCTCGACCGCGCGCCGCATGTGCATCGGGTTGATGTCACCCGAGCAGAACTGATAGACGCGCTTCGCCCGGCCCCGCAAGAGCGCCGCGCCCGCCAGCAGCGTGCCCCGCGCGACGTAGTCCACCGGCACCAGATCGAGGATGTTGTCGGGGTTGGCGGGGATGTTCCGCTGCCCGCGATACATGATGTAGACGAACGGCGCGCAGGTGTTGACGCCCTCGTTCCAGCCGGGGAACGGGAACTCCAGCGAGCTCTCGACGATCGCCGGCCGCACGATGCAGACCGGCACCCCGAGCTCGGCGGCGCGCTTGAGCGTGAGCTGCTCGCCCATGCTCTTGGTGTAGGTGTAGGTGTTCGTCCACCCCCACTGCTTCGCGCGCTCCATGCCCTCGCGGGTCAGCTCGGCGTCGACCCAGCGGCGCTTGAAGGTGCGGAACGCGTCTTCGAGGCGCAGCGGGTTGTCGTAGTCGAGCCCCTTCTCGGTGAGCTGCTCCTTGGCCTCTTCGCGGAACCGACACTCGAGCGCCTGCGCGTCGGCGCGGCGGCGCACCTCGCTCGCGAGGTAGATCGCATCGGCGAGCTCCCGCTCGGGATCGTAGGGCCGCCCGTTGGGCGAGTAGCCGACGACCTCGGCGTCCTCCCCGATCGGCCCGCTGCGCTCGCCGGCGACGAAGCAGGTGCTCATGTGCACGAGCGGGCAGCCCGCGTCCCGCGCGAACTCGACCTTGTGCGCGACGCCCTGCGCGTTGACCGCGAGCGCCTGATCGAGCGGCGGGTTGAAGTTGACGTTGCCGGCGCAGTGCAGGATGAGGTCGACCGGGTCGGTCTTGGTCAGCTTCTCGTAGTCGGCGTCCGAGAGCCCGAGCCGGTCGAAGGTGATGTCCCCGGCGACCACGTCGACGACGTCGTCGCACCACCCCTCGAGCGCCTCGTTCCCGATCCGCCGCGCGACCTCCTGGAAGGGCTCGGAGAGCGCCACCACCGCGTCGAAGCGCTCGCGGGCGACCCGATACTCGCGGTTGGTGCGCACGAGCACCGAGATCTTGCGCACCTCGCGCAGCTCGGTCGCGATCAGGGCGAGCAGCACCTTGCCCACGAACCCGGTGACCCCGGTGACGAAGAGGTGCTTGCCGGCGAAGGTCTCGCGGATCGAGATCCGGTCGGCGTCACCGGCGGGCGCGGCGGCGTCCTCGCCCGCGGCGCCGCGGTGGGGGTGGCGATCGGTCACGCTCATCGTGCACTCCTTGGCCGACGCCTCCCCGGCGCCGGGCGAGCCGAAGGGGGATGCCCGATCGAGCGGGGATTTTCAAGGGCGTAAGGCCTTTCGCGGCGAGCGCGAAGCGGCGTTCGCGGGGCGCCGGGCGTGGTTGCGCGCCCGGGGGGTGGGGCCTATGCTGCGCGGCATGAAGCGACCCGATCCCTTCGAAGCGCGCCTCGTCGTCGACCGACTCGGCGCCATCGAGCACGCCGAGCTGACGATCCGCCCGCTGACGCTCTTCTTCGGGCCGAATGGCACCAACAAGACATGGACCGCCTATGCCGTGTATGGCTTGCTGCACAAGCTCCGGGGCGCGACCGGCGGGACCGTGACCCTCGACGGCCGCGAGCTCTCGCGCACTCGGTCACACTTCACCTCGCCTCGGCTCCTCGCGACGCCCCACGACGAAGAATTCACAGGCGCCAGCAGGCGTGTCGTCCGTCGCCGTTGACCGAACGCAAGGTACCATTTCGCGCCGCATCGTAAGGCTCGCCGCGCTCAGTGTCGGCGGATCACGGCCTTCGCATGTTCCGGAGCCATCAAGCATGCGACCGACCTCTCGCCGCCGGCGCGCCAGCGAGCGCCTCACGCCGCCGCCGCGCGCGACCGCCTCGCGTCTGCTGCCATTGAACGCAGTCCGCCTGCCGACTTCATCTGTCGATTTCGATGGCATACCATTGCGCGGCGCCCATTCGTGGATCCGGCGGCGATGCCTTCACCGCGCTCGCCGCTCGCCTCGACGAGCACCTGATCGGCGGTCACCTCGACTTCGTGCCGCGACTGCTCGAAGGTGACGAACAGCGCCTCCGCTTCGCGTCGGCCGACGCGCGCCTCCCCATCCAGAGCACCCACTCCCTCCTCCGCTCGCTCGGCGGCCTCGACCTCTACCTGCGCCACGTCGCGCAGCCCGGTGATGTCATCCTCATCGACGAGCCCGAGATGAACGCCCACCCGTCGACCCAGCTCGCGATCGCCGAGTTCCTCGCGACGCTGGTCAACGCGGGCGTCCGGGTCATCGCCACCACCCACAGCCCCTACATCGTCGACCACCTGCACAACCTCATCGAAGCCTCACGGCTGGCCCCCGAAGCGCAGGCGACCTTCGCCGAGCGGTTCAAGCTCCAGAGCGCCGACGCGTTCATCCCCGCCGAGGCCGTCGCCACCTATCACTTCGGCCTCGATGGCACCGTCACCGATGTCTTCGACCGCAGTGATCGCCTCATCGACTGGTCGACCTTCGGCGCCGAAGCCGACGAGATCGGCAACCTCTACACCGCTCTCCTCGCGGCGCAGCGCGATGGCTGACCTCGACTGGATCTTCGAGCACCTCCCCCGCGACGCGCACCTGCCCGACCGCACCAGCGCCCGCGAGCAGGGGTGCGGGTTCCGCTTCACCGGCTCACCCGGCACCTTCCACCTCTTCCACACCGACGGCCCCGCCGCCCGGCGCGCGCTCGGCCTCACCGACGCGCCCTGCTGCGACCACGCGCTCGTCTGGCAGCGCCCCGCCGCCACCGCCGGTCACCTCACCGCGATCGAGCTCAAGGGCGGCGACTTCACCCAGGCCGCCGCGCAGGTCGAGAGCCTCGTGCTCGCCGTGCGCCGCCGCCTGCGCGATGCCCGCGCCCCGCGGCTGCGCGAGTCGGCGATCGTCGTCTACCGCGGCCGGCTCCCGAGCCATCACCTCACCCGGCACCGGCAGCGCCTCAGCCGGCAGGGCATCGACCTCTACAGCCAGACCGTGCAGCGCGGCCAGACCGCCGACCTGCGGCCGCTCCTCGCCCGGATCGAGCCCGAGAGCCGCTGAAACAGGCGGTCCCACCGCCCTCTCCGCACCCTCTCCCCCACCCCGCGCAAACGCCCCTTGACGCTCGCCCACTCACGCCACTATCAAAGTTCCATGAAACGCGACAGCCGCCTCTCGCTCGCCCTGCACGTCCTCCTCCACCTCGCCGACGCCGACCACCCCCTCAGCTCCGAGCAGCTCGGCCCCATGATGAACGTCAACCCCGTCGTCCTCCGCCGCACCCTCGGCGGCCTGCGCGACGCCGGCATCGTCGCCTCGGCCAAGGGCCACGGCGGCGGGTGGAGCCTCAGCCGGCCGCTCGCCGCCATCACCGTCGCCGACGTCTACGAAGCCCTCGGCACCCCCGCCCCCTTCCGCATCGGCCACCGCCAGCCCGAGCCCCGCTGCCTCCTCGAACGCGCCGTCAACCGCGCCCTCGACGACGCCATGTCCGACGCCGAGGCGCTCCTCATCGGGCGCCTGCGCCAGCTCACCCTGCAAGCGCTCGCCGCCGAGTTCGGCCCCGCGATCGCCCGTCACCACGCCCACAAGGAGCACGAACCCCATGTTTGACGTCATCATCGTCGGCGGCGGCTACGCCGGCCTCTCCGCCGCCCTCCAGCTCGGCCGCGCCCGCCGCGACGTGCTCGTCATCGACGCCGGCGAGCGCCGCAACCGCTCCGCCGCCCACGCCCACGGCTTCCTCGGCCACGACGGCGAGGCCCCCGATGCCATCGCCGCCCGCGGCCGCGCCGATGTCTCGAAGTACGAGACCGTGCGCTTCCTCGATGGCAAGGCGACCGCGCCGCGTGCCATCGCCGATGGCTTCGAAGTGCAGGTCGACGGCAAGCCCCACGCCGCGCGCCGCCTCATCCTCGCGACCGGCGTCAAGGACGAGCTCCCGCTCATCCCCGGCCTCTGGGCCCGCTGGGGTCGCTCGGTCTTCCACTGTCCCTACTGCCACGGCTACGAGACCGAGCGCGGCCGCCTCGGCCTCCTCGCGACCGGGCCGCACGCCGCGCACCACGCCCGCCTCATCGCCGAGTGGGCCGCGCCCGGCCAGATGACCGTCTTCCTGCACGGCGGCTACGAGCCCGACGCCGCCGCCCGCGCCGAGCTCGACGCCGCCGGCATAGCGCTCGAAGCCGTGCCCGTCGCCGCGATCGAAGGCGACCCGCCCGGCGTCACCGTGCGCCTCGCCGACGACCGCGCCGTCGCGCTCGCCGGCCTCTTCGCCATGCCCCGCTGCCACCCCCACGGCGACTTCGCCGCCGCGCTCGGCTGCGCGCTCGATGAGAACGCCTTCGGCGCCTTCTACCGCGTCGACATGACCCGCCAGACCACCGTGCCCGGCGTCTTCGCCTGCGGTGACATCGTCACCCCCGCCGCGATCGCCGTCGCCGTCTCCGACGGCGTCATGGCCGGCGTCGGCGCCCACCGATCGCTCGTCTTCGGCCTCGACAAGCCCGCCGCGCGCTGATCGCCGCGCGAACTGTTCGACACGGTCGCCGAACCGTTCACCCCGCCGGTTCGACCCCGGGTCGCGCGTGATTCCCGCCTCACGGTAGGATGGCACATCGGCTGCACTCGGCTCCTCTGGTCGGTGTGGAGCGACCGCCCGACCGTCCGAAAGGGGAACCATGTCCACGCGACCACTCATCGCCCTCGCCGCCCTCGGCCTCGCGCTCGGCCTCGCCGGGTGCCACGTCGACGACGAGATCGAAGGCCACATCGACGCCCGCGCCGCCGACGCCACGCCCGACGCCGCCAACCCCGACGCCGCGCCCCCCTGCGAGGACGGCGTCGTCGAGCCGTGTGAGCTCGCCGCGGGCTGCGCCGGCCAGCGCACCTGCGCCCGAGGCGCCTTCGGCGGGTGCATCCCGCCCGCCGAGACCTGCAACGGCGCCGACGACGACTGCGATGGCACCCCCGACGAAGGCTTCCCCGGCCTCGGCGACCCCTGCTCCGCCGGCGTCGGCGCCTGCGCCGCCGACGGTCTCTTGACCTGCGACCCGAGCGGCGCCGGCGTCACCTGCGACGCGGTCGCCGGCGAGCCCGGCGAAGAGCGCTGCAACGCCACCGACGATGACTGCGATGGCACCGCCGACGAAGGCTTCGGCGGGGGCATGCCCTGCCAGACCGGCGAGCAGGGCGCCTGCGCTACCGGCGCCACCGTCTGCCGCGACGGCGGCACCGTCTGCGTGCGCGCCGCCGAGCCGAGCGCCGAGCAGTGCGACGGCCTCGACAACGACTGCGACGGCGCCACCGACGAAGGCGAAGACGGCGCGCCCCTCACCCGCGACTGCTACGACGGCCCCGCAGAGACCGTGGGCAATCCCCCCTGCCGCGGCGGCACCCAGACCTGCGACGCCGGCCGCTTCGGCGCCTGTCTCGGCCAGGCGCTCCCCGGCGTCGAGATCTGCGACGCCATCGACAACGACTGCGACGGCGAGGCCGACGACGTCGACGGCGGCTGCGCCTGCCTCCCCGGCGAGACCCGCGCCTGCTACACCGGCCCCGAAGGCACCGCCGACGTCGGCGCCTGCCGGACCGGGACCCAGACCTGCCTCGATGACGGCAGCAACTTCGGCCCCTGCGAGGGCGAGGTCGTGCCCGCCGCCGAGGTCTGCGCCACCCGCGCCCAGGACCTCGACTGCGACGGCGACACCGACGACGTGCCCGGCACCGGCGAAGCCTGCCAGCTCGGCGTCGGCGCCTGCCTCGCCGCCGGTCTCACCGCCTGCGGCGCCGACGACCGCGTCGCCTGCGACGCCACCCCGGGCCAGCCCGCCGCCGAGATCTGCGATGGCATCGACAACGACTGCGATGGCATGACCGACGACGTCGACGGCCGCGGCAGCGACTGCTCGGTCGGCGTCGGCGCCTGCCTCGCCCGCGGCACCCGCGTCTGCGACTTCGAGGCCCGCGCGCTCGTCTGTGACGTGGTCGCCGGTCAACCGGCGGTCGAGGTCTGCGATGGCATCGACAACGACTGCGATGGCACCGTCGACGACGTCGATGGGCTCGGCGACGCCTGTCAGGCCGGCGTCGGCGCCTGCCTCGCCAACGGCGCCCGCGTCTGCGACCTCGCGAGCGGCGCGCTCGTCTGCGACGCGGTCGCCGGCCAGCCCGCCGCCGAGCTCTGCGATGGCATCGACAATGACTGCGATGGCACCGTCGACGACGTCGCAGGGCTCGGCGACGCCTGCACCAACGGCGTCGGCGCCTGTCAGGCCAATGGCGCCCGCGTGTGCGACGTCGCCGGCCGCCAGCTCGTCTGCGACGCCCAGGCGGGTCAGCCCGCCGCCGAGACCTGCGATGGCATCGACAACGACTGCGACGGCACCGTCGACGACGTCGCCGGCCTCGGCGACGCCTGCGCCAACGGCGTCGGCGCCTGCCAGCGCGACGGCCGCCGCGTCTGTGACCTCGCCGGTCGCCGGCTCGTCTGCGACGCGGTCGCCGGCCAGCCCGCCGCCGAGACCTGCGACGGCCTCGACAACGACTGCGACGGCCAGGTCGACGACGTCGCCGGGCTCGGCGACGCCTGCACCGCGGGCGTCGGCGCCTGCCAGGCCAACGGCGCCCGGGTGTGCGACGTCGCCGGCCGACAGCTCGTGTGCAGCGCCCAGGCCGGACAAGGCGTCGCCGAGATCTGCGATGGCATCGACAACGACTGCGACGGCACCGTCGACGACGTCGCCGGCCTCGGCGCCGCCTGCACCAACGGCGTCGGCGTCTGCCAGCGCCCGGGCACCCGGATCTGCGACATCCCCGGCCGCCAGCTCGTCTGCAACGCCCAGCCCGGCCCGGCCGGCGCCGAGATCTGCGACGGCCTCGACAACGACTGCGACGGCCAGGTCGACGACGTCGCCGGCGTCGGCGACGCCTGCTCCGCCGGTGTCGGCGCCTGCCAGCGCAACGGCGCCCGCGTCTGCGACGTCGCCGGCCGGCAGCTCGTCTGCAACGCCCAGGCGGCGCAACCCACCGCCGAGATCTGCGATGGCATCGACAACGACTGCAACGGCGCCATCGACAATGTCGCCGGCCTCGGCGCCGCGTGTACGTCCGGCGTCGGCGCCTGCCAGCGCAATGGCACCCGCGTCTGCGACGTGCCCGGCCGCCAGCTCGTCTGCAACGCCCAGGCGGCGCAGCCCGCCGCCGAGATCTGCGATGGCATCGACAACGACTGCAACGGCACCATCGACAACGTCGCCGGCCTCGGCGCCGCGTGCAGCGCCGGGCAAGGCATCTGCCAGCGCAACGGAACCCGCGTCTGCGACGTGCCCGGCCGCCAGCTCGTCTGCAACGCCCAGCCCGGCCCGGCCGGCAACGAGACCTGCGACAACCGCGACGAAGACTGCGACGGCCGCACCGACGAAGCCATCACGCAAGCCTGCTACGGCGGCCCCGCCGGCACCCAGGGCGTCGGCACCTGCCGCGGCGGCACCCGCACCTGCAACGCCGGCGCGTTCGGCGCCTGCCAGGGCGAGGTCAGGCCGGTCGCCGAGTTCTGCAGCGGCCAGGACAACGACTGCAACAGCCACATCGACGACATCTACGTCCAGTTCGATGTGACCCCCTACGCCGCCGCCGAACAGTGCTTCGACTTCGCCATCGCCGACCTCAACCGCAACGGCCGCCGCGATGTCATCTGCTCGCTCAACGCCGCCGACGGCCGCCTCGCGTACTGGCTCGACAACGGCGTCGGCACCTTCGGCGGCGTGCGCTACACCGCGGCCGCCCCGGCGCGCATGTACAAGGTCGAGGTGGCCGACCTCGACCGCGACGGAGACCCCGATGTGGTCGGGGTCGGCTCCTTCATGATGCCTCAGGTCTTCATCAACGATAACGGCAACCTGCGGGCGCCGGTCGCGGCCTTTGCCAGCGCATACCCCAGCGCGGGCGGGCTCGCGCTGGCCGACATGACCGGCGACGGCAACGTCGACATCGTCACCACGCTCGGCTCGGCGGCCAACTGGCGCCTCGCGATCGCGCCCGGAAACGGCAACGGCACCTTCGCCGCGGTCCGCGAATACGCCGGCAACATCGAGTTCTACGACCTCGCGGTCGGAGACATCGACCAGGACGGCGACCGCGACGTCATCGGCATGAGCGGCCTCACCTTCGGCGTCTACCGCGCCAACGGCGCCAACTTCGCCCCCTACGCCGAGCTCATCGCGTTCCGCAACTACCCGCAGAAGTTCCTCTATACCGACCTCGACGCCGACGGCCGCGCCGACGTGGTCATCGGGACCGAGGCGGAGTGGATCTACGGCCGCGCGCAAGGCAACGGCTTCGCGTTCACCCGCACCGTCGACCGCGGCACGATCATGGCGGTCACCGCGGGCGACTTCGACTGCGACCCGCGGCCCGAGGTGGTCATGACCCGCAGCAACCCCGGCTCTCCGATCGTCATCGTGCGCGAGCCGACGACGCAGACCTTCATCTACGAGCGCGGCTCGGCGCACGGCTGGGGCCTCGAGTCCTTCGACGTCAACAACGACGGCCTCGACGACCTCATCCTGCCCCGCGCCAATGGCGGCGGCTTCAGCGTCAACCTCCAGCGCCCCTGACACGCCGCCGAAGTGGCATCGGCGCTGGCGTGTTCGATGCCATCGCCGATGCCACGCCCCCCCAACCTCCGTCGCCCCTCGCCGTGAATCATCCGCGGACGCGAAAAACTACTGGACATCCGTCACGGCCACTGCCAACCTCGCCCCACCAACGAGGAGGCAACATGGCTGCCAGCACCGCGACCGACAACACCGCGATCGACACCCCCGCGACCGGCAACACGGTCAAGCTCTACACCAACCCCCAGAGCCGCGGGCAGATCGCGCACTGGATGCTCGAAGAGACCGGCGTGCCCTACGAGGTCGAGCTGCTCGACCTCAGCCGCGGCGAGCACAAGTCCCCCGACTACCTGCGCATCAACCCCATGGGCAAGGTCCCCGCCATCGTGCACCGCGGCGTCGTCGTCACCGAGTGCGCCGCCATCTGCGCCTACCTCGCCGACGCCTTCCCCGAAGCCGGCCTCGCCCCGGCCATCGACGACCCCGCCCGCGGCACCTACTACCGCTGGCTCTTCTTCGCCGCCGGCCCCGTCGAGATGGCCGTCACCGACAAGTCCCTCGGCCGCACCGCCGAGCGACCGGGCATGCTCGGTTATGGCACCTACAAAGACACCCTCGACACCCTCGAAGCCGCCCTCGCGCGCGGCCCCTGGCTCCTCGGCGACCGCTTCAGCGCCGCCGACGTCTACGTCGGCGCCCACATCGGCTGGGGCCTCTACTTCGGCGGCATCGAGAAGCGCGACGTCTTCGTCGCCTACCACGAGCGCCTCAACGCCCGCCCGGCCGCGAAGCGCAGCGCCGAGGCGAACGCGAAGCTGGAGGAGCGGCTGAAGGGCTGAGCACTGCGGGCGGCTCCATCGTAGCGGCTGAAGGACTGAGGCAGGCGGCGCGCAAGTGCGGCGGCGCGTCGGGGCTCGACGCGTTCGACCCGCCGAGCCTGACGGCGACCGCGCACGTCGCTGGGATGCCCACGTTGACCCTCACTGGCGCCGCCCCTATGCTGCCGCCCGACCCGGCCGCCGGCTGACCGCTCCGAACGGCGGTCGCCCGCGCGATCGGGCGCATCGGAGGAGCGACGTATGAGCCACCTCAAGCTCACCCGCATCGAGATCGAAGGCTTCCGCCGCTTCCGCGCGAACTGGAGGCTCGATCTCCGCTCCCCGGCGGGCACCCCGCTCGACTACCTCGTGCTCGCCGGGCCGAATGGCTGCGGCAAGACAACCATCCTCGAAGCCATCGTGCTCGCGCTGGGACGCGATGACCTGATCGCGCGCGGCATCGAGAGCAAGAAGCACCGGGCTGCGCCCTGGTTCCCGCTCGAACCAGCGACACGGTTGCTCGCGGTCGTCGACGACATCGAGTTGAAGAGACAGTACATTGTCGAGAGGACCGCCGAGGGTCTGAGGCCGAGAGCCCGAATCGGGGTCGGGCGACCCTTCACACACGAGTGGAGTGTCTTCAAGGAGAAGCTCGCCCCTCTCAGCGTCGAGTACATCTCCTCCCGCCGCCTCCCCGCTCACGTCGGCCCCGTGCAGGATGCCATCAAGGGCCAGCCCCTCGATACCATCGAGGCCAACCGCATCGCGCGCTTCAAGCACCGCGTCCGCCAACAGCAGGGGCGCCGGGTGCCCGGCTACAAGGGACCCGAGCCCCTCGATCGGGTCTGGATGGACCGCCTCAACGCTTTCTGGCGGACCTTTCGCGACGACGGCACCCACCTCGTCATGACACTCGTCGATCCCGAAGACCTCGACGCCAATGAGTGGGATCTCTTTCTCTACCAAGGCGATGACCGCATCTGCTCGATCGACGCGCTGAGCTCGGGTGAGCAGGAGATCATCGCGCTCGTCGTGCCCTTCATCACCGAGCCCTTCGACGGGTTGCTGCTCATCGACGAGCCCGAGCTGCATCTGCACCCGCAGTGGCAGGGTCGCGTCCTGCGGGCGCTGCGCGGGCTCGTCCCCGACGCGCAGATGATCGTCGCGACTCACGCCGATGATCCCTGGGACGACGCGCTGTCATGGGAGCGGGTGCTGCTCGTCGACCCATCCGATCCGCGCGCTCATGGCGAGCGGGACGCCGAGTCATGACATCAGCGCTGTCATCGTTCTACAAGAACCGGCCGATCATCCTCTGGGTCGAGGACCCGCTCACCCGGACATGGCTGCGGTCGATCTGGAGAGACGCCGACATCAGCCTGCTCGTCGCCGGCGGGACCAACGCCGTCCAGGCGGCCGTCAAGGACGCCCGAGAGGCGGGACATGCCAATGTCTTCGGCCTCAGCGACCGCGACTTCCGCGACGCCAACCAGGATCGCTGGCTCGCGCGCGACAAGAACCCGCCGGTCTTCATCCCCGAGGCGTTCGAGATCGAGAACTTCCTCCTCGACTTCGACGGCCTGGCTGCGCTCGGGCCGGCCTTCAACCCACACCGGCGCTCGGCCGCTGAACTCGAGGCTCGCGCCCACGCGCTCGCGAGCCAGAGCGCGTGGTGGATGGCAGCCCGCGCGACCATCGCCGACGTGCGCACCTTGCTGCTCGATGACTTCCCCGAGCATCCACCGCTCGCGCGGTCGCCGACGCTGACCTGCCTCGAAGACACCTGTGCCGAGCTCGTCGCGCGGCTGATCGAATCTCCCTGGGGCGCGCGTCTTCGACACTGGCCCGCCGCCATCGACGTCAACTGGTTCGCTGAGAAGCTCGGGGCGCACCATCAGGCGCTCACCGCTCAGCTCGGGAGCGGCGAATGGCGCTGGACGTGGTCGGGCAAGGAGCTCTTCGGCCCGATCGCCAGCTTTCTCGGCGACTTCAAGAGGGCGCAGTGGCCCGATCTCGCGATGGGCCTCGCCGCGCACCAGCGAGCGACCGGCACGGTCGACCCGGCGCTCGCCGAGCTGCGCACCGCCCTCCGCTGCCGCGCGGGGCTCGACCCATGGCCGCCGATGCGCACGCGGGGCGGGGCGCGTGTCCCGACCTGACCGCGTCTTCGCGTGCCACGACCTCAGCGCGGCGGCAGCTCGCCGACATAGGCTTCGAGCGTGTAGCGGCGCGCGCCGAGGGCGCGCGCGAGGCTGTCGACGAAGACGAAGACCTCGTCGCCGGCGGCGAGGTCGACGGCGACCGCGCTCAGGCGGGCGTCGTAGTCGTCGTTGCAGGCGAGCTCGTGCTCGAAGCCCGCGGCACGGCAGCGGGTGCGCACGTAGATGAGCGGGTCGAACTCGGCGACGGTGGTGCGGAAGACATAGCGCCCGGCGACCGGCGCGACGAACGGGTGCACGTCGGCGACCTCGCCGCCGCCGCAGGTGCCACCGACGCCGATCCCCGCGCTCGCGGCGTCCATGACGAGCCAGCGGAGCGTGTCGCCGACGCGGTTGGCGGCGAGCTGGCCGAGCTGCAGGTCGGGTGCGCAGAGGAAGCCGGGGTACTCGCACTCCGAGAACGGGTTGAGGCCATGCAGCTCGAGGCATTCGAGCTCGGGTCCGCAGGCGCCGATCAGGCCGTTGGGGTGGCAGCGCTCGTGGCGGTCGAGCACCGGCGGCGGGCCGATGGGGACGACGATCGGGTCGCTGATCAAGCCGGTGGCGTCGTAGAGCCAGATCCGGGCGGCGGCCGCGGTGAGCAGGCGCCCGTCGGCGTCATCGACGCACGCCCGGAAGTCGTCGCCGACGCGGCCGGCGCAGCGGAGGGCGCCGTTGATCGCGCCGGTGAACTGGATGAGCAGATCGGCGCCGTCCGACCAGGTGACGGTCGGCGCGAACTGCATGCCACCGGGCGGCACGACATGGAGCAGCGGTTCGCCGTCGGCGTCGAGCAGCTCGATGTTGATGGTGGTGATGTTGCGCTCGCGGTCCCGGCCGCGGAGGTCGACCCCGAGCCCGGGCTGGCGGTTGGCGTAGTTCGGGGTGAGCGCGGCGCGGCCGCTGAAGAGGCGGGGGGTGCTGTCGATGGAGCAGGTGTAGCCGCCGTCGGGCCGCTCGCAGCGGGTCAGGCGCGGGCAGGTGTCGAAGGCGCGACGCCGGTCGCACGGCGCGCCTTCGACGAGGAGCGGGGCGAGCTCGACGTCGACCTCGACGGGCGGGCTGTCGTGGCCGATGTCGTGCACCACCACCCGCGCGCGGACGGCGCGCGCGTAGGGGTTGGCGTCGAGGGGGGCGTTGCTCTCGTGCACGTAGATGCCGGTGAAGACGCCGTCGGCGTCGTCGATGTCGGTGAAGGCGACCCGCGGGGTGGGGTTGTGCGGCAGGACCGGGATCACCTCGCCGGCCTCGTCGAGCAGGGTGAGGGTGAGCTTGTCGACGTCGCCTTCGAAGTCGCGCCCGGTGACCTCGACGCCGACGTTGCCGCTGCCGCCGTTGTAGAGCACGCGCAGATCGGTGATCACGGGCGCGCTCTCGGCGAGGCAGCGGGGCGCCTCGCCGTCTTCGGCGCGGCAGTTGGTGCCGTCGGGGCAGCGCGCGAAGACATCGTCGGGGTCGCAGAGCGCGTCGCGCGCGAGCACGGCCGGGGGCTCGACGGCGACGCGCACCGGCGCGCTCCGCAGACGCTCGTCGTCGATGAGGGTGAAGGTGACCCGCACGGGCGGCTGGCTGTTGGCCACCGCGGTGAGGACGCCGGCGAGCTCGAAGTGGCCCGGCCGCTGCGCGTAGGCGACCACGAAGCCCGGATCGTCGAACGCGCGCTCGACCGCGGCGACGCCCTCGGGCTCGATCCGCACCGGGGAGAAGCCGTCGTGGACCTCCATGCGCACCGCGACCACGTCGTCGTCCTGGTCCTCGCCCTCGATGCGGACGCCGATGCGGCGCGTCGCGGGCTGATAGACCACCGTGGCGGATTCGATGGTCGGCGGCACCCGCACCCGGGTGACGCGGAGCACGAAGGGGCGGGGCTCGGCGCTGCGGCTGTCGATGATGACGGGGAGGCGGTCGTTGGCGTCGAGCTCGGCCGCGAAGACGCCCTCGACCTCGCCGAGCGCGGGGTCGCCGTAGTCATCGGCGCAGAGCTCCTCGATCTCTGGAATCTCGCAGATCGGGCGGACGTAGAGCAGCGTGTCGAAGCCGCTGTCGATGGTGTCGAAGAGCCAGATCCCGGTGGATGGCACCCGCACCGTCACCGCGGCGTCGACGCCCTCGGCGCCGCAGCTCCCCCTGAAGCCATGCTGGGTGAGCATGCCTTCGAGCACGCCTTGGATCCCGCGGGGGACGAGCGAATACTGCTGATCGCAGCCTCCGGCGGGCAGCGCCTCGCCTTCGCCCTCGCCTTCGCCCTCGCCCTCGCCTTCGCCTTCGCCTTCGCCCTCGCCCTCGCCCTCACCTTCGCCTTCGCCCTCGCCTTCGCCCTCGCCCTCACCTTCGCCGGCCATGTCGACCGGCAGGCGGGCGTCGACGCGGGGCGCGGCGTCGGTGGGGCCGGCGTCGATGACCGTGTTGCACATGCAGGGCGTGCCACAGGCCTGCTGGCGTTGAGAGCCATCAGGGCACGCACACACGATCGTGCAGGGCTCGTCTTCGGCGGACGGATCACAGCCAACGGCGAGGGTCGCCATCAGCAGGGCAAGCGCGGCGAATCGGCCCGAGCGCATCGAAGCCTCCGGTTTTTGGTCGATCATCGTCTTACCGCAAGCCTGCGCCGCTTGCGAGCGCCAAGAGACGGCTCACCGCCCCGGCGGACGCAGGCCCTCGCCGCAGGTCGCGATGACGGTGTCTTCGAGCCCGCAGCACGGGACGGCGGCGAGGGGGACGGCGAAGGCGAGGCCGGGCTCGGTGCCGGTCTCGCAGGTGCATTCGTAGTGATCGGCGGCGATGACACAGTCGGCTTCGGCGCCGAGGTCGCAGTCATCGTAGCCACCGACGTGGCAGGCGTCGCCGTCGTCGCGGCAGATGACTTCGCTGATGCCTCCGCCGCACTGGCAGGCGTCGAGCGCGGCGAGCTCGTCGGCGCAGTCGGGCCAGTAGTAATCATCGTCTTCGGGGCAGATCGCGCCGCGGGCCTGGCAGGCGGAGAGCCTGTCGTAGAGGGCGGCGCAGTCATCGGCGATGGCGCGGGCGCGGGCTTCGTTCCAGACGTCGACGCAGCGGGGCACGGTGAAGGGGGGCTCGATGCAAGGGAGCGCGTCGAGCTGCTGGCAGATGGTCTGCGCGTTGGGATCGGGCATCGCGGCGGGCTCGGGCTCGGGTTCGGCGCCGGCGTCGGTGGGATCGGCGAGGACGAGGCAGCGGGCGTTGACGCAGGTGTTGCCGCAGGCGCAGTCGCCGTCCTCGGCGCAGGCTTCGCCGTTGGCGGCGGGGCCGCAGCGTTGGGGTTCGCCGCCGCCGCCGCCGCCGGGCTGGCAGGCGGCGAGGAGGGTGAGGGCGAGGGCGAGGGGGGCGGTGCGCATGGGACCTCCGGTGGGAGCGATGGGCGCAGGTGCGCGGGGCATTGCGCGTCAGCAAGCAGCGTGCCGGGGGGCTCAGCGGCCGGTCGGCGGGGGGCGGGATCGGTGCTGCGAACGGGCGTTCATGGGATCGAGAACGCGGTGGGTCGCGCTCGGCGCGGTTGGATCAGAGGCAGGGGTCGACGTCGGCGCCGCAGGTGCCGTCGCCGGTCGCGGGGTCGAAGAGGCAGTCGCCGCTCTGGCAGGCGTCGCCGCCGCCGTCGGGGTCGCAGGCTTCGCCGTCGGCGAGGGCGGCGGCGCAGAGGCCGTCGTCGTTGCAGTAGAGGCCGTCCTGGCAGCCGACGCCGCCGAAGTCGTCGGCGGTGCAGGGCTGGCCGGCGCCGCCCTGGCTGGCGACGCAGGCGCCGTCGAGGCAGACGAGGCCCTGGAGCGGGTTGCAGATCTGGAACTGGCGGAGGTCGCAGGGGCTGCCGGCGGCGTTGACGACCTGGAGGGCGACGCAGATCTGGTTGAGGCAGATGCCGCCGCGGCAGGGGAACTCGGTGTCGACGCAGGGCTGGCCGGGGCCGGGGATGGTCTGGCAGGTGCCGGCGGCGTCGTCTTCGGTGGCGTCGCACCAGGCGCCCTCGCGGCAGTTGATGCGGGCGTAGGCGTCGCCTTCGGTGACGAGGCCGCACGGCTGGCCGACGGCGGCGCCGCCGCGGAGGGCGTAGGTGGCGCAGACGCCGTTGTCGGCGAGGGCGTCGGCGCGGCGGCAGAAGCCGACGCGGTCGCCGTCGTGGGCGCATTGCTCGTCGTATTCGCAGGTCTCGCCGGGGGCGCGGCGGGCGGCGCAGGCCTCGCGGCATTCGCCCTCGGCTTCGGGGTCGTAGGCGCAGTAGAGGCCGGGGGCGCAGAGGGTGCTGCCGGCGCAGGGCTCGCCGACGGCGCGGCGGCCGCGGACGGCGGCCTCGCAGGATGGGACGCGATCGGCGAAGACGCAGGCGCCGAGCGCCTGGGTGCGGCAGCGGGTGAAGGCGGCGGCGTCGTAGCGCAGCTCGTCGACCTGCTGGTCGTCGGCGATCTCGGTGCGGTAGACGTCGGCGAAGTAGCGCTCGCAGTCGCCGCCGGCGTCGACGAGGAGGCGGATGAGGTTGAAGCCGAGCTCGCCGTCGCTGCATTCGCGGAGGTATTCGCAGACGAAGGCGCCGTAGCCGGTGGCGAGCTCGTCGACGTCGATGGCGGTGCCGCGGGGCGGGGTCCCGCCGCTGCCGCCGCCGCCCGGGCCGCCGTCGCTGTCGTCGTCGTCACCGCCGCCGGGGGTGCAGGCGAGCGCGAGGAGGGAGAAGAGGGCGATGAGAGGGAGGCGGGATGGCATCGCTGGCTCCGCGGGTGTCTCGGGACGCCGGGTGGATCAGACCTCGACGTCGGTGACCATGATCGGGGGCGCGTGGCTCATGGTGATCTCGGGCTGGCTCTTGTTGAGGAAGCCACGGGCCATGTCGAGCGCGGTGTTGAAGTCGGGGGCGCTCTCCCAGCCGAGCTGCTTCGCGACGCGAGGGTTCTCGGCGCCGCAGACGATGACCTTGCCGACGTGGGCGCGGCCGGCGTCGCCCCAGTACCACATGTAGAAGGGATGCACGCCGTGGAAGGCATTGCCGTGGCGGTACATCTGGATGTAGTCGGGGTTGTGCGCGAACTCCTTCTCGTAGCGATGGATGTCGCGGCTCTGGGTGCTGATGGAGAGGATGCGGTGGTAGAACTCGACGTAGCTCGGGTGATGGGTGCGGTTGAAGTCTTCGGGGAGCGGGTGGAAGACGATCATCACGCCGCCCTTCTTGATGAGCGGGGCGTTGCGATAGAAGTTGAAGAGATAGCCGAGGGCCATCACCTGCACGAGCAGCGGGTTGAGGATGCTGTTGACGTTGTAGGGTGAGATGAATGGGATGCCGGTGACGAGCACGTCGGCCTGTCCCTTGACGGGGACGGCGTATTGCTTGAACGAGGCGTCGAGGATCTTCTGATGCACGGGCGCGGTCTTGCCGGCGTGTACGGCGATGAGACCGTAGGGGGCGTGGATCTTCTCGAAGATGGCTCGGCGGCCGGCTTCGGGGAGGCGCTCGAGGAGCGCGCACGATGCCTGGAACTTGGCGCGTTCGAACTCGTTCCAGCGGGTCTCGTGTTTCATG
>JACKDM010000065.1 GCA_020633515.1 Myxococcales bacterium
ACGTTCGACCGGGCAGCGGCGGGCGCTCGGGCTCGGCGTCGAGCTCGCGTCCGGCGCCGGACGGCAGCGGCGGGCGGGCGACGCGCGCCGGCGGCGGGCGGTGATCGGCGGGGCGTTCGGACCCGAGCGGTGATCGGCGCGCCGGCGCCATGCGGGCCACGAGCGCGTCGTCGCGGGCGGCGACCTCGTCGCTCGGCGGCTTCTCCCCGGGCAACAGCGCGGGCTGGCCGGCGGGCGGCAGGCGGGTGGAGAGGATCTGGCGCAGCACCGGCCCATGGTGGGCGAGCCCCTCGGCGAAGTCGGCGAGCTCGGGCGGGAGCGCCGCGTCGGCGCGCAGGCGGTCGGCGACGGCGTGCTCGCCGGCGGCGTCGAGGCAGGCGGCGAGCGCGGCGCGGGTGGCGTCGGCGCGGTCGCCGCGGGTGTAGGCGACGCGGAAGTAGTGGGCGGCGACGATGGGGTCGCCGCGGCGGGCGGCGAGGTGGCCGCGGAGCGCGTAGGCGAGCGCGTGGTCGGGGTCGGCGAGGATCGCGCGGGCGGCGAGGCGGTCGGCGAGGGCCGGGTCGTCGACCTGGCGGGCGCGGTGGTAGAGCTCGTCGGCGCTCATGGGTCTCCCCGAGGTGGGCATGGGTCAGCGCAGCTCGACCACGAGCGAGGTGGTCTTGCCGGGTTCGATCGTCACGTCGTAGTCGCGCGCTTCGCCGCCGGAGAGCGGGGTCAGCGTCAGGCGGTGGCGGCCGGTGGTCAGGCGCAGGTCGGTGATCGGGGTGCGGCCTTCGAGCGGCACGCCGTCGAGCGCGACGGTGGCGGGCGGGGTCGCGCGCAGATGGAGGGTGCCGTACTCGCCGGGCAGCACGAGCGCGTCGCGGAACGGGATCGGGTCGGTGTGGGCGGCGACGGCGGCGCGGATCCGGCCGAAGACGGCGCGGGCGCGGGGGTCGGGGGACCATTCGGGGTCGTGCACGGTGACGCGGTGGCGGCGGCGGCCCTGCTGGATGCTGAGGGTGTAGACGGTGCGGGGGGTCTCGACGGTGCGCGCGGGCAGGGTGAAGGCGCCGAGCGCGGCGAGGGCGTCGAGGAGGGCGTTGAGGTCGGCGTCGGTGAGGAGCCCGACCTCGGCGCGGTGGCCGAAGCCGGGGGCGAAGCGCTTCTCGAGGCCGACGACGACGGCGCCGCGCTCGCGGGCGACCTCCCAGGTGACGGCGGCGTAGGGGGTCGCGGGGCCGCTGAGGGTGAGGCGGACGTGGTCGGCGTCGTCGGCGCGGGCGGGGGCGGCGAGGGTGAGGAGGAGCGCGGCGAGGAGGAGCGGGGCGACGGTGGGCGGCGCGCGATGGGGGGGCGCGGGGCGCGAGCGCGGGTGAGGCGTCGGGGCGAGCTCGTCTCCGGTTCGCGCGGGCGCGCTCCGGAGCACGTCGAGCGCGGTGGGCCGCGCAGCAGACATCGGGCGGGCTTTTCGAGCTAGCATGGGCGGCGACGGTCGAGGACGTTCCGCGAAGGGTAGCGGATCGGGCGGCGACCCGGAATCGGGAGTGCGCGATGCGGTGGCTGATGGCGGTGGCGTGGCTGGTGTGGGCGGGCGCGGCGGGCGCGGCGGCGCCGGTGCAGGCGGGGACGCGGCGCGGGCGGCGGCGGCGCGGGCGGCGCTGGGCGAGGCGCTGGCGGTGGTCGGGGCGGCGCCGGATCGGGCGGCGGTGGCGCGGGCGGAGGCGGCGATGGCGGCGCTGCGGGGGCTGGTCGACACGGCGTTCCATGCGCCGAACCTGCGGGACGAGGCGGCGCGGCCGCACGCGCTGGCGCTGCGGGGCGAGGTGGCGCGGCTGCTGGCGGGCGAGGCGGCGGTGATGGTGCTGCGGGACGATGTGCTGCACTTCCGGCCGGCGGTGCATCGGGCGCTGGCGGGGGCGGCGCGGGCCTTGGGTGACGCGGCGGGTGAGGTGGCGCATCGGCGGGCGGTGGTGGCGGCGGCGCCGGAGGGGGCGGCGGATTGGGTGGCGCTGCGGGATGCGTGGCTGGCGGCGGGCGATCGGCGGAGCGCGGCGGCGGTGGATGTGGAGCGGTTGCAGGCGGCGCCGGGCGGGCCGGTGATCGGGGCGCCGGATGGGCGGTGAGGGGGGCGCGGGGCAGCGCGCGCTGCGGCCGAAGTGATCGGCGTGCGGGCAGCGGTCGGCGATGCGCTGATCGGGCGGGCCTCAGCCGGCGACGGCGGGCGACGCGGCGATTCGGCGAGGGCAGGCGGGCTGATGACGCGGCGGGCGTTCAGCGCGCGGGCAGCGGCAGGCGGCGGTGGTCGATGAGGATCACGCTGGCCTCGGCTTCGGCGAGCGCGGCGGTGTAGCCGGCGCGGGCGGCGGGTTCGAGGTCGGGGCGGCGGAGGGCGGCGCGGTAGAAGCGGGTGTAGAACCAGTCCGGGAAGAGGTGGAGGCTGACTTCGACGCGCTCGGCGGCGGGCGCGCGGGGGCGGCGGTAGCGGCGGGTGAGCGCGGCGCCGGCGGCGATGCGGGTGTCGGCGTCTTCGATCCAGCGGCGGCCGTCGTGGCGCACGGTGCGGCCGATCGCCCAGGTCTCTTCGGTGTCGGCGAGCGGTCCGTCGGGGCCGAGCTGGCGGACGCGGAGCACGGCGCGGGGGGTGGCGGTGGTGGGGAAGTGGTGGCCGGCGCCGGTGTTGCGGATGGTGGCGGTGGCGGTGACGTGGGCGCCGTCGAGCGCGGCGGTGGCGGTGAGGGTGACGGCGCGGCGGGCCATGGCGGGGTCGTGGGCGCCGGGCACGGCGTGGGCGCCGTCGGGCATGTGGCAGTGCTGGCATTGCACCCCGGCGGGCAGGTAGGGGCTCTGCGCCCACTCGCGCCAGGTGTCGAGCAGGGGGCGGCCGTCGACGGCGGCGCTGAGGGGGAGGTTGTGGCAGGGCAGGCAGAAGTCGCTGCGGGCGAAGCGGGGTTCGACGCGGGGGGCGAGCGCGGGGGCGGGGAGGCGGATGGCGCTGGGGCCGGGCGGTCCGTGTTTGTGGTGGTCGCGGAGGTGGCAGGCGGCGCAGGTGACGCCGCGGGCGTGGGCGGCGGGGTCGTGTTGCTGGGCGGCGAGGGGGCGTGGCAGGCGTTGCAGCGGGGGGCGAGGTCGGGGGCGCCGGGGAACTGGCGCGGAGGCCGGGGCCGGCGGCGGCGGCGTGGCGGCTCTGGGCCCAGGTGGCGTGCTGGACGGGTGGCAGGTGCCGCAGCGCTCAGGGTGGGGTCGGCGAGCGGGGGAGCAGCGCGGGCGGCGGCGGGCCAGGTCGGGAGGGAGGGGCGCCAGTAGGGGTCGCGGGCGCAGGGCAGGGCGTCGGGTGGGGCGGCGGAGCGGGGGGCGCAGTGCTGGTGGGGGCCGCAGGGGCTCGGCAGAACCTGTGGTGTGCGGGTGTGTGTCAGAGTGGGGCGCAGGGCTGCGGTGAGTCGCTGGGGGCAACGAGGTGGGCGCAGGTGGGTCGTGGTGGGCGCCGGTGTGTGCCGGGTGAGCAGGGGCGCCGTCCTGCGTCGGGGATGGGCGCGGCTGGTGGAGGGCGATGGCTCGGCGGTTGACGGGCGGGGCCACCGGGGTCGATGAGCCGTGCTGCGCAGGGGCGGCGCGCCGAGGTGCCGTGACAGGGCGCCGGGTCGCGCGGCGATGTGGCTGCGGGCGCCGCGGCGGCGCGTCGCCCACCGCGGCGCCGCCGGCCCGCAGCGCGCGGAGGTGGGCGACGAGGCGCCAGCGGTCGGCGTCGGAGAGCGCGGCGAACGCGGGCATCGGGGTGCCAGGGCGGCCGCGGGTGAGGGTCGTGTAGAGCGCGGCGGGTGAGTCGCCGCCTTTGAGGGCGCGCGGCGGAGGTCGTAGAGGTCGGCTGGATCGCCGTTGGCGTCGCGCAGGGCGGAGGCGAGCGGCCCGTCGCCGGCGCCGGACTGGCCGTGGCAGGGCGCAGCCAGCGCGCGCCAGAGCGTCGGGTCGAGCGGGAAGGAGTCCGCGAGGGCGCGGGCGGATCGGCGTCGGCGGGCGGCGGCGCGGCGGCCGAGGCGCGCGGGCAGCGCGGCGAGCGCGGCGGCCTGGGTGCGCGGCCGGCGTCGGGGCGGCGGACGGCGTCGGCGGGCGGCGGCGCGGCGGCGGCGCGCGTGGGCGGCGCGGGCGAGCGCGGTGGCGTCGGCGGGGGTTCGCGCGGCGGCGTCGGCGGGGGTTCGCGCGGCGGCGTCGGCGGGCGGCGCGGCGAGCGCCACAGCGTCGGCGGGTGCGCGCGATCACCGCGACGAGCGCCTCGATCGCGTCGGGCGGCAGCGCGCCGCCGAACGCGGGCATCGCGGTGCCGGGCACGCCTTCCACGATCGCGCGCCGCACGCTCGCCGGGTCGTCGCCGAGCGGCAGCGGGGCGCCGACGAGCGGGGTCGGGCGCGGCCAGAGCAGGTCGGCGGCCGGGCCGTCGCCGGCGCCGGCTTCGCCGTGGCAGGGCGCGCACATCGTGGGGTAGGGCGGGGGGAGCGGGGCGGCGAGGAGCCCGATCAACAGCGCGGCGAGCACGGCCGGCCGGTCAGGGCGCGGCGTCGGTGAAGTCGGCGCAGCAGCGGAACCCGATCGAGGCGCGGGCGCTGGCCGGGGCGCGCTTGCCGCCGGCGCTGCACGCGGCGTCGTCGTCGGCCGAGGCGAAGTCGCCGCCGCGCACGGTCTGGTCGGCGGTCCACTCGGCGACGTTGCCGCTCATGTCGTAGGCGCCGACGGCGGAGACGCAGCGCTTGAAGCTGCCGGCGGCCGCGACGGCGCGCTCCTCGCCCTCGGCGTCCTCGGTGTTGCAGCGGCCGGCGTCGAAGCGGGCGCCGTAGGGGAAGCCGGCGCCGCCCTTGCCGACGCAGGCGCGGCGCCACTCGGCGTCGGTGCAGAGGCGCTTGCCGGCCGATCGGCAGAGGCCGCGGGCGGCTTCGAAGTTGACGCCGGTGCGGGGCGGGCGGCCGGCGCCGGGGTATTCGTGGGTGTCGACGCAGAACGCCTTGCCTTCGCGGGCGAGCGCGATGGCGGCGTCGCCGACGATGCGGCCCTTCTTGACGGCGTCGCGGGGGAGGCCGCTGGTGAGGAGCGCCATGCCGGCGGGGCAGCGGAGCTCGGCGGGGCCGGCGGGCGCGGGCTCGGGCGGCGGCGCGGGCGGGGGGGTGAGGACGGCGACAGGACGGGCGGCGGGCAGGCGCGGGCTCGGCGGCGCGGGCGGGCGCGGGCTCGGGGGTGGCCGGGTCGGGCGCGGCGGCTCGGTGACCGCCGCAGCGGCAGCGCCGGGGCGGGCGCGGGCTCGGCGGCGCGGGCGGGCGCGGGCTCGGCGCGGGCGGCGTGGGCTCGGCGGCGCGGGCGGGCGCGGGCTCGGCGGCGCGGGCAGGCGCAGGCTCGCGGCGCGGGCGGGCGTGGGCTCAGCGCGGGCGGGCGCGGGCTCGGCGGCGCGGGCGGCCGGCTCGCGCGGACTGGCGGCGCACGGCGCGGCCGGCGCGGGGATCGGTCGCGCGTCGCGGCGGGCGGGGGACTCGGTGGCGCGGCGGCGGGCGCTTCACCCGATGGCGGCGCCGGGGATCGGCGATGGCTCGACCACCACCGCCTCTCCGCCCGCGCCCGCGGCGACGACCGGCTCGACGACCACCGGGGCCGGCGGCGGGGCGACCGGCGCCGGGTCGGCGGCTGCGCCACCACCTGCGGCTCGGTCGGCGGCGCGTCGCGGTCGAGCCAGTACCAGGTCACGAGCGCGGCGGCGCCGACCAGCGCGGTGACGGTGAGCGCGAAGCCGAGGTTGCCGAGGTACCACGGGCGCTTGGGCGGCAGCGGCCGGATCGGGCGGGTCGGGGTGCGGTCGTCGGCGCGGTGCTCGCCGGTCGGCGGCCCGAGCGGCGGCGGCGGGAGCTCGAGGTCGGTGAGGACCGCCGGGTCGAAGAGCACCGAGGGGGTGGTGCCGGGCACGCCGCCGCGGCCGGGGTGGATCGGGTGGCCTCGGGGTCGGTGCCCGGGTCGAGCTGGATGCGCGCGCCGCCAGCGCCGCGAGCGGGCGGGACGACGCCGGTCATGTCGCCGATGACGTCGAGCCGGGGAGGCGCCGCGGCCGGGGATCGCGGCGGCGGCGGGCACGCTGCGGCGGTGCTGGATCGCGGCGCCGGTCGCGCCTCGCGCGGCGGGCCGCCGGCAGGGCGCTCGGGCGCGGCTGCACGGCAGCGCCGACGCCGGCTTCGAACAGGGGCGGCGGCGGAGGCTGCCGCGGGCTCGGCAGCGGCGCGGCGGCCGGTGTCACGCGGGCGGCCGGCTTCGCGTGGCTCGCCGTCGCGAGGGCGGCCGGAGTCGCGGGCCTCGCCTTCGCGCGGGCGGCGGGCGGGGCGCGCGTCGAGGTCGCGGTCGTCGGCGTGGCGGGCCGCGCCCGGGTCCGCTCGAACCGTCGTCGGTCGCGCGCCCGCGCCGCCCGTCGCCGGTGTCCTCGCCGCGCTCGTCGAGCTCGGGCACCGCGGCGACCGCGGCGTCACGCCCGCGCTCGCTCGCCGAGCGCACCCGGTTCGGCGCGGTGACGACCTCGTCGAGCGCGTCGGCGCCGCGCGCGTCGCGCTCGCTCGCCGGGCGCACCCGGTTCGGCGCGGTGACCCCCTCGTCGAGCGCGGCGCCGGCCGCGAGGCGGGGCGCCGCGTCCTCGACGGCGACCCGGCGGGTGACGTCGTCGTCACCGGGCGCGGGCGCGGTGTCGACGGCGGTCGTGAAGGCGTCGGCGAACGCCTCGACGTTCTCGTATCGCTGCGCGGGATCGGCCGCGGTCGCCCGGCGGATGATCGCGTCCATCGGGTGCGGCGCGTCGTCGAGGCGGCCAATCGCGGCGGCGAGCGAGGGGGCGTCGGCGGTGTAGGCGCGGCCGGCGAGCATCTCGTAGAGGATGGCGCCGAGGCCGAAGATGTCGGCGCGGGCGGTGGGCGGCTGGCCGTCGCGCAGCTCGGGCGCGATGCGGTCGAGCTCGCCAGCGGTGAGGTGGGCGGCGGCGTAGCGTTCGCCGGGGAGCGCGGCGGCGAGGCCGAAGTCGGTGAGCTTGAGCGCGGTCGGGAGGAGCTGGATGTTCTCGGGCTTGAGGCCGCCGTGCGGCAGGTGGCGGTGGGCGTGCAGCAGCGCGGTGGTGATCTGCTCGATGATCGGCGCGGCCTCGGCGACGGTGAAGCGCTGCTTCTTGTCGCGGCGCAGCCCGAGGACCTTGGCGAGCGTGAGGCCGGCTTCGAGGCGTTCGCTGGCGACGTAGAGGCGGTCGTCGTCGCGGCCGACGGCGTAGACCCGCACGATGCCGTCGTGGGCGAGGCGGCGAGCGCGTTCGAGCACGGTGAGCGCGTTGTCTCGGGCGGCGTCGTCGGGCAGCAGCGCAGGGTCGATGATCTTGAGGGCGACGTCGAGCTGGTTGTCGCGGTCGCGGGCGGTGAAGACGACGCCGAGCGGGCCGCGTCCGATGAGCGCGTCGAGCGCGAAGCGGCCGCCGAGGAGCTCGCCGGGCCGCGCCGGGAGGCCGTCGGCGGTGGCCTGGCGCTGCTGTTCGAGGCCGCGGAACGAGGTGATCGTGCGGTTGAACGTGCGCCGGCCCGCCTTGACCGGCGCGCCGCAGTTGCCGCAGGTGGTGGCCCCCGACTCGACGTCGCTGCCGCAGCGATGACAGAGCACCAGCGAGACCTCCCCGGATCAGTGGAATCGGCACCGCTTCGGTAGCAGGCCGCCGCGTCATGTTCAACCGCGGCGTGTCAGGAGGGGGTCAGCGGCCGGTGTGACCGAAGCCGCCGGCGCCGCGCGGGGTCGAGGAGAGTGCCTCGACCTCGACCGGCTCGACCGGCGTCACCGGCGCCACGACGAGCTGGGCGATGCGGTCGCCGCGCTCGATGCGGACCGGATCGGCACCGAGGTTGACGAGCAGCACCGAGAGCTCGCCGCGATAGTCCGCGTCGATGGTGCCGGGGGCGTTGAGCACGGTGAGGCCGTGGCGCAGCGCGAGCCCCGAGCGGGGGCGGATCTGCGCCTCGTGGTCGGGGGGGAGCTCGATCGCGAAGCCGGTGGGGATCGCGCGGCGCTCGCCGGGCGCGAGCACGACCGGGTCGCGGAGCGCGGCGCAGAGGTCGAGCCCGGCGGCGCCGGCGGTCGCGCGCGTGGGGAGGGGGAGGGGATCGGGCGGCCCGGCGGCCGCCCGGCGCTGCACGGCGAGCTTCATCGGGCGAGGGTCAGCGCGCTCAGTCTTCGGTGCCGGCCTCGGCGAGCGCCTCGCGGCGCGAGAGGCGGATCTTGCCCTGGCGGTCGACGCCGATGCACTTGACGTACACCTCGTCGCCCTCGTTGAGGATGTCCTCGACCTTGTTGACCCGGTGGTCGGCGAGCTCCGAGATGTGCACGAGGCCGTCGGTGCCGGGCAGGATCTCCACGAAGGCGCCGAAGTCGACGACCTTGCGCACGGTGCCGAAGTAGATGCGGCCGACCTCGGGCTCCTCGGTCAGCCCCTCGATCAGCTCGCGGGCGCGGTCGGCGGCCTCGACGTCGGGGCTCGCGATGACCACCTTGCCGGTGTCGTCGACGTCGATCTGGCAGCCGGTCTGCTCGGTGATCCCGCGGATGGTCTTGCCGCCGGGGCCGATGATGTCGCGGATGCGATCGGGCTTGACGTAGGTGGTGATGATGCGCGGCGCGTGGCGCGACATGTCCTTGGCGGCGGTGCGGATGGCCTTGCGCATCTCCTTGAGGATGTGCAGCCGGCCGCGGCGGGCCTGCGAGAGCGCCTTGCGGAGGATGTCGCGGCTGAGGCCCTTGATCTTGATGTCCATCTGGAGGGCGGTGATGCCCTCCTCGGTGCCGACGACCTTGAAGTCCATGTCGCCGAGGTGATCCTCGTCGCCGAGGATGTCGCTCAGCACCGCGATCTTGCCTTCTTCCTGGATGAGGCCCATCGCGATGCCGGCGACGTCCTTCTTGACGGGGACGCCGGCCTCCATCAGCGCGAGCGAGGCGGCGCAGACGGTCGCCATCGACGAGGAGCCGTTCGACTCGAGCACCTCGCTGACGATGCGCAGCGTGTAGCTGAAGTCGTCGTGCGCCGGCAGGATCGCCTCGACGCCGCGCTTGGCGAGCTCGCCGTGGCCGATCTCGCGGCGGCCGGGGCCGCGGAGGGGCTTGGTCTCCCCGACGCAGAACGGCGGGAAGTTGTAGTGCAGCATGAACGGCACGAAGACGTCGCCATCGAGGTTGTCGATGCGCTGCTCGTCGCGGCGGGTGCCGAGGGTCACCGTGGCGAGGGCCTGCGTCTCGCCGCGGGTGAAGAGCGCCGAGCCGTGGGTGCGGGGGAGCACGCCGAGCTCGCAGGTGATCGGGCGGACGTCTTCGAGGCCGCGGCCGTCGACGCGGATGCCCTCTTCGACGGTCTGCGTGCGCACGATGTCGCGCTGGATCTGGTGCAGGTACTCCTTGATCTCGCCCGCGCGCAGCTCGTTGGCCGGGTCCTCGGCGACGAGGGCGGCGACGACCTTCTTGCTGGCGGCCGAGAGCGCGTCGCGGCGGGCGTGCTTCTCGCGCACGGCGAGCGCGTCGGCGAGCTCGTCGAGGCTGAGGTCGATGACGCGGGTGAAGAGGTCGACGTCGATGTCCTTCGACTCGACGGGGAGCTTCGGCTGGCCGACCTGGGCGACGATCTTCTTCTGGAGGTCGATGATCGGCTTGATCGCCTCGTGCGCGGTGATGATCGCCTCGATCATCTCCTCTTCGCTGGCTTCCTTGCCCTCGCCCTCGACCATGGTCACCGCGTCGCGGGTCGCGGCCACGATGAGGTTGAGCCTGGCGTCGGCGAGCGCGGCGCGCGGCGGGTTGATGCGGTACTCGCCGTCGATGAGGGCGACGCGGCAGCCGGCCATCGGGCCGTCGAAGGGCACGTCGCTGATCGCGGTGGCGGCCGAGGCGCCGACCATGGCGCAGATGGCGGGGTCGTTGACCTTGTCGTAGGAGACCACCGTCGCGATGATCTGGATGTCCTTGCGCCAGGTCTTGGGGAAGAGCGGGCGCATCGGGCGATCCATCAAGCGGCTGCTGAGGATCTCCCAGACCGC
This sequence comes from Myxococcales bacterium, assembly GCA_020633515.1. Next base: position 10,047 of record JACKDM010000065.1, read on the forward strand.
CTGGCGGCCTTCGCGCTTGAAGTAGCCGCCGGGGATCTTGCCGGCGGCGTACGACTTCTCGACGTAGTCGCAGGTGAGGGGGAGGAAGTCGGTGCCGGGCCGCGCGGAGCGGGCGCCGGTGGCGGTCACGAGGACGACGCTCTCGCCCATCTTGACGAGGACGGCGCCGCCGGCCTGGCGGGCCATGCGGCCGGTCTCGATGGAGAGCTCGGCGTCACCGAACTGGGCCTTGAACACGATCGGCTTGGGGCTGCCCATTCAGGGGCTCCTTCATGCGCACCGCGCGGGTGCGTCTCATGGGGCCGGTGTGGCTCGCCCGCGCCTCGGTTCCTGACCGATGTCCGCGAGGGATCACGAGCATCGGTCAGACCCGGAGGCGGCGTTTCCGTCGCCGGAACGAGCCATTCGGCGGGTTGGTTCGGGGCGCTGGGCCCCGGGTGGTTCGGCGCTCGGGTGACTCTCCGAAGAGAGGGCGCCGAGCAGGGTCAAAAAAGAAAAGGAGCCCGAGGGCTCCTTTTCGAAGGGTCAGCGACGCAGACCGAGGTTCTCGATCAGGTCACGGTAGCGGTTGAGGTCGTTGTTCTGCAGGTAGCGCAGGAGCCGGCGGCGCTGGCCGACGAGCTTCTTGAGGCCGCGACGGGAGTGGTGGTCGTGCTGGTGCTTCTTGAGGTGCTCGGTGAGCTCGCGCACGCGGTGCGTGATGAGGGCGACCTGCACCTCGACGGAGCCGGTGTCGTTCTCACCGCGGCTGTACTTCTGGACGATCTCGAACTTCTGGTCACGATCGAGCGGCATTCTGCGTGTGCTCCCGTCAGGGGGTGGTGCCGGCTGCCGGGCCGTCGTCCAGCAGCGGTCGGTTCGGGCGGCCTTCTACACCAGCGGCCGGCGGCGCGTCAAGCATCGCGGTCGGTCGGCGGCGGGAAACCGCGGAGGATCTCGGCCGGCTCGGGGCCGGCGGCGTCGATGATCGCGACGAGGACGCCGGCCGGGTCGAGCACGGCGCAAGGGCCGCGCGGGGCGTCGGCGAACGCGCGGCGGCGGCCGCAGCGGAGGTCGGTGACGGCGGCGGCGTCGGCGGTGACGGCCGGCAGATGGCGGATGGCGGCGGCGGCGTCGAGGCGGCGGGCGAGCGCGGCGGCGGGATCGGCCTCGATGGCGTCGAGCGGGAGCGCGTCGTCGACGCGGAGCGCGCCGATCGCGGTGCGGCGGAGCGCGACGAGGTGGGCGCCGACGCCGAGCGCGTCGCCGATGTCGGCGGCGAGCGTGCGGACGTAGGTGCCTTTGGAGCAGCCGACGTCGAAGGTGAACCGGGGCGGCGCGGCGTCGACGAGCGCGAGGCGGTGGATGGTGACCGCGCGGGGCGGCGCCTCGACCTCTTCGCCGCGGCGGGCCTTGTCATAGAGGCGCTCGCCCTCGACCTTGATCGCCGAGAACGCCGGTGGGACCTGGGTGATCGGGCCGAGGAAGCGCTGCATCGCGGCCTCGACGGCGGCGGCGTCGATCGGGTCGACGGCGGCGGCGGGGGCGCGGTCGACGACGGCGCCGTCGGCGTCGAGGCTGTCGGTGCGCACGCCGAGCAGCATCGTGGCGCGGTAGCCCTTGTCGGCGTCGCTGATGAAGCGGGCGAGGCGGGTAGTGGCGCCGAGGCAGACGGGGAGGAGGCCGGTCGCCATCGGGTCGAGCGTGCCGGTGTGGCCGGCCTTGTCGGCGCCGACGGCGCGTCGGACGCGCTCGACGAGCGCGAAGCTGGTGAGGCCCTGGGGTTTGTCGACGAGGAGCACGCCGGCGTGGGGCTGCCCGCGTCGGCGCCTACCGCGGCCCATGTCCGCCGGCGTCGTCGTCGTCGGCGCTGCCGTCGTCGGTCGAGCCGCCGTCGTCGGTCGAGCCGTCGCCGTCGTCGAGCGAGTCGTCGTCAGCCGAGTCATCGTCGAGCGAGTCGTCGGTCGAGTCATCGTCGAGCGAGTCGTCGTCGAGCGAGTCGTCCGCCGCGTCGTCGTCCGCTGCGTCGTCGCGGCGGGCGCCGGGATGGGTGGCGTCGTCGATCGAGTCGTCGGGGGCGTCGTCGTCGGAGTCGCCTTCGAAGGCGCCGTCTCCGAGGTCGGGGACCTCGTCGCCGTCATCGTCGCCCACGTCGTGGTGGCCCGCGTCGTCGCCGTCGCCGTCGCCCGGCGCCTCGTCGAGGGTGTCGTCGGCGACGTCCTCGTCGTCATCGGCGTCGTCGTCCGCCTCGCCGAGCCCGAGCTCGCGCAGCCGCTGCTCGATGCGGTTGCCGTACTCGATCGAGCGGTCGTAGCGAAAGTCGAGCTGCGGCGTGGCGCGCAGCCGGACGCGCTGACCGAGCTCGCGGCGGAGGTAGCCGGCAGCCTTGGTGAGCCCGGTCATCATCGCCTCGGCCTGGGTGTCGTCTTCGGGGGGGATGATGAACACCCGCGCCTCGCGCAGATCGCCGGTGATCTCCACGTCGGAGATCGCCGCGCCGCGGACGCGGGGATCCTTGATCTCGAAGGTGATCAGCTCGCCGAGCACCTGCCGCACGACGGATGAGACGCGATCGGTCCGTTTGAAGGGGGTACGTGCCATCGGTCAGTCGATCGAGCGCTTGACCTGCTTGAGCTCGTACACCTCGACGCGGTCGCCGACCTGCACGTCCTTGTAGTTGTCGACCGAGAGGCCGCACTCGTAGCCGGACGCGACCTCGCGCACGTCGTCCTTGAAGCGCTTGAGGGTCGTGACCTTGCCGGTCGCGATGACCTCGCCCGCCCGGTAGACCCGCGCCATGGCGTTGCGGCGGACCGTGCCGTCGGTGACGAACGAGCCGGCGACGGTGCCCACGCGCTGGATGTGGAACACCGCGCGGACCTCCGCTTCGCCGAGGCGCTCTTCGACCGTCTCGGGGGCGAGCAGGCCGCTGAGCATCTCCTTCATCGCGTCGAGCACCGCGTAGATGACCGAGAAGGTGAGGATCTTGATCCCACCCTGGTCGGCCGCGCGCTTTGCCTTGGGATCGGCCTTGACGTTGAAGCCGATGACCGCGGCTTCGGACGCGACGGCGAGGCTGATGTCGCTCTCGCTGATCGCGCCCACGCCGGTGTGCACGAGCTTGATCTCGACCTCGTCGGTCGAGATCTGCTCGAGGGCGCCGCGCAGGGCTTCGAGGGAGCCGGAGACGTCGGTCTTGAGGATGACGTTCTGGACTTCCTTCTCGGGCTTGCCCATCGCGGCGAGCGCGGCCATCGGATCGGCGGGGCCGCTGGCGCTCGCGCGCACGACGCGAGCCTCGCGATCCTCGCGGCTCTCGACGACGCGCTTGGCGTCCTTCTCGGTCGACGCGGTGTAGAAGGCGTCACCGGCGGCGGGCATGCCGCCGAGGCCGAGCACGTCGACCGGGGTCGCCGGGCCCGCCGACTTCACCCGCTTGCCGGTGTCGTCGATGAGGGCGCGGACGCGGCCGTAGTTGTTGCCGCAGACGATGTAGTCGCCGGTGTTGAGCGTGCCTTCCTGCACGAGCACGGTGCAGACCGTGCCCTGACCCTTGTCGACGCGGGCCTCGACCACGCGCCCGAAGCCGGCCTTCTTGGGGTTGGCCTTGAGCTCGAGGATCTCGGCCTGCAGGACGAGCGCTTCGAGGAGGTCGTCGATGCCGATCCCCTTGAGCGCGCTGACCGGGACGTAGATCGTCTCGCCGCCCCACTCTTCGGGCACGAGCTCGTACTTGGTCAGCTCCTGCTTGATGCGCTCGACGTCGACGCCGGGCTTGTCGACCTTGTTGACCGCCACGACGATCGGCACCCCGGCCGCCTTGGCGTGGCTGATCGACTCGACCGTCTGCGGCATGACGCCGTCGTCGGCGGCGACGATGAGCACGACGATGTCGGTCACCGACGCGCCGCGGGCGCGCATCGCCGTGAAGGCGGCGTGGCCGGGCGTGTCGAGGAAGACCACGCCGCGGTCGCCGACCTTGACCTTGTAGGCGGCGACGTGCTGCGTGATGCCGCCCGCCTCGCCCGCGGCGACGTTGGCCTTGCGGATGCGGTCGAGCAGCGTGGTCTTGCCGTGGTCGACGTGGCCCATGATCGTGACCACCGGCGCGCGGGGCTCGGCGTCGGGGTCGCCCTCGACGATCTCTTCGCCCATCGGGCCGCTGAGGACGTCGTCTTCCTGGAAGGCGACGTTCTTGACCTCGTACTCGTAGTCACCGGCGAGCAGGCCAGCGGTGTCGACGTCGATCTGCTGGTTGATCGTCGCCATGACCCCCATGCCCATCAGCTTGCGGATGAGCTCGGTGGCCTTGACACCCATCGCCTTGCCGAGCTCGCCGACGCTGATGGTCTCGTCGACGCGGACGACGCGCTTGTGCGCCGCCGGGGTCGTGAGCTGGGTCTTGCCGCCGCGGCGCGACGACATCTTGCGCCGGCGACCGCGCGCGCTGCGCTGGTTGGCGGCTTTGTAGATGTCCTCGCGGTTGAAGACGCGGCGGCCCTTCTTGCGACGGCCGCGGCTGCTGTCACGCGCGCCGCTGCCTCCGCTGCCACCACCACCGCCGCCGCCGCCGCCGCCACCGCCACCACCACCGCCGCCCGCGGGGCCGCGGCGACGACGCTGCTGCTCCTGACCGGGGAGCGGGGGCATCGGCATCGCCGCGGTGGCGGCGAGGCGCGAGGCGCTGCTCGACCGGCGCATCCCGACGCCGCCGCGGGCGCCCGGTGGACCGCCGGGGCCACGGCCGCCGCCGGGGCCACCACCGCCACCGGGGCCGCCGGTGCGGGCCGGCGGGCGGGTGGTGCGGCGCTGGAGCTGCTCGAGCGGGATGCGACCGAGGATCTTGGCCGAAGCGGCGGTGTCGCGCGGCGCGGGCTTGCGGATCTGGGCGCCACCGGACGCGCGGCGCTCCATCGGCCCCGAGCGGCGGGTCGGCCCGCCTTCGGTGTCACGACGCGGCGGCGGCGCCTCCCGGCGCAGAGGCTCGCCGCTGCGCTCCCCGGGGGCTTCGACGCGGCGCGGCGAGGCACCGCCGCCTTCGGGGCGGCGCTGCGGCTGGGCCGGGCGGGGCGAGGCGGGGCGCGGCGAGACCGGGCGCGGCGACTGAACACCGGCGGCGCTGCGAGCGCCGTCAGGGCCGCCGCGGTGCTGCTGCTGATCGGCCGGCTGCCGGGTGACGCCGGGGCGCGGCGGCATCTGGCGCGGCGACTGGTTGGCGCCGGGCGCTCGGTGCGCGGCGGCTGCGCCTTCGGCGGCTCGGGCCGGAACAGGACCTTGGCGACCGGGGCCTGCTCTTCGCGGCGGGGCGCTGGCCCTCGGGCGGCCAGGCTGCTCGGGGCGGGCGCCACCCTCACCGCGCGGCTGCTGACCGCGGGGCTGCTCGGCGCGGGCTGCTCGGCGCGGGGCTGCTCGGCGCGGGGCTGCTCGGCGCGGGCTGCTCGGCGCGGGGCTGCTCGGCGCGGGGCTGCTCGGCGCTCGGGGGCTGCTCGGCGCGAGGCTGCTCGGCGCGGGGCTGGTCGGCGCGAGGCTGCTCGGCGCGGGGCGCTCGGCGCGGGGCTGCTCGGCGCGGGGCTGCTCGGCGCGGGGCTGCTCGGCGCGGGGCTGCTCGGCGCGGGGCTGCTCGGCGGCCGGGGCTGCTCGGCGCGGGGCTGCTCGGCGGCGGGCGCCTCGACCGAGGCTGCTCCACCGCGGCGACTCGGCCGCGGGGCGGCCGGCTCGGCGGGGCGCTGCGGCTCGACGGCTGGCGGCTGGGGCGCCGCCGGGCGCGGCGAGGGCTGCGCGGCGGCCGGCGCGGCCGGCTCAGGGCGACGCTCGGGGCGACGCGGGGCGAGGTGGCGCGGCGCGGGGAGGTCTCGGCCTCGGGGCGAGCGGGTGGAGTGGCCGGGCGCGGCGAGGCGCCGGACGTGCGCGCGCCCGCCGGGCCCCGGCCGCGGGGGCCGGAGACACGACGCCGCCGGATGATTCCGGGGGCTTCGACGCGCTCGACAACCTTAGGGCCGCTCTCGTAGGCGCTCCTCAGGCGTGCTTCGTCGGCGTTGGACAACTCCGACATGTAGTTGCGCACCTTGATGTCGAGCGCGTCGCACTTCTTGAGGAGATCCCGGTGATCGATACCGAGATCCTTGGCGACCTCAAAGACCTTCTTGCCCATGCCTTCTCCCACCTGCGGGCTTCGGCTTCACCGAAACCGAGCGGTGTTCTAGCGGCTTTCCAATTCACCCCGCAACCAAAACACGGTCACGGCGTTCGAACTCCAACTGCAGACGGCGCGCGAGGTCGGGGTGGGTGATCCCCACCGCGACCCGCTCCGGCTGCCCCTGTGTCATCCCGAGAAGATGACGGCTTCCGTAGACGATGACGGGACACCGTTCGGGATCCCCCCATCGCCTGACGCGCTCCGCGGTCGCTGACGATGTGTCCTCGGCGAGGACGATCAGCAGCAGCCGGGACCGCGACCGCTCGAGCACATCCATGCCCGAGACGGTCCACCCCGCGCGGCGGCCGATGGTGAGGCCGTCGCGGATGCGGGTCTCGATCGCCAGGACGACGGCGGCCACCAGAGCGGCCGGGTCGACCGGGGCCACCGGACGCTTGAAGGCGCGTCCGAAGGCCTTGCGGCGAACCGCCTCGTGCACGCACGCGGCGGTGTAACAAACATGCGCACCTCGGCCCGGGGCCTTGAGGTGCCGGTCGACGACGACGACGCCTTCCGGGTCACAGACGACGCGAACCAGGCTCTCGCGCGGGAATCGCTCCCGACAGCCGAGGCAGCTTCGCATGCCGAGGGTGCTCGGGCCGGCGACGCGCGTCTGCTTACGCGCCTGCTTTCGCGCCCTCATCGGGTCGTCCTCCGTCGATCAGTCGCCCTCCACCGCCGAGGTCACGTCGATCGGGGCGTCCGAGCTGACGTGGACCTCGCCGGTCGCGCCGCCGACGTTGGCGGCCGGGCGCATCGCGGCGAGCGCCTCGCGGGCGGCGTAGATCGTCGCGACGGCGGCGTCGATGTCGACCCCGGCCGAGCGGGCGAACGCCTCGGGCTCTTCTTCACCGGCGATGTCTTCGAGCCGGAACCGGCCGGCGCGCAGGCATCGCTCGAACATGTCGCGGTCGAGCGCCTCGACGTCGAGCGGCCAGCGGGCCCACTCGACCTCGGGGTCGTAGCCCTCGGGCATCGGCGCGGCGGGGCGGATGTCTTCGCCGCGCTCGCGGCGCTCGAGCAGCTCCTCGGCCCCGGCCCGGATCCGCTCGGCGTCGGCGGCGGTGATGCCGGGGATGTTGGCGAGCTCCTCTTCGGGCGTGTTCGCGATGTGCTCGAGCGAGCGGTAGCCGAGGCGCCACAGCGTGTCGATGTGGTCCTCGTCGACGCCTTCGAGCGCCATGAGCGCGAGCCGCGCTTCTTCTTCGAGCTCGAGGATCTTGCTCTCGGAGTGGATGTCGATCTTCCACCCGGTGAGCTGGCTGGCGAGCCGCACGTTCTGGCCGCGGCGGCCGATGGCCTGGCTGAGCTGGTCGTCGGGCACGATCAGCTCCATGGTGAAGGTCTCTTCGTCGATGAGGACGCGCGAGACCTCGGCCGGCTGGATCGCGTTGCAGACGAAGCGCGCCGGATCCTCGCTGTAGGGCACGATGTCGATCTTCTCGCCGCGGAGCTCTTGCACGACCGCCTGGACGCGCGAGCCCTTCATGCCGACGCAGGCGCCGACCGGGTCGACGTCGGGGTCGCGGCTGCTGACGGCGATCTTGGCGCGGCTGCCCGGCTCGCGGGCGGCCGTCTCGATGCGGACGATGCCCTCGTAGATCTCGGGCACCTCCATCTCGAAGAGCTTGATGAGCAGGCCGGGCGAAGTGCGCGACAGAACGATCTGCGGGCCGCGGGTGTTCCGCTGCACGTCGAGCACGTAGGCCTGCACCCGGTCGCCGGGGCGGTACGACTCGCGCGAGACCTGCTCGCGGACGGGCAGGATCGCCTCGGCGCGGCCGAGGTCGACGATGATGTTGCCGCGCTCGAAGCGGCGCACGATGCCGGTGATCAGCTCGCCCTTGCGGTCGATGTACTCGCCGAAGACGTTGTCGCGCTCGGCCTCGCGGATCCGCTGGGTGACGACCTGCTTGGCGGTCTGGGCGGCGATGCGGCCGAAGGCGCGGCGCTGGCCGCGGAGCTGGAGGATGTCGCCGTAGCGCTCGTCCTGCTCGCGGGCCTTCACCTTGTCGCGGTCGAGGTAGAAGATCTGGAAGAGCAGCTCATCGCCGAGCTCGGCGTCGAGGCCGTGCTCGACGGCTTCTTCGAGCGTCAGCTCGTTGTAGGGATCGGTGATCTCGTCGGCGACGCGGATGATCTGGAAGAGCTCGACGACACCGTCATCGACGTTGAAGTGCGCCTCGATCTCGCGCTCGGCGCCGAAGACCTTCTTCGCGGCCTGGAGGATCGCCTGTTCGAGCGTCTCCTGAAGGGCCTCGCGGTCGATGCCCTTGTCCTTGGCGACCTGCTCGATGACGTGGTTGAGGTTCAATTCCATAGCTTCGCTCGCTTCCGAAAACGAACGGCTCCTCGCCGATCACCGCGGCTTCTTGCCGACGGTCACCTCGTAGCGCAGCCGAGCACGGTGGATGGTCGAGAGGGGCAGGCGGTGCTCGCCGTCGGTGCACGACAGCCGGACGTGGCCGTCGTCGACGCCGGTGATCGCGCCGGTGAACTTGCGACGCCCGCCGACGGGCGTCGAGAGCTGGAGCTGGACCTCGCGGCCGGTGTAGGCGGCGAAGTCGGCGCCGGAGAACAGCGGGCGGTCGAGGCCGGGGGACGAGACGCGCAGCTCGTAGGCGTCGGGGATGGGATCGTCGACGTCGAGCGCGGCGGAGATCTCGGGGCTGACGCGAGCGCAGTCGTCGATGGTGACGCCGCCTTCGCGGTCGATGTAGACCCAGAGGACGGCGCGGCCGCCTTCGGAGGTCAGCTCGACGCCGACGAGCTCGAGACCGAAGCCGTCGATGATCGGGGTGACGGCATCACGCACACGGGAAGGGACCGGCTGCAGGGCGCTCCCGATGTAATCTGCTCGGTCCAAAGACCATCCTCGTCCGGGGTCTGCCCGATCGCGGCGAATAAAAAAGGGCTCGTGGGAGCCCTCGGCCGAACGATCCGGCGAAGTCGGCGGCTTCTACCACGCACCGGATCGGGGGCGCAAGGACAAACGCCGGACGGGCCGGTCACTCCCCGCCGAGGTCGTAGATGCGGAGATTGTCGAAGGAGGCGGGCGCTTCCCAGTTGTTGAAGCCGAAGTGGCGGCCGCGGACGGGGTGGGCGTCGTCGTAGGTGAGGAAGAGGCGGTCGTCGAGGTACCAGCGGAGCTCGCCGTCGGTGCGCTCGATGGTCCAGTGGTAGTCGACGTCGGGCTCGACGCACATGCGGCGGCCCTTGCGGGGGGCGCAGCGGCTGTCTTCCTTGCGGTCCTCGCCGTGCTCGTCCTGGCGGGCGATGGCGTTGATGGTGTTCTTCCAGCCGCCGAAGATGAGGATGTAGCCGCTCTGATGGGTGCGGCCGTCGCCGAAGACCTCGACCTTGACGTCGCCTTCGTCGCTGTGGGCGCGGGCGTCGAACTCGATGCGGACACGCTCGGGGAGCGGGACCTGCAACCAGAGCGCGGCGTTGTGGATGTCGGCGGCGGTGAGGCGGCCGTCGGCGATCTTCCAGGTGCCGGGCTGCCAGCCGAGGTCGGGCTCGCTCTGGTGATAGTCGGCGCCGGGGGTGGCGCGGTCGAAGGTGTCTTCGTAGACGAGGCGGCCGCCCTCGGTGGGGCGCGCGGGGCGGCCGTCGAGGGTGATGGCGACGAAGAGGGCGATGACGAAGACCACCACGGCGGCCCCGACGATGCGGCGGCGGCGGGTGGTGAGGGCAGGGGACTGGGTCACGATGGGCGCAATCAGGCTTCTTCGCCCGAGGCGGCGGGGTCGCCGCCGTCTCCGCGGCGCTCGATGCGGAAGGCGGGCTGGTCGAGGGTGGTCTTGACGAGCGACTCGGGGTCGTCGAGCTCGGCCGGGTCGACGGCGATCTCGGGCTGGGTGATGCGGTCGTCGATGCGTTCTTCTTCGCCGCGCACGAGCTCGACGGTCGAGGCGGCGGGGTCGATGTCGTCGCCGTCGTCGGTCGCCGCGTCGGCGCGGAGCAGCGGGTCGGTGCCGGTGTGGTCGCTGTCGTCGAAGAGGAAGTTGGGCAAGAGCTCGTCGGTGACCATGACCGGCAGCGCGGCGATCGCTTGCAGGCCGGGGTCGACGTTGGGCAGCTCGGCGATGACGCCGGGCATCTGGTTCTCGCGCAGGATGTCGATGGTCTCGCGGGCGTTGAGCAGCTCGCTGTTGGTCATGCGCAGCCGGGTGTTGAGCACCTGGATGAAGCTCCACATGAGCTTGACCGAGAGGCTCGGGTCGGAGCGCATCAGCTCGTAGAACTGGCTGCGGTCGATGGAGAGCGCCTTGACGGCCTCGATCGCCTGCGCGGTCGCCGAGCGGGGGGCCTTGTCGACCATCGCCATCTCGCCGAAGTGGCCGCCGGGGCCGAGGTCGGCGAGGTGGATGTCCTTCTTCGTGATGCGCACGGTGCCTTCGAGGATCACGTAGAAGGTCTCGCCGCGGCTGTTCTCGTCGAAGATCATCTCGTTGGCCGAGAAGCGCTTGGGGACGGTGAGGTTCATCACCTTCACGAGGTCGCGGTAGCCGAGGTACTTGAACAGCGGCAGGACGCGGAGGGTGTCGAGCTTCTGGCGGACCTCGGAGACGCGCTTGCGCTGCTCGTCTTCCTTGGCGGCGACGGCGCGGACGACGACGGCGGTGATGTTGTCCTTGCCGCCGCTGTCGTTGGCGAGGCGGATGAACTGCTCGGGGATCTCCTTGATGTTCTCGGCGGTGAGGTAGCTGCGGGTGACGTCGTCGTCGAGGTAGCACGACAGCCCGTCGCTGCAGAGCAGGTAGTTGTCGCCGGGGAGCACGTCGAACTCGAAGGTGTCGACCTCGACCGACTCGTAGACGCCCACCGCGCGGGTGACGGCGTTCTTGTAGGGGCTGTCGAAGGCGTCGCCGGGCTTGAGGCGGCCGCGCTTGATGAGCTCGTTGATGAGCGAGTGGTCTTCGGTGAGCTGGTGCACCTGCCCGGCGCGGACGAGGTAGATGCGGCTGTCGCCGACGTGGCCGATGAAGCCGCGCTTGTTGGCGACGAGCAGGAGGCTGAGCGTGGTGCCCATGCCGCGCTTGTCGGAGTTCTCCTGCGCGAGGTGGAAGATGCGGGCGCAGGCCTGCTCGATGGCCGACTCGATGAGGCGGATGATCGCCTGTCGGCCGGCGGGGGTGTCTTCGCGGACGTAGCCTTCGACGACGTCGCGGTGCTCGGCGATGACGCGGCGGACCTCGCGGACGGCCATCGACGACGCGACCTCGCCGGCGGCGTGTCCGCCCATGCCGTCGGCGACCACGAAGAGGTTCAACTTCTTGTCGACCAGGAAGTTGTCTTCGTTGTGGTCTCGGGTGCGGCCGACGTCCGTCGCCGCCCAGAAGCGAACCTCCATGCCGGCCTTCTATTCCCCGCCAGGACGTGATGGCTCGTCGACCCGCGCGTCGGGCGCGGGTCGCGCTACGCTCTTCGACGGGTTTATCACCGCGGCCCGGCGCGGTCCAGAAGGTTGGCGGGGGCGAGCGTCGCGCGGAGCTCGGCGAGCCAGGGATCGCCCGGCGCGAGCGCTTCGGCGCGGTCGAGGTGGGCGGCGGCGAGGGCTTGGGGGCCGCCGGCGCGGGTGATGTGCTCGGCGTGCTGGGCGTGGAGGAGCGCGCCGGCGCGGCGGGCGTCGAGGTCGGGGGCGGCGTCGATGAGGTCGTAGGCGGGGTCGAGCGCGGCGGGCCAGGGGGCGTCGACGGCGAGGAGGAGGCCGACGGGGCGGAGGCGGGGGGCGAGGGGGCCGAGGCGGTGCATCTCGACGCCGAGCTCGTAGCGGACGGCGGGGCCGGTGAGGGTGGCGGGGAAGTCGGCGAGCGCGGCGGCGACGGCAGGGTGCTCGGCGCGGAGGCGGCGGCGCTGCCAGTCGGCTTCGACGCGGCCGCGGAAGACGGGCGCGACGTCGGGGCGCTCGCCCCAGAGGGCTTGCAGGGCCCAGGTCTGGAAGGTGGTGGCGTAGTCGCTCGCGACGAGGACGCCGTCGGGGGGGACGGCGTCGAGGCGGGCGAGCGCGACGCGCTCGGCGCTGCGGCTGCCGGCGCGGTGGCCGGGGTCGTGGCGGGCG
>JACKDM010000066.1 GCA_020633515.1 Myxococcales bacterium
AGCGCTTCGCGGAGGTCGGCGGGGACCTGCGCGGCGGCGGGGAGCGGGGTCGCTACGAGCGCCGCGAGGAGCGCGAGGCGGGCGGGGCGCACGGTCAGCGGCAGCAGAACACCGGCTTGTTCTGTCCGCAGGCCACGTCGGGGCGGAGCTGCACGATGGGGCCGGTGAGGCCGCCGCCGTTGCCGGGGCTGGTGTAGCTGAGGTTGACGGTGAGCTCGGTGCCGTTGGCGACGTCGGCGCTGTTGTACATCAGGCCCTGGCAGCTCACCTCGAGCGAGTTGTTGGCGTTGCGGGCCTGGCTGCGGCCGATCTCGGCGACGGTCCAGGTCGAGGCGTTGATCGCGCCGGCGTTGTTGGCGTCGTAGCGGCCCTTGGCGATGGCGACCATGACCTCGTCGGCCGAGCAGAAGTGCGCGGTCGGGTCGTTGGGGAAGCTGACCTCGCACATGCGGTTGGCGGCCTGGATGCCGACGCGGTTCTGGAAGCTGAACCGACCGGCGCTGGTCTGGGCGCTGCGGCCGAGCAGGTAGGGCAGCCCGCCGTCGGCGACGGCCGCGATCTGGCGCTCGAGGGTCTCGATGCGGACGCGCAGCGCGTCGAGGTCGGCGTCCTGCACGTAGTTGTTGTTCTCGAGGTAGGCGGCGACGTCGGCGCGGGTCATGTACTCGTTGACCTCGAGGTAGACCGCCAGATCGGCCTCGGTGAGGAAGTCGGCGATCGCGACGGCGAGGTCGGCGTCGGTGACGAAGTCGAGCCCGGCGAGCGCGGCGGCGAGCTCGGCGTCGGTGACGTAGCCGTCGAGGTCGTCGGCGGTGAGGTAGTCGCCGAGCGCGGCGGCGAGCTCGGCTTCGTTGATGTAGGTCTCGAGCTGCTCGACGCTGACGTAGGTGTCGCCGAGCCCGGCGAGCGCGGCGGCGAGCTCGTCGTCGGTGACGTAGCCGTCGAGGTCGATCTCCCCGCCGCCGCCCTCGGCGATCAGCTCGACGACCTCGTCGCGGTCGATGTACTGCCGCGCGTCGAGCTCGACCTCGGTGACGAAGCTGTCGGGGCTCTGGCCGCGCAGGTAGTAGCTGTCGCGGGCGAAGAGCGCGTAGGGCACGCTCCCGACCTTCTGCCGGGGCTGCGCCTCGCCGTCGTTGGCGATCTCGATGCCGAGGTAGCCGATCTCGCCGGCGTTGACGCCGTCGACGATCGGGGTGTTCTGGCCGAGGTAGACGACGAAGACGCCGTCGTCGACCGGGACGTTGCCCCACACCTCTTCCCAGGTGGGGTTGGCGTCGTCGCGGCCGTCGTACATGCGGAAGGTCATGCGCACGTTGCCGTCGACGGGCGCGCCGTCGGCGTCGGTGAGGTAGCCCTGGTACGGGATCACCTCGGGGGCCTGCGCGAGCGCCGGGGTGGCGAGCGGCAGGGCGAGGAGGACGAGCGGAAGGTGCCGGGCGCTGATCATGGCTTCACCCCGATGCTGATGGGCTTGATGCGATAGCCGGGCGACGACATGGGCTGCTGGTTGTCCCCGCCGCCGAGGATGCCGAGGAAGCCGCCGGCGAAGAGCGCGAAGGGCCCGCCGGCGGAGACGATCTGTCCGTGGATGGAGCCGACGGGGCAGCCGTTGGGCAGGCCGCCGCGGCGGTCGGGGCAGGCGTCGTCGTCGTCGGCGACGCCGTCCCGGTCGCGGTCCTCGATCACCGGCGGCGGGCAGCCGTCGTCGCCCTGGCCGAACTGGTCGGGGCAGGCGTCCTCGCCGTCGGGCACGCCGTCGCCGTCGCGATCGGGGATCGGGCAGCCGTCGCGGCCGGTGCCGAACTCGTCGGGGCAGGCGTCCTCGCCATCGGGGACGCCGTCGCCGTCGCGGTCGTCGTCGGGGATCTCGTCGGGGCAGACGCCGTCGTCGGGCAGGCACTGCCGGCTCGGGCCGAACTGCTGACAGGTGAAGCCCTGCGGGCACTCGCGGGCGCTGCAATCGCGGGCGCAGGCGCTGTTGCCGGGCTGGCCGATGAGCGGGAGGCAGAGGTCGCGCGGGCCGCCGCACTGCTGGTCGGCGGTGCACGGCGAGCACAGCGGCAGCCGCGCCGCGGGGCGGCAGACGTCGGCGCCGTATTCGATGCTGCGCTCGCAGTACCAGCCGTCGGGGCAGCCGTTCGCCTCGCCCGGCACGCAGCCGGCGATCGAGCAGACCCCGCCGCCCTCGGCGGTCGGCACGCAGTAGCCGCTCTCGCAGTCCGATGCGCTCTCGCAGGGATCGCCGAAGTTGCCGAGCGGCCCGCGATCGGGCGGATCCGGCGGGATGAATGCGTCGACGGCGCCATCGACCGCGGGCGGTCGGGTGTCGGCGGGCGTGTCGACGTCGGTCGCGTCACATGCCAGCAGCCCGAGCGCTGGCAGCCACCAAAAGCGTCTCATCTGGCCTCCCCCCCATCTCGGTGGCCCGAGTCGAAAATCACGGTACGAGTGTAAACCCATGCGAGTCAACCCTTCGGCGGGTTTCGCGTCGCCAGTGGAGTCACCCTGTCGAGCAGCGCCTCGATCCGTTCGCGGGCGAGCGCCTTGAGCGTGTCGAGGTCGTCGAGGGTCATGCCCCGCGTCGGGATCGGCTCCCCGACGGTCACCCAGGCCTCGGCGCGGCCGAAGCGCCAGTCGTGCTTCGGCAGCGCGGTGCCGGTGCCGGCGACCGCGAGCGGCAGGATCGCGGCCTGCATCTCGATCGCGAGCCGGAACGCGCCGTCCTTGAACGGCAGCATCTCGGGGACCTTGGAGCGGGTGCCCTCGGGGAAGATCATGACCGGCACCCCACGCTTCAGATACTCGGCGCAGCGGCTCATCGCGGCGCGGGCCGAGTCGCGCATCCCACGGTTGACCGGGATGTCACCCGCCATGCGCATCGACCAGCCGACGAACGGGATGCGGAAGACGATCGCCTTCGAGAGCCACTTCATCTCCCACGGCAGGTGCGAGATGAGGAACGGGTCGGCCTGCGAGCGGTGGTTGCTGACGACGACCATGCCCTCCGGTCGCCGGCGGGGGAGCTCGCCGTGCACCCGGAACCGCCACAGCGGGTTGAGCTTGCTCGCGAGCACGCCCGACAGCCGCCACATGCGCCCGACGATCAGGCTGTCGCGGTCGAAGGGCCAGGTGACGAGCCGCACGACGAGGAAGATGAAGAAGCCGACGATGATGATGATGCTGATGCAGGCCCAGGCCCAGATGGACAGGAGCGTCTGCTTCATCGCGGTCGCCTCCGGTGGGGAGCGGGTTGAACGGTCGCGACGGGCGCGATTCTAGGCGCTCGCATCCTCGGGGTCGATCCCGAAGCTCACCAGACGGCGATAGAAGGTCGCGCGGCTGATCCCGAGGAGGCGCGCGGCCTCGGTGCGGCTGCCGCCGGTCGCCTGCAACGCCGCCCGGATCCGCGCCGGCTCGTCGGCCCCGTTCGGCGCCGCCGGCCGCGGGGTGAGCATCTCGCGGCGGCCGACCTCGATGGGGAGGTGGTCGACGTCGAGCGCGGTGCCCCGGCAGCGGATGAAGCCGGCCTCGATCACGCCGCGCAGCTCGCGCACGTTGCCCGGCCAGTCGTGGTCGAGCAACAGCGCCATCGCGCCCTGCGAGATGTGGGTGATCTGCTTGCCGGTCTTCTGGCGCAGCTCGGCGATGAAGGTCTCGACGAGCAGCGGCAGGTCGTCGAGCCGGTCGCGCAGCGGCGGGATCGTCAGCCGCGCCACCCGGATGCGGTAGAGCAGATCCAGGCGGAACCGGCCGGCGGCGACCTCGGCGTTGAGGTCGCGGTGGGTCGCCGCGATCACCCGCACGTCGACCTTGCGCGGCGTCGACTCGCCGAGGCGGGTGATCTCGCGCTCTTGGAGGACCCGCAAGAGCCGCGTCTGCACCGACATCGGGATGTCGCCGATCTCGTCGAGGAAGAGCGTGCCGCCGTCGGCCGCCTCGAAGACGCCGACCTGATCGGCGGTCGCGCCGGTGAACGCGCCGCGCCGGTGGCCGAAGAGCTGGCTGCCGAGCAGCGAGTCGGTGAGCCCCGCGCAGTTGACTGGGATGTAGGGCCCCTCCGCGCGCTTGCTGCACGCGTGCAGCGCGCGGCCGACGAGCTCCTTGCCCGAGCCGGTCTCGCCCTCGACGAGCACCGTCGCGTCGAAGTCGGCCGCCTCGCGGATCTGCTCGAACAGCGCCCGCATCACCGGCGCGCGCCCGACGATGCCGTGGAACTGCGGCTTGTCGTCGAGCCGCTGCCGCAGGCTGTGCATCTCGGTGAGATCATAGAAGAAGTACATACGCCGCCGCGGGTCGCGCGGGTCGTCGGCGACGTCGACCTCGAGGTGGCGGGCGAGGCCGCCGCGGCGGCGGGCGAGGTCGATCGAGAGCTTCTCGCGCTCGGCGGCGGGGCGGGCGGCCATCGCGGCGAGCTCGGCGGCGCCGCGGCCTTCGAAGCGCACGAGCGCGTCGAGCCGCTGCCCGACCGCGGCGTCGCGGTCGACGCCGAAGATCGCGGCCGCGGGCGCCGAGAGGAAGGCGACGCGCTGCTCCTCGTCGACGAAGGCCGCGCCCATGCGGAGGCTGTCGAGGAGCGCGAGCAGGTCGCCGCGGCTCTGCGCGAGGCGCTGCATGCTCTCTTCGAGGCGCGCCTCGGCGGCGCGGCGCTCGGTGATGTCTTCGAGCATCAGCAGCCGCCGCGGGACCTCGTCGCGGGTCGTCTGCCCGAGCGCGGCGGCCGTCTCGCGCACCCAGACCGTGCGCCCGGGCACCCGCAGCCGGTACTCGGCCCGCGACACCGGCGCCGCCGCCTCGCCGGCCTCGTCGCGCGCCTGCAGCTCGGCCATCGGCCGTCCGCGCAGGTCGAGCGGGCCCTCGTCGAGCAGCGTGCACAGCGCGGCGTTGCAGTCTTCGATGCGGCCGTCGGCGTCGACGATCGCCATCCCGAGCGGGCACTCCTCGAAGAGCTGGCGGAAGCGCGCCTCCGAGCGCCGCAGCGCCTCGCGGACCCGCGCCCGCTCGAGCGTGTAGCGCACGGTGCGGTCGAGGCCTTCGGCCTGGAAGGTGCCCTTGACGAGGTAGTCGTCGGCGCCGGCGGTCATCGCCTCCCGGTCGGCGACGAGATCCGACCGCCCGGTCAGCATCACGATCGGGGTCCGGCAGCGCCGCGCGCGGGCGGCGTGGATGAGGTCGAGGCCGCTGTACTGCCCGAGCGCGTAGTCGAGCAGGCAGACGTCGTAATCGCCGCTGCACAGCGCCGCGAGCCCGGCGGGGAAGTCGCTCTCGGCGTCGAGCGCATAGTGGCGGCCGATGCGGGCGAAGTAGGTCCGCATCAGCAGGTGGATCTTGGGGTCGTCGTCGACGAGCAGAACGCGGATGGGGCGATTCACCAGGGCGCGCCTCCCGTTGTTTTGTCCATTCGCCGCCCGGTCACGGTCGCTCAGGCTAACCCGCCCAAACCCGCCGCACAAGCCCGCGCCGAGGTTGACAATCGCAGCGCAAAACCGCATTTCCACGGCATTCCTCGACGGGGAGAGACCACCCATGCAGCTCCGTATCACCGCCCTCGGCCTCGCCCTCCCGCTCGCCGCCGTGACGGCGCGCGCGCAGGACACCGACTATGTACCGCCCGGCGCTCAGGTGAGCGCCGCGGTCGAAGAGCAGAAGAAGGCCGCCGAGCAGAAGCCGGCCGACGGCTGGACGATCAAGGTCGAGCTCGGCCTCAACGGCGCGCTGACCAACACCAGCGGCGTCGTCGGCACCGACGACGGCAACACCGTGCAGTTCGGGATCGCGCTCAAGGGTCAGGCCGACCTGCGCGCCGGTGACCACGAGTGGCGCAACGAGCTCGCGCTCGCCCACGCCCAGACCCAGACCCCGGCGCTCCCCGTCTTCGTCAAGGGCACCGACCAGCTCGACCTCAGCTCGATGTACCTCTACCACATCCCCGCGGTGCCCTGGCTCGGCCCCTTCGCCCGCGCCCGGATGCAGACCTCGATCTTCTCCGGCCGCCTCGTCGTCGCGCTCGCCCCCAAGCCCGACCCGAGCGCCCCCGACGTGCAGGTCGTCATCGACGGGGGGGAGCCGACCGAGCTCGACACCAAGACCGAAGACAACAAGCGCTACGGCTTCCTCGAGCTGACCGACCCGTTCCAGCCCCTGCTCTTGCGCGAGAGCGCCGGTGTCTTCGCGCAGCCGCTCGACGACAAGACGCTGCGCCTCACCGTCAGCCTCGGCGCCGGCGCACAGCAGGTCTTCGCCGACGGCGGCCGCGCGGTCACCGACGACGCGGCGACGCCCGCGATCGAGGTCAGCTCGCTCAACGACAGCCAGCAGATCGGCGCCGAGGTCGACGTCACCGCCGGCGGCGCGGTCACCGAGACCATCGGCTACTCGCTCGGGGTCAACGTGCTCTACCCGTTCTACTCCGACCCCGAGGCGACCGTCGGCGGCAAGGTCCTCGAGGGCGTCGAGCTGACCAACGTCGAGGTCTCCGCCAAGCTGAGCGTCAAGCTCGCCGCCTGGGCCTCGCTCGATTACGTCTTGTCGGCGAAGTACCTGCCGCTCATCATCGACGAGTGGCAGGTGCAGAACGGGCTGTTGCTCAACTCCTCGTTCAACCTGCTCTGAGCCGAGCGCGCACGGCGAGAATGAGCACCGAGCCCGCTGCGGCCGATCTCCGGTCGCCGGCATCAGAACCCTCGAACGGACGCCCCCCTACAGGAGGAGAACCGATGTCCTACGCCGCCTTTCAGGATCGCGCGGCCGCCCATGCCACGGTCAACGAGCGCGCCGAGTTCATCCGGCTGACCTACCTGCACCTCGGCGGCGCGGTGCTCGCGTTCGCCGCGCTCTGTTATGCCATCGTCACCTCGCCCATCGCCCCGGCCATGCTGGAGTGGATCGGCGCCGGCCGCTTCAACTGGCTCATCCTCATCGCCGCCTTCATGGGCGCCGGCTGGATCGCGCAGCGCTGGGCGATGTCGGGCGGCTCGGTCGGCAAGCAGTACCTCGGCCTCGCGCTCTACGTGGTCGCCGAAGCCTTCATCTTCACCCCGCTGCTCTTCATCGCCGCCTACCTGATCGGTGACCCGATGGTCATCCCTTCGGCGGGCATCCTCACCCTCGCCGTCTTCGGTGGCCTCACCGCGACCGTCTTCATCACCAAGAAGGACTTCTCCTTCCTCGGCAAGGCGCTGATGATCGCCGGCTTCGCGGCGCTCGGGCTCATCGTCGTCTCGGCGATCTTCGGCTTCAGCCTCGGGGTGCTCTTCTCGGCCGCCATGGTCGCCCTCGCCGGCGGCTACGTGCTCTACTACACCTCGAACGTGCTGCATCACTACCCGGTGGGCGCGCACGTCGCCGCCTCGCTCGCGCTCTTCTCGGCGCTCGCGCTGCTCTTCTACTACATCCTCATGCTCTTCACCTCGCGCCGCTGAGCGGCGCATGTTCGACCTCGACGACCGCGCCGAGAAGGAGGGCCCGCCGATGAGCGGCGGGGACAAGCTCATCCTGATCGGCTTCTGCGTCGTCGTCTTCGGGCTCTTCACGGCCGAGGTCCTCCGCGACTTCGGCCCCGCCCGCCTCTCCATCGTCTGGTTCCTCGCCGCCTGGGTCGTGCTCACCGCGATCCACGAGGCCGGGCACGCGCTCGTCGCGCGCCTCGTCGGGTGGAAGGTCGACCGGTTGCAGCTCGGCTTCGGCACCGTGCTCGCCCGCGGCGCGGTCGGCGGCGTGCCCGTCGAGCTGCGCGCGTTCCCGATCGTCGGCCTCGTCGGCGTCGTGCCCGACCGCCTCGCCGGCGCCCGCTGGAAGAACGCGCTGATCTACGCCGCCGGCCCCGGGGTCGAGCTCGCCGCCGCCGCGCTCGTCGCCGCCCTGGTCGGGTGGGAGACGATCTTCACCCTCGGCGGCGGCCACGGCCGCGTCGCCGCGCAGAGCTTCTGCCTCGCCGCGCTCATCGGCGCCGGGCTCAACCTCATCCCGTTCAGCCCGCGCCCCGGCCAGGTCACCGACGGGCTCGGGATCCTCTTGAGCCCGGTGATGCCGCGGGTGCACTTCGAAGCGATGATGGTGCGCCCCGAGCTGCGCCGCGGCTTCGACCTGCTCGACGCCGGCCGCCCGCAAGACGCGCTCGCCCACTTCGAAGCCGCGTCGACGCGCCACCCGGAGGTGATCGTGCTGCACGCCGCCGCCGCCCGCGCGCTCGTCGCGCTCGGCCGCGGTGACGAGGCGCTGATGCGGCTGCGCCGGCTCATCGACGAGACCGACCCCGACGACCGCCCCGACGCCGAGCGCGCCTTCGACGAGCTGCGCGCCTTCATCGCCGCGCGCTGACCGCGCGCTGGCACGCCATCCGGCGCGGCGCTATCCTCCCCCGCCCTCCTGCCACCCGGAGCCTCGATGGATCTGCACGCCCACCTGCTCGCCCGCCTCGCCGCCGACGGCGAAGGGCTCGCCCGCCTCGCGGTCGACCACGTCTTCGCCACCCCGCTCTCGACCTTCATCAACCCCGAGCGCGTCGACCTCTGGCTCGACGACGCCTTCGACGAGGGCCTGCTGCGCGACGCGATCGAGCAGCACGCCCGCGGCTTCATCACCCGCGAGCAGGCCCGCGCCCGCGAGCGCGGCGACACCGTGCGCGACTGGCTCCCCGCCGAGGCGCAGGCCGAGCTGCGCGCGCTCGCCGCCCGCCCGGTGAAGTTCAGGCGCGAGACCCTCGAGCGCCTCGTCGACCAGGACGCCGTGCGCGACATCCTCCGCGCGCTCGTGCAGGAGACCCTCGACCGCTTCGTCGAGACCTTCAAGCCCGGCGGCAGCGGCGGCGGCCTCATCGGCGCCGTCGGCCGCGGCGCCATCGGCATCGCCGGCCGCGCCAGCCGCGGGCTCCTCGGCGGCCTCGGCAGCCAGTTCGAAGACGCGCTCCGCGCCGGGGTCGGCGCCTTCGTCAGTGGATCGATGGGCATGCTCAGCCAGCGCTTCATCAGCATCCTCATGCAGCCCGAGACCGCCACCCGCCTCGGCCGGATGCGGCTGTCGGCCTACGACCGCGCCGTCGCCGCGCCGACGACCGCGCTGTGGGACGCCGCCGCCGCCGAGGAGGCCACGATCGGCGACCTCGTCGAGACGCTGCCCGCCGCCATCGCCCACAACCTCGACCGCCCCGAGGTGCGCGCGATCGTGCGCGCCGAGCTCGGCCGCTGGGTCGAGGCCGAGGGCGAGCGCCCGATCCGATCGTTCCTGCCCGACGCGCGCGCCGAGACCCTTCGCGACGAGATCGCCGCGCTCGCCGCGCCGCTGCTCGAAGACTTCGCCCGCAGCGATGGCTTCCGCGAATGGCTCGGGGGCGGTGAGACGGCCATTTGACAGGCGCGGGCGGCGGCTCGATGCTGTCGCCCATGCCGAGCGGGCCGCAGCCGCGACGAAATGACGCGCTGCGCCATCGAACCCCTCGACACCCACCTGGAGGAACCCACCCATGAGCGAACCCAAGCGGCACATCTACCAGATCGCCCGCGAGCTCGAGCTCTCCTCGAAGGAGCTGCGCGCCACCATCGAGGCCTGGGGCCTCGGCTGGGACGTCAGCAACCACATGAAGCTGCTCTCCGAAGAGCAGGTCGCCGAGATCAAGCGCCGCCTCGCGCTCGACGCCGCCCACGCCGCCGAGGACCTCGCCGACGCCGCGCTCGACCGCGCGATCGCCGCGAGCGAGGCCGCCACCGCCGAAGAAGCCACCGCCGCCGCGATCGACGCCGAGGGCGCCGCCGACGACGCCGTCGAGGCCGCCGAGCGCGCCCGCCGCCTCAGCGACAACGTCGTCGAGGCCGCCGACATCGCGCCCGACGCCGCCGAGGGCGCGATGCGCGCCGAGCGCGACGCCGCCGCCGCCGCCGCCGCCGCCATCGAGGCCGCCGCCGAGGCCGAGTCCGCCGCCGAGGAGAAGGTCGAGGCCGAGCGCGCCCACGACGCCGTCGACGCCGCCGAGGCGGCCGCCGACATCAGCGGCCCCGCGAAGTGGGTCGCCGCCGCCGTCGACACCGCGATCCGCACCGTCGAGACCGTGCAGGAAGAGGTCCGCGCCATCGCCGAAGAGGCCGTCGAGCTCGCCCGCCACGCCGCCGACACCGCCCGCGAAGAGGCCGAGAAGCGCGCGAAGAAGGCCGAGAAGCTCGCCGAGCAGGCCGAGGAGTTCGCCCGCCGCGCCGCCCGCGCGGTCAAGGCCAAGGTCGGCAAGAAGGAGCGGCGCAAGGTCGAGGAGAAGGCGCGCGAGGCGCACGACAAGGCCGCGAGCGCCATCGACCGCGCCGCGAGCGCCCAGCAGCGCGCGAGCGAGATCGCCGAGAAGGCCCGCGACCTCGCGCGGCGGGCGACCGGGCTCTGAGCGAGCCCCGCGACCTCGACCGCCGCGACCGGGCGCTGACCCGACGGACCCGGCGCTGACCCGGCCGGCCGGGCGCTGAGCCGAGCGACCGGGCGCCGATCACCGTTCGCGCGGCACCGCGGCCATCGTGCCGAGCAGCAGCGCGGTCGGCTTGTCCGGGTCGTCGACGTAGACCCGCGCCTCGACCACATGGAACCGGCGCCCCGGCTTGACCACCTGCGCCCGGCACCGCAGCCGCTCGCCCCGCGCCGGGCGGAGCAGGTGCACCTTGAACTCCACCGAGACGACCCCCTCGCCCGCCGCGAGCAGCGTGCCGGCCGCGCCGCCCGCGCAGTGATCGGCCAGCGTCGCCTGCACGCCGGCGTGCACCGTGCCCGCCTGCTGCAAGTGCTCCGGCCGGATCTCGAGCTCGGCCTCGACGATCCCCGGCTCGATCCGCACCGGCGTGATCCCGAGCGCGGCGACGAACGGCGCGCCGGCGAAGTCGGCGGCGACCGCGGCGCGCCAGTCGGGGTGCTGTGGCTTCATCGGCGGCTCCTCGGCGGACGGGGGTGAGTGCGACGCCCGGCCGCGCAGGCCGGTCGCACCGGCCGTTCGATGCCCGATCCCACCCGGCGCGCCCCGCGTTATGCTCGGCGTCGCGCGCGCGCGATCGGCGCCGCGGGGGAGAGAGCACATGTCGCCGAAGTCGGTCATCACGGGGCTGGTGCTGGCGTTCATCGTGGGCTGCACACCGGGCACGGGGGGCACGCCGTGCGTGGCGGGCGAGGTCGAGGCGTGCGTCTGCCCCGACGGCGCGATGGCGCTGCGGGCGTGCGGCGCGGAGGGGCGCTTCGCCGCGTGCCCGTGCGGCGCCGACGCCGGCGCCGATCGGGGCGCAGGAGACGCCGAGGGGCCACCGGACGGCGCCGCGCTCGACGCCGCCGCCGACGCCACCGGGCCCGACGGCGCTGCGCCCGACGCCGCCGACCCGGACGCCGCCGATCGCGACGCCGCCGCGCCCGACGCCGCGCCTGACGCGACCCCCGACGCCGCCGCGCCCGACGCGGCCCCCGACGCCGCCGCGCCCGATCCCTGCCTCGCCGCCCCCTGCCAGAACGGCGGCCGCTGCCAGAACCAGCCCGGCGGCTTCACCTGCGACTGCCAGGGCACCGGCTACGACGGCCCCACCTGCGCCCGTGACGTCGACGAGTGCCTCGCCGCCCCCTGCCAGAACGGCGGCCGCTGCCAGAACCAGCCCGGCGCCTTCACCTGCGACTGCGCCGGGCACCGGCTACGACGGCCCCACCTGCGCCCGCGACCTCGACGAGTGCCTCGCCGCCCCCTGCCAGAACGGCGGCCGCTGCCAGAACCAGCCCGGCGGCTTCACCTGCGACTGCCAGGGCACCGGCTACGACGGCCCCACCTGCGCCCGCGACGTCGACGAGTGCCTCGCCGCCCCCTGCCAGCACGGCGGCCGCTGCCAGAACCAGCCCGGCGGCTTCACCTGCGACTGCCAGGGCACCGGCTACGACGGCCCCACCTGCGCCCGCGACCTCGACGAGTGCCTCGCCGCCCCCTGCCAGCACGGCGGCCGCTGCCAGAACCAGCCCGGCGCCTTCACCTGCGACTGCGCGGCCACCGGCTACGAGGGCGCGCGCTGCGAGCGCGACGTCGACGAGTGCCTCGCCGCGCCCTGCCTGAACGACGGCGCCTGCGTCAACGAACCCGGCGGCTTCCGCTGCGACTGCCCCGAAGGCTTCGACGGCCCCCGCTGCGCCGGCGCCCTCGACGAGTGCGCGCTCGGCCTCGACCGCTGCGACCCGGCCGTGCCCTGCGTCGACCAGCCGAACGGCTACCTCTGCGACTGCCGCGCCCACGACCGGATCACCGTCGGCCGCGCGGGCGAGCTCGCCCCCAACGCGGGCGTCGCCGCCGGCGACCTCGACGGCGACGGCGACCTCGACCTCGTCGCCCGCAGCGACCGCTTCATCTTCTGGTACGCCAACGACGGCGCCGGCGGCTTCTCGCCGTCGATGCCGGTCAGCCTCGGCGAGCCGTCGCGGGGGGCGCTCACCCTCGCCGACGTCGACGGCGACGGCGACCTCGACGTGCTCTCCACCGGCGCCGACGCGCCCTTCCGCGTCGAGCTCGCCCTCCTCCGCAACGCGCTCCCCGTGCCCTTCGGCCGCCGCGAGTTCTACGCCGCGCTCCCGCCGCCCGGCGCCACCGTGCTCCGCGCCGCCGAGCTCGACGGCGACGGCCGCGACGACATCCTCTACGCCGACACCGCCGGCTCGACCGGCTGGGTCCCCGCCGCGACCGGCCGCGCCGTCGCGCTCGGCGCGCTCTTCGTCGCCCCCGGCGCCGCCGTGCGCTGGCCGCTGCTCACCGCGGTCGACCTCGACGGCGACGGCGACCTCGACGTGCTCGGCAGCAACGGCTACCGCGAGAACCTCGGCGGCGGCGCCTTCGCGGCCGCGCGGGTGCTGCTGCCCGCGCCCGCCGTCCCGGTCGGCGTCGGCGACTTCGACGGCGACGGCCTCCAGGACCTCGTCGCGTTCACCGACGCGCTCGCCTGGCACCGCGGCCTCGGCGCCGCCGTCTTCGAAGCCGCCCGCCCGCTCTACACCCCCGCGACCCTCTGCGCGACGATGCGCGACGGCACCGACGGCTTCGAGACCTGCGACCCCGCCGCGCAGTCGCTCGGCCCGGTGCTCGTCTACGACGCCGACGAGGACGGCGACGCCGACATCGTCGCGCTCCTCCGCATCGACGCGGCCGCGCGGCCCCAGCCCTACCTCTTCGCCAACGTCGGCGGTGGCTTCGTGCTCGCCGGGCTCGGCCCGCTCGGCCCCGACACCGGCGAGGTGCCGCGCGGGGACGCCTTCGCGCTCGTCGACGTCGACGGCGACGGCTTCGACGAGGTCGCCGAGGCGCCGCGGCGGGGCGGCGGGGTCATCGAGGTCTGGCACCCGGCGCGCGCGTGCTTCAGCGGGCGCTGACCAGCTCCCGGTAGAGCGCGACGGTGCGCGCGGCGATCGCGGGCCAGGTGTGCCGGGCGAGCACCCAGGCGCGGCCGCGGGTCCCCATCGCGTCGGCGGCGGCGGGATCGGCGAGCAGCCCGGCGAGCGCGTCGGCGATCGCGACCGGGTCGAGCGGGGTGACGACGCCGCAGCCGATGGTCGCGACCTCGGGGCAGTGGCAGGCGGCGCTGACGACGACCGGGCGGCCGTGCGCGAGCGCCTCGAGGGTCGCGATCGAGTGGCCCTCGTGGCGGCTCGGCAGGCAGAAGACCGCGGCGTGGCGGAGGAGCGCGTGCTTCTCGGCGCCGAAGCGGGCGCCGGGCAGGTGCAGCCGATCGGCGTAGCCGTGGCGGGCGGCGGCGGCGCGGAGCGGGGCGGCGGCGCCCTGGTCGGGGCCGCAGGCGACGAGCTGCACCGCGGGGAAGCGCGCGGCGAGGCGGCCGAAGGCGTCGCCGAGCAGGTCGAGGCCCTTGCCGGGGTGCAGCCGGCCGAGGAAGAGCACGTAGCGGGACCCGGCGAGCGCGGGCAGCACCGCCTCGATCGGGGGCACCGGCGCCGCGAACTCATCCGCGAAGACGCCGTTGGGGATCACGACCCGCCGCGCGGGGAGCGGGACCCCGGGCGGGACGCGGGCCTCGTCGTCGTTGAGCAGGTGCAGCGCGGCGGCGTGGCGGCAGAGCGCGGCGTAGCCGAGCGCGGCGAGGCCGAGGCGCTTGCGGAGCGGCTTCTCGGCGAGCGCCGCGGCGTGCAGCGATCCGTGGGGCGCGAGCACGTAGGGCACGCCGAGGCGGCGGCAGGTCTGGGCGGCGAGCAGGGTGACGGGGGGCCAGATCCCGTGCAGATGGGCGACGTCGGCGTCGCGGAGCGCGGCGGTGAGGCGGCGGCGGGTGGCGAGGGCGACGAAGAACCTGGGGCGCACGCTGTGGCGCGGCGGGAGCGGGTCGAGGTGCTCGGCGAGGAAGGCGTCGACGGCGGGCGCGCGCGGTCGGTCGGAGGAGACGAGGCGCACGTCGTGCCCGAGCGCGCGCTGGCCGGCGGCGAGCCCGGCGATGACGCGGGGCGGGCCGCCGATGGCGGGGTCGAGCCAGTTGTAGACGTGTACGACGCGGAGGGGGGCGCTCACGGCGGCGCCACCGGGGATGGCATCGATGGCATCGGGCATGGCATCGCCGACCGGCCGGATGCCAACGATGGCATCGAGGATGGCATGACCGACCGGCTGGATGCCATCGATGGCATGCACCGCCTCGTCGACGCGGGCTGCGATGCCATCACCCGGGCCACGTTCAGCCGCCCGCGGGCGCGGGCGCTTCGGGGGCGGCGGGTGCGGCGGGCGCCGCGGGCAGCGCCCCTTCGAGGCCGGAGACGAAGCCGGCGCCGGCGGGGACCTGGATCGTCGAGCCTTCGAAGGCGCCGCCGAACGCCTCGACGCGGCCGCCGAGGCACTCCTTGAGGAACGCCTCGGTCACCGCGTTGAACGCGAGCCGGTTCTCGGGGCGGGCGAAGCCGTGGCCTTCGTCGGGGAAGAGCACGTAGGTGACGGGGATGTTCTTCGCCTGCATCGCCTGCACGATCTGGTCGCTCTCGCTCTGCTTGACGCGGGGGTCATTGGCGCCCTGGCCGATGAGGAGCGGCTTCTTGATCGCGTCGACGCGGCCGAGCGGGGAGCGGCTGTCGAGGAAGGCCTTGCCCTCGTCGGTCGAGTGGTCGCCGACGCGCTTGCGGAACAGCTCGACCATCGGCGCCCAGTAGGGGGGAATGGTCGACAAGAGCGTCGCGATGTTGGAGGGGCCGACGATGTCGACGCCGCAGGCGAAGGTCTCGGGGGTGAAGGTGAGCCCGACGAGCGTGGCGTAGCCGCCGTAGCTGCCGCCCATGATCGCGACCTGGCTCTCGGTGGTGAGCTTCTGCTCGACGGCCCACTTCACCGCGTCGAGGAGGTCGTCGTGCATCTTGCCGGCCCACTCGCGGTCGCCGGCGTTGACGAAGCCCTTGCCGAAGCCGGTCGAGCCGCGGAAGTTGACCGAGAGCACGACGTAGCCGCGGTTGGCGAGCCACTGGTGATAGGGATCGTACCCCCACGCGTCGCGCGCCCAGGGGCCGCCGTGCACCATGAGCACCATCGGCGCGGGGGCCTTGGCCTTGCCGCCGTCGTCGATCGCGCGGGGCAGGGTGTAGTAGCTGACGAGCTTGAGGCCGTCGCGGGCGTCGATGACGACGGGGTACATGCGCGCGAGCGGCTGGCCTTCGAGCTCGGGGCGCTGGTCGAAGAGGAAGGTCGCCTTCTTCGCCTCGCGGTCGAAGAGATAGTACTTCACCGAGGCGTCGTCGGGGCTGAAGGCGACGGTCCAGGTCTTGTCGTCGAGGGTGCGGCTGGTGATCTGGATCTCGCCGCGGGCGACGCCCTTGAGGGTCTCGTAGTCGGCCTTGACCGCCGGATCGGTGAAGCGCCACTCCTGGCGGGTGTAGTTCGACGCCCAGCCCTGCACCGCGCCGGTGACCGGGTGGGCGATGATGTCCTCGACGTCGGCGCGGGGGTCTTCGCCGACGAGGGTCTTCTCGCCGCTCGCGAGGTTCATCGTGTAGAAGGCCGCGGTGTCGCGGTCGCGGCTGTCGAGCAGGTAGACGCTCTGCCCGCTCTGGTCGAAGCCGGCGATGGCGGTGGTGAGCGTGTCGGCCTGCGGCACGACGAGGAAGGGCTGCTCGGCGACCGTGTCGCCGGTGACGGGGAAGTAGGCGATGCCGCCGTCGGGCGCGAAGATCTGGGCGAAGCGCACGCCGAGCTGGCGGTCGGCGACGTAGCCGATGAAGCCGGCGTCGTTCTGGGCGACGAGGGTGAGCTGCCCGCTCGCGAGGTCGACGCGGTAGACGTCGAAGAGCTGCTTGTTGCGGTCGTTGTGGCTGACGAGCGCCTCCGCGGGCTTGTCGGGCGAGAGGCCGATGATCTGGGCGCGGGCGCCGGCGAACGGGGTGAGGTCGGCGTTGGCGCCGGTCTCGAGGTCGACCTTGTAGACGTGGTAGTTCTCGTCGCCGTCGGCGTCCTGCATGTAGAGCAGGTGGCGGCCATCGAAGGCCCACTCGTAGATGCGGATCCCACGCTTCTGGTCGTGGGTGACGGCCTTGGCCTGGTCGAGCGCGTCGATCGGGGCGACGAAGACGTTGAGGACGCCGTCCTTGGGCGCGAGCCACGCGAGGCGCTCGCCGTCGGGGCTGATGCGGACGGCGGCGCGCTCGGGGTTGCCGAAGAGCACCTGGCGGGGGATGAGCGGATCCTGGGCGGCGGCGGTGGGCATGGTGGCCTCGGCCGGCGCGGCCGGCTTCTGCTCGGGGCTGCCGCCGCAGGCGGCGAGGCCGGCGGCGAGGGCAAGCGTTACGAAGCGGGTGTACACGCGGTCTCCTTCGAACTCGGGGCAGGCGATGGGTCGGGCGGTAGAGTGCACCACCCGCGGCGGTTGTGCCAGCCGATCGCCCGCCCGTATCCGATCCCACGCCCGCCCGCGACCTCGGCGGGGAGCGCGGCATCCGCGGTCTCGATGCCCAAGCCCGCCATCCCGTCGCTCGCCTTCGCGCTCACGCTCGCGCTCGTCGCGCCGCTCGCCGGCTGCGACGACGAGCCGGCGCCGGTGCTGACCGCCGCGCAGTTGCTCGATCCGGCGTCGTGCGCCGAGTGCCACCCGACCCATTACCGGGAGTGGCTCGGCAGCATGCACGCCTACGCCGCCGAGGATCCGGTCTTCCGCGCGATGAACGCCCGCGGCCAGCGCGAGACCGACGGCGCGCTCGGGGCCTTCTGCGTGCAGTGCCACGCGCCGATGGCGCTGCGCATGGGGCTGACGACCGACGGGACCGACCTCGACGACGTGCCCGCCCACCTGCGCGGGGTGACCTGCGTCTTCTGCCACACCGTCGAGGCGGTCGACGGCACCCACAACAACCCGCTGCGGCTCGCGAGCGACGGCGTGATGCGGGGCGGGATCCGCGATCCGATCCAGGCCGGCGGGCACGCGATGGCCTACAGCCCGCTGCACGACCGCGACGACCTGCGCTCGTCGGCGCTGTGCGGCGCCTGCCACGACGTCGTGACGCCGAACGGGGTGCACCTCGAGCGCACCTACCTCGAATGGCAGCAGAGCCTCTTCAACGACCCCGACCCGCGGCGCCGCAACACCTGCAACGACTGCCACCTGCCCGGCCGCGACGAGCCGATCGCGGCGGTCGCGGGCGCGCCGGTCCGGCGGCACCACGACCACTCGATGCCCGGCGTCGACGTCGCGCTGACCCCGTTCCCCGAGGCCGAGGCGCAGCGCGCGCTGGTGCAGCGCGAGCTCGACACCCTGATCGTGACCGAGCTGTGCGTGGTGCCGCGCAACGGCGGGGCCGAGGTCGAGGTGTACCTGGAGAACATCGCCGCCGGGCACTCGGTGCCGTCGGGCGCGAGCCATGACCGGCGGCTGTGGGTCGAGCTCGTCGCGCGCGCGGGCGGCGAGGTGGTGTACCGCTCGGGGGTCGTCGGCGACGGGGAGCCGATCGCCGAGCTCGCCGATCCCGATCTGTGGCTGCTCGGCGAGCGCGGCTTCGACGCGCTGGGGCGGTCGGCGCACTTCTTCTGGGAGATCGTGCGCACCGAGCCCGAGCAGCTCCCGAGCCCGAACCTGCTGCCGCCGGGCACGCCGGGCTATGTCAACCCGCACGTCGGGAAGCGCTACCTGGTGATCGGCGAGACGCCCGATCGCATCGACCTGCGGGTGCGGCTGCGGCCGATGGGGCTCGATGTGCTCGATTCGCTGGTCGCGTCGGGCGACCTCGACCCTGCCGTGCGCGACGCGATGCCGACGTTCGACCTGGCGGGCGCGGCGCTGACGTGGACGATGGCGGCGGCCGAGCTGCGGGTGACGCCGCTGGCGGGGCGCGAGGCGTGGTGCGTGCCCCGCTTGTGATGCGGGGTCCACGCGGCGGGGGCGGACCGTCCGCGGACGGTCCGGCGGGTCGTCAGGGCAGGGTGCCGAAGATGATGTTGAGCGCGAAGCCGAGGCAGGCGATGTAGGCCGCCATGCAGACGCCGACCATGATCGTGTCGCGGCGGGCGTGCTCGGGCAGTGGCGGGGTCTCGTCGGCTTCTTGCGGCTTGCCGCGGCGGTTGACGCTGGCGCGGGCCGTCGGGGCGGGTCGTCCGGTGAGGGCGGGGATCGATTCGTAGGTCTGCGGCTGGGTCGACATGGGTGGCGCTCCGGTGACGACGACGGGTTGGAGGCAACGCCGTCTCCGCAGAGCATCCGGCGTGCCATCGCATCGCGGCTGGCGCTCGCTCGCGTCCGTCGCGATCTGCCCTGAGCGGTCAGTGTTTTGGGGCAGCGCGCCCCACCGCCCGCGAGGCCCGGCCTACATCCCCATCGACACCGCGAGCGTGCGCCGGCGGTAGTGCTCGGCGAGCTCGTCCTCTCCCAGGTTGGAGAGAAAAACGACCAGGCTGTTCTGGATCTTGATCGCCGCTTCGAGCGCGCCGAGCCCGAGCAGGTAGCGCACGAGCGCCTCGTAGAACGCGCGCAGCTCGGGCAGCCAGACCCCGCCGCCGTCGTCGCCCGCCGACTGGATGTGCTCGTCGAAGAGGTACAACAGCTCGCCGACGTGCCCGACCGCGAACGCGAGCTCCCGGCTCTCGGCGCGGGTGCGCACGTAGTCCTCGTAGGCGCCGAGCCCGAGCAGGTCGTCGAAGAGCTCGTGGAACTCCTCGAAGACGCGGTGGAAGTTGCCGAGCCCGCGGTTGATCCCGGCCGCGATCCGCACCGCGTCGAGGCTGCGGCGGCGCCAGTCGGAGAAGCCGGCCTCGGTCTCGGCCTCGTCGGCGCGGCGGCGGCAGATCTTGCTGATCTCGACGAAGCACTCGTCGATGCGGGTGGTGCCGTCGGGCATGCGCCCGAAGAGCTGCACGCAGCGCTCGACCATCTCGATGGCGCGCTCGTCGTCGGCCTCGCTGCGGGCGAGGGTGAGCAGGTGCTCGATGCGCAGCTCGAGGCCGAGCGGGTCGACGCCGGGCGAGCGGAACTCGAGCGCGCGGAAGCGCTCGCGCAGCGCGCGGTAGCGGTTGAGGTCGCCCTTCTTGCGGTAGAGCTCGCGCAGCATCTCGCCGACGACCTGCACGTGCTCGACGTCGCCGACCTGGTCGTAGAGCCGGATCGCCTGTTCGAGGTGGTCGAGCGCGGTCTCGGTCGAGCGGTCGCCGTCGAGGAAGAGCTCGCCGAAGCGCAGGTGCACGAACGCCTGCTGCTCGGGGCTGAGCTCGGCGCTCTGCGCTTCGAAGACCGCGAGCCCCTGCGCGAGCGCCGCCGACGGGTCCTGCTCGCGGCGCTCCTCGTGGCGCACCTGCACGAGCATCAGCGCGATGAGCCCGTAGGCGTCGCCGACCGCCTCGTACGCCGCCCGCGCCCGCGGGAAGAGGCTGTCGCCGCGCCGCACGACGCCGGGGATGTCGCGGTCGAGCGCCTCTTGCAGCGTGTCGCCGACGACCTGTTCGAGCCCGAGCTCCTCGGCGAGCAGCACGATGCGATCGGTCAACGCCTCGGCGCGCTCGATCGAGAAGAAGCCCTGGTCGAGCGCATCGGAGAGCTCGAGGAGCCGCACCGGGCGCTCGTCGCGGTGCACCGGCAGCCAGCGGTCGAGCAGCTCGCCGAAGCGCTCGCGGCTCTCGTAGACGACCGAGAGCATCGTCGTCATCACCCGGAGCAGGCTGACCCGGCTGTCGGTCTCGGCGACGATCTGCTCGGCCCACTGCATCAGCGCGACCGGGCGTTCGAGGCGCTCGGGCAGGCCGGGGAGGTCGTCTTCGTTCTCGTTGTAGAGGTCGGGCGGGTAGAACTCGCCGGAGAGCACGTCGAAGTGCGCGTCGACCTGCGCCTGCACGAGCTCGGCGGCGTAGCGGGCGAGCTGCTCGGCGAGGTAGGGCACCTCGCCGTACTCGCGCGCCTCGTCGAGCGCGTCGTCGACGAGGCGCTCGGGGCCGCCGAGGTTCTCGGTGTCGACCGCGGCCGCCATCCATTCGAGCCGCGCGCGCAGCGCCTCGCGGTGGCCGCCGTGGGCGCGGAGCTGCTCGATGAAGTACGGAAACAGCCGCCCGTGCAGCCCGGTCCACTCCCAGCGGCCGACCGCCTCGGCGAGCCAGTTGAGCACCCGCACCGCCTCGCTCGACGGCGCGCGCGCGAGCTCGCCGACGAGCTGCACCATCACCTCGCGCGCGGTGTTGGCGTCGCCGGCCGCGTAGCAGACCTCGACCCGCACCCGCATCGCCTCGAGCCGCACCCGCGCGTCGGGCAGGTGGCGCGCGATCTCGACCGCCGCGTCGGCCGAGCGCCCCGCCTCGGCGAAGTCGCCGAGCGCCTCCTTGAAGCGCGCCCGCACGGTCAACAGGCGGACGTGGATCGCCATCAGCTCGGCGTCGACCCCGCCGGCCGGCGCCTCGGCGCGCGCGGCTTCGAGGCGCGCGGTCGCCTCGTTGAGCGCGGCGTAGATCCGGTGCCGCCGCTCGCGATCGGCCCGCCGCCCGAAGCGGCCGGCGAGGTAGAGCGGGCCGCCGCTCGTCTCGAAGAGGCGCTCGACGAGGGTGACGCCCGCCTCGGCGGCGCGCGCGTGGCGCCCGGCCCCGGCGAAGTGCGCGGCGGCGGCGGCGAGGGTGTCGAGCTCGTCGCGCACCACGCTCTCGCGGCGGCGGTTCTCCGACCAGGTCTCGGTGACGTCGAGGAACGGCCGCGGCGCGTCGTCGGGCCGGCTGCGCTGCACCGCGGCCCGCAGCAGGCTCGCGATCCGGCCGTGCAGCGAGGCGCGCTCGTCGGCGGGGAGCCCGTCGGCCTCCATCGCGGCGAGCTCGGCCGACAAGAACCCCCAGCGGTCGCCCTCGGGCGCGACGAGCCCGGTCGCACACAGCGCGTCGATGCGGATCTGCGCCGCCTCCTCGGGCACCGACCACAGCCGCGCCATCAGCGCCGTGGTGAAGCGCCGCCCGACCGCCGCCGCCGTCTGCATGTCGGCGCGCACGTTCGCCGCCATCGCCGGCAGCTCGCCCCGCGCGAGCGCCGCGAGCCCCGCGAAGCCCGGCCGCTCGGCGAGCTTCGGATCGGCGACCCGATCCTTGCGCAGCGCGCCCGCCCGCTCGGAGAGCTGCACGAGCGCCTCGGCGACGAGCGGGTTGCCGCGCGCGGCGTCGAGGACCGCGTCGAGCCACGCCGGATCGGCCTCGCCGAAGCGGCTCACCCGCGTCTGCACGAGCGCTTCGAGCTGCGGCCGCGAGACCGGCGGCAGGGTCATCCACTCGGACGGCGTCGGCCGCCACGGCGCCGGCGCGGCGCGATCGGCCGCCTTCATCGGCGCCGCCGAGGTCATCACCACCAACAGCCGCGCGCCCGGATCGGCGACCAGCCCGCGGGCGAGCGC
>JACKDM010000067.1 GCA_020633515.1 Myxococcales bacterium
AACACCTACGCCCTCAAGCTCGCCCCGCCCGAGGACGGCGGCGGCGACCAGAACCAGGACCAGCAGGACCAGAACGAGGACCAGCAGGACCAGGACCAGGACCAGCAGGACCAGGACCAGCAGGATCAGAACAAGGACCAGCAGGACCAGAACAAGGACCAGCAGGACCAGCAGGACCAGCAGGACCAGCAGCAGCCCGAGCCGCCGCCCGAGCCCGAGAAGGCCATGGACCTCGACCGCCTCATCGACGCCATCGACGCCCACGAGCGCAACCCGCAGCTCGAGAAGGCCCTGCGCGAGCTCAAGGTCGTGCCGCGCCTCGAAGACTACTAACCATCACCGCCGTGCCCCCGACTGCGCTACAACGACACCCGTGACCCGCCGCCCCCTCATCGCCGCGCTCCTCTTCGCCGCCCTGCTCCCGGCCGCCGCCCTCGCCGCGCCCACGCTCTCGGTGCACGCCGACCGCACCCAGACCACCCTCGGCAACCCCATCACCCTCACCATCCGCGCCGCCAACGACGGCACCCGCGAAGCCGAGCTGCAAGCCCCCCCGCTCGACGACTGGATCCTCGTCGGCCGCTCGCAGAGCACCCGCATCGACGGCTTCCGCAACACCCGCATCACGTCGATCACCCTCACCCTCCAGCCCCAGCGCGCCGGCACCCTCACCATCGGCGCCTTCACCCTCGACGTCCCCGGCGAGCCCCTCCGCTCCGCCCCCATCACCGTCGAGGTCGAAGACGGCGGCGTCGCCCCCCCCCAGGCCCAGGCCGCGCCCGGCGTCGCCGGCCCCGGCGTGCCCGGCGACACCACGCCCCCCCCCGACGAGATCGTCTTCCTCCGCTGGGAGGTCGACGCCGTCCAGGTCTGGCTCGGCGAGCAGATCGACGCCCGCCTCTACGTCTACATCCGCCAGGGCATCGGCATCCGCGACTTCGAACTCGGCCAGATCGACCTCACCGGCTTCTGGACCGAGCGCGAAGACACCCCCAGCCGCGTCCGCGGCACCGACATGGTCGTCGGCGGCCTGCGCTTCGAACGGCAGGAGGTCGCCCGCTACAGCCTCTTCCCGCTCCGCGCCGGCGAGGTCCCGCTCCCCGCCGTCACCGCCCGCCTCCTCGCCCGCCGACAGGCCGCCTTCTCCGGCGGCCAGAGCCGCATCGAGCGCGCCGCCGCCGTCGTCCCCATCACCGTGCGCCCGCTCCCCGAGGCCGGCCGCCCCCCCAGCTTCGCCGGCCCCGCCGTCGGCGCCACCCGCCTCACCGCGAAGCTCGACAGCGCCCGCGTCGAAGCCGGCGCCGGCGCCCAGCTCAGCGTCATGACCCGCGTCGACGGCCTCATCCAGAACGTGCCCCCCGTCACCCTGCCCCCGCTCCCCGACTTCACCGTCTACCCCGCCGGCGACGACGTCCGCACCGACCGCCAGCGCGGCCGCCTCATCGGCATCCGCCACCAACGCTGGCTGCTCCGCCCCAAGCGCGGCGGCGAACACACCCTCCCCGCGCTCGAGCTCCCCTGGTTCGACCCCGAGGTCGGCGCCTACCGCGTCGCCCGCACCGCCCCCCTCACCCTCACCGTCGTCGGCGAACCCGGCGCCGAGCCCACCGCCGAGACCCCCGCCGACGACACCGGCCCCGCGCTCCGCGACGCCCGCCCCGTCGACCCCGACGCCGGCCCCGACACCGGCCTCGGCCTCGGCTTCGTCGCCGTCTTCGTCGCCGCCCCGCTCCTCTTCTTCCTCGGCGTGCTCACCGACCACCTCCGCCGTCGCCGCCACGCCACCGCCGGCACCCGCGCCGCCCGCACGGCCGCCCGCGACGCCGCCGCCGAGCTCGCCGCCATCAAACGCGGCGCCGACGGCCGCGCCGGCTACGCCGCCATCGCCCGCGTCATCGTCGACTACCTCGGCCGCCGCTTCGCCACCCCGTTCAACGGCCTCACCCGCGACGCCACCCGCGCCGTGCTCCGCGCCCGCGGCATCGGCGACCCCGCGATCGACGCCATCGTCGAAGAGCTCGACGCCGCCGACTTCGCCCGCTTCGCCCCCGCCGCCGACGCCGCCGCCGGCCTCACCGCCGCCGCCGACCGCGCCGCCGCCGCCATCGCCGCCATCGAAGCGGAGGCCGCATGACGCCCGCCGATTCCCGCGCGCTCGCCATCGCGCTCGGCCTCGCCGCCGCCGCGCTCGCGCTCGCCGCCGCGCGCTCGCGCTCTCCGCCTCCGCCGACGCCCAGCCCGCCCCCGCGCCCGCCGCGCCCGCACGCCCGCGCCCGCCGTCCCACGCCCCCACCGCCGCCGCCGCCCTCGAAGCCTTCCGCCACGGCGACCACGCCGCCGCCGCCGCCACCTGGCGCGCGCTCACCGCCGCCACCCCCGACAACCCCGACCTCTGGTACGACCTCGGCACCGCCGAAGCCCGCGCCGGCCGCCCCGGCCCCGCCATGCACGCCCTCGAACAAGCGCTCCTCCTCCGCCCCGGCGACGACGACGCCGCCCACAACCTCGCCGCCGTCCGCGCCCGCGTCGTCCAGAGCGCGCTCGGCGGCCGCTCCGAACGCCGCGCCGTCCTCCCCGGCGAAGACGACGCCGGCACCGGCCTCCTCACCGCGCTCGCCCCCCGCGCGCTCGGCCTCACCTTCGCCGCCGCCTGGGTCCTCCTCTTCGCGCTCCTCCACCTCACCCGCCGCGCCGCCCACGCCGGCCTCCGCACGGCCGCCAGCTTCGCCGCCGTCGTCTGCGGCCTCGTCTCCCTCGCCACCGGCGGCCTCCTCATCGGCCGCAAGATGATGATCGAAGACCGCCTCTACGGCGTCGTCGCCGAAGAAACCGCCGCCCGCCAGGGCCCCGGCGACCGCTACCCGCCCGTCATCGACGTGCTCCCCGGCGTCAAGGTCCGCCTCGGCGGCGAAGAAGCCGGCTGGCGCCAGGTCGTCCTCCCCGACGGCGGCGGCGCCTGGATCGCCAGCGACGAGCTCCTCCCCCTCCGCCGCCCCTGATCCCATCGCGGCCGCCGCACCCTTCATCCCAGCCCGATCACTTCCCCTTCGCCTTCTCCCCCTCGATCTTCTTGATCAGCGCCACCCGCTGCATGTGCTCCCGCCGGATCCACTTCGCGTCGTAATCCGCCCGCTCCCGATACCACGGCACCGCCGCGAAGTGCGCCCGCAAGTCAGCGTCCTTGAAGCCATAGCCATACGCCGCATAGATCGTATTGCGCCGCACCCGCAGCGCCGCCGCGTCCATCGCCCGCAGCTCGCTCTCTTCGAGCCCCATCACCTCACTGATCGCCTCGGTCCGCGCGAAGGCATCCGGCTCGCAGTACAACACCGCCAGATCCGTCTTCGGCTCGTGATCCGTCAGCGACCACCGCAGGATCTCCCCCCCCGCCGTCGCCTCCACCTGCGGCGCCGGCAGCTTGCCCTCCTCGGTCGTCCCCGCATCGACGATCTCCCGGCTCTTGAAGCGATCGATCACCTCCACCGTGATCGCGAGCTTCTTGATGGCACCCTGCCACAAGGCACCCGTCTTCAAGATGTATGTCATATCGCTGCACCACGGCGAGACGATGCCACCCCGATGCCGATAGGTGTGCCGCACCGTCCGCGACTGCTTCGCCGCGAAGCTCACCGGGAAGGTGTGCGCGCGGTGGTAGTCCATCTCAGCCAGCGTGTCCTTGCCCGGCGTCGTCCGCTTCACCGTCGCCTTCACCGGCTTGCCATCGACCTCGACCGTGAAGTCTTCGATCGTCCACTCGCTGCACTTCGCCGGCAGGTCTTCGTAGTTCTCCGGCGTCGAGACGCACCACTCGGGGAACCCCATCTGCACGGTGACCGGCGCGTCCTTCGTGTTGCGAAAGACATAGACCACCTCGACCCGCCAGTGATCGACGTAGTATCCCACGGTGGGACCCGTCTGCCGGATCGTCAGCGTCTCTTCATCGAGCGCGATGGCATCGTCGGCGACGGGGAACACCGTCGCTCCCGTGCCATAGAACGCGCCGTCATTGGCATGCGCCGAAGCGGCGAGCAGAGCGAGAGCGAGAGCGAAGGTGAAGGCAGGGGCGAGCGCGCGGTTCATGGGCGTCCTCCAGCGGGGTCCGGCGAGCATAACCCAACGCCGCCGCCGCGGCACTTGTCGCCGGGCCGCGATCCGCGGTTAACTCGCATCGATGAACGTGTTTCGAACAGGGCTGCTGCTGCTGCTCGCCGCCGGGGCGCCGATCGCCGGGTGTGCTCGCGCCGAGCGGCCGCCGACCGGACAGGAGGCGCCGATGGGCTCCGACATGAACGACAAGGCCGTGCTCGCCGCCGTCGAGGCCGCCGACCCCGACTTCGGCCGCCTCGCCGGGCAGCACCCCCACAAGGTCGTGCCGCTCGACGCACCCTTCCTCCAACAGACCCGCCTCGTGCGGCTCGACGTCCTCACTCCGCGCAAACCGCTCTTCGCCCACTATGCCATCACCGACGGCGCCGCCCGCCGCGTCACCGGCGACCCGGCCGCCTTCGACGCCGCCGTCGCCGCCGATCCGGGCGAGATCACCGACGCCGGCGCCGCGCTCGCGCTCGTCGCGGCGCGCGTCGAGGCGACCCGCCCGGCCGGCACCCGGCGCGCGCTCGTGCAAGGCCGCGAGGCGCTGCCCTGGCTGCCCAAGCCCGACGAGGCCGCGCAGGCGAAGAAGGCCGAGATCGAGCAGAAGCTCGGCGCCGCGCAGCCCACCGTCTCGGCGAGCGAAGAGGGCGGCTTCGTCGTCGAAGGCTGGGTCCTCGACGGCCGCGACCTCGTCTGGACCCGCTTCACCGTCGCCGCCGACGGCGCGGTCACCGCGAGCGAGGGCGACCGCC
The DNA here is from genome assembly GCA_020633515.1 of Myxococcales bacterium. Next base: position 4,845 of record JACKDM010000067.1, read on the forward strand.
TCGCCGCGCTGCCACTTACCTATTTTTGAAAGTGGCGAAAACTAGAGAATGTTGTCGCGAGTTCATTTGGCGTATCAGGCAGCGTGAGAGATGAGCCCAATGTAACAGGATTCATTCTCATGAGTAGTCGGGCAGCGTGTGATGAAAGGAGTAGACACATGCTGAAATGGCTCGGAGACTTCAAGACGTGCATCTATGACTTCCTTCGGCACAGTAAGTCTGGCACCACCGCGCTCGACCGCAAGACCGAGTATTCGGTCGGTGTCGAGTACCAGGCCGGCACCGGCAGCTTCTATGACTCGGGCGCCAACAAGATGACCCTCGACACGACCGAGACCGCCGAGGAGTCGGCGCTCACCTTCGTGCACGAGATGAACCACGCGCACTGGCACCACAAGGGCCTCGGGGCCGACGTGCAGATCATGACGCGCGAAGCCTACGTGCAGAAGATGCTCGACGAAGAGGTCGAAGGCACCGTGCTCTCGATCGAGTCGAAGGGTGAGATCGTCGACTCGGGCACCGCGATCTCGGCGACCTTCCCCCTCGAAGCCGAGTACCGCGCCGCCTACGACGCGGCCAAGGCAGCGGGCAAGGGCGCCGAAGACTGCCGCAAGGCCGGCCACGAGCGCGTCATGCAAGGCTTCAAGAACGGCGAGGTCGTCACGAGCAACAACGGGCAGAGCTACCCCGACTACTACGGCGACTACTGGGACACCGTCCACCCCGCCTCGCCCTGACCCCGCCGGCGTTTGGATCGAACCGCGCCCCCGGCTACATTGACCGCTCGGAGGTGCCCATGCCCCGCAGGCTCCGCGCGCTCGCGCTCGCGCTCACGCTCCCGCTCGCCGCGCTCGCCGGCTGCGACGTCGAGTCGCTGATCGTCAAGGACGAGGTCGGCGAGGCGATCGACGACGGCGAGGTCGTCGCCGAGATGCGCGGGCAGGTCATCAGCGCCGAGCTCACCGCCGCGCCGGATGGCAGCGGGCGGCTCGACTTTCGCTTCGTCTACCTCCTCGGTGTCATCGACCCCGAAGGCATCGCCCCGGTCACCTGGACCTGGCGCCTCTACCACCCCGACCGCCGCGAGCTCGCCGTCGACCACGGCACGATGCGCGAGTCGTTCCCCGACCGCACCGCGGTGCTCGTGCACAGCGACGAGCGCGGCAAGAGCCGCTCGCTCCTGCTGCCCCCCGGCGCGCTCGAACCGGGCGGGCGTTATGTCTTGTGGATCACCAACTACTACCGCAACGCGATCCTCAGCGAGACGCTCGTCGCGATCGACGAGGGCGTGCCCTACCTCGACCCGGTCGACCCGGCGAAGCTGCCCGAGCTCCTCAACAGCTTCTGAGCCGCATCCCGCGTCACCCGCACCCGACCATCGCCAACGCACGCCGTTGCGGGTAAGGTCCCGCGCGGAGGTGTTCGATGACGCGATGGGTCCTGCTCTGCGCGCTGATCGCCGGGTGCGGCGGCGCGCAGCCCAAGGGTGAGGCGAAGCCGCCGCCGGTGCCGCTCGATCCGCCGGTGGCGGTCGAGCCCGCGGCGTACACCGGCGCGCGCGCGGCGGCGCCGCCGGTGCTGATCCGCGACGCCGCGATCTGGACCGCGACCCTCGACCGGCCGCGGATCGCGCGGGGCTGGATCCGGCTCCGCGACGGGCTCATCGCCGGGATCGGCGAGGGCGACGCGCCGGCGCCCGAGGACGGCGAGCAGGTCGTCGACGCGCAGGGCAAGATCGTCACGCCGGGCCTCATCGACAGCCACAGCCACCTCGGCGTCTATGCCTCGCCCGGCACCTGGGCGCACGCCGACGGCAACGAGATGACCAACCCCATCACCGCCGGGGTGCGCGCCGAAGAGGGCTTCTGGCCGCAGGACCCCGGCATCGAGCGCGCGGTCGCCGGCGGGGTGACGACGATCATGGCGCTCCCCGGCTCGGGCAACCTGATCGGCGGCCGCGGGGTGGTGCTCAAGCTGCACCCGGCGCGCGAGGCGCGGGCGATGCGGTTCCCCGGCGCCAAGGACGGGCTCAAGATGGCGTGCGGCGAGAACCCCAAGCGCGTCTACGGCGAGGGCAAGGGCTCGATGCCGATGAGCCGCATGGGCAGCCTCTATCTCATGCGCGAGAAGTTCATCGCCGCCCGCCGCTACCGGCAGAAGTGGGCCAACTGGCGGCAGGATCCGAGCGAGGAGAAGCACGGCCGCGCGCTGCCGAAGACGCCACCCGACCGCGACCTCGTCCTCGAGACCCTCGCGGCGGTGCTCGACGGCGAGGTGCTCGTGCACGTGCACTGCTACCGCGCCGACGAGATGCTGTTGCAGCTCAAGCTCGCCGACGAGTTCGGCTACGCGGTGCGCTCGTTCCACCATGCCGTCGAGGCCTACAAGATCCGCGACGTGCTCGCGCAGAAGGGCGTCAGCGTCAGCACCTGGGCCGACTGGTGGGGCTTCAAGCTCGAAGCCTTCGATGCCATCGAAGAGAACATCGCGCTCCTCGCCGCGGCCGGCGCGCGCCCGATCGTGCACTCCGACAGCGCCGAGGGGATCCAGCGGCTCAACCAGGAGGCGGGCAAGGCGCTCGGCGCCGGGCTCGCGGCGGGGCTGCCGGTCGACGCCGACGCGGCGCTGCGCTGGGTGACGGTCAACCCGGCGTGGGCGCTCGGCGTCGACGCGCAGACCGGCACCCTCGAAGCGGGCAAGATGGCCGACGTCGTCGTCTGGGACCAGGACCCGCTCAGCGTCTATGCGCGCGCCGAGAAGGTGTGGATCGACGGGCACCTGCGACACGACGCCGCGGCGCCGGGCGCGCCGTGGAGCGACTTCGAGGCCGGGCTCGGCGCGGGGATCACGCCGGCGGCGGGGGAGGGGACGCGATGATCACTCTGCTGGCGGCCGTGGTCGCGATCGTGGGCGGCACGGTGCATCCCGTCGAGGGCGAAGTCATCGAGGGCGGCACGGTGATCATCACCGACGGCCGCATCACCGCGGTCGGCGCCGGGCTCGTAGCACCCGCGGGCGCGACGGTGATCGACGCGCGGGGCAAGGTGGTCACGCCCGGCCTCTTCCACGCCGACACCGCGCTCGGGCTCGTCGAGATCTGGGGCGCCGAGGAGACCGTCGACCTCGACGGCGGCGGCGACCCGATCCGGGCCGCGTTCCGCGCGGTCGACGCCTTCAACCCGCAGAGCACGGTGATCCCGGTGCAGCGCGCGCACGGCATCACCGCCGCGCTCGTCGCGCCCGGCGGCGGGCTGATCGCGGGGCAGGCGGCGGTGATGCCGCTGTGGGGCGAGGGGCCGATCGCGGCGCCGGCGGCGATGGTCGCCGGGCTCGGCGGCGGCGCGCCGGGGAGCCGGGGCATGGCGCTGTTGCGGCTGCGCGAGGCGCTCGACGACGCGCGCGTCTACGACAAGAACCGCGCGGCCTTCGAACGGCGCGCGCTGCGCGACCTCGCCGCGAGCCGCCTCGACCTCGAGGCGCTCGTGCCGGTCGTGCGCGGCGAGCTGCCGCTCATGGTGCGCGTCGACCGCGAGAGCGAGATCGCCGCGGTGCTGCGGCTCGCCGAGGCGCAGAAGATCCGGGTGATCATCTCCGGCGGCGCCGAGGCGTGGCGCCTCGCGGGCCCGCTCGCGGCGGCGAAGGTGCCGGTGATCATCGACCCGGTGCTCAATGCGCCCGAGAGCTTCGACCAGCTCCGCACCCGCGCCGACGCGGCGGCGCTGCTCGTCGCGGCGGGGGTGCCGGTCGCGCTCTCGACCTTCGGGCTGCACGAGGCCCGCAAGCTGCGGCAGTGGGCGGGCAACGCGGTGCGCGCGGGGCTGCCGCACCCGGCGGCGCTGCGCGCGGTGACCCGGGCGCCGGCGCTGATGTTCGGCCTCACCGACCGCGGCGCGCTCACCGTCGGCGCGCGCGGCGACGTCGTGGTGTGGAGCGGCGACCCGTTCGAGACCCGCACCCGCGCCGAGCACGTCTTCGTCGGCGGCGAGCCCGCGCCGCTCGACCACCGCCAGCGCGCGCTCCTCGACCGCTACCGCGACCTCCCGCCGCTCCCGCCCGAGACCGCAGCGCCCGCTGCGAAATGATCGACGCACCGCTGCCAATCGCACGACGCGCTGCGACCGCCGCCCGCCGCGGCGCGTCATCCGGCGTCGCGGCCACGCGACCGCGCGCGAACGGCCTCGCCGGAACGCGCTGCGGATTTCGCGCCGCGTCACGGATCTGATATAAGGCCACCGTCGATCGGGGCCGGATGAGCGCGCGCCACCCCGGCGAGCGGCGGCCGGCACCCCAGTGCAGCGCAATGAGCAAGGAGGCGGGACGCATGGCTGACGACAACTTCGTGCCGGGCCTCGCCGGCGTCGTCGCGGCGAAGTCGGCGATCGGGTACATCAACGGGCAGGAGGGCGTCCTCCGCTACCGCGGCATCATGGTGCAGGAGCTCGCCGAGAAGAGCACCTTCGAAGAGGTGAGCTACCTCCTGCTCTTCGGCGAGCTGCCCACCGCCGCGCAGCTCGAAGAGTTCGACGCTGAGCTGCGCAGCCTGCGCGCCGTGCCGGCGGGCATCATCGACATCCTCCGCGCGCTGCCCGACGGCGGCCACCCGATGGTCGCCCTGCAAGCCGCGGTCGCCGCGCTCGGGGCCTTCTACCCGCAGCTCGACGTCACCGACCGCGAGGGCAACATCAAGGCGTCGAAGCGCCTCATCGCGTCGATGGCGACCATCGTCGCCGCCTTCGACCGCATCCGCAAAGGCTTGGAGGTCGTCGAGCCCGACGCCTCGCTGACCCACGCGGCCAACTTCCTCTACATGCTCACCGGCGAGAAGCCCGACGCGCAGCGCACCCGCCTGATCGACGTCTCGCTGGTGCTGCACGCCGAGCACGGCTTCAACGCGAGCACCTTCACCGGCCGCGTGATCGGCTCGTCGCTGTCGAGCCCGTACGCCGCGCTCTCGGGCGCGGTCGGCTCGCTCTCGGGCCCGCTGCACGGCGGCGCCAACGAGCGCGTGCTGCACATGCTGCGCGCCAACTTCACCGACGTCGAGACGGTCGGTGAGAAGCTCGACGAGATGATCGCGCGCAAGGACAAGATCATGGGCCTCGGCCACCGGGTCTACCGGGTCAAGGATCCGCGCGCCGACATCCTCCAGCGCATGGCCGCCGATCTCTTCGCGAAGCAGGGCTCGACGCCGATCTACGACATCGCGCACAAGCTCGAGCAGGAGGCCGCCGAGCGCCTCGGCAAGAAGGGCATCTACCCCAACGTCGACTTCTACAGCGGCCTCGTCTACGAGAAGCTCGGCATCGAGGTCGACCTCTTCACCCCGCTGTTTGCGATCTCGCGCGTCTCGGGCTGGGCGGCGCACTGGCTGGAGCAGCTCGAAGACAACCGGATCTACCGTCCGACGCAGAAGTACGTCGGCAAGACCGACGCCCACTATGTAGACATCAGCGAGCGATGAGGGCAGTCTGAGCCCGTGGATCGCTTCTCCTTCTTCTCACCCCTCCCCCGCAGTGAGCCCGGTGGCGCGACGTTCACGTCCGCCTACCTGACCCCCCTCAAGATCAAGGCCGACTGGCCCCTGCTCGACCTGCACTGCGCCTCGGGCGACCGGGCGACGTGGCTGGCGCGCTCGCGCGGCTGCCCGATCGTCTGCGTCGACAGCGAGCCGCGTTACATGCCGGTGGTGCGGCGGCGGGCGAGCGAGGGCGGGGCGGGGCATCTGGTGCAGCCGGTGGTCGCGAGCTACGACGCGCTGCCGTTCGCCGACGAGTCGTTCCGGGTGGTGCTCGCCGAGAGCGCCGCGCTCGGGCTCGGCTTGCAGAAGGCGCTGACGACCTGGCGGCGGCTGGTGGCGAAGAACGACTTCGTCGCGGTGACCTACCCCGGGGTGGTCAACAAGGACGCCCCGCCCGAGGTGCGCGAGCCGCTCGAGCGTCGCATGGTCGAGCCGCTGCGCACGCTCGCCGACTATCACACCATCGTGCGCAACGCCGGCTATGAGCTGGTGCAGCAGGTCCCGTTGCAGCCCGAGCTGTGGGATGCCTTCTACGCCGATGCCATCCGGCGGGCGTGGGCGCTGACTGCTGCCAATGGCTCGACGCCGCCCAAGGTGCAGAAGAGCGACGCGCTCGTGCGCGAGGTGCTCACCGAGGCGCACTGGTATCGCCGCGTCGGCCGCGGCCGCGTCTTCTTGCAGGCGATGCTGCTCAAGCGCGTGCGCTGACCCCCCGCCCTCCGCTGCCTCTCGGCGCCCCCGCGCCGGACCCCCATTGAGTCAGACCCCTGACATGACGTAGAAGACCCGCGGTCGTCGCGGCGGCGGCCGACGTGCAACGACGGGGAGAGCGCCATGTTGCGGTGGCTGGGGATCATTCTGGTCGCGACGCTTGCGATCGCGTGTGACGACGCCGGAGAGACGGACGACGACGGGGCGCTGCCCGACGTGCCGGTCCGCGAGCCGGACGACGCCGGCCCCGACCTGGGGCCGCGCGAAGACGGCGGGCCGGTCGAAGACGCGGACGTCGTCCCCGACATGGCCGCCGACATGGGCCTCATCCGCGAGATCGAAGGCTGCGCCGACATCTGCGCGGTCTACGAGAGCTGCGACCGGCTCGACCTGTGGGCCGGTGACATCGAAGAGTGCAACCGCGGCTGCGCCGACGCCGAGCTCTCCGATCGCTTCCAGGGCTGGCTCACCTGCCTTCAGATCACCGCCTGCGGCGCGCTCGAAGAGTGCGTCGTCCCGCCCCGCCCGCGCCCCTCGTGCGCCGACGTCTGCGACACCCTCGAAGGCTGCGGCGCGAGCGCCCGCATCCCGCAGGGGCTGCCCGGGATCGCCAACTGCGCGGCGGCCTGCAACGACCGCCTCCTCGAACAGACCATCGTCAACTGCGGCGAGGCGGCGGTCTATGAGCCCGAGCAGTGCACCGAAGAGGTCTTCGCGCGCTGCTACCTCAACGAGCGGCAGCGTGACTGCCTCGAGCTCTGCGACCGCCGCGCCGGCTGCGAGGCGGGCGTCGATGTCATCGACTGCGCCGTCGCCTGCGCGCAGCCGCCCGCGGTCGACGATCCGGTCGCCAACCGCCGCCGCGGCATCGCCCGCACCTGCGCCCGCGAGGCGCGCGACTGCGCCGAGCTCGAGGCGTGCAGCCGGCAGACCGCGCGCCCGATCGTCGGCGACGCGACCGTCGATGAGCTCTGCGCGGCCAACGAAGGCTGCGGCTTCCTCGACGGCCCGAGCTGCGTCGAGGCGAGCCCGGCGCTCTTGCGCCGCCTCGCCGACGGCGCGATCGACTGCCTCACCGAAGTCTTCACCGACGCCTGCGCCGAGGGGCCGCTCGGCTGCTTCGCGCCCGGCACCTTCGCGCTCGCGGCCTGCGACGAGTACTGCGCCAACGCCGCGCTCTGCGGCACGCTGCCCGACGGGCAGATCGAGCTCGAGTGCACCCAGCAGTGCCGCGCCGCGGTCGACTCGGGCGAGGGCGCGCTGATCGCGCCGCTGCGGCCCCGGCTCGCGTGCGCCTATGGCGACACCTGCGCCGACATCGCCGCCTGCGAGGCGGGCGCGGGCGCGGCGGCCGACTGCGCGGCGTTCTGCGCGCGGCGCGGCGAGTGCGCCGTCGACGGCGGCGCCGACTGCGTCGCCGACTGCACCGCGCGCGGCGCGACCGCCCGCGGCTTCGCCGAGCGCACCCGCACCCTCGCCGCCGCCGAGTGCGACGGCGCCGCGCTCTGCGTCGCCCCGCCGCCGCCCGACTGCGCGACCCTCTGCGCCCCGCTCGACGCCTGCGCGCTCGGCGGCGCCGACTGCGTGCGGCGCTGCGACGACGCCGACTTCGCCGATCCGACCGGCTTCCTGCCGACGCTCGCCTGCGTCAGCGCCACCGAGCGCTGCGACGCGCGCGCGCGCTGCCTCGACGGCGACCTCGCCGGCGGCGCGGCCTGCCTCGCGTGGTGCCGGCGCGCCAACGACTGCCAGGGCGGCGGCGGCGACCCGGTCGACTGCGTCGTCGAGTGCGGCGGCGGGCTCGCCGGCGCCGACGGGCTGACCTTCGACGGCGCGCGCGACTGCCTCGCCGCCGCCGGCGCCGACGCCGAGTGCGCCGCGCTCGACGCCTGCGTCGACGCGGTCCCGGCCGATGGCTACTGCGCGGCGTTCTGCGGCGCGGTCGACGGCTGCCGGCTCGGCGAGGGCGAGGACGCCTGCCTCGCCGCCTGCCGCGCCGCGCCCGCCGACGCCGAGCGCGTCGAACAGGCCGCCTGCGTGCTCAACGCCCGCCGCAGCGGCGCCGGCTGCGCGGTCGTCGCCGAGTGCATCGGCGCCGTCGTCGAGCCCGCGAGCCCCGCCTGTCAGGCGCTCTGCGCCGCGCAGAACACCTGCGACGAAGACGTCGACGCCTTCCTCTGCGAGCGCGACTGCATCCCCGAGCCCGAGGGCACCCCGCTCCGCGCCGCCTGCGCCGCGCGCGGCGGCTGCGCCGAGCTGCCGATCTGCCTCGCCGCGCCGGCCGAGCTGCCCCCGGCCTGCGACGACGTCTGCGCGACCCTCGCGATGTGCCCCGGCGCGATCGGCGCCGGCGCCGACGCGCGCTACCCCGACGCGGCCGCCTGCCTCGCCGACTGCGGCGGCGCGGCGGTGCTCTCCGAGGCCGACGACTACGCCGGCGAGCTCGCGACCTGCCTCGACGCCGCCGCCTGCGACGCCGACGCGGTCACCGCCTGCTACGAGGCCGGCCCGCGCGGCGGCTGCGCCGAGGCGTGGGCGGCGTTCGTCGCCTGCAACAACCAGTGGATTCCGGGGCTCGGCGGCGCCAACGACGAGGCGACCTACGTCGCGCAGTGCGAGGCGACGCTCGCGGCCGATCCCAACGCGCAGATGCAGATCGACTGCCTGATCGACACGGCGGCCAACGCGATGGCCGATCCGCTCGCCTGCTTCGGTCAGATCGCCTGCCTGCTCGGCGGGCCCTGAGCCATCGGGCGGGTCGTCACCCGGCGGCCTGCCCTCGTCTGCCTTTCCTTCTCGCCCTGCGGTCAGTTCGACCCGAACAGCCAGATCAGCCCGAAGCCCACCGCGGTGATCGCGCCCCCGACGATCAGCGCGATCTTCACCGGCGAGATCGGCGTCGGCGGCTGGATCACCGTCTCCGAGCCGAACTCCTGCACGCCCGGCAGCCGCGGCACCTCGGGCATCGTCTCGAGCGCGCTGATCCCCGGCTTGCCCGCCGGCACGGCGCGCGCCGGCGCGGGGCGCGCGGGCGGCTCGGTGCCGAGCGAGGTCAGCGCGAGCGTCTGCTTGGGCCGCGCCGCCGGATCGTCCTCGATCGTGATCTCGGGCTGGCTGCCCGACTGCTTGCGCTCGTCGACGTCGAGGCCGGGCAGCGGCTGGGTCTGCTTGGGGCGCGGCTCGTCCTCTTCGGGCGGCGGCGCGATGTTGTGGCGGGCGAAGTGCGCCATCGCGGCGGCGCCGTCCATCCGCATCGTCGGCCGGCTCTCGGGCGGGCGGTCGCTCGCCTGGAAGCGCCCGCTCTGGAGCGCGTCGAGCGCGTCGAGCATCGCCTTGGCGTCGGGGAAGCGATCTTCGGGCTGCTTCTCCATCGCGCGCCGGATCAGGCCCTCGACCGCGGCCGGGCAGCGCAGCTCCATCGGCAGCGGCGGCACCGACTCGAAGCGGTGGGCGTTGATCAGCGCGACGAGCGAGTTGCCGGTGAACGGCTTTCGCCCGGTCAGCATCTCGTAGAGGATCACGCCGACCGAGTACTGGTCGGCGGGGCGGCCGGCGGTGCGGCCCATCGCCTGCTCGGGCGAGAAGTACGAGGGCGAGCCGACGACGGTGCCCATCTGCGTCTGGAAGCGCGCGCCCTGGTCGTCGAGCAGCTTGGCGATGCCGAAGTCGAGGATCTTGATCCGCTCCTCGCCGGCCGTGTCGCGCACGATCATGATGTTGGCGGGCTTGAGGTCGCGGTGGATGAGGTCGAGCCCGTGCGCCTCGACGAGCACGTTGAGGATCTGGCGGGCGTAGTCGAGCGCGCGTTCGAGCGAGAGCGGGGCCTCTTCTTTGATGATCTGCTTGAGCTCGGTGCCCTCGACGAGCTCCATGACCATGTAGAGGAGCCCGTTGCTCTCGCCGTAGTCGTGCAGGATCACGGCGCCGGGGTGGTTGAGCCGGGCGACGGCGCGCGCCTCGCGGAAGAAGCGCTCCCGGAGCGCCTCGTCGGTGGCGGCGTGCGGCGAGATGACCTTGAGCGCGACCGGTCGCTCGACGGGGTGTTGCAGCGCACGATAGACGTTGCCGTACGCGCCCTGGCCGAGCGGACCGATGATTTCGTACTTGCCCGCGATGCGCACACCGCGGTCGAGCTCGAGGGTCATGTTGCTGTTCAACGCTTTGGAGCGATCTGCCGTCTATCAGACCGCGCGGGCGGGCGGCAAGCTCGACAACAAAAGCGCACGCGGCGCACGGCTTGTCACGGCTTTGCGACGCTGCTCCTGACGCGCGCGACCCCCGGCGTCGGCCCCGCATCGTCCCCCCGCCCGCCGGAGGGAGGAGGACCCATGACCCGCAAGCCCGAGGCCGCCGTCGACCCGCTCTTCATCGAGCGCTGGTCACCGCGCGCCTTCGAATCCACGCCCGTCGCGCCCGAGGCGCTCGCCTCGATCTTCGAAGCGGCCCGCTGGGCGCCGTCGTGCTTCAACGAGCAGCCGTGGCTGTTTTTGTATGCGACCACCCCCGCCGAGCGCGCGCGCTTCGCCGCGCTCCTCGTCGAGAAGAACCGCGCCTGGGCTGCCGATGCGCCGGTGATCGCCTTCGCGCTCGCCCGCAAGGCCTTCGCCCGCAACGACAAACCCAATCGCCACGCCATGTTCGACACGGGCGCCGCCTGGATGTCGCTGACGATGCAGGCGCGCCTCCTCGGCCTCTACACCCACGCGATGGCCGGGATCGACGTCGACGGGATCCGCCGCGAGCTCGGCGTGCCCGACGACTACGAGGTGATCTGCGGGATCGTGATCGGCCACCGCGCCGATCCGGCGACGCTCGAACCCGAGCGCCGCGCCGCCGAGCAGCCCAACGGCCGCAAGCCGCTCGCCGAGGTCGCCGTCGAGGGCGGCTTCCCCGACGCCGTCCGCAAGTAGCCGTCGCGACTGTCAGATCCGCCCGAGCAGATCGACGAGGAGCGCGACGCCGAAGCCGCTCCCGCGCTCGCCGAGCCCCGACGGGCCGGCGATGTCGAGGTGCAGCCAGGGCCCGCTGTAGTCGCCGAGGTTCTCGGCGATGAACTGCCCGGCGCACGACGACTGCGCGTTCATGCGGTCCTTGACCGAGTTCTTGAGATCGGCGACCGGGCTCTTGAACTCGCTGCGGAAGAACTCGGGCACATAGGGCAGCGGGTGCACCAGATCGCCGGTGATCCGGCCGGCGGCGACGGCGGCCGCTTCGAGCGCGTCGTCGTTGCAGACCGAGGCCGCGTGCCGCTTCCCGGTCGCGATGAGCTGCGCGCCGGTCAGCGTCGCGACGTCGATCACCACGTCGGGGCCGTGGTGGCGCACCGCGTAGGCGACGCCGTCGGAGAGCACGAGCCGCCCCTCGGCGTCGGTGTTGTTCACCTCGATCGCCTTGCCCGAGTACAGGGTGATGATGTCGTCGTTGCGGAACGCGCGCGGCCCGATCGCGTTCTCGGCGAGGCAGAGCAGCGCGACGATGCGGTGCGGGGTGCCGAGCCGCACCGCGGCGGTGAACGCCCCGATGACCGCCGCCGCGCCGCCCATGTCGCCCTTCATCCCGGCCATGCCGTCCTTGGGCTTGAGGCTCAGGCCGCCGGTGTCGTAGACGATGCCCTTGCCGACCCAGGCGATGGTCTTCGCGTCGGGCTTCACCTCGGGCGGGGTGTACTGCAACACGACGAGCGCCGGCGGCCGCGCGGCGGCCTTGCCGACCGCCCACAGCCCGCCGAGGCCGGCGTTGGCGACCGCGGCGCCCTGCAACACGGTGATGTCGACGTCGAGCCGCGCCGCGGTGCTGCGCGCGAAGTCGACGAAGGCGTCGGTGTGCAGCTCGTTGGGCGGCGTGTCGACCAGCCGCGCCGCGGTGCGCACCGCGTCGGCGATCACCTCGACCCGCTCGAGGTCGATCTTGCCCTCATCGCCCGCGAGCAGCGCGACCCGCACCCGGCGCGCCTTCTGCTCGCCGGTCTTGCGGCTGAACAGCGGCAGCGCGCGGGCGACCGCGGCGCCGGCGGCGACCGCGTGGGCCGCCTCTTCGAGCGCGACGACCACCGCGACCTCGCCGGCCGCGGGCGCCGCGTCGCTCACCAGTTTGGTGATCGCGTGGGCTCGGGTCGGGGTGTTGTGGCGGGAGCAGGCGTCGGGCAGCACCGCCGCGACGAGGCGCTCGCCGCCGTCGCCGATGAAGGTCGAGGCCGTCGCGCCGCCGTCGCCGGGCGGGGCGGCGTCGATCATCGCCTCCCACCGCTTGCTCGCGCCCTCGGGGAGCAGCGCGGCGACGTCGTCGCCGAGGAGCCGGTCGCGCCGGCCGACGAAGAGGCAGGTGCGGGCGCCGTCGAGGGCGCTCGCCGGATCACAGAAGTGGAGTTCGGTCTGCATGGCCCGGGACGGTACAAAGGTCCCGGCGTCACCGCAACGGGGTATACTCCCGCGATGTCGCGCCTCTTCGCCGCCCTGCTCGCGCTCGCGCTCGTGTCCGCCGCCCACGCCGCCCCGCCCCGCGCCTGGCACCGCTTCGACGCGCCCACCGGCGACCCGCCCGAGTCGATCGGCGGCTACGCCAACGGCTGCCTGCTCGGCGGCGTCGCGATCCCCGAGCGGGGCGAGGGCTTCGAGACCATCCGCCGCCACCGCCGCCGCTACTTCGGCCACCCCGCGCTCGCGCAGTGGCTCGCCGACTACGGCCGCCGCCTCCACGCCGCCGGGCTCGGCCCCGTGCTCGTCGGCGACCTCAGCCAGCCCCGCGGCGGGCCCATGCCCTCCGGGCACCGCAGCCACCAGCTCGGCCTCGACGTCGACATCTGGTTCACCGCGCCCGACGACCGCACCCGCGACCACGCCTTCGCCTCGCTCGTCGACGAGCGCCGGGAGCGGATCGACCCCAAGGTCTGGCGGCCGGAGCACGTCGAGCTGCTGCGCCGCGCCGCCGCCGATCCCGCGGTCGCGCGGATCTTCGTCGGCTGGGTGATCAAGCAGGCGCTCTGCCGCACCGAGACCGGCGACCGCCGCTGGCTCGGCAAGATCCGCCCCTGGTGGAGCCACACCCGCCACTTCCACGTCCGGCTGCGCTGCCCGCCCGGCAGCCCCGAGTGTCAGGATCAAGCCGAGCCGCCGCCGGGTGATGGCTGCGGCGAAGAGCTCTGGTTCAGCCGCGCCGAGGTCGCCCGCCGCGCCCGTGAGGCGAAGCTCGCCGCCGCCGCGCCGCCCCGCGGCAAGAAGAAACCGCGCCCCGCGCCCCCGCCCCGCCCCACGCTCCCCGCCCGCTGCGCCGCGCTGCTCCGCCCGGCGCCCTGAACGCACGCCCCGTCGCCGACGCCGCGCGAGCACCCCGCCCCTGACCGCACGGTCGCCGCTGAACACGCGGTCGCCGGGCGCCCCGCCATCGCCGCCGCCCCGGCAAGTGACCCGCCGACGGGCGACCACCCCGCCGCCGCCGCGCTATAACACCGCCCCCCACCGGCGCCCGGAGGCCCCGTTGCGCTGCCCGATCTGCGGCGAGAGCGACCCCGCCGCTGCCCTCGGCGACCCCTGCCCGATCTGCGACGGCGTCCTCGTCGACCCCGCCACCGCCCCCGACCGCTTCATCGGCCGCCGCGTCGACGGCTTCGCGATCGTCGACCGCCTCGGCGCCGGCGGCCACGGCGCCGTCTACCGCGCGCTCCACGGCCCGCGCCGCGCCGTCGCCGCGCTCAAGCTCCTCCCGCTCGACGACGACCCCCGCCGCCGCGAGCGCTTCACCCGCGAGGTCGCCGCGCTGCGCGCGCTCGCCGACGCCGCCGGCCCGCCCCTCGTCGGCGCCGGCGAGGCCCGGATCGACGGCCGCGCCTGGCTCTACCTCGCCCGCGCCCACGTCGCCGGCACCCCGCTCAGCGCCGTGCTCGCCGAACACCGCCGCCTGCCCCCCGACGCCGCCCGCGACATCACCCACGGCGTCCTCACCCGCCTCGCCGCCGCCCACGCCCACGGCGTCGTGCACCGCGACCTCAAGCCGGCGCACGTCCTCCTCACCGCCGCCGATGGCCGCCGCCGCGTCGACCTCCTCGACTTCGGCATCGCCCGGATCCGCGCCGCCGACGACCCCGGCGGCGCGCTCGCGACGCTCACCACCACCGGCGCCGTCGTCGGCACCCCCGCCTACACCGCGCCCGAACAGATCGACGCCCGCGCCCCGATCGGACCGGCGACCGACCTCTACGCCGTCGGCGTGATGCTGCACGAGATGCTCACCGGCGCCCGCCCCTTCGACGGCCTCGACGCGCTCGCCGTGCTGCGCGCCCACCTCGACCGCCCGCCGCCCCCGCTCGAAGGCCCCCTCGCCCCCGTCGTCGCCCGCGCGCTCCAGAAGCACCCCGCCGACCGCTGGCCGAGCGCCGACGCCATGCGCCGCGCGCTCCGCCCCCGCCGCGCTCGCCGCGCCGCGCTCGCCGTCGCCGCCGCCCTCACGCTCGCCGCGCTCGCCCTCGCCCGCTGAACCGCCCGTCAACCGAGCGGCACCACCTCCCCGTCGCCGCCGGCCTCGCCCTTGCCCGCTGACCGCCCGTCAACCGAGCGGCACCACCTTCACGTCGTAGATCGCCCCGATCGCCCGCGCCGCGTCGAGCAGCGCCGCCGACGGCGACCCCTCGACCTGGATCCGCGCGCACGCCGCGCCCTCCTCGCCGCCAAAGATGATGTTCTGCATCTGCTGCACGTTGATGCCCCCGTCCCGCAGCAGATCGAGCAGCCCCGCCAGCACGCCCACCTCATCGCGATGCCGCACCACCAGCAGGTGCGTCGCCGGCGTCTTCGCCGCCAGGTTCACCGTGTTCGGCGCGTGCCCCGTCGCCGCCCACTCGATCACGATCCGACACGCCTCCTCGGCGACCGCGTCCTGCGCCTGCTCCGTCGACGCCCCGATGTGATGCGTCACGTACACCCCCGCCCGCTTCGGCAGCGCCGCCTCGAAGACCCCGTCGTTGTCCGGCTCCCCCTCGAAGACATCGAGCCCCGCCAGGATCCCCTTCGCCTCCACCGCCGCCAGCATCGCCGCCTCGTCGACCACCTCCCCCCGGCTCGTGTTGACGAAGATCGACCCCGGCTTGAGCGCCGAGAAGATCGCCTCCCCCACGAACCCCCGCGTCGCCGCCGTCAGCGCCAGATGCACCGTCAGCACATCCGACCGCTGCGCCACCTCGATCGCCGACCGGCACCGCTCGACCCCCAGCCGCTTCGCCGCCCCGTCGTCCAGGCTCGGCGACCACGCCACCACCGCCATCTCGAACGCCTGCGCCCGCTTCGCCACCGCGCGCCCGATCGCCCCGCAGCCGATGATCCCCAGCGTCCGCCCCTTCAGCCCCTGCGCCTTGCCGTACAGCTTCTTGTTCCACCGCCCCGCCCGCGCGTCCGCCACGTTGTCCGCGATCCGCCGATCCGCGTTGAGGATGTGCCCCATCGTCAGCTCGGCGACCGCGTCGGCGTTCATGCCCGGACAGTTCGCCACGAACACCGCCCGCGCCGACGCCGCGTCCAGATCGATCGTGTTCACCCCCGCCCCCGCCCGCACCACCAACTGCAAGCTCCTGCCCGCCTCGAAGTGCCGCGCCTCCACCTCCGTCGACCGCACGATCAACACATCCGGATCGACCTCGCGCAGCACCTTCGCGAGCGCCTCGCCCTTCACCCCCGCGTGCGAATGCACCTCCAACCCCTGCGACGCCAGCAGCGTCCGCGCCAGATCCGGCAGCTTGTCGGCGATCAGAACCCGCATCTCGACCTCCTCGTCGTCGTCCGTCCGAGTCCGTGCGCCCACGGGTGTACCGCCCCCGCCCCCGAAAATCGCCCGAAAACTTGCGTGTGCGCAGATGTAGGACAAAATCACACTCATGAAGCGCACACACCTCGACAAGCTGATCGTCGCCGCGCTCCTCGGGGCCGGCTCGCTCACCGCCCACGCCGCCGAGCCCACCCTCGCCGGCCACGAAGCGCTGCTCCCGCTGCGCGACGCCGTCGAGCCCCGGCGCCCCATCGAAGCGCTCCCCTGCGGGCTCCTCGCCGTCGGCCGCCCCGCGCCCCGCACCGCGCCCGCGCTCGACGCCGGCCCGCTCCTCGCCATCGAAGGCCCGCTCGTCGACGACAGCCGCCGGATCCGCGCCGAGGCCACCCGCGCCCACAGCCGCCTCCGCGTCCTCGGCGGCCTGCCCGCGCGCCTCGTCGCCGTCGTCCGCCCCATCGCGCCCGCGCCCGCCCACGCCGCGCTCCGCCTCGACCGCGAGGCGCTCGACCAGAG
>JACKDM010000068.1 GCA_020633515.1 Myxococcales bacterium
CTCATGGCTCACGTCGCGACCGACGCCGAGGCGAAGTGGCTCGTCGATCTCAACCTCAACCAGCAGACCCCGACCGAGCGCCTCTTCGGCGCGCGGCACACCTGGTTCGCGATCGTCACCGGCACCGATCCCGGCGAGTCGACCACGATGAAGCGGATCGGATGGCTCAAGGACAAGTATCACATCGAGCCCAACTTCATCGTGAACAACAAGAACTCGCAGCGCGGCGGGGTGCACGTCAGCGCCGTCGGCCTCAGGGGCGGCGTCGTCATCACGTCGTGCAAGTCCATCACCGCGTCGAATGCCGGGCCCTACGTCGCCAACACCAACACCGGCAATCTGAACCCGGTGCCCTACCTGCGACCGATGTCCCTCTCGGACAAGGCCTTCTACACCAACCAGTTCGAGTCCGGCGAGTAGACGCGATCCCATGCGCCGAGCACCCGGCACAGCTCGGCGCTCGTCGTCGCGCGGCCGAGGTAGGGTGCCATCTCCGGCCGCGCATGGCCCTCGCCGTACGCCGCCACCACCCGCGCCACCGCGGCCCGCGGGCTCCCCGTCTGCGCCGCGATCGCATCGAGACCCTCACCCGCCGCGTACAGCGCCACGATCGTCTGCGTCCGCCCCTTGCGGATGGCACCCGGCCGCGTCAGGAACCGCAGCCGCCGCCCGATGTACGCGGGCATCTCCGGCCACGCCGCCGCCCGCTTGAGCGTCAGCCCCACCCGCGGCGTCGCGAGGATGGCATCGTCGATGGCATCCGCCTCTGCCAGATGCAGCGGGCTCCCCGTGTCATCGACCCGCCGCCCCGCGATGTCTCCGTCGAGCGCCGCCACCGAGTCATGCCCCGTCCGCCGCAGCAGGTGATCGACCGTGTTGCAGCTCCCATCGACCAGGGTGCCTTCGCCCTCGACGCTCCGGATCAACACCCCACCGAAGACCCCCGGCCCCCCGCAGCTCAGGTCGAGCCCCTTGAACGTCCCGCCCCGGTAGCTCGCGCCCGCCCGATGGAAGTACCAGCCCCCCACCCGCTGCTGCACCGGGTGCGCGTGCGCGAAGGGATCGGGGTGATGCGGCGCCCGCAGGTACAGCTCGACCTCCCGCAGCCGATGCGCCACCCCGCCGGCGACCAGCGCCGCGCGCCGCAGCAGGATCGCCGCGATCGCCGCGCCCCAGCCATCGACGACCGCGGGATCGATCAGCCCGCCGTCATCCGGCGGCGGGGGAGGGGAGAGCGCGTCGATCAGCTCGGGCCATGCCATGCCCGCCCCATACCACGCCCGCCGGGATCATGTCAGCATCCCATCCGCGCCCGCCGCCACCCGACGAGCAACAGCAGCCCGATCAGCGCCGCCCCGCCCGCGCCTCGCCCCGGCGCCTGCCCGCAGCCGTCGCCGCCATCGCCCGACGGCAGCCGCCCCATGTCCACCGCCGCGTCGCCCGCGTCGGGCACCACCCCCCGGTCCTCGACCCCCGCGTCCGCGACCCCCGCGTCGGGCACCGCCGCGTCGGGCTCGACCACGAAGCGCGGATCCACCCCCGGCGTGAAGTCGGTGCAGCGCCCCTCCACGCAGGTCGTCCCCGTCGGGCAGCGCAGCGCCACGCACGCCGCGTCGGCCCGACACTCGCCGCCCACGCACGCCATGCCCGCCGGGCAGGCCACCTCGGCGCACGGATCGGCCACGCACGCGCCGTCCACCGGATCGCAGCGCGCCCCCCGCAGGCAGCGCCCCTCGCACGGATCGAGCGCGCAGACCCCGTCGACGCAGGCCTGCCCCGCCCCGCAGACCACCCCCCGGCACGCCGCCACGCACCCGCCCTCGCGGCAGAACTCGCCCTCGTCGCACATCACCTCGGCGCACGGATCGGCCTCGCAGACATCCCCCAGGCACCGCTCGCCCGCCGCGCAGCCCTCGTGCCGACACGTCGCCGGCACGCACGCGCCCAGATCGCAGCCCTCGCCCTCGCCGCAGACCACCCCCCGGCACGGATCCACGCACCCGCCCGCCGCCGCGTCGCAGCGCGTCCCCGCCGGGCACCACGCCGCCGCGCACGGATCGGGGTGGCAGTAGCGCGCCCCCGGCCAGGCGTTGACGCAGGTGAACCCCGGCCGGCACTCACCCGCCGCGCCGCACGGCTGCGCGCACTCGCCGGCGAGGCAGGCATAACCCGTCGGGCACCGCGCGTCGTCGTCCACCCGCCCGTCGCAGTTGTCGTCCACCCCGTTGCACGCCTCCGGCGGCGGCGCCCCGCACAGGCCACAGGCGTTGATCAGCCCCTCGTCGAGCTCACCATCGCAGTCGTCGTCGCGCCCGTTGCACACCTCGACCACCGGCCCCACCGCGTCCTCGCACGCCGCCAGCCAGCCATCGGCCCCGCACGCCGCCGCGTCCGCCGCGCACGCCGCCGGATCACACCGCCGCCGCCCCACCCGGCACTCGCCCACGTCACCCTCGGCCCCGCACGGCAGCGCCCGCTCGTCGACCAGCCCATCGCAGTCGTCGTCCGCCCCATCGCAGCGCTCCTCCCGCGGCACCACCCCATCACACGCCGCCCACGCCCCGCCCACGCACAGCTCGACCCCCGCCCGGCACGCGCCCAGATCGCTGCTGCACGCCCGCGCGAGCGGCAGCGCCGACAGCGGCCGGTTGTCGACCACCCCGTCGCAGTCGTCGTCGCGCCCGTTGCACACCTCCTCCCGCACCCCCACGCAGCCCCCGCACGCGTTCTGCACCGCCTCGTCCACCGCGCCGTCGCAGTCGTCGTCCACCCCGTTGCACGCCTCCGGCGGCGGCGGCCCGCAGCGCCCGCACGCGTTGAGCGCGCCCTCGTCGATCCGCCCGTCGCAGTCGTCGTCGACCCCGTCGCACACCTCGGCCGGCGTCGGCCCGCACCGCCCGCACGCGTTCTGCACGCCCTCGTCGACCACCCCGTCGCAGTCGTCGTCCTCGCCGTTGCACCGCTCCGTCGGGATCGCCTCGCGGATGATCGCGTTGAACGCCCGCCGGAGCGACGCCAGATCCCGCGCCTCGTACGCCCCGCCCGCCACCAGATCGAGCTCGCCCGCCCGATCTACCGCCGTCCCGCCCGCGCGCGCCAGCAACGACAGCTCGTCGAGCGCGCGCTGATTGACCGCGTACGCCAGCACGAAGGTGCGCACCTCCTGCTCGACCGCCTCCCCGCCCGCCTCGAACGCCAACCCCCGCAGCGCCTCGGCCCGCGCCACCAACGCCGCCGCGCGCTCCGCCGGCGGCACGCAGCTCTCCCCGCCATCGGTCAACAGCACCACCGCCGTCTGCCGGCACCGCGCCCCCGCGTCCGCCTGCCCCGCCTCGAGCAGATACTCCGCCGCCAACCGCAGCGACTCCGCGATCGGCGTCGGCCCCTCCGCGCGCAGCTCCCGATCCACCGGCCACTGCTCCCGGTGGTTCATCCACTCGATCAACGCGCCCTCGTTGTCCTCCCCGAACGGCACCAGCAGCGAGGACGCCTCGCCCGCCCCGCCCGGGTACAGCCGCCCCGCACACTCGCCCGCGTAGTCGAGCGGATCCTCCAACAGCCCCTCGTAGCTGTTGTTCTGCCGCCCGTCGACCGCGCCCCGGTTGATGTCCTCGCCCTCGATCTGCGGGTAGCGCATCAACGCGAACTCGACCTCGCTCTGCGTCGACAACAGCCCGGTCACGACCTCCTTGGCGACGAACAGCCGGCTCGTGCCGCCGTTGCCCGGATACTCCGCCGAGTTGTCCCCCCCGGTCGGCAGCCCGGTCGCCACGTCGACGCCCATGCTGCCCGACGTGTCGAAGATCAACAGCACCCGCGCCTTCTGACGCTGCTGCGCCGCCGCCGGGGCCATCAAGGCCACCAGCGCGGCGAGGGCGAACCACGGCCCGCGCATCATTCGGGAACCCCCCAGAGTCGAGCGCGCAGTATGGCGCGGCGGCGGGGAACGGCTCAACCGGGGGAGCTGCCGCCGCCTCGCCCGGCTCAGCGAGGCGAGATCGCGCAGCCGAAGTTGCCGGTGATCGAGCGCGCCGTGCGCGTGCGCCCGTCGAAGTCGACGACGAGCAGATCGGTCCCCGAGTCGATCGACCACGCCCCGACGAGGTGGGGGAACGCCGCCCGCGGGAAGAACAGCGAGTACACCAGCGGCGCCGTCTGCCACGCGTCGCGCCCCCGCAGCAGCCGCCCCAACCGCATCACCCGCTGGTTGTTCAGCCCCGCGTCGACCCACGCCACCATGATCTCCTCCGCCGCGCGCCCCGCCCCTGGCTCGATCGGCATCAGCGCCGGCGACGCCGCCGCCGAGCCCGTGAAGACGATCGGCCCCTCCACGATCGCGCCCTCAGCGTCGAGAAAGACCGCCCGCACCGCGACGTTGCGGCCCTCCGGCTCGGTCCACGCCACCACGAAGCGTCGATTCACCGCCAGCCACCGCATCACCGGCGCCGCCGCCCCCACCGTGCGCGAGATCGTCACCGCGTTGCGCACCGATCCGTCGATGTTGACCAGCCGGAACTCCAGCGTGCCCGCCGCCCCCGGCCGCTCGCTCTGCACATAGGCGAGCCCGTAGCGATCCCCGCTCCACGCCAGCGCCGGCGCCGAGTGATGCGTCCGGTTGTTCGGCAGCAGGATCTCGTTGGCCCGGTTGGGGAAGTTGGCGAGGTGCGCGAACGCGATCGCGTGGTTGCCGGCCGCGTCGCGCGTGTCCTGGCTCCACGCCGCGCCCACCCCGGTCCCGTTCCACGCGAGCGTGATGTCATCGGCCGCGTCGGCGTTCGAGAACCACGTCGTCGCGCCGAAGCCACCCGCCTGATCGATCCGGGTGATCTCGACCCCGGTCCCGCCCACGTCCCCGTAGCCCACGCCGAGCACGAAGCCATTGCCGCCGGTGCCTTCGAGCGCGACGCCCTCGACGTCGACGTCGCCGCTGTCGTAGCGCTCGATCGCATAGGGATCGATCTCGAACTGCCGCCCGCTCAGCAGCGCGAACCAGGGCGTGCTGCCCTCGCTGATCCACACCGCGCCGAAGAACTCCCCGTTCACCGCGATCGCCGGCCGCGCGTCCTCCGAGGGCCCGAGATCGGTCGGCTGCACCTGCGGCTGCAAGCCCTCGTCGCTCGTGCCATCGCAGTCCTCATCGCGGCCATTGCACTGCTCGGGGCGCGCCGCGCCGGCGATCGCCGAGCACACCGGCTCCCCCTCGCTCGCCGCCCGGCACACCAGCGTGCCATCGCGCCGGCACTCCCCGATCCCCACCTGACACGCGATCCCGAGCCCGGGCACGTCGTCGTCGATCCCGTTGCAGTCATCGTCGACGCTGTTGCACACCTCGACCGACGGCTCCACCCGCCCCACGCACGCGCCGAAGACCCCGCCCATGCACGCCCGCTCCCCCGCCACGCAAGCGCCCACATCGCTCCCGCACGCCTCGCGCTCCCCGTCGACGCAGTCACAGCCCTCGTCGGTCATGCCATCGCAGTCATCGTCGACGCCATCACACGCCTCGACGTCCGCCGGCGCCACCCCCCCTTGACACGGCACGTCGAAGGAGCCGTCCTCGTCGCAGACCTGCACCCCGAAGCGACACGCGCCCACGTCGCTGCCGCAGGTCTGCGTCGCACCCGGCTCGCACTCGCGCGCCCCCATGTCGGGCGGCACGCCATCATCCGGCGGCGGCACGCCATCGTCCGGCGGCGGGAGGCCATCATCCGGCGGCGGGATGCCATCATCCGGCGGCGGGATGCCATCGTCGACCGGCGGGATGCCATCATCGACCGGCGGGGTGCCATCGTCGAGCGTAATGCCATCATCCGGCGGCGGGATGCCATCATCCGGCGGCGGGATGCCATCGTCGGGCACGACCCCATCGGGTGTGCCACCGTCCGCGTCGCCCCAGTAGTCGGCGCACTCGGGCGTATCGCGGGGAAAGTCGGCGCAGGTGCGCTCGGCAGGCGAGCCGAGGCACCCACTCAGGCAAAGCGCTGCCAGCGCCCACGGGGTGCGGTTCATCGGGGCCTCCTCTCCGGTCTCATCCAGCGGCGCCGGCGCGTGGCCGGTCGACGCGGCTGACCATGCCGCAGCCCCGCCCTCCGGCGCAATCGAGCCGGCGGCGCCCGCCCGGGCGCATTGTCGCGTCGGCGCGAATCCGCTACGGTGCAGGCGATGTCGCCCGCCCTCCTGCCGCCGATCCCGCCCGCGCTGCGCGCCCTCGAAGCCGTCTACATCGGCCCCGCCGCCCGCCTCGCCGTCGGCGGCGCCCCGATCCACGTCCGCCCCGAGCTCGCCATCCCCGCCGACGCCGCCACCCTCCGCGACGCCCACCCCGCGCTCGCCCCCGACCCCCACCGCCGCGGCTCGCTCCTCGCCGACCGCTGGCGCGTCTGGCCGGCGCCCGATGGCATCGAAGCCTTCCTCACCGCCCGCGCGATCCCGGCCGACGCCTTCGCCGTTCGCCCCGACGGCGGCCTCGTCGACCCGCTCGACGGCTTCGCCGACTTCCGCGCCGGCCAGCTCCGCGTCCCCGACGCCGCCTGGGGCCGCCGCGACGCGCTCCCCGTCGAGATCCCCGCGCTCGTCGGCGAGCTCGCCGCCCGCGTCGACGACGGCCTCGTCGAGCGCCTCGCCGAGCACGCCCACCACGTCTTCCGCGCCGACCGCCACGAACTGCGCGCCGCGCTCACCCGCCTCCTCGTCAGCCGCCGCGCCGCGGGCATGCTCGCGCTCCTCGCCCGCAGCGGCGTGCTCGCCTACGTGCTCCCCGAGGCCGCCGCGCTCGTCGACTTCCACCGATCCAGCCGCCACCACCACAAGGACGTCTGGAACCACACCCGCGTCGTCGTCCGGCAGGCCGTGCCCCGCCCCGTCATCCGCTGGGCCGCGCTCATGCACGACATCGGCAAGGCCCACACCCGCGGCTACGCCCCCGGCGGCAAGGTCCACTTCCTCCGCCACGATGAGCTCGGCGCGATGATGTTCGAAGGCATCGCCCACCGCCTCGACTTCCCGCCCGCGCTCGGCGAGCGGATCCGCCTCCTCGTGCTGCACCACCTCCGCGCCGGCATGTACCTCCCCGAGTGGACCGACGCCGCCGTGCGCCGCTTCGCCGCCGACATGGGCCCGGTCCTCGACGACCTGCTGCTCTTGTCGCGCGCCGACGTCACCAGCCGCCGACCCGGCAAGCGCCGCGCGGCGATGTTCTCGCTCAAGGCGCTGCGCGACCGCATCGACGCCGTGCGCGCCGCCGACGCCGCCGCCCGCCCCCAGGTCCCCAAGGGGCTCGGCACCGAGATCATCCGCGCGCTCGGCGTGCCCCCCGGCCCCCGCGTCGGCGAGCTGCGCCGCTGCTGCGAGGAGGCGGTGCGCGACGGCCGCCTCCCCCCGAGCCCCGATCTCGACGCCTGCCTGCGCTTCCTGCGGGCCATCGTCGAGCGGGACGCGGCCTGAATAGGTCCACCGAGCCCCCGTCGGCGGGGCGTCCTCCACGCACGAAGCAGGTGCCGCCATGACCCGCCTCTCGCTGATCACCCTCGCCCTCGTCGTCGCCGCCTCCGCCGCCGCGCAGGAGCCCCCGCCCGCCGAAGCGCCGGCCCCCGCGCCGGCCGCCGATCCCCAGCCCGCCGACGTCAAGCCCGCCGACGCCAAGCCCGCCGCCAAGACCAGGACCGCCAAGAAAAAACCCGCCAAGAAGCGCGGCCCCCGCCGCGACTGGCCCGTCTCCCGCCCCGCCGGCGCCGTCACCCGGCTCCCGCCGCTCACCGCCGAGCCCTACCAGCCCGGCGAGCGCCTCAAGTTCGAGGTCCGCATGTTCGGCGCCGTCGCCGGCGAAGCCATCCTCGCCGTCGGCGAGCGCCAGCAGAGCGGCGGCCGCACGCTCCTCCCCCTCGTCGGCTTCATCCGCAGCAGCGAGTTCCTCGACAAGTTCTACCCGGTCGACGACCGCATGGTCGTCGTGCTCGACGAGAAGACCTTCCTGCCCATCAAGAGCGACTTCTACATCAACGAAGCCAAGAAGGCGTCCTCGTACCACACCACCTACGACCACCGGACCAAGGTCGTGCGCTCGGTGCGCAAGCGCGGCAAGGGATCGCTCGTGCGCGAATGGGTCGCCGACGCCCCGATCTACGAGGCGCTCGGCAGCGTCTTCGGCATGCGCCGCATGGATCTGAAGCCCGGCATGCGGATCGACTACTACGCCTGGACCGGCCTCCGCGAGCGCTGGGTGCAGGCCGAGGTCGTCAAGGTCGAGCGCCTGTGGACCCCGATGGGCTGGTTCGACGCGCTCCGCATCGAGATCAAGACCACCCTCACCGGCGGCTTCCTCGACGACCCCAACGAGATGAAGGGCCCCGCCAAGACCGGCACCGTCTGGATCGGCACCGATCCCGCCCGCACGCCGCTCAAGGTCGTCACCCCGACCCGCATCGGCAACGCCGAAGCCATCCTCGTCAACCGCTACATCGAGCCCGTCGGCAAGCTCAGCGTCGGCCCGTCGAAGTAGTCACCCGCCCGGCAGGGCAGGGGAGGCGCCCTCACCGAGGTCGTCGAACCCATCGAGCCCGTCACCCTGTCTTCCGCCCCGCGGGCGGGCTCGACCGCCTCGCTGACGCAGCATCACCCGCGCCGCCGCGCCGCCATCACTCCGGGCAGCGCAGATCGCCGCAATCGGCCGGATCCAGACAGCACGCCACCTCGACCGCCGGCCCCGGGCTCCCGTCCGCCGCGTCCTCGGCGCCGGCACACGCCGCCGCCGCCCCCGCGCCGCCTTCCGCCGGCGCGCCCACCGTGATCGCCACCGTGCTCGCCGGATCGATCACCGCGTCGGGCCCCACGAGCAGCACTCCGAAGCTCCCGCCGCCGTCACCGCCCGCGCCCGCGCCGCCGCAGCCGCCCTGCCCGCCGTCGCCGCCGAAGCCCCCGAGACCGCGCCCGGCGCGACCGCCCGGATCGCCGCCCGCCGCGCCCATCGCGCCCGCGCTCCCGCGCCCGCCCGCGCTCCCTGCGCCGCCCGGCGCCACCTCGATCACCACGTCGTCGAAGACCACGGTACACGCCCCGTCACCACCACCCCGATCGCGCTCAGCCCCGGGTTGCCGTTGAGCCCAGCGCGCCCCCGCAGCCGCCCGCGCCGCCGCCGCCCGCCGGCGCCGCCGTCCCGCCAGCGCCACCCCGCCGCCGCCGCCGCCGCCCCGCCGCCCGCCGCGCCCGCCCCCGCCCGCGTCGCCGGGTGCGGCCGCCACGAGACACCCGCTCGTCGTACCACCCACCCGACGCCCCGGCGCGCCCGCGCCGCCCGCCGCGCCATCCGGCCCCCGCTGCCCCGCCTCGGCCGCGCTCGCCGCGCTCGCCGCCGCGCCCCCTCGGCGGCCGTCGCCCGTCGGCGCGCTCCCCGCCCGCCCGCCTCACCGCTCATCGCCACGTCGAGATCCACCCCGCGCCCGCCCGCGCCGCCCGCGCTCGGCTGCCGACACGCCGCGTTCTCCCCACCCGCCCCGCCGCGCCATCGTCCCCGCCGCGCCCGCCGCCGTCGCCGCGCTCTCCGGCGCCTCCGCGTCGCTCACCCGCGCCCCGTCCTCCGCGCTCCCCGGCCCCACGAGCCCGCCCACCACCAGCGTCGTCGCCGCCAGCTCCAGGTGACCGCACCCCTCCGCCCGCACCCCCGCCGGCCGCGCCGCGCCCTGCGGCCGCAGCTCGATCCCATCGATCACCAGCACCCCGTCACCCATCGTGCCATACGCCGGGTTGCCATCCGCCCCCGTCTGGATCCGGCTCCGCCCCCCGCTGCGCCGCCACCCGGACGCCGCGTCGTAGCTGAAGCCCCCGATCAGATGCAGCGCCCCGCCCGCGCCCACCACCACCGACGGCTCCGCCTGCCGATACAGCCCCTCGCCCACGATCAACACCTGCCGCTCGCCCGCGTCGAGCCCCGCCCGCACCCCCGCGATCGCCTCGTCGATCGAGGCCCACGGCGCCGCCGCCGACCCATCTCCGTCCGCCGCCGCCTGCGCCGACACGAAGCGCGCCCCGCCCCACGCCCCCGGCGCGCCATCACAGTCCAGATCCAGCCCCGCCGGCTCCTCGAGCGCCGCCGCCTCCCCGATCACCCGGAAGTAGCGCGCGAACGGCAGACACTCGCAGCCATTCTCCGCCACCCCATCCGCGTCCGCCCGATCCGCCGCGCACGCCTCGATCGCGCACGCCCCGCCCACACACGCCGCCGTCGCGACCCCATCGAGCGCACACAGCGCCCCCGGATCACCCTCGTCGACCACCTCGTCGCAGTCGTCGTCGACCCCGTTGCACACCTCGTCGACCGCCACGCAGCCCGCGTCCGCCCGCATATCCGGCGGCGCCATCATATCGAGCACGCCGTCGTCGACCCCGACATCGGGCACCGCCTCGTCGACCACCGCCCCATCGACCGGCGGCAGCGGCGCCGCGCATGCCCCCGCGAGGCACACCCGACCTTCCCCGCACTCTTCATCGACCGCGCACTCGGCCGTCGACAACCCATCCAGATGAGGCGAGACGCAGCCCGAGGCCGCGACACCGAGAGAGAACCATGCGACCAGTCGGGCGGCGGGCATCGGTGCGCTCACGATGAGATGCTTCCCCAGAGAATGTGACGAGCGGGTGCCTCCACCGCACCCGGCCCGCATCGTGGCAGCGCCCCCGGGGGGTGTCAAGGCGCGCCCCCGCCCCGACGTGGTTGCCGCGCCCCCGCCCCTCGTGCTAACCCGACCGGCGTTCCGCCGCGTCACCACCAGGAGCCCGTCGATGCCCCACCCCGTCTCGCTCCGGCTCTTCGCGCCGTGCCTCGTCGCCCTCGCGCTCGCCGCCCCCGCCGCCGCGAAGCGCAAGCCCAAGGCGCCCGACGACGGCCTCCCCCCGCCGGAGGCCGTCGCCGAACAGAGCCGCGCCGTCTACGCCGACCTCGCCGGCGACGCCAACCCGCTCGTGCGCCGCGTCGTCTACTTCGGCAGCCTCGAGCTCGGCGACGCCGACCGCTACACCGCCATCGAGAAGGGCCTCGCCGACGCCGACGCCACCATCCGCCACGACGCGCTCACCCGCGCGCTCACCACCACCGACAAGAAGCTCCGCCCCCTGCGCGCCGCCGCCGAGAAGACCGTCACCGGCTACCTCGAGTCGGCCGACAAGAGCGACCGCGAGCAAGGCTACGCGCTCCTCGAAGCCCTCGCCCCCAAAGACAAGGACCAGCTCGCGGTCCTCCAGCGCACCGCGAAGAACGGCAGCCCCGAAGCCCGCGCCGACGCCCGCGCCCGCCTCATCGCCCGCGGCGGCAAGACCGCCTGGGAGGTCATCCAGAGCGGCCTCGCCGAGCCCGAAGGCGAGCCCGAGCACAAGCAGGCCGTCGAAGCCATGGCCACCTTCCGCGACCCCATCGCCTACAAGTGGGCCCTCGAACGCCTCCACCAGATGGACACCCAGGGCCGCCTCGCCCGCGAGTACCTCGCCCAGGTCGACGGCAAGGCGGTCAAGACCCTCCAGAAAGACATCAACACCCGCTACGACAAGGCCACCGAGTACGAAGACCGCCTCCGCCTCGCCTGGATCCGCGCCCACCGCGGCGACGTCGACGAGGTCACCCGCACCCTGCTCGCCGGGCTCCGCTACAACGCCGACTGGGCCAAGCTCATGGCCTGGGAAGCCCTCCAGAACAGCCGCGACCACGCCACCCTCGGCAAGCTCCGCGACCAGATGATGCTCCTCCTCGAAGCCGATCAGGCCTCCGCCAGCTTCACCTGGCTCGAGGAGTGGGCCGCCGCCACCGGCGACCCCAAGGTCATCGAGCTCCTCCAAGAGGCCGCCCGCGGCGACCGCCCCGAGCCCCGCGCCCGCGGCCTCGCCGCGCTCACCGCGCTCCGCCACCGCGACAGCATCGCGCTCTTCGAAAACGCCATGAGCGAAGGCCGCAGCGAGATCCGCCTCGCCGCCGCCCGCGGCCTCGCCGCCATCGCCAAGCCCGGCGACGAACAGCGCCTCGCCAACTTCCTCCGAAAGGAGCCCGAGGCCGAGGTCAAGCTCGCGCTCATCGAGGCGCTCGCCAACATCGGCACCCCCGCCATCATCGACTCGCTCCAGTTCGTCGTCACCGACCGCGACCCCCGCCTCAAGGTCGCCGCCGCCAAGGCCATCGCCGCCACCGGCCAGCCCCGCGCCGCCACCACCATCGCGCTCCTCAAGCGCGACCCCGACCTCGACACCCGCTTCTTCGTCTGGCGCCACCTCCTCGAGATCGAAGGCAAGAAGGCCGAGCCCGAGTTCAAGGCCGGCGCGCTCGCGTGGCTCACCACCGAGCACATCGAAGCCCTCGGCAAGAACCCCAAGATCAGCGACGACCTCATCGCCTGGATCGCGCTCGACGGCAACGACGACCAGCGCACCTTCGCCCTCGACGCGCTCCGCGCCCGCAAGGCCACCGCCGCGCTCGAACAGGTCTACGACCGCAGCAAGGCCATCGACACCAAGGCCGCCGCCTTCGCCGCGCTCGCCGATCTCCGCGCCGCCGCCGCGCTCCCGACCTACCGCGCCGCGCTCGACGCCGAGCAGCCCGAGCTCCGCGCCGTCGCGTTGCGCGCCGCTGGCGAGCACGCCCACCGCGCGTGGCTCGAGATGCTGCTCAAGGCCCTCGCCGACCGCGACCCCCTCGCCCGCGCCGAGGCCGCCCGCGCCGCCTACCGCGTCGCCCAGCGCCCCGCCGCCGAGTAGTCACCGCCGCCCGCACCCACCTTCGCGCCCGCCCCAGGCAGAGCACCCGTGATCCACCTCAAAGGCATCCAGAAGCGCTTCGGCCCCCAGGTCCTCTTCGAAGACGTCGACTGGCACATCAAACCCGGCCAGCGCGTCGGCCTCATCGGCCCCAACGGCGCCGGCAAGAGCACGCTGTTGCGCATCATCGTCGGCGAGATGGCCCCCGACGGCGGCGAGCTCGCCTTCTCCCGCGGCGTCACCTGGGGCTACCTCCCCCAAGAGGTCGCCACCCTCGCCGGCACCACGGTCCGCGAAGAAGCCCGCAAGGGCCTCGCCCCCGTGCTCGCCGTCGCCGCCGAGCTCGAAGCCCTCGAACACCGCCTCACCGACGCCGATCCCACCGAGGCCGAAGCCCTCATGGAGCAATACGCCGCGCTCCAGGCCCGCTTCGAACGCCTCGACGGCTTCCGCGCCGAGAGCCGCGTCGAAGAGATCCTGCAAGGCCTCGGCTTCGCCGCCCGCCAGTTCGACGTCGACTGCGCCACCCTCTCCGGCGGCTGGCAGATGCGCGTCGTGCTCGCCCGCCTCCTCCTCCAGCGCCCCGACGTGCTCCTCCTCGACGAGCCCACCAACCACCTCGACCTCGAGAGCGTCGTCTGGCTCGAAGACTTCCTCGCCCGCTTCCCCGGCAGCCTCGTCTTCATCAGCCACGACCGCCGCTTCCTCGACCGCCTCTCCACCCACATCGCCGAGCTCAGCCGAACCGGCCTGCGCGTCTACACCGGCGACTTCGAGAGCTACCTCACCCAGGTCGAGATGGAGCGCGACCTCGCCGAGCGCCAGCAGAAGAACCAACAGCGCCGCATCGCCGAGCTCGAGCGCTTCATCGACCGCTTCCGCGCCAAGGCCAGCAAGGCCCGTCAGGTCCAGAGCCGCGTCAAGATGCTCGAGAAGATCGACCGCGTCGAGACCCGCACCGACGAGCGCACCATCCGCATCAACCTGCCCGAGCCCCAGAAGTCCGGCCAGGTCGTGCTCACCCTCGCCGACATCGGCAAGGCCTGGGGCGACAACATCATCTACCGCGGCCTCGACTGCGAGCTCCTCCGCGGCCGCCACATCGCGCTCGTCGGCCCCAACGGCGCCGGCAAATCCACCCTGCTCAAGCTCTTCGCCGGCGCCACCGAATACCAGCAAGGCCGCCGCGAGATCGGCTTCGGCGCCCGCCTCTACTACTTCGCCCAGCACCAGGTCGAGGTCCTCCACCCCGGCAACACCGTGCTGCAAGAGGTCGAAGCCGACATCGACCTCCCCCCCGCCCGCCTCCGCAGCGTGCTCGGCGCCTTCCTCTTCGACGAAGACGACGTCACCAAGAAGGTCGGCGTCCTCAGCGGCGGCGAAAAGAACCGCCTCGCGCTCGTCAAGATGCTCTTGACCCCCGCCAACGTGCTCCTCCTCGACGAGCCCACCAACCACCTCGACATGGCCAGCCGCGCCGTCCTCGAAGAAGCGCTCGCCGAATACAGCGGCACCGTCGTCATCATCAGCCACGACCGCCACTTCATCGACGCCGTCTGCAACGAGATCTGGGAGGTCCGCGACGGCCGCATCACCCCCTTCCTCGGCGACTACAGCGACTACGCCGAGCGCACCGCCCGCGGCGACCGCCCCGAGCCCCTCCCGCTCCACGGCCAGTACCACCGCCGCGCCCCCGCCCCCGCCAAAAAGCCCGCCCCGCCCCCCGAACCCGAACCCCTCACCGGCGACCGCCCCCGCACCCGCGACGAGAAGCGCCGCGCCGCCCAGAACCGCCAGGAGAAGAACCGCCGCCTCGCCCCCCTCAAGGCCGCGCTCACCGCCGCCGAGAAGCAGGTCGCCACCCTCGAAGCCACCATCGAAGCCCTCCGCGCCGAGCAAGCCGACCCCGCCCACTACAACGACCCCGCCCGCGTCACCCAGGTCGCCCGCGAGGTCGCCGACCGCGAAGCCGCCCTCGAAGCCGCCATCGAAGCCTGGGAAGCCGCCGCGCTCGCCTTCGAAGAGGCCGACGCCGAGGACTGATCCGCCCCCCGCCCCCCGAAGCCGCCCCCCGCGCCCACGCATCCATCCCCGCAGCGCGCCACCACGGAGCTTCTGCATGTCCATCGAACACGCCCGCCAGATCCTCGAAGCCAGCAAGACCATCGCCGTCCTCGGCGCCCACCACGAGACCCACCGCCCCGCCCACTACGTGCCCGCCGACCTGCACGCCCACGGCTACCGCATCCTCCCCGTCAACGCCGTCCTCACCGACCGCGAACTCTTCGGCGAAAAGGTCCGCGCCACCCTCGCCGAGCTCGCCGAGCCCATCGACGTCGTCGACATCTTCCGCCGCAGCGAAGCCATCCCCGAGCACCTCGACGACATCCTCGCCATGAACCCACCCCCCAAGGTCGTCTGGCTGCAGCTCGGCATCCGCAACGACGCCGTCGCCGACAAGCTCCGCGCCCATGGCATCGATGTCATCCAAGACCGCTGCATGCTCGCCGACCGCCGCCGCCTCGGGATCAGCAAGGCCTGACATCGCCCCGGCGAACCATTACACCCCCTGACAGCGCCCCCCGCCCCCCTTGCCATCCCGCCCCGCCGATCGCACCCTCACCCCGACACGACCGCGGAGGCCCTCATGCTCCCCATCAACCAGGCGTTCGACGCCTTCGTCCGCGCCCTCCAGCCCAACAAGGCCCGCGCCGCGCAGGCCGAGCGCATGCAGAGCCACGTCCGCGCCACCCTGCGCCACCACCTGCCATCGCTCCGCGAGAGCTTCCTCACCGGCTCCTTCGCCCGCAGCACCGCCATCGAGCCGCTCGCCGACGTCGACGTCTTCCTCGTGCTCGACCCCCGGCTCGCCACCCGCGCCACCGCCCCCAAGGAGCTGCTGCGCAGCGTGCAGACCGCCGTCAAGAAGGCCATGCCCGGCGACGCCGTCGCCGCCCTGCAGAACCATTCGATCGGCCTCACCTACGCCGGCAACGACCTCCGCCTCGACCTCGTGCCCGCGCTCCCCGAAGGCGAACACTACTGGATCCCCGACATCCCCCGCGGCAACTGGATCCGCACCTCACCCCGCCGCCAGAAGGCGCTGCTCGACGCCGCCGACCACCGCGCCGGCAGCAAGCTGCGCCCCCTCATCCGGCTCGCCAAGGCCGCGCGCCGCAAGGGCTTCGGCAAGCTCGGCTCCTACCACCTCGAAGTCATGTCGCTCACCGCCTTCGCGAGCCCGCCGCCCGACTACGCCCGCGGCTTCGCGATGCTGCTCGCCCACCTCGGCGACAAGGTCATCCAGCACATCCAAGACCCCACCGGCGGCGACGGCCCCCGCCTCAGCCTGCCCCTCGCCGAGCGCCAGGACCTGCAACGCCGCCTCAACGCCGCCACCGCCACCGCCGAGCGCGCGCTGCACCTCGGCGCCACCGGCGCGCTCGACAAGGCGCACGCGCAGTGGCGCCACCTCTTCGGCGACGGCTGGCCCGGCTGATCGGCGGGGGTCGGATCGACGCGCCCGTCCGCCCGCCCGCCGCTTGCCATGGGCGCGGGCGGCGCGTCAACGGTCGAAGGGTTCGAGGCCCATGTCATGACGCAGAAGCCAGACACATTGGGATGCAAGGAACCTAAAGGAGGCATCCACGATCGGCTCGTCCATCCGTGAATTGATCCGGGTTGTCGCGGCCTCAACCCGAGCCACCATCTCCTCCCAGACCTCTGGATGGTACTGCTGCACCTTGGCCAGCCATCCTCCCCACCAGTGATACAATGGCAGCGAGAAAAGGTAGTCCAAGCCATCGAATGAATGAGAAACATCAACCCACCATGCGGGCACCAACTCCTCCGCGATCTCTCGCCACAGCGCCCGGGTGAGACACGGATCATCCTCCAACAGCCCCACCAACAGCGCCGGCACCTCCGCCGTCGGCGTCATCCGCCGAGCATGCGCCGCCGCCACGATCGTCCGCACCACGGCATCCAGCCGCTCGTCATCGAGCTGTACCTGACCAACCTCGGCGACCGCCAGCCGAACCACCTCCCGACAGTTCGCGTCGAACACCGCCTCCGACGCCACCAGCCGCTCCAACCCGCGCCCCCGCACCAGCTCCCGCGCCGCGAAGTACTCCAGCAGCGTCGAGTGCGAGAAGGCATACGACCCCGGCGCCTGCTCCACCAACAAACCCAGCGACGACCGGAACAGCTCGACCAGCGCCTCGGCCGACTCGAAGCCCCGCACCGCCCCTTGACTCAGCACCTCTCGCAGATGCGCCACCAGCCGTGCTTCATCGATCGACCCCCGCTCCCCCCGCTCGACCATCTGCCATGCCAGCGGCCCGAGCAGCCGGATGGCATCACCCACCCGCAGCAGGCTCGCCGGCCCCGGCCCCGCGAGGCTGCGCACCTGATTCCATCGCTCGACCAGCACCACCGTGATCTGCCCGTACAGCTCGACCCGATTCTCCGGCAGCCGCACCCCCATGCGATGCACCAGCGCCAGCACCGTCAGCAGCAGCGGCGTCTCGGCGAGCGCCTTGATCGCGGGCCGCGCGATGATCTGCTCCGCCAGCGCCCGCCCCTCCGACCGCCCTTGCTCGGCGGCCGCTGCGCCGCGCGCGTCGATGGCATACTGCTCGCCCCACCGCGCGAGGAACTGCTTGATCTCATCAACGTTGAAGGGCTCCACCTGCGCGACCCGCGCCCCCGCGATCGCTCCCTCCCCGAAGCCCGCCGGCCGGCTCGTCACCAGCACCGGGCACCCCGGCGCCGCCGCCACCAACACGCCGATCTGCTCCGCGCACCGGACCCGCCCCCGCTCGGTCCCCGCCTCGTCCAAGCCATCGAGCAGGAACACCGCCCGCCGCGCCGCGATCGCCTCCGCCAGCACATGCGCCGCCGCCGGGCTCTCGGCGAGCAGCCAGTCGATGATCCATGCCATCAACCCCTGCTCGATCGGCGCCGCGGCGAAGGCGGCCAGCGGCACCAGCACGGGCAGCGACCGCTTGATCCCGAACAGCGATCCCTTCACACCCTGCCGCGCGCACCACCGCAAGAAGAAGCTCTTGCCGCTCCCCGGCCCACCCAGCAGCACGGTCGGCCCGGCGAACCAGACATCGCCGCGGTACTGCCGCGCAAATGGCACCTTCGGGTTGAGTTTCGGTGAGCCAACGGACAAGGCACCCGCCGCCTCCGTCACATCCGCCGCATCTGTCACATCCACGGCCTCAGCCGCATCCCTTGCGCCCGATGCCTCCCTCTCCGCCACCGCGGCCAGCAGGCGCCCGAGCGCCGCCCGGTCGCCCCCAGCCACCTCACCCGCACCCCCCAGCCCATCCCACCACGCCCGCGCCCGCAGCGGCCGATACAGCGCCTCGATCGGCCACCCCACGTCCTCCTCGCTCCGCCGGATCAACCCCCGCAGATCCAGCCGCCCGAAGCGCCGCTCGTACACCCGCCCGAGCTGCCGCCGCGCCTCGGCGAGGCTCACCGAGGCATCCGCCTCGAACGGCACGTCCTCGACGAAGCTCACCGTGGCATAGACATCCCCGCACGCCTCCACGAACCGCCGCAGCTCCCCCTGACTCACCACCACCACCAGCCGCGCCCCGCTCGCCGCCAGCCGATCCCGACTCCCGTTCAGCCGCGCCAGCACCCCGTCATCGGCCGGCAACCCCGCCACCACCCGATGCCCACCCGCCTCCACCGCCTCCGCCAGCGCCCCCGGCGCCGCCCAGCCGGGCCCGACGAGTGCGTGAGCATCCCTGCTGCGCGCCGCGATCCCGCCTCCCATTCGGCTCTGCTCGGCCTCGCCATGCTCGCCGTACCTCGGGTACGGCTCCGCTGGCTCACCCTCCGCGGACCCGCCTGAGAGGCGGTCTCCCGTCGCTCGCGACGGGAGCTCCCGCCCTCGTCGGGCCAGCGCCTCCGCCACGGCAGCCCCGACCGTCGCCTGCTCGGTCGACGCACACACCACCAGCCCCACCCCCGCGCGGCCCTGCGTCACCCGCCGCGCCACCCGCGCGGCCGCCTCGGCGTAGCGCTCCATCCCGCTCACTCGATCTCGGGCGCGAGGATGGGATGCACCCGATAGTCATTGAACAAGCCATCCCCATCCGGCGGCTCTGCCAGTATCCGCCCGGCGGCGAAGAGCTTCGCCGACTCATCCCGCTTCGGCAGCCGCCGCCGCCGCTTCACCGTGCTCAACACCTCGATGTCATCGAGATCGAGCCCCCGCGCCAGCTCCATCCCGAAGCGCCGCACGCCTGCCTTCACCACCGCCATCGTCAGCCGATCGGCCTCCTGCGCCAGCGCCGCCCACAGCGTCTCTTCGAGGATCTTCACCAGATGCCGCGGCAACCCCCCGCACATCGCCACCATATAATCGAGCGCGTCCGCGTCGATGACATCGTCCGCCAGCCCCTCGGCCGCCAGCCGCCGCCGCACCAGCCGCGTCAACAGCTCCGGCTCATCGGGGAAGCCCCAGACGATCACCGTGTCATAACCCAGGTTCGCCACGCTGTCGCCGCTCGTCAGCGTGCTCGGCGGCGCCGCGATCACCATCGACCACGGCGCCTGCGCGATCAGCCGTGTCTGCTCGAACATGGCATGGAAGCGATCATTCGCCTCCCCGTTCATCTTCTCGAGCCCGTCGACGACGAGGCAGATCGACACCGCCCGATCGCCGCGCACCGCCTGGGTGATCTCCGTGCAGACCGCGAGCATGCGCTGCCCCTGCGTCGAGCTCTCCGAGACGAAACGATCCGGCCGTGGGATCAATGTGATGCCTTTTGCCATCACATCCATGACACCCGCGCTCGCCACCGCGAGGGCACCCGGCTCGCCCACCGCCGCGCCCGCCGCCCCGCCGAGCGCCATCCCGAAGCCCCGCAGCCCCTCCAGCGCATCGGCGACCTTGCCGAGCGTGCCCTTCTCCTGCTCGCCCGCGTATGCCGCCTTCAGCCGGGTGAACAGCAGCTTCTGCGGTTTCTCGGCTACCCGCCGCAGCAGCGCGATGCAGCACATGTACAGCAGATCCAGCGCCGTGACATTCGCCGCCGTGACGCCGGTCGCGTCGAGATCGATCGTCTCGACGATGAGATCACTCCGCCCCGCGAGCAGCGACACCAGCCGCCGCAGCTCGGTGCTCTTGCCACCCCCCCGCGCGCCGAGCAGCAGCGACTTGCAGGGCCGCTTCTCGATGGTGTCGAGCCGCCGCTCGATCTCCCGCGCCGCGCTGCGGCGGCCCTCGACGTAGAGGTTGAGATCCGAGAGCGGCTTCTCCGGCTCCAGGCTGTTGAGGAGCTGCTTGAATCGTTCGGCGTTCTGCATCGCGCGACCATATCACCGGGCTCGGTCGCGCGGCACCCGATACCTGATCTGCACCATCCCGTGCCCGATCCCCTCGCACCCCACCCGCTCCAACGCCCGCCGCTGCTTCACCCCCGCGAACAGCGGGTGCCCCGCCCCGAGCACCACCGGCACCACCGTCACCACCATGTCATCGATCCGCCCCGCGTCGAGCGCCTGCCGGATGACATCACCCCCGTCGACATACACATCCTTGCCTCCCGCCGCAGCGAGCGCCGCGTCGAGCAGCGCGTCGATCCCACCCTCCACCGCTTGTACCACCGCCGGCGCCTCGCCGAGGGGACGCCGCGTCGCGACGAGCACCGGCCGCTCCCCGTACGGCCACTCGCCGCCGAAGCCCCGCACCACCTCGAAGGTCCGCCGACCCATCAGCAGCGCGCCCACCTCGGCCATGAACGGCGTGTAGCCATGGTCATCCGCCGGATCGTCCGACGGCGGCGGCAGCCATGACAGGTCGTCGTTCGGCCCTGCGATGAAGCCATCGAGCGAGCACGCGATGAAGACACGGATCCGACCGGCCATCACTCACCTCCCATCGCCGCCCACGCGGCGGCCGGCGGACGATCGCGCGGCGGGGGAGGGGAGTCAACCGCCGCCCGCGACCGCGCCCGCCGCCGCGACCCGGCCACCCGCCGACGCCCATCGCACCGCGCCCCTCGATGGCGTCACACCGGCGACCCGGCCACCCGCCGACGCCCATCGCACCGCGCCCCTCGATGGCGTCACACCGGCGACCCGGATACTGTTGTCGGCATTCCGCCACCGGAGCTCGACCATGTCGCCACGCGCCCTCCACCTCGCCGTCACCCTCTGCGCGCTCGCGCTCGTCGCCTGCGACGACGGATCGACCGCCGATCCGACGCCCGATCGCGCGCTCGCCGACGCTGTCACCGCCGACGGCGCCGCGCTCGACGGCGCGATCGGTCCCGGCGCCGACGCGACCCCCGACCGCGGCGCCGCCGATGCTGCGCTCCCCCTCGATCGCGGCCCCGA
>JACKDM010000069.1 GCA_020633515.1 Myxococcales bacterium
GCGGCGGGCTCGTCAGCGAGCGCGTGACCTGCCCGGCGCCGTGATCAGACACTCCCCGGCGTAGGCACCACCCGCATCTGATCCTTGTCGATCGACTCCGCCATCAGCACCCGCGACGCCGGCAGCCGGTCGTACACGATCGCGCCGCCCTTGCCGTACCGCCCGAACTGCAGCACGCCCGTCGGGCAGCTCTGCACGCACGCCGAGCAGCGCACGCACTCCGGGTCCTCCATCGGGATGCCCTTGTTGGCGAAGTTCATGATGTCGATCCCCTGGTGGCAGACCGAGGTGCACACGTTGCAGGAGATGCACTTCTTCTTCTCGGGGAAGATCCGGAACCGCGAGAACCGCGCGTAGATGTGCATCAACGCCGCGAGCGGACAGGCGAAGCGGCACCACACCCGCCCCGAGAAGTGGAAGTACAGGCCCACCCCGATGAAGCCGGCGAGCGCGACGTCGACCGCCCAC
This sequence comes from Myxococcales bacterium, assembly GCA_020633515.1. The sequence goes on from JACKDM010000069.1 coordinate 469, forward strand.
TTGTAGGTCGCCGGGCTCTTGCCCGACACCCACCCGTCGAAGCGCGCCGCCACGAACGAGTCGGGCGCGATCCAGCCGTAGATCCGCAACCCCAGGAAGACGAACGCCACCGCCAGGATCACCTGCCCGAGCATGTTGAGCCGGTTCCACTTCGGCCCGTGCAGCATCTTGTGCCGGTGGGTGTCGCCGAGCGTCTCCGCCAGCGCGCCGCACGAACACAGCCAGCCGCAGTAAGCGCCCTTGCCCCACCGCCACACGATCAGCGGGATGATCACGAAGGTCTGCACCGCGCCGAGCACCAGCCAGCCCATGATCGGCTGCGCGGTGAACCAGTTGTAGACCATCAGCGGCCACGCCAGGATGAAGCCGTACGCCCGCCAGTAGGCCCGCTCGCTCTGCAAGGGCCCGCCGTCGCCGTAGGTCTCGAAGAACAGATCGGCCACCGGGGTCAAGACCGCGCCCTCGGCGAAGAAGCCGTTGCGCCCCATCCACGGCAGGATGATCTCGGGCAGGATGAACAGCGGCAGCCACTGCACCACCATCAGCGTCACCGTCTGCGCCGTCACGTAGGGCGTCTTCCGCCGCCGGATCCGCCGGATCCCGAACCACGCGATCGCGCTCGAGTACAGCAGCGTGTAGTAGAAGCTCGGCCCGCTCGCCGAGGCGAGCAGCGTGTAGAGCAGGCTCGACCGATCCGCCGCCGCCTCCCCGATCGCCGCCCGCACCCCGTCGATCCACTGCGACGGGTTCAGCCACTCGGCGGGGAACCAGTAATAGCTCTTCCAGTGGTAGACGAAGACGCAGAACGCGAAGAACGCGACCAGCCCCGCCCACATCAACGCGCTCCACTCGCCGGTGATGCGCACCCCCGAGCGGCGGAAGAAGTCGAGCGGCGGCTCGCGCCCGAGCATCGGGAAGACCACGTCGTTGTCGATCCGCTCCTCGCGCCTGTCGGCGAGCGTCAGCGTCACCGCGCCGGGCTCGATCGCGCGCACCGCGCTCCCCATCTCGACCCGCAGCGACCCCTTCACCCGCGGCCGCGCCAGCATCTGCGTCGAGATCCCCGTCGTCACCCGCTCGCTCGTCGGGTGCTCCACCTCGGTCTCGTGCATCGGATCGGCCATCAGCTCGCGCAGCTTCTCGACGTTCTCCGGCTTCGGCCGGCTGAACTCGGGCTTGCGGTACGAGAGCGTCACGTGCGCCCCGCACGCGACGAGCGCGATCGCCGCCTCGATCGCCGAGTCGCCGCCGCCGACGACGAGCGCCTGCTGGCCGGCGTAGTCCTTCGGGTCGTGCAGCCGGTTGTAGACCTTGTCGAGCGCCTCGCCCGGCACCCCGAGCTTGCGGTAGTTGCCCGAGCGCCCGATCGCGACGATCACCCGCAGCGCCCGCGCCGAAGGCTCGCCGCTCCCGGCCAATTCGAACAGCCCGCCCCGCCGCGTCACCGCCGTGATCCGCCCGATCTTCGGCGTGATCCCCGCCGCTTCGAGCTGCGCGTCGAGCTCGGCGACGAGCGGCTCCTTGACCTCGGCGGTGAAGCGCAGCTCCCCGGCGGGCACCATGTCGGTCGGGTAGGTGTAAATCGGCTTCTCGCGCGGGAAGTTCTTGATCGTCGAGAAGCTCTCGCTCGCCTCGAAGACCACGAACGACAGCCCCCGCCGCTTCGCCTCGATCGCCGCCGCCGCGCCGCCCACGCCCGCGCCGATGATCGCCAGATCGTAGACATCGGCGTCCCGCCGCCCCCGCAGCGCCTCGAACTCGGGATCGGCCGCGATCTGCTGCACCGCCTTCGCGCCGGTGTCGGCCGAGAACTTCAGCAGCGGCACCCCGGTGAGATCACCGACGACGTACAGCCCCGGCACGTTGGTGCGCCCGTCCTCGGCGACCTCGGGCAGCTTCTCGACGGTGCCGGCCGGCCAGCCGGTGTGCAGCCAGCGGGTGTAGCGCTTGAGCCAGGTGAGCATCGGTCCCCTCCACGCGAGAGGCCCGAGTCTACCGCGTCCGCGCCCGCGCGTCGGTGTCGACGATGAGCCCGGTGCGCAGCGCGTCCATCGAAACCGTCCACTGCCGGAGCACGAGCAGCCGCGTCAGCGCCTCGAAGACCAGCGCGCCGCCGAGCAGCGTGTCCGCCCGCTCCGGATCCATGCCCGGGATCCGCCGCCGCTCGGCCACCGTCGGCGCCCGCATCAGCCGCTCGATCACCGCCGCGAGCGCCGCGCGGTCGAGCCGGTAGCCGTGCACGCTCACCCGCCGGTCGCCGTCGAGCGCGCACGCGATCCGCGCGATCCGCTGGATCGAGCCGCCGGTCGCGACCGCGTCGGTGAACCCGATCCGCCCCGCGTCCGCCGCCCGATCGGCGAGCCGCGCCATCACCCGCTCGAGCGCCCGCCGCGCGACCGCGCGCCGCACCGGATCGACCCCGATGAAGCGCCGGCACACCACCAGCGAGCCGAGCGGCACGCTCGTCACCGCCGCCGCCCGCCCCGCGCGCCCGAAGATGAGCTCGGTGCTCCCGCCGCCCACGTCGACCACCATCGGCGCCGCCCGCCGCAGCGCCGGCAGGCCATACAGCACGCCCCCGAGCACCAGCCGCCCCTCCTCGGCGCCGCTGATCAGCTCGATCGCGATCCCGGTCTCGGCGGCGACGCGCGCGACGAACTCCGCGCCGTCGCGCGCGGCGCGCAGCGCGGCGGTCCCCGTCGCCCGGATCACCGCCCGGTGCTCGTCAGCGGTCGCGCGGAAGCGGCGCAGCACCTCGATCGCGCGCGCCGCGGCGGCCGGGTCGAGGCGCCGGTCGGGCCCGATCGCGTCGCCGAGTCGGGCGGCGTCCTTGACGCGGTCGATGACGAGGACCCGGTCGCGATCGACGCGGGCGAGGGTGAGCTGGATCGAGTTGCTGCCGACGTCGACCGCGGCGATGGGCGGCGCGGTCGACATCGGCGTCAGAGCTCGATCGTCGTCGCGGTGGGCGGCGCCCCGTCGCGCTGGCACCCCGTCGCGGTGCAGTCGTCGCCGGGGTAGCCGTAGAGCACCATGCGATGGTTGGAGAGCGTCATGCCGAAGCGGCGCGCCACGTCGTTCTGCAAGCGCTCGATCTCGTCCTCCTCGAACTCGAAGACGGCGCCGCAGGTGGTGCAGACGAGGTGGTCGTGGTGCTCGCCGGGCGACTCGGGCTCGAAGCGGGTCTGGTTGTCACCGAGGCGGTTGGGGTTGGCGAGGCCGCACTCGACGAGGAGCTTGAGGGTGCGATAGACCGTCGCGTAGCCGACCTTCTGGTCGCGCTCGCGGACGCGGTCGTAGAGGTCTTCGACGCTCGGGTGCGCCTCGCGATAGAGCGGGTCGAAGAAGACCTCGGTGATGAGCCGCCGCTGATGGGTGAACTTGAGCCCCTGCTGCACGAGGTAAGCCCGCAGGGTATCGACCGCTTCTTCCGCCTTGAGCATCCGCCGGGCCTCCTCGGCGCACCGCTGGGTGACACGCCCGGAGTAGCACACGCCCCATCGAGCCGTAAAGCCACGCTCGCCTCGTCGGGTGGGGGCGCGGCTTTACATCGGCGGCCGGGGCGTCCATAACGGGGGCGCACACCGCTGTCACCGAGGCGACAGATGCTCAACCTGCTCGAACGCCCGCGCCGAAACCGCAAGAACGGCTGGACCCGCGCCATGATGCGCGAGACCCGCCTCGACGCCTCGCACTTCATCCTGCCCCTCTTCATGCACGACGGCGAGGGCCGCCACCCCATCAAGTCGATGCCCGGCTGCGCCCGCCTCGGCCACGCCGCGCTCCTCGAAGAGGTCGACGGCGCCCTCGCCGACGGCATCGGCGCGATCGTGCTCTTCCCCGCCATCGACGAAGCGAAGAAGTCGCCCCGCGGCGAAGAGAGCCACAACGCAGACGGCCTCGTGCCCCGCGCCATCCGCGCGCTCAAGGCCCGCTGGCCCGAGCTCGTCGTCGTCACCGACGTCGCGCTCGACCCCTACTCCTCCGACGGGCACGACGGCATCGTCGGCAAGGACGGCCGCATCATCAACGACGAGACCGTCGAGGTCCTCTGCCGACAGGCGCTCTGCCACGCCGAGGCCGGCGCCGACATCGTCTCGCCCTCCGACATGATGGACGGCCGCGTCGGCGCCATCCGCGACACGCTCGACGAGGCCGGTCACACCGACGTCTCCATCCTCGCCTACACCGCCAAGTACGCCTCGTCGTTCTACGGCCCGTTCCGCGACGCCCTCGACTCGGCGCCCCGCTTCGGCGACAAGAAGACCTACCAGATGGATCCGGCGAACGTGCGCGAGGCGCTGCGCGAGGTCGCGCTCGACGAGGCCGAGGGCGCCGACATGCTCATGGTCAAGCCGGCCGGGCCCTACCTCGACGTCATCCGGCTCGTGCGCGAGTCGACCGCGCTCCCGGTCGCCGCCTATCAGGTCAGCGGCGAGTACGCGATGCTCAAGGCCGCCGCGCAGAACGGCTGGCTCGACGAGAAGAAGGCCGTGCTCGAGAGCCTGCTCGGCATCCGCCGCGCCGGCGCCGACGTGATCCTGACCTACTATGCGCGCGAGGCCGCGCGCTGGCTGAAAGAGAACCCTTGATGAAGCTCATCGACGAGGCGGGCGCGCTCGAAGACGCCGCCGACGCCCTCGCCGTCTACGACCGGATCTACGTCGACACCGAGTTCGAATCGAACCGGCGCGGCACCACGCTGTGCCTCATCCAGCTCACCGGCGACGAGGGCGAGGTCTACCTCGTCGACCCCGTCGCGCTGCCCGACCTCGGCCCGCTCAAGCGCGTCCTCGGCCGCAAGCGCGTGCTGTGGGTGATGCACGCCGGCCGGCAGGACGTCGAGCTGCTCATGGCCGCGCTCGGGCTGCGCTACCGCCCGCGCGTCTTCGACACCCAGATCGCCTGGGCGCTGACGAGCCCCGAGCACCAGGTCTCGCTGGCCTACCTCCAGGCCGGGCTGTTGGGCCTCGTGCCCGAGAAGGGCCTCCAGACCGACGACTGGACCCGCCGCCCGCTCAGCGACGCCCACCTCGCCTACGCCGCCGACGATGTCCGCCACCTCCCCGCGATCTACACCGTCCTCGCCGAGCGCCTCGAAGCCAAGGGCCACCACGAGCTCTGCGTCACGATCAGCGGCGAGGCCCATGACCCGCCCGCCGAGCCGGCCGCGCCGCTCGGGCTCGCCGCCTACCGCAACCTCTGGCAGCTCACCGGCCGCCAGCGCGCCGCGCTCGCGTGGATGATCGAGTGGTACAACGCGCTCGACGAGGCCGCGCAAGAGCTCGCCCCGCCGCGCAAGGTGCTCTTCTCGATCGCCGCCCGGCTCCCCGAGACCAAGACCGCGCTGCGCAGCATCAAGGGCGTGCCGCGCCGCTTCGCCGACACCGAGGGCGGCGAGTTCGTCGAGAAGGTGCTCGCCGCGATCGCCGAGGTCGAAGACACCCCCGCCGACGGGGTGCCGCCGCCCTACGCGACCTTCGACGAGCTCTACCGCGACGCGCTCTTGCGCTGCGCGCAGGCCGACGTCTGCGCCGCGATGCAGTTCGCGCCCGAGCTCGCCTTCCCCGCCTGGCTCGGCCGCCAGCTCCGCGACGAGCTCACCCACGGCGACGACTGGGCCAAGGCCGCCCGGATCTTCACCGGCTGGCGCGAGGTGCTGCGCGACCCGTGGGTCGCCTTCTGCCGCAGCGTCGGCCTCGGCGGACGCTAGCGGGGCGTCCGCGCGGCGACATCCGACCCGGCTCGGACATCCTCCCGAGGCACCCCCACCGGAGGAGAGCCATGCGCCGCGCCGTCCTCGCCGCCCTCGCCGTCGCGCTCACCCACCTCACCGCCGCGCCCGCCCGCGCCGACGCCGACGCCTTCTGGCGCCACTGGTCCGACGGGCAGGCCGAGCTCAACGGCTACCGCCTCGTGCAGCCCCGCTACGGCGAGGCGCGCGAAGGCCAGGCCGTGCTCGTCTTCGTCACCGAGCCCTTCAGCCGCAGCCGGCTCGTCAAGGTCGACCGCTGGGATCCCGAGGACCCCGACCAGTTCACCGCGCTCAAGCTCAACCACCTGCGGATCTTCCAGACCGGCATCTACGACTACCGCGTCATGACCAGCGTCTTCGCCGATCCGGCCGCGGGCTTCGAGCCGGTCGAGGTGACCTTCACCAGCCAGGAGTGGTGCGGCCACGTCTTCGAGCGCCTGACCCGCCCGAGCGGCGGGGCCGAGGTCGTGGTCGACAGCTACTTCGAGGGCGAATCGGGCAAGGCGTCGGTCGCCGGCCCGGTGGTGATCGAAGACGCGATCTTCATCCAGGCCCGCGGCCTGATGAGCGGCGGCCCCGGCAGCGCCCCCGCCGGCCCCGCCGCGACGCTCGCGCCCGCGCTCGTGCGGCGGCTCAAGCACCTGCCCGCGAACAAGGCCGCCACCACCTTCACCTGGAGCGGCCCGAGCGAGGTGAAGGTCCCCGCCGGCGCCTTCACCGCCCGCACCCTCTCCTGGCCCCGCGCCGACGGCGTCGGCTGCGCGATCGACGTCGAGGTCCAAGCCCCCCACCGGATCCTCGGCTGGCGCTGCGACGACGGCGAGCGCGCCGAGCTGACCGGCTCGATCCGCGCGCCCTACTGGCGGCAGCACGGCGAGGGCGACGAGAAGCTGCTGACGAAGCTCGGGCTGTGGGCGCCGGGGAAGCGCAAGTAGGCGAGAAGGCGGCGCTACTCGCTCGGCTGGGTCTCTTCGTCGATCTCCGGGTCGGGCGCCCGCCACGCCGGGTCTTCGTCGGGGAAGGCCTCGCCGCCCGAGTTCGGCTGGCCGGGGGTGGCGATGACGTGGGCCTCGTAGCCCTCGCGGATCTGGGCGGTCTGCGCCTCGGTCGGATCGGTGCACGAGCGCCACGAGGCGGGGTCGCGGCCGTCGCGGATGGGGCGGCAGTCGGTGTCGCCGTCGGCGCAGTCGAAGTGTACGCGCTCCATCGAGCGCACCCGGAGCGCGCGGGGGTCGTCGGTCGCGCCGCCGGGGATGCGCTCGCGGCCGCCGGCGAAGGGGGCGCCGCCGTCGCCGGCGACGTCGACGACGTTGCCGCGGGGGTCGAGGAGGCGGAGCTGCAGGCGGGCGTTGGAGAGGTTGAGGCGGAGGAAGCGCTGGTCGTTGGCCATGTTCATGACGAAGTCGGGGTCGGTGTAGGCCCCGCCCGGCATCTGCGGGCGGAGGTCGTCGTAGGCCTCGACGTTGTGGTCGACGATGAGGAAGCGCTCGTAGGGCCCGATGATGGTGCCGGGGTAGAGGCCGGTGACGAAGTCGTCCTGCGCGGCGATGACCCACAGGCTCAGGTCGATCGGGCGGTCGGTGGTGTTGAGCAGCTCGATGAACTCGTCGTTGAAGGTGAAGTCCTGCGGGCGCTCGCTGTTGGGGTTGGGGCTCTCGGCGGGGTCGACGGTGCCGTTGTAGCCGTCCCAGCCGATCTCGTTGAAGACGACGTCGCCGGCCCGGAGCCGGGTGCCGTCGCCGATCCAGCGCTCGCCGGGGCGCTTGGCGAGGCCGTAGAGGTAGTCGAAGTAGTCGCTGTAGTCGCGGCCGAGGCGCTCGCCGTTGAAGACGAGGAGGGTCTCGTCATTGGCGAGGGTGGCGCTCGATGACCAGTTGAACGAGCCGGTGAGCACGACCGCGTGGTCGGTGCGGCCGTCGACGATGAGGGTCTTGGCGTGCTGGCGGCCGCCGCCGGCCTGGTAGTCGCCGGGCTGGCGGCTGTTGTCGTTGCCGTCCATGCGCACGTCGACGCCGTGGGTGATGAGGCGGTAGACCTCGTGGTAGGGGCCGTTGCTGTGGAGCTGGCTGCGGTCGATGACGCCGCGGACCTTCTTCGGCACGAACGGGTCGGCGCAGGTGATGCGCTCGGCGCAGAAGCCGGCTTCGCTCTCGTCGAGTCCGCCGCGGGTGGCGGGGTCGCAGCAGCGGTTGTACTGGGTGAACTCTTCGTGCTTGGCGATCATCAAGGCGCCGAGCTGGTCCTTGGTGAAGGCGAAGATGAAGAACTCGACGCTGTCGGTGGCGTTCTCGACCGCTTCGAGGATGCGGCCCATCGCGTCCTCCTGCGGCGAGAAGTGCACCTCGACGACGGTGTCGCCGATCGCGTAGGTGTTGCCGTTGTCGATGCGGAGCTTGGCGTAGCCGAAGCGGCCGGCGAGCTGCTGCTCGAACTCGGCGATGAAGTCGGCCGCGAGCCCGAAGTCGTCGATCCACACCCAGTTGTTGTCGTTGCGGCCGAAGCCGGTGCCGGTGATGTTGCCGGTGCCGGTGACGACGAAGCGCTGGTCCACGACGAAGTACTTGTCGTGCATGATGTGGTTCTGGTTGCCGACCTGCATCTCGATGCCGAGGCGGTCGAACTCTTCGTAGGCGCGCTGGTCGCCGAAGGCGTGGCGGGCGTCGCCGACGAAGCGGAGGCGGACGCCGCGGCGGTGGGCGCGGAGCAGGGCGTCGATGACGGTGTCGCGGGTGAAGCCCATGACCGCGAAGTCGATGCTCTGGCGGGCGCGGTCGATGGTCTGGACGAGGATGTCGTCGGCGCCGTTGTCGATGCCGTTCTGCTGGCGGCTGCCGGGGAGGTTGAAGAAGGCCTGCACCTGCGGCGAGAGCATGCGGAGGCGGTCTTCGGGCGCGATGTCGGGCGCGCAGCCGGCGAGCGCGCCGAGGGTGAGCGCGAGCGCGAGGCAGCGCGCGAGGGTCACGCGACGGGTCATGTTCACTCCTCCCCGGCGGCGAAGAGCGCCTCGTACTGCGCGCGGAGCGCGGTGTAGTCGGGGCTCGGCTCGGCCGGGTCGCCCTCGCGGGCGCCCCAGAGGTGGCCGTCGATGAAGCGGTCGGAGGGCTGGGCGGCGAGCACGAGGCCGTCCTGGGTGACGTCCTCGACGTAGTAGGGGACCGCTTCGAAGAGCGGGGTCGTCGAGACGAGCGCGATGCCGGGCCAGCGCACGGCGCCGCGGCTGCGGGGGTCGGGCTGGCCGTCGATGACGAGCAGGGTGCCGCCGATCGCAGGGTTGACGCGGAACGCGGGCGGGTTGTCGTCGCGGGCGGCGGCGATGGCGTCGAGGGTCGCTTCGAGCGCGCCGGCCTCGGCGCGGGCGTCGACGCGGGCGCCGACGATGACGCGCACGTCGAAGCCGGCCTCGGCCTTGTAGCGCACCGCGCGGGCGAGCTCGCTGTTGCGCAGCTCGGGGGTCGCGATCCAGACCGCGGCGCGGGCGCCGTAGATGCGGTCGATGAGCTCCTTGATGATCGGCTCCTGCGGGCCGAACCAGAGCTCGACGACGCCGTCCTCGACCGGGTAGGCGGTGCGGTTGTTGGTGTCGGAGGGCACGCCCTGTTCGTAGTAGGTCAGCGTCGTCGCGAAGACGCCGCCGTGGAGCTGGTCGAAGGCGTTGCCGAAGTCGCGGGCGATGACCTCGCTGATCGCGGCGAAGCCTTGCTGGGCGAGATCGGCGCCGTCGGGCGGGAAGCCGGCGGAGAGCGAGACGACGCGGTGGCGGTCGGCGATGAAGACGTTGTGGGTGAGGCGGTTGTCTTCGCCGGTGCGCTCGATGAGGTCCTCGCCGAAGACGCCGTTCCACAAGATCGCGCCGTCGCCGTAGACCGGGGCGATTCCGGCGGCTTCGAGGAGCGCGAAGCCCTTCTGCTCGCGGCGGTCGACGTCGCCGACGACGCGCACGGCGACACCGCGGGCGGCGGCGTCGACGAGGGCTTGCGCGACGATCTCGGAGTCGAGGTTCTCGACCATCACCTCGAGGCGGTCCTCGGCGCCGGCGGCGAGCGCGGTGACCTCGTCGCGGAGCGCGGCGTAGGCGCGGTCGCTGTCGCCGTCGGGGGTGGCGGTGAGGGTGCGGAAGAGGGATCGATAGGCGAGCGCGCGGTCGGCGGGGCCGAGGCCGCCTTCGAAGGAGGCGGGCGCGGGGGAGTCAGGGGCGCAGGCGGCGAGCGCGAGCGCGGCGAGGGCGGCGGGGAGGTGGCGCTTCACTCGAACGACCCCGACGAGATGTAGCCCGAGTAGTCGGGCGAGTTGGGCATGCCGGGCGTGGCGAAGGTCAGCGGGCGGTAGTCTTCGCGGACGCGGGCGCGGAGGCTGTCGTGCAGCGCGGCGCGGTCGCCGCCGTCGAAGTCGTTGAGGCTGTAGGTGTGCCACGCCGCGTCGCGGTCGCCGCGGTTGTTGAAGATGAGCTGGATGCGCTCCATCGAGCGGGCGGTGACGAGGTCGAACGCGCCGGCGAAGGGCTGCTTGCGGGCGTCGCCGGCGCCGTCGATGAGGCGGTAGTCGAGGTCTTGCAGCGTGATCGAGAAGCCGTCGCGGGGCAGCTCGAGGTCCTCGATGTAGTAGTCGGCTTCGTAGGCGCCGTCGCGTTTCTTCGCGATGACGACGAACTCGTTGGGCGCGACCGGGCGGCCGTTCTCGCGGGCGGGGATGGTGTAGGTGCGGGTCGCGCGCTGCTCCCACTCGCGGGAGACGAGGGTGTCGAGGTTGGCGCCGGTCTCGACGGTGATGAGCCAGTCGGTGAAGTGCACCGGGCGCGAGTGTTTGTTCTGCAGCTCGATGAAGATGTCGTCGGGGTCCCAGACGCGCTCGGCGCCGGTGCCGCGCACGCTGCCCGACCAGCCGATCTCGTTGATCTGCACGTTCCCGCGCTCGCCGTTGCTGCGGTATTCGTCGTCGGCGGTGCCGCTGCGGTAGCCGACCTCGCGCTCGAGGCCGGGGTCGGGCTCGGGGGTGCAGCCGGCGAGGGCGAGCGCGGCGAGGAGGGCGAGGCGGCGCATCAGAAGGCCATCCGGCCGCCGAAGTCGACGACCCAGAAGGTCTCGCCGCCGCCGAGCGCGGTCTCCTGCGCGTCGGTGCTCGCGATGGGGTCGACCTCGACGCCGTAGTAGTCGCCGGGCAGGAACATGCCATAGCCGAGGTGGAGGCTGAACGTCTCGCCGAGCGCCTGCTCGACGCGCACGTCGAACGCCTGCCCGAGCGCGAGGCCCATGCGCGCCTCGGCGGCGAACTCGCCGCGGGTGTAGCCGAAGGGCGGCTCGGGCTGCTCGTCGAGGGTGTCGGGGTCGAGGAAGCTGGTGCCGGTGTCGTCGAGCAGCCAGTAGTCGACGGTGAGGCGGGTGCCGTGGAGCTGCGCGCCGGCGCCGAGGTGGATGAACTCGGTGCCGGCGGCGCGGCTGAGCTCGTGCGGGGTGTGGCGCACGCCGAGCGCGTCGATGTGCGACGCCGGGCGCCACGCCGACTGCCGGCCGAGGGTCATGCCGCCGATGCGGGCGCCCTTGAAGCCGACGAAGCCGCGCTCGAATTCGAAGCCGTCGCTGGCGTAGCGCGCGCCGTCGAAGTGGTAGAACTCGGCGCCGAAGAGGAGCGCGAAGTCTTCGCTCGCGAACCACTCGAGGTCGACGCCGCCGCCGTAGGCGTTGCCGGCGGTGACCACGTCGCGGGCCTGGATGTCCTTGCGGTCGATGCCCTCGGAGCGGGCGTACTCGCCGTAGACCCGCAGCGCGCCGCCGATCTCGAAGTCGTGCACCCAGGCGAGGCGGCCGCCCATCATGTGCTGGTAGTCGCGGTCGCTGAAGTTGCCGTTGAGGCCGCCGCGGCTGATGTCGGCGCCGCTCGTCTCGACCGGGCCGCCGCCGATGAGCGCGTAGAACCAGAACGCGCGCGCCTCGATCGGCAGCCCCTCGATGGCGTCGTCGTCGAGCTCGTAGACGACGCCATGGCGCAGCGTGTTGGTCTCGCCGCGCAGGCCGAACTGCGGCTCGACGCCGCTGCGGTAGAACTGGTAGCCGGTCGAGGGCAGGTCGTTGCCGCCGAAGAAGTCGAGCGCGAGCACGCGGAAGCGGCCGAAGGTGCGCAGGTCGAGGACGGCGGTGATCGCGTCGAGGGTGCCGGCGAAGAGGTAGTCGCTCGGCACGCCGCCGATGGTGAAGGGCTGGCGGCCGAGGGTGAACGAGACGCCGATCGCGTCGGCGTCGAGCGGGGTGTAGGTGGTCGAGAGGCGGTAGACGTTGAACGCGCCGCCGGTGCCCGAGCGGCGGTTGAGCTGGTCCTCGCCCCAGAGCGTGTCGAACTTGAGCTGGAGGTCGAAGCGCACGGCCTGCTCGGTGGCGTAGCCGAGGGTGGCGAGCACGTCGCTGTGCGCGAAGTCGCGGCGGTCGTCGCTGTAGCGGATGGCGTCGATGCTGGACTCGTCGAGCGGGCGGAGGTCGCGGTTGTCGAGGGCGAAGACGCTCGACGTGGCGACGAGCGAGAACTCGACGCGGTCGTCCCAGTCGTCGTCGTCTTCGTCGGCCTCGGCGTCGGCGTCGGCGTCGACCGCGAGGGGCGCCCGATCGCGGTCGTCGGCGGCGTCGGCGAGCTCCTGCGGGCCCTCGACGACGTTGGTGAGGTCGCCCGGCCCCTGCTGCGGCCGGTCGCGCTCGCCGGGCTCGTCCTCGACGAGCACGTTCTCCTCGTCGGGCGCCTGCGCCTGCGCGGCCGGGGCGACGGTGAGCGCCGCGCCGAGGAGCCACCACGTTGCCTTATTGCTCATCGAGCTCCCTCACCTGGCCCAGCCGCTGGACCCACATCTGGAGGTTGAAGCTGTCGAAGACGGGCCCGAAGACCTCGACCATCGTGCCGACCGCCGGGCCGAAGCCGCGCCGCTGGAGCTCCTGGTCGACGCCGACCGCCCAGCAGACGGGGACCGCCTCGCGGATCTCGGCGGTCGCCGAGACCCCGCTGGCGCAGACCGCGTCGCAGATCGCGCGGCACTGTGGGCTCGACGCGGCGCCACACTGGTTGCGGGTGCAGGTCGACGGGCAGGTCTCACGGCAGTTGACGCTGGGCTCGGCGGGCTCGGCGGGGGGCTCGACGACGTGCGAGGCGACGGTCATCGAGCCGAAGTTGGTGTTGTCGGGGCGCTGGATGACCACGCCGCTGATCCGGCGGGTCTCGGTGATGTCGGCGAGGCTGAAGCGCTCGTCGAGGTCTTCGAAGAGGACCGGGTGGCGCTCGCCGTCGGGGGGCTCGAGGCGCTCGACGTCGGCGGCGAGCACGACGCGGGTCGAGGGGCTGCGGAACGTGAACATGAGCGCGCGCACCGTCAGCTTCACCCGGTCGCCGACGACGAACGGGGTGACCCGGCTGTTGCGCAGCACGACGATGCCGCCGGTGTCGTCCTCGACGACGAAGCTGCCGTAGTTGCGCTCGTCCTGGTCGCAGGTCGGGACCTTGAGGTACTGCCGCGGGTGCAGGGTGACGACGGCCTCGATGGTCATCGGGAGGTCGTCGAGGATGGTGACGCGGCCGGGGTGGGGGCAGGGGGGCGCGTCGCCGGGGGCGGCCCAGATGTCGGACGCGCCGGCGGCGATGTCGTCGTCGGGCATCAGCGCGATCAGATCGGCGAGACCCGGCTGCCCGGCGCGGGGGAGGCCGTAGCCGTCGAGGTCGGTGCGCCGGCGGTACTCGACCGGCTCCTCGACCTCACGCTGCTCGCCGGGGTCGCGGCGGCTCTCGTCGATGAACGGGGCGTCGCGGACGTCTTCGGCGCAAGCGGCCGACAGCATCGCGATCAACGCCCCTGCCAGCCATCGCCTCATCGCTTCCCCTCGCCGTGCTCGTCAGGCCGCCTCGTGGGGCGGGTTCACCGCTTCGTCGCCGGCTCGCGTCGCGCGTCGGGCGCGGCGAAGCTCAGTCGTAGACCCGCGACCAGGTGAAGTTGACGACGTCGAACTGCGCGTCGTTCTGGAACCACCCGAGCGGGCCGACATAGGTCACGCAGGCGCCCGTGGCCGCGAACTGGCTGCGGCTGCGGTAGATGCCGAGGCGCGCGCCGTCGGTTCCGGCGGGGCCGGGGGCCATCAGGTCCCAGCAGCGGTTCTCGCCGCCGCAGGTCGACTCGTTGCGCAACAGCCCGGTGACCCGCACGAGCTGGTGGATCTGCTCGTAGGCGAAGGGGCCGCCGGTGTCGTCGACGTAGACCTCGGCGTCGGTCTCGACGAGCGCGAAGTCGGTCGCCTTGGTGATCTGTCCGCGGTCGAAGTAGCGGCCGACCTCGGTGACGTTGAACGAGATCTTGTGGCCGGTGCGGATCTGGAAGTCGGGGGTGGCGCCCTCTTCGTTGAAGTCGAGGAAGAGCTCGATGGCGCCGTTGGCGTCGGCCACCCAGAAGCGGGACTGGTTGGGCGGCACGTCGAACATGTCGGTGTAGTAGTTGGTGGCGATGACGGTCGCCTCGGTGACCGCGAGCGGCGCGGCGGAGAGGTCGACGGGGTCCTGGCCCTGGGGGATGGCGGCCTTGACCGCGGCGAGGCCGGCGTCGTAGCCGGCGTCGTAGGGCTCGAAGCGGGCGACGCCGCCGTTGGGGACCTCGGGCATCTCGATGAAGCCGGCGACGATCTGGCCGAGGTAGGTGATCTCGCTGGGGCAGAAGCCGGGGGGGCCGCCGCCCATGCCGCCTTCGCCGCCCATGCCGCCCTCGCCGCCGACGCCGCCCATGCCGCCTTCGCCGCCGACGCCGCCCATGCCGCCTTCGCCGCCGACGCCGCCCATGCCGCCTTCGCCGCCGACGCCGCCTTCGCCACCGACGCCGCCCTCGCCGCCCTGACCGCCCTCGCCGCCGAGGCCCATGTCGTCGTCGCCGTTGGCCGGGTCGCCGCCGGGCTGGCAGGCGGCGAGCAGGGCGGCGGCGGACAGCGTCACCAGGAAGCTCTGTAGGGCGCGCATGGGATCTCCTCGATCGAGCGGGAGCGCGTCGCCCCCGGCACAAAATCAGGCGGCATTGAGCCGATTTCGGCGTCCGCGGGGGTGACGGTCGGGTGACGTCTGCGTGACGCCGGCCGCTCGACCGCCCGCCCCGGGCGTCGGTCGGGCTCTGATATAACGGCTCGGGGGGGATGGCGGCCAGCGCAAAACGGGGGAGCAGGTCGGCAGGAGCGTGGCCGCAGGGCGCCACGAGCGGCGGAGATCGGCGTGGACGGCGGGCGCACGCGCCGGGGGGCCCGGGCGGCCAGCGCGGCGGGGTGTCGGGGGGATGGCCGAGGCCCGGCCGGCTCAGCCGCGGCGGCGGCGGCGGAGGAGGCCGGCGGCGAGCAGCACGAGCAGGCTGCCGGGGCCGGGGCCGTCGCGGTCGGCGGCGTCGCACGCGCAGCCGTCGTTGCCGCCGTCGCCCTCGCCGCCCTGGCCCATGTCGAGGCCGAGGTCGGGGTCGGGGATGATCCCGCCGTCGCCGGGGCCCATGTCGTCGCGGCCGCCCATGTCGTCGTCGCCGCCGCCCATGTCGGGGTCGACGCCCATGTCGGGGCGCGGCTCGACGGGGCGGTCCCAGTCGGCGACGCACTGCGCGGTGCCCTCGACGACGACGCACGCCTGGAACCGCGGGCACTCGACGCCGGCGCACGGGTCGTCGGCGCAGGCGCCGCCGAGGCAGATCTGGCCCATCGGGCAGTCGGCCGGCTCGCAGGTGTCGTCGACGCAGACGTCGTCGACGCAGACCTGCCCCTCGGCGCAGGTCACGCCGCCGCAGCCGATCGCGCGGCACTCGCCGTCGAGGCAGGCCTCGCCGAACGGGCACGAGACGCCGGCGCACGAGAAGACGCAGTCGCCGTCGCGGCAGAAGCTCTCGTCGCCGCAGGCGACGCCCTCGCACGGGTCGTCCACGCACCCGCCGTCGCGGCAGATCTGGCCGCCGATGCAGCCGGTCGCGTAGCAGTCGTCGCCCTCGCGGCACTCGCCGTCGATGCAGACCGCGCCCGGAGCACACTCGACGTCGGCGCACGGGTCCTCGCAGAGCCCGTTGGCCGGGTTGCACTCGAAGCCGCGGGGGCACTCGACGCCCGCGCAGAACGAGACGCAGACGCCCTCGGCGCAGTACTGCCCCTGCCCGCAGCCGTCGCCGCACGGCGGGCCGCACTCGCCGAGCACGCAGCGGTCGCCGCCGCCGCAGAGGTCGCCGCCCTCGTCGACGAGCCCGTCGCAGTCGTCGTCGTCGCCGTCGCAGCTCTCCTCGGGCAGCGGCCCGCAGCTCCCGCACGCGTTGCGGGTGCCCTCGTCGATCCGCCCGTCGCAGTCGTTGTCGACGAGGTCGCAGACCTCCTCCGCCGGCCCCTGCTCGGCGCGGCACACGATCTGCCCCGCCGCGCTGCACCGCAGCCGCCCCTGGCCGCACTGCCCGGAGAGCCCGGTCGCGCAGACGTCGGGCTCGACCACCGGGCTCCCGTCGGGGAGGGTGTCGACGAGGTTGTCGCAGTCGTTGTCGATCCCGTCGCAGACCTCGGGGTTGCCGTCGGGCACGCACAGGTAGCGGTCGCACGCGTCGCCGGTGCCGTCGCCGTCGCTGTCCTCCTGGCTGCGGTTGACCACCTTGGGGCAGTTGTCGCAGGCGTCGCCGACGCCGTCTTCGTCCTCGTCGGCCTGATCGGGGTTGGGGATCTCGGGGCAGTTGTCGTCGACGCCGCACAGCCCGTCCTCGTCGACGTCGAGGCAGACGCCGCCGAGCGAGCGCTCGAGCACGAGCACCGCGAAGGTGTGGCTCGACATCTGGTCCCAGCCGGCGGGGCTGCCGCCGAAGCCGTTGCCCCACGCGCCGTTGCCCGGGTCCTGCCACTGAAGCAGCGTGTAGGCGTAGTCGAAGTAGTGCGTCGCCGGCTCCTCGGGGAAGCCGAGCGCCGCCGGGTTGCGGTCGCCGAACGCCTCGGCGTAGACGGCGCCGCCGAGCCCGTCGTCCTCGGAGACGGTCAGGCCCTTCTCGGCCGCCCACATGTAGTAGAAGGTGCTCGTCGGCACGAAGTTGCCGCCGATCATGCGGTCGAAGGTGTAGTTCTGCCGCAGCCACGAGAGGTTGCGCTGCGGCCGCGGATCGGCCGCCGGCACCTGCGCGAGCCGATAGCACCACAGCGACGACGCGGTCATCGACGAGCTCGAGACGTCGCTCGGCCGGTAGCCGCTGCCGCCGTCGGGGTTCTGGTCGGCCATGAGGAAGTTGACGGTGTTGGCGAGGACCGCGTCGGCGCCGTCGATGATGTTCGCCGCCGCCGAGAGCCCCGCGACCGCGAACTGGGTCGTCGAGAGGTCGCCCTCGGCGCCCGGGTTGTTGTAGTTCCAGCCGCCGACGTTGTTGGGCGCGATGTTGCCCTGGGTGCGGTGCAGCGCGACGACGCCGTTGGCGATCGCCTGCGTCACCGTCACCGCGGCGCCGACCTCGTCGGGGCCCTCGGTCGCGAGGAACGACGAGAGCGCCATCAGGTTGCCGCCGCTCACGTAGCTGTAGGGCATGCCGTTGGGGTTGGTCAGCGGCGGATCCTGCTGGATGGCGCGCTGCACCACCCGGATCATCATCGCCTGATCGTCGGGCGGCATCCCGCGGAAGCCCTGCACCCGGCCCTGCCAGCCGACGCCCTGCCGTTTTTCGAGGAAGGTCAACGCGCCGAGGAAGTTGTGCTGCGCGTTGTTGCCGTTGATGAACCCGGTGTTGCGCTCGGTGTTGCGCTCGTACTGGAGGCCGAGGTTGATCGCCTCGTCGACCGCGCACGCGAACGGGGTGCCCTCACACTGCGCTCGCGCCGGGGTCGCGAGCGCGAGGGTCACGAGGGAGGCGGCGGCGACGGCGAGTGTCTTTTGGAACATGCGCCAACAACTCCTGGGGCTTGACGGACGGAGGGTGGTTCGAGGGCGCAGAGGCGCCCTCCGGCCGAAGTGTCACTCCCGAAAAATCACCGATGTGCTCCGCCGCGCACCCGGCCCGCTTTGTTGGCCCGAGGCGCCGCCACGCCGTATCGTCGGGCGCACGTCCGGAGATCGGATCGGAGACCGATGAAGCGCGCCCTCACCCGCGCCGCGATCGCGCTCCTCGCGCTCGTGGTGATCCTCGCCGCCGTGATCCTCGTGCGGGTCGCGACCTTCGGCTCGGTGCAGCGCGTCGTGCCCCCCTCGACCCTCGACGTCGCGCCCGAGGCCGTCGCCGCCCGGCTCGGCGAGGCGATCCGCTTCCCCACCGTCTCGGGCGCCGTCGGCGAGGGCGAGGCGCCGTTCGTCGCGATGCAGGGCTGGTTGCAGGCGAGCTACCCGCGCTTCCACGCCGCCGCGACCCGCGAGGCGATCGCCGGCCACAACCTGCTCTACACCTGGCCCGGCGCCGATCCGAGCCGCCCGCCGGTGCTGCTGATGGCCCATCAGGACGTCGTCCCCGTCGAGCCCGGCACCGCCGGGGACTGGACCCACCCCGCCTTCTCCGGCGCCGTCGCGCCCTGCGGCGACGTGCCCGGCGACTGCGTCTGGGGCCGCGGCGCGATCGACATGAAGGCCGCGCTCGTCGGCCTCTTCGAAGCCTGCGAGCGCCTCGCCGCCGCCGGCTGGCGCCCGCAGCGCACGCTGATGTTCGCCTACGGCACCGACGAAGAGGTCGGCGGCTTCGGCAACAAGGCCGTCGCCGAAGAGCTGCGCCGCCGCGGGGTGCGCTTCGAGTGGGTCCTCGACGAGGGGCTGCTGGTCACCGACGGCGTCATCCCCGGCGCGCCCGCGCCCGTCGCGCTCATCGGCCTCGCCGAGAAGGGCTCGATCTCGCTCGAGCTCATCGCCCGCAGCGAGGGCGGCCACTCGTCGATGCCGCCCCGCTCGACCGCCGCCGGCCGCATCGCCCGCGCCGTCGCGCGCCTCGAAGCCGACCCGTTCCCCGCCGCGATCGATGGCGCCGTCGCGGTCATGTTCGACCGCATCGGCCCCGAGATGCCCTTCGGCCAGCGGATCGCGCTCGCCAACCGCTGGCTCTTCGACCCGCTCCTCGTCGCCCGCCTCCAGCAGAGCCCGACCACCGACGCGACGCTGCGCACCACGCAGGCCGCGACCATCCTCGAGGCCGGCGTGCAGGACAACGTGCTCCCCCAGATGGCCCGCGCGGTCGTCAACTTCCGCGTCCACCCCCGCGACAGCCTCGACAGCGTCACCGAGCGGGTCCGCGCCGTCATCGACGACCCCGCGGTCGAGATCCGCCGCCTCGAAGGCAGCGACCACCGCGGCCCCTCGCCGCTCGCCCGCGCCGACGCGCCCGGCTTCGCGCTCATCGAGGCCGCCGTCCGCGCGAGCTGGCCCGAGGCGATCGTCGGCTCCGGCCTCTTCGTCGCGATCACCGACAGCCGCCACTACGTGGCCCTCGCCGACGACGTGTACCGGTTCCACCCCATCCGCTACACCCTCGCCGACCGCGCGCGGATCCACGGCACCGACGAGCGGCTCCGCGTCGGCGACCTCGCCGCGCTCGTGCGCTTCTACCACCACCTGCTGGAGGCCGCCGGACGATGACCGTGCATGGCTTGCACCTCGGCCACGGCTCTGCGACAACGAAGGCCGGCGGCAGAAGACGACCCCCGGCGGCTGGGCCGACATGAACTATCGCGCGTGCTACCACTGCGAGCTGCTCTACGAGGCCGACGAGACGGCCCGCTGCCCGCAGTGCGACCGGATGCTCGCCCCCTACGTGCCCGACGACGGCGGCAGCGGCGGCAGCGTCAAGGCCAGCGAGCGGGCGAAGCTCGCCGGCGAGGTCGCCCACCCCGCCGATCGCCGCGAGGAGATGGTCCCCGTCTCCCGCTCCGAGTGGCCCGAGCAGATCGACGGCGGCCGCCGCAGCGGCTACGGGCGCCGCCCCGACGGCAAGCAGCAGGACTTCGACTACGAGCGCAAGAGCGCGCGCGCCCAGATGGAGGGCGAGCGCCCGCAGAACCGCGCGCTGCCCGGCCAGCCCGAGGAGCGCCGCGAGAAGCGCAACACCGGCAGCTTCCGCCTCGGCCGCAGCGAGTCGCCCGCCCGCCGCGGCAACGAATGGCGCGAGCAGCGCAGCGCGCGCAACACCCGCGAGGTCGACCTGCGCGGCCCCTCGTCGCCCAAGGCCCCCCGCGCCAGCGAGCGCGGCCCCGACCAGCCCCGCGGCCGGGTCGACGTGGCGCTCCGCGACAACCCCGCCGCCCCGTCCCGCCCCGCGCCCCGCAGCCCCGGCGGCGGCCACCGCAGCTCCCTCCCCGGCCGCGAGGACCCCGCCGGCCGCGACGCGCCCCGCGCCGCGACCCCGCAGCGCAGCTCGATCCCGCCCCGCAGCTCGATCCCCGCCGCCGGCCCGCCCGGCGCCGAGATGGAGAGCACCCGCATGCTCTCCGCGATCGACCTCGCCCGCGGCGCCCCCGGCCTCGACCCCGCCGCGCTCGACCGCACCCGCATGGTCTCGACGCTCGAGGACGAGGCGACGCTCGTGCCCGACGCGCCCACCGGCGAGGCCATGGAGCGCACCCGCATGCTCTCCGCGATCGACCTCGCCCGCGGCGCCCCGCCCGACCCCGAGCTCGACCGCACCCGGATGCACGGCGCGCTCGACGACGAGATCACGAGCTTCCGCCGCCCGCCCGCCGCGCCGGCGCCCGGCCCCGACCTCGACAACGAGCGCACCCGGATGCGCTCGGTCATCCACGACATCGACCCGCACGGCCAGCCCGTCTTCGCGCCCGACGCCTACGCGCCGGCCCAGCCCGCGCCCGCCTGGCCCGGACCCGCGCCCCGCGGCGCACCCGACCCTGGCCCGAGCCCCTACCCCGCGCCCGGCCCCTCG
>JACKDM010000007.1:0-92500 GCA_020633515.1 Myxococcales bacterium
TCTCAGGCAGGCGCCCGCCGGTCAACGGCGGCAGCCCGACTTGAAAGCATTTCAATGTGCGACCATTTCCGCGCTGGTGTGTCTCGCGCCGAACAACCGCCGCCGCAGCCGCCCCAGGCGCTCGATCAGCCCCTCCATCAACGCATACACCACCGGCACCACCACCAGCGTCAGCACCGTCGACGTCACGAGCCCCCCGATCACCACGACCCCCATCGGCGCCCGCACCTCGCCGCCGTCGCCGTGCCCGATCGCCACCGGCAGCATCCCGAAGATCATCGCCGCCGTCGTCATCAGGATCGGCCGCAGCCGCACCGCGCCCGCGTCTTCGAGCGCCTGGGTCACCGACGCGCCCTCGCCGCGGAGCTGGTTGGCGAAGTCCACGAGCAGGATCGCGTTCTTCGTCACCAGACCCATCAGCATGATCAGCCCGATCATGCCGAAGATGCTCATGTGATGCCCCGAGATCAACAGACCGCCGAAGGCACCGATCAGCGCGAAGGGCAATGACATCATGATCGTGAAGGGATGGGCGAAGCTCTCGAACTGGCTCGCGAGGATCATGTAGACGCAGATGATCGCGAGGAAGAGCGCGAGCGCCATGCTCGCGAGCGACTCGCGCATCAGACGGCTGGTGCCACCGAAGGCATGGGTGATGCCATCGGGCAGCACCTCGTCGGCGATGGCACCCACCTCGGTGATCGCGTCGCCGAGCGCCTTGCCTTCGAGGTTGGCATAGATCGACACCTGCCGCTGCCGCGCCTCGCGGTCGATGCGGCTCGGGCCGATGCCCCGCTCGACCCGGCCGACGTCCCGCAGGTCGACGAGCGCGCCGCCCGCGGTGCGCACCTGCGCGCGCTCGACCGTCTCGACCGACGCCCGCAGCGCGGGCGGGAGCTGCACCCGCACGTCGTACCGCTCGCCGCCGCTCTCGAACTCGGTCGCCACCTCACCCGCGATCAAGCCGCGCACCGTGCGCGCGACCGTGAAGCCCTGCACGCCCACGTCGGCCGCGCGCTCGCGGTCGAACGCCACCTCGATCTCCGGCTTGCCCGGCCGCGCGGTCGTGTCGACGTCGACGTAGCCGCCCGCCGCCCGCAGCCGCGCCGCGATCGCGTCGGCGCTCGCGCCGAGCGCCGCGAGGTCGGGGCCGCGCAGGTCGAGCTGCACCGCCGCGTTGCGCTGCCCGCCGCCGACCGCCGTCAGCGGCTCGACCGAGATGATCGCCCGCGGCGTGCCCGCGAGCACCGCCCGGATGTGCGCCATCGCCTCGGTCTGGTGGAAGCGCCGCGCGTCCTTGGGCACGAGCGACACCACGATCACCGCCGCGTTGGTCTGCGCCTGGTCGCCGCCGCCGACCGTGGTGAAGGTCGACGACACGCCCGGGATCTCGCGGATCCGCCCCGCGATCGCCGCCGCGCGCTGCTCGGTCGCCGCGAGGCTCGTGCCCGGCGGCAGGTCGAGCTTCACGTTGAACTGCCCGTTGTCCTGCACCGGCGTGAACTCGAAGCCGATCCGCGGCACGAGCATCAGCGTGCCGACGAGGGTCGCGATCGCGACCACCATCGTCACGAAGCGATGCCGCAAGGCGCCCCGCACCAGCCGACGGTAGGCGTTCTCGAGCCCGACCAGCACCTTCTCGACGAGCCCCGACAGCCCCCGCGCCGCGCCGTGGTGCGCGCCGAGGAAGCGCGCCGAGAGCATCGGGGTCAGCGTGAACGAGACGAAGAGCGACAAGAGCACCGCGAACGCGACGGTGAGCCCGAACTCGTAGAAGAACTGCCCGAGCATGCCCTCCATGAACGCCACCGGCACGAAGACCGCCACGATCGAGAGCGTCGTCGCGAGCACCGCGAGCCCGATCTCGGCGGTGCCCCGCGCGGCGGCCTCCATCGGCGCCTCGCCGAGCGCGCTGCGGCGGCGCACGATGTTCTCGATGACCACGATCGCGTCGTCGATGAGGATCCCGATCGAGAGCGAGAGCGCCAGCGTCGTCATCATGTTGAGCGTGAAGCCCATCACCTGCACGAACGCGAAGGTCCCGATCACCGAGGTCGGCAGCGCGAGCGCGCTGATGATCGTCGCGCGCAGGTCGCGCAGGAAGATGAAGATGATCGCGACCGCGAGGAAGGCGCCGAGGATGAGGTCGAGCTGCACCGTCTCGATGCTCGCCCGGATCGGGCGCGAGTTGTCGACGAGGGTGTCGATCCGCACCCCCGCCGGCGCGTCGGCGCGCAGCTCGCCGAGCGCGAGCGCGACCGCGTCGGCGACCTCGACGGTGTTGGCGTCGCTCTGCTTGCGGATGATCACCGCGATCGCGTCCTGCTCGTCGAAGCGGGCGGCCGAGGTGCGCTCCTCGAAGCCGTCCTCGACGCGCGCGAGCTCGCCGAGCCGCACCGGCACCCCGTGGATCGTCGTCAGCACCAGCGCCTGCAGCGCCTCGACGGTGCCGGCGGTCGCGGTCGTGCGCACCACGAGCGCGCGCTCGCCGTCGTCGATGCGGCCGCCGGGCAGGTCGATGTTCTGCGCGGCGAGCGCGCCGGTGACGTCGGTGAAGGTCAGCCCCCGGCTGCGCAGCGCCTGCGGGTCGACGAAGACGTGGATCTCACGCTCGCTCGACCCGATCACGTCGACCTGCCCGACGCCGGGCACCCGCTCCAATGATGGCTTGAGCCGGTCTTCGATGTAGCGGGTCAAGCCCGCGAGGTCGCTCCGACCCGAGACCGCGATCTGCAGCACCGGCGCCGCGCCGAGGTCGAGCTTCTGCACCCGCGGCAGCTCCTCGACGCCGTCGGGCAAGGTCACCGTGCCGAGGCGGTCGCGCACGTCCTGCGTCGCGGCGGCGGCGTCGACGTCGAGGTCGAACTCGACGAAGACCTGCGCGACGCTCTCGAGGCTCACCGAGCGCAGCGAGCGGATCCCGCCGAGGCTGTTGAGCGCCTCTTCGATGGGATCGGCGACCTGGCTCTCCATCGTCTCCGGGTCGGCGCCGGGGTAGATGGTCGTCACGGTGACGATGGGGAAGTCGACCTCGGGGTAGAGGTCGACGTTGAGGCGCCCGTAGAGCACGATCCCGAAGACGACGATCGCGCCGATCATCATGGTCGCGAAGACGGGGCGGCGGATGGAGACGTCGGCGAGCTTCACTGCACGACCTCCGCGCGCGCCCCGCGGGGGGTGACCGCGGCGCCGTCGACGAGGCCGTCGACGCCGGTCATGACGAGGGTGGCGCCGGCCTCGACGCCGGAGACGATCGCGACGCGGCCGCTGTCGAGCGCCTCGGTGGTGACCGGCACGGCGCGGGCGACGCCGCCCTCGATGCGGTAGACGAGCTCGCCCGCCTCGCCGGTCGCGACCGCCGAGCGCGGCACGACGAGCCCTTCGCGGGCGGTCTTCGGGGTGATCTCGACCTCGACGAACGCGCCCGAGGGGATCACCCGGTCGGGGTTGGCGATCGCGGCGACGACCTCGACGGTGCGGGTCGCCGGGTCGACCTCGCGGCCGAGGCGGCTGACCTCGCCGTCGACGGCGCGGCCGAGGTCGGGGAAGCGCGCGACGACCGGGTCGCCGACGGCGAGGTGGGCGAGCTCGCGGGCGTGCACCCGCACCGTCACCTCGAGGGTGGTCAGGTCGACGAGGCGCACGAGGTAGCCGGCGCGGTTGGCGAGCTCGCCGAGCTCGACGCCGACGTCGACGACGGTGCCGGCGAAGGGCGCGCGCACCTGGGTGTCGCCGACGAGCTGCTGCGCGACCCGCGTCGCGCTCCGGGCGGCGCGGGCCTGCGCCTCGGCCGCCGCGGCCTGCGCGGCGAGCTGTTCGACGCGGCTGCTCGCGATGCTGCCCCGCTCGGCGAGCGGCGCGAGGCGCTCGCGATCGGCGCGCGCCTGATCGGCCTGCACCCGCGCCGCGGTCGCCGAGGCGTTGGCCTGGCTCGCCTGCAAGCGCGCCTGCGCGTCGTCGAGGCGCACGAGCACCGCGCCCTCGTCGACGTGCTCGCCCTCGCGGGCCGCGATCGCCTCGACCCGCGCCGAGAGCGGGGATCCGATCTCGGCGATGCGGCTCGCGACGGCGGTGCCGGTCGCGCGCACGGGCACGACGAGGCGGCTTCGGGCGAGCACGGCGGCCTCGACCGGGAGCGGCGCGGGCGCGACGTCCTCGGGCACGGGCGGCAGCGCGACGCCGCCCTCGGAGCGGCCGCAGCCGGCGGCGGCGATGACCAGCGTGATCGCGATGACTCGGTTGCCTTGCATGGCATCAGCCTCCGTTGCTCTGAGCCGCGCGGCCGATGGCATGGTCGACGCGGGCGCGGGCGAGGTGACAGTCGATGCGGACGTCGAAGAGAGAGGCCTGCGCGCGGCGCAGCGCGCTCTCGGCGTCGAGGACGTCGTTGGGGGTGGCCTCACCGGCGCGGAGCAGGTCGCGCTGAAGCACCCAGGCGGCGTGCGCGGCCTCGACCTGCTCGTCGGCGGCGGTGAGCGCGGCGGTCGCGGCGTGATAGTCGCCGACCGCCTGCGCGAGCTGGAGCGCGAGCCCTTCGCGCAGCGTCTCGAGCTCGGCCGCCGTGCGCTTCGCTTCGAGGAGCGCGTCTTCGCGGCGGGCGACGCCCGAGACGAGGCCGTTGGGCGACCAGGCCAGGATCACGCTGACGTCCCAGCTCCCGTCGAACGCTTCGCGCTGCGGCAGCACCCGTGAGTTGGGGTTGGCGTACGTGTAGTTGCCGCGCAGCGACAGGCTCGGCCAGCGGCTCGCGCCGGCGGCGTCGGCGCCGTGTTCGTAGACCGCGCCGAGCGCGATGAGTGCTTGGACCTCGGGGCGGTCGCGCCAGCCGGCGTCGAGCACGTCGTCGGGCGGCAGCGGCGCGGGCGGGCGGGTGACGTCCTCGCCGATCCCGATCGGGGCGTCGGGCGGCAGGTCGAGCAGGATGCGGAGGTGCTGCGCGGCGACGCGGCGGGCGCTGTCGAGGCGGGCCTGCTGCCCGACGGCCTCGGCGCGGCGGGCGCGGGCTTGCAGCACGTCGGCCTCGGTGACCTGCCCGGCGCCGAAGAGCGCTCGCAGGTCGTCGATGTAGGCGTCGAGGAGCCGCACGGCGTCGTCGGCGACGAGCCGCGCGGCCTCGACGCGGGCGAAGCCGTAGAAGACCTCGCGGGCCTGCAACGCGGCCTGCTCGCGGGCGGCGGCGGTCTGGTGGCGGGCGACCTCGGCGGTGCCCTTGGCCGCGCGCCACGCGGGCAGGATCGCGAGGAAGGCGTCGGTGATCGGCACGGTGAGCGAGGCTTGCAGCGCGTACTGGTCGAGGATCTGGGGGAACGGGCTGTCGACGACGATCTCGCCGAAGCTGAAGCTGGGCTGCTCGATCTCGGAGAGGCGGGTGTAGGTCGCGCGCAGATCGAGGCGGGGCGCGAACTCGGCGGCGCGGAAGTCGGCGCTCGTCTCGGCGCGGACGCGGTCGACCTCGGCGGCGGAGACGCGGGTCGAGACGGCGACGGCGCGGGCGGCGACGCGCTCGGCGGTCCAGCCGTCGGGTGTGGTGGGCACGACGAGCGCGGCGGGTGCGTCGCCGGTGGCGGGCACGGCGCCAGCGAGGCGGGTGCGGTGGGTGGCGTCGGTGCCACCGGTGCCATCGGTGGCATTCGTAGCATCGCGGCGCATGGCATCGGTGCCATCGATGGCATCGCGCACGATGTCACCGCCGACCGGGCGCGGCGCCGCGGAGGTG
The DNA here is from genome assembly GCA_020633515.1 of Myxococcales bacterium. The sequence continues at coordinate 5,717 of JACKDM010000007.1, forward strand.
TCATCGGGCGCGGCGGTGCGATCGGCGGCGGTGCCTTGCGCGGGGATGCCATCGGGCGGCGTGCCTTCGGCGGGGATCGACTCGGCGGGCGAGGCGGGGCTCGCGCCGCCGGGCGCGGCGAGCGCGGGGCCGGCGGCGAGCAGCGCGGCGAGCGCGAGGTGTTCGCGGCGCACCTCAGCCCTCCCGCGCCGGGGCGCCGAGCGCCGCGAGGAAGAACGCGATCGAGCGGAAGGTGAGCGAGCTCGCGGGCATCGGCTCGGAGCGGGCGAGCCAGCGGCAGAAGAAGGCGTGCGAGAGCCCCCAGAACAGCCACGCCGCGGTCTCGGGGTCGTGGCCGGCGAGCTCGTCGCGGCTGACGTTGCGGGTGAACCAGTCGGCGAAGAGCATCACCGCGCGGGGCGCCTCGAGCTCGTCGGTGTCGGGCGTGAGGCTGAGCCCCTCGCGGCGCGAGAGGAACGCGAACGCCGCGCGGTTGTGCTCGGTCCACTCGGCGAGCGGGCGCAAGAGCAGGGTGAGCTTCTGTTCGAGGTTGAGCCCGCGGGGCAGCTCGGTGGCGAACATCGCGCTCGACTCTTCGCGGAGCTGCACGAGCAGCGCGTCGAGGATGTCCTGCTTGCCCTTGAAGTAGCTGTAGAGCGAGGGCGCCGAGTACTCGGCCTCGGCGGCGATGTCCTGCATGGTCGCCTGCGCGAAGCCCTTGCGGGCGAAGACGCGGACGGCGGCGTCCATGATGTGGCGGCGGGTGCGCTCGATCTCGACGTCTTTGCGACGCGGTCGACTCATCGGGGCCTCCGGGCGGCGGCGCGCGGTTTTTCGAATCGCCGTTTAAATGCACGAGATTCGAAGATCGATTCTCGAATTTTTGAATGGCCGTTCGAAAAACGATCGACGGCGCGCGCTCGGGGGCGCCCTCGCCGCGCAGTGACTTGGAATTGGCGGAACAGTGCGCTAGGTCTGCGGGGTTCGACCGGCGCCGCCCGGGCTGTCGGCCGGGCGCGGTTCGTCATCTCGTCTCGGAGAGCTCCCCTGAAGGTCCACGGCAACGTGCAGGGCCTCGGCCCTGCCCATCGCGAACGCCTCGAACGCCTCTACACCCGCAAGGTCCCCCGCGACGCGATCGTCTCGGTGCCGCTCGCGCAGAGCCTGACCGAGATCTCGCACGAGATCGGCCGGCAGGTCGGGATCACCCTCGATCGGCGGGGGCGGGTGAAGCATGTGATCGTGGGCACCGCCGACGCGCTGTTCATCCCCGATCTCGGCCGCGCGCGCGCCGGCGCGGGGCGGTTTCGCGGGGTGCGGCTGGTGCACACCCACCTGCGCGGCGAGCCGCTGACGCAGGACGATCTGACCGATCTGGTGCGGCTGCGGCTCGATCTGATCGCGGCGGTGGGGGTCGGGCGCGATGGGCGGCCGGAGAACCTGTTCTATACCCATGTGCTGCCCGAGGGCTCGGAGCTGCCCTACGCCGAGCAGACGGCGACGACGGTGCACGCGGTCGACGTCGACTTCGCGGGGTTCATCGACGCGCTCGAAGAGGAGTTCACCCGGCGCACGGTCGGGGTGGTCGAGACCGAGGGGCAGACGCGGGCGATCGCGGTGCACGTGAGCCTGCCGGGCGAGCCGATCGAGCCGGCGGTGGCGCTGCGGGAGCTCTCGGAGCTCGCGACGACGGCGGGGGTGGTGATCGTCGACGCGATCGTGCAGAAGCGGCCGCGGCCCGATCCGAAGTACGTGATGGGCGAGGGCAAGCTCGGTGAGCTGCTCTTGCGCACGATGCAGCTCGACTGCGAGCTGGTGATCTTCGACCAGAGCCTGAGCCCGAATCAGGTGCGGGCGCTCGCCGACGCGACCGAGGTCAAGGTCATCGACCGCTCGATGCTCATCCTCGACATCTTCGCGCGGCGGGCGACGAGCCGGGAGGGCAAGCTCGCGGTGGAGCTCGCGCAGCTCAAGTACATGCTGCCGCGGCTGGCGCACAAGACGACGGCGTTCTCGCGCCTGATGGGCGGCGTCGGCGGGCGCGGGCCGGGGGAGACGAAGCTCGAGATCGACCGCCGCCGGGCGCGGGAGCGGATCGATCGCATCAGCCATCAGCTCGAACAGACGGTGGTGCAGCGCCGCACCCGGCGGTCGCGGCGCTCGTCGCGGCAGGTGCCGGTGGTGTCGATCATCGGCTACACCAATGCGGGCAAGAGCACGCTCTTCAACGCGATCACGCACAGCGACGTGCTCGTCGAGGACAAGCTCTTCGCGACGCTCGACGTGACGACGCGGCGGCTGCGGTTCCCGCTCGATCGCGAGCTGGTGCTGACCGATACGGTGGGCTTCATCCGCGACCTGCCCGACGACCTCATCAGCGCGTTCAAGGCGACGCTCGAAGAGGCCGAGGAGGCCGATCTGCTGCTGCACGTCGTCGACATCAGCGACCCGCGGATGCGGGACCAGATCGCGTCGGTGGAGCGGATCCTCGGGGAGATGAAGCTGCTCGACAAGCCGCGGATCCGGGTCTTCAACAAGGTCGACCAGCTCGATCCGGCGATGGCGGAGAACATCTGCCGGCTGTACGACGCGTTCGGGGTGTCGGCGCTCGATCGGGCGTCGCTGCGGCCGCTGCTCGAAGCGGTCGAGGCGCGGCTGTGGCAGGCGGGGCAGGCGGGCTTGCGGGGGGAAGACGCGGACGACGCGGACGACGAGCGTGACGATGAGTGACTCGATGGTCCGTTCGATTCGGAGCGTATTCCGCAGCCTCTGAAAAAGTCTCGGCAGGCCAGAACAATATTCGCGTCGCCTCGTTCACGGCGCTATCCTGACCGCCGAAACCCACAACCGGAGGTTGTCCTCATGACGCGCCGCTTCGCTCTCTCCGTCTTCGCCCTCTCCGTGCTCGCCGCCTTCCTCGCCGCCCCGCTCACCGCCAGCGCCAAGCCCACCGACGATCAGATCCGCGCCCAGCTCCAGAGCTCGGTCAAGGCGATGGAGGCGCTGTTGCCCAAGGCCGAGAAGGACACCGCGCTTCAGCCGCGCTTCCGCACGGCGCTCGTCGCGCTGCGCGCCGCGCAGCAGGCCCGGCGGGCGGGCAAGGGCGACGTCGCGCTGACGCTCGCGCGCAAGGGCGAGCAGACCGCGCAGACCGGCAAGCCGACGATCGACGAGTACCTCAAGGAGCACGGCGCCGAGGTGACGCTCTCCAACCAGCGGATCCCGCAGAAGTTCGCGGAGATCAAGGGCAAGTGGAAGGAGCTCGGGCAGATCCTGCCCGACTCGATCATGGACCAGAACAAGATCCTGCCCGACTCGATCATGCGCTGATCGCGCCGCCGTCCCCCGCCCTGCTACGCTCCCCGCCGTCCAGCCGCGGGGGGTCCTTCCGATGCGTGTTCCCATCACCAAGCCCTGGTTCGACGAGGCCGACTTCGCCGCGGTGCAGGCGCCGCTGACGACGGGGTGGGTCGTGCAGGGGCCGTGGGTCGAGCGCTTCGAGCAGCGCTTCGCGGCGTTCGCGGGCGCCGATGCGGCGGTGGCGTGTACCTCGGCGACGAGCGGGCTGCACCTGGCGCTGCGCGCGCTCGACATCGGGCCGGGCGACGAGGTGGTGGTGCCGGCGCTGACCTGGGTGGCGACGGCGAACGCGGTGGTCTACTGCGGGGCGACGCCGGTGTTCGCGGACGTGGCGCTGTCGACGTTCAACCTCGATCCGGCGAGCCTGCGCGAAGTGGTGACGGCGAAGACGCGGGCGGTGATCCCGGTGCATCTCTTCGGGTTGCCGGCCGATCTCGACGCGGTGATGGCGGTGGCGGGTCCGAAGGGGCTCGGGGTGGTGGAGGACGCGGCGTGCGGGCTCGGGAGCCGGTGGCGGGGGACGCATGTGGGGCGGGTGGGGGACTTCGGGGTGTTCAGCTTCCACCCGCGCAAGGCGGTGACGACGGGGGAGGGGGGCATGGTGCTGGCGCGGGAGGCGGCGCAGGTGGCGCGGCTGCGGGTGCTGCGCGATCACGGGGGCGAGCGGGTGGCGGGTGATCCGTTCGCGCTCGGGGCGTTCGACGAGCTGGGCTACAACTACCGGATGACCGACATCCAGGGCGCGCTCGGCTGCTCGCAGATGGAGAAGGCGGCGGCGGCGGTCGAGGGGCGGCGGGCGCGGGCGAAGCGGTACGATGAATTGCTGGCGGGGCTCGACTGGCTGCGGTTGCCGTCGGCGCCGGCGCATGTGGCGCACAGCTATCAGTCGTATGTCTGCCTGTTTGCGCCGGAGGAGCCGTCGCTCGGCAACGTCGATCGGCTCTCGGCGCGGCGGGACGCGGTGATGTCGGCGCTCGCGGCGGCGGGGGTGGGGACGCGGCCGGGCACGCACGCGGTGCACGCGCTGGGGTGGTATCGGGCGCGCTACGGGCTGCGGCCGGAGGATCGGCCGGGGGCGTGGCTGGCGGAGCGGCTGTCGATCGCGCTGCCGCTCTATCCGCAGATGAGCGACGCGGAGCAGGACTTCGTGGTGGCGGCGCTCGAAGCGGTCAAGGTTCGGTGAGGCGGAGCAGCGGGGTCTTGCCGGGCAGGCGGCGGGGGCCGGGGCCGAGGTATTCGGCTTCGAGCGCGGCGAAGCGGGCGCGGATCGCAGCTTCCGGGGCGGGGTCGGCGGGCGGGTAGCCGTAGGCGGCGAGGCGCTCGGCGAAGCGGACGGGCGCGGCGAGGTAGCCGGGGCGGTCGCTGGGGACGGCCTCGAGGCGGTCGAGCACGGCGAGGGTGACGGGGTCGAGGCGCTCGCGGGCGTCGGGGGTGCGCTCGATGCGGGTGGCGGTGGCGGGCACGGTCCACGAGGCGACGCGGGCGAGGCCGCCGCGCCAGGTGTTGTGGGCGTGGGCGGCGGCGATGGTCTCGGCGTCGACGTCGAGGCCGAGGTGGCCGGCGAGGGTGGCGACGAGGGCGTAGCCGTCGGTGAGCAGGTCTTCGTAGCGCAGCTCGATGGCGTTGGGGAAGCAGGCGGCGGCGCCGCCGGCGTGGGCTTGCGCCAGCCAGACGTAGGCGGCCTCGTAGGGCGTGTAGCCGCGGCCGATGAGCGAGGCGGTGACGGCGCGGCCGTCGCGCACGAGGTGGATGAAGAGGCCGGCCTCGCCGAAGTGGCGGCAGAAGTCGGGCAGGCAGTTGACGTTGATGGGGGTCTTCTCGGCGAGGACGCGGATCGGGCGGTCGCGGAGGGCGGCGAAGCGGTCGCGCCAGGCGGCGAGGAAGGCGTCGAGGTGGCCGGCTTGGGTGATGAGCGCGCGGCGGGCGGGGGCGTCGAGGCCGATCTCGGCGAGCGCGGGGGCGAAGAAGGGGGTCTCGCGGTAGTAGCAGGCGCCGGTGGGGAGCAGGCGGTCGGGGTCGCGGGGGAGCTGGCCGCGGGCGGCGAAGACGGCGGGGTGGCAGAAGACGTACGACTCGGGGCCGCAGGCGAGGCCGGGCACGGAGTCGAGGATGTCGGCGAACATGGTGGAGCCCGACGAGGGCGCGCAGCCGACGGCGATGTACTCGACGGCGCGGAGGTCGCTGTGGCGCCACTCGGCGTCGAGCGCGGCGGCGCGGGCGGGGTCGGCGGCGGCGAGGCGGGTGAGGAGCGCCTGGGCGTGGGCGGGATCGCCGAGGCGGCGGGCGAGGCGGGCGAGGTTCTCGACGGGCGCGGGGTCGGTCGGGTCGAAGAGCGCGGCGCGGAGGAAGTGGCGCTCGGCGGCGGCGAAGTCGCGCGTGGCGTAGTCGAGGGTGGCGAGGTCGTTCCAGGCGACGGCGTGGCCGGCGTCGGCGGCGAGCGCGGCTTCGAAGGCGCGGCGGGCGCCGTCGAGGTCGCCGGCGAGGTACTGTGCTTCGCCGCGCTCGACGAGGCGGTCGACGAGGGCGCGGCGGGGGTCGTCGGGGCTCATCGGGGTCCTTCGGGCAGCGGTCGGGGCATCGTGCCGCGAAGCCGGGCGGGGCGCAACGCGGGCGCCGGATTCGGGCGGCGCGCGCCACCCGGCGCTCGGCGGGGGCATCTGTGCGGGCGTCGCGGGGCCGTGGGGTCCCGGCGGTTCTGCGAGGGAGGGAGCATGTCGATTTCGCCGTTGTTCGACCCCGAGGCGTGGGCGCCGGTGGAGGGGTTCGCGTTTCGCGACATCACGTATCACCGGGCGCGGTCGGTGGGTGCGGTGCGGGTGGCGTTCAACCGGCCGGAGGTGCGCAACGCGTTCCGGCCGCAGACGGTCGACGAGCTGTACACCGCGCTCGATCACGCGCGGCAGTGGAGCGACGTGGGCTGCGTGCTGCTGACGGGGAACGGGCCGTCGCCGAAGGATGGCGGGTGGGCGTTCTGCTCGGGCGGTGACCAGCGGATCCGGGGGAAGGCGGGCTATCAGTACGTCGAGGGGGGCGAGGTCGACCCGGCGAAGCTCGGGCGGCTGCACATCCTGGAGGTGCAGCGGCTGATCCGGTTCATGCCGAAGGTGGTGATCGCGGTGGTGCCGGGCTGGGCGGTGGGCGGCGGGCACAGCCTGCACGTGGTCGCCGACATGACGCTCGCGAGCCGGGAGCACGCGCAGTTCAAGCAGACCGACGCGGACGTGGCGAGCTTCGACGGGGGCTTCGGCTCGGCGTATCTGGCGCGGCAGGTGGGGCAGAAGCGGGCGCGGGAGATCTTCTTCCTCGGGCGGACCTACTCGGCGGAGGAGGCGCACGCGATGGGCATGGTCAACGCGGTGGTGCCGCACGCGGAGCTGGAGCGGGTGGCGCTCGAGTGGGCGGCGGAGATCTGCGACAAGAGCCCGACGGCGCAGCGCATGCTCAAGTTCGCGTTCAACCTGATCGACGACGGGCTGGTGGGGCAGCAGCTCTTCGCGGGTGAGGCGACGCGGCTGGCGTACATGACCGAGGAGGCGCAGGAGGGGCGGGATGCGTTCCTCCAGAAGCGCGAGCGGCGGTTCGGGCGGTTCCCCTGGTACTACTGAGCGTCGGGTGCGGGCTCAGCTCGCGACGTCGCGGCCGCGCTTCTGGGCGTAGGCGCGCTGCACGCCGCGGGCGCGGGCGGCGGCGGGGTGGAGCGGGGGGATGTGGCCCGACTCGACGAGGATCGAGCACTCGTTGACGAGGTCCCAGGCGGCGTTGGCGCCGATGATGAGGCGGTCGTCGTCGTCCTGCACGGCGGCGGGGCCCTCGCGGCGGAGCTGGAACTGGCGGGCGAGGAGGCGGTGGAGGTCCTTGAACTCGTCGTCGGCGAGGCGCTCGAGGGTGGAGGCTTCGAGGCGGGCGTCGCTGAGGGTGTGCCAGCGGGGGACCTCGCGCTCGTCGATGGGGAAGAGGCGGCCGGTGCGGCGGAAGTAGAGGATGTTGGCGGCGTAGAGGTGGCCGACGGTGCAGTAGGCGCAGCCGTTCCAGACCGCCGACATGCCGATGACGACCTGGGCGCTCTCGTCGCCGAAGCGCTCGGTGAGCCCCTTGGCGGTGGTCTCGACGACCTCGCCCCACTGCTTCATGCCGTCGAGGCCGTAGGTGCGCACGAGCTCGCGGGTGAAGGCGGGCCAGTAGCCCTGGGTGATGCGGACGAGCCACGAGATCGACTGCGCGCCGACGCGCTCGGCGAGGGTGAGGCGCGGGGGGGCGCCGTGGCGGGCGCGGGGCGGGGTGCGGCCTTCGCCGAGGACGGTGGTGAAGGCGTTGTCGAGGCGGTTGCGGGTCTCGCCGAGCCAGGCGAGCGCCTGGTTGTCGCTGCCGACGGGGCGGCCGTCGAGGTCGCCGGCCATGTGCAGGACCCACAGCGAGAGGCCGCGGATCCGGGCGCTGCGGGCGAGGTAGACGTGGCGGCCGACCTTGTCGGCGATGAGGCGGTGCACGTCGACGAGCGCGGCGCGGGCGTCGGGGTCGTAGCCGGTGACCTCGCCGAGGTCGATGACGAGCGGCAGGTCGGGGGGCGGGTCCCAGTCGAGGACGCCGGCGCGCAGCGCGGCGACGCTGGCCGCGTCGAGGTGGCCGCGCAGCGTGAGCCGGGCGGGGCGGTCGTCGTCGTCGAGCTGCCAGCTCGCGGTCGTCTCGCTCTTCACGCGGTCCTGCACCATGCTCGCTCCCGTTCGTCTCTCGCCCCGCGCCGCGTCACCCGTCGCCCTCGATCAGCAGCGCGCCGAGCGTCCTCTCGAGGTCGCTCATGCGCAGCGGCTTGCTCAGGTAGTCGTTCATGCCCGCGTCGATGCAGCGGTCGCGCTGGCCGGCGACCGCGTCGGCGGTGAGCGCCACGACCGGCACGGTGCGGCCGTTGTTGAGGCGGCGGATCCGTCGCGTGGCTTCGAGGCCGTCCATCACCGGCATCTGGCAGTCCATCAGGATGAGGTCGAAGGTCTCGTCGGCGACGCACTTGATCGCCTCGGCGCCATTCTGCGCGAGGGTGACGGTCGCGCCGAGGCGCTCGACCATGTGGATGGCGACCTTCTGGTTGATGGGGTTGTCCTCGACGAGCAGCACCCGGCGGCCGGTGAGGCGCACGCGCTCGGTGCGCTCGGGCGCCTTGGGGCCGGAGAGGGTGTCGTAGGGCACGTCGGTGACGTGCTCGCCGCGCGGCGGCAGCGAGATCCCCTGGCTGGGCACGGCGCCGGGGTCGAACGGCGGCACCGAGCGGTCGCGCGGGCGCTCGAAGGGCACGGTGAACCAGAAGCGGCTGCCCTTGCCGACGCGCGACTGCACGCCGACCTCGCCGCCGAGCGCGCCGACCATGCGCTGCACGATCGCGAGGCCGAGGCCGGTGCCGCCGTACTGGCGGGTCGTCGACGAGTCGGCCTGGGTGAACGGGTCGAAGAGGCGCGAGAGGTGCTCGGCCGAGATCCCGACGCCGGTGTCTTCGACCTCGTAGCGCAAGACCACCGAGCGCCAGTCGCGGTGCACCTCGTGGCAGCGGACCACGACCCGGCCGCGGCGGGTGAACTTGAGCGCGTTGCTGAGCAGGTTGAGCAGCACCTGCCGCACCCGCAGCGCGTCGCCGAGCAGCTCCTCGGGCAGCGGCCCGAGGTCGCACATCAGCGCGACGCCCTCCTGACGGCGGCTGGCGATGATCTCGATGCTGCGCTCGACGAGCGCGCGCGGCTCGAAGCGGCGGATCTCGAGCTCGAGGTGGCCCGAGTCGACCTTGGAGAAGTCGAGGACGTCGTTGATCAGCGACAAGAGGTGCTCGCCCGAGGAGCGGATCCCGCGCACGAGCTCGACCTGCCCCTCGTCGAGGCCGCCGTCGAGCAGGAGCTGCGCCATGCCGAGCACGCCGTTGAGCGGGGTGCGGATCTCGTGGCTCATGTTGGCGAGGAACTGGCTGCGGGCGCGGGCGTTGCCTTCGGCGAGGTCGCGGGCCTCGGCGAGCGCCTGTTGCATCTGCACCTGCTCGGTGATGTTGGTGCCGACGGCGACGAAGCCCTCGATGTCGTCGTAGTGCGAGACGAGCGGGGCGACCGAGAAGAGCAGGTGGGCGTCGTCGAGCGAGGCGGTGAGGCGCACCGGGGTGGCGGTGCGGGGCCACAGGCTCTCGTCGGCGTCGAGGACCTCGTGCACCGGGCGGCCGATCAGGTCTTCGCCGAGGATCGCGCGCGCGGCCGGGTTGGCCTCTTCGACGTGGCGGTCGAGGTCGACGACGAGCACCGGGTTGGGCAGCGATTGCAGCAGGCTCGCGATCCGCGCGGTCGAGACGGCGGTGCGGCTGAGCTCGGCGGCGAGCACCCCGACGGCGACCGCGAGCGCGTCGAGCGGGTCGCCGGTGCCATCGCCCTGCAACGAGACCTGGAAGTCGTGCGCGGCGATCGAGAAGAGCGCGTCGGTGACCTCGTCGATGACCCCCCGCGCATACACCGGCAGCCGCCGCGCGCGCTCGGCGCCCCGCAGCAGCGTCAGCGCGTGCTCGACCGGATCGACGCCCGCCGCCGCCCGATCACCGAAGACGGCCGCGACGCGATCGGCCAGCTCGCGCGCGCGCAGGTCGATGACGGGCGTCGGTGGCGTGGTCATCGGGCGACTCTCTCCCCCCGGTTCCCCGGCCGGTCAGGCTGGCGAATATAACGTAACGTGCGCGACGCTCGATACCAAGAGGTACGGCGGCGGCACGAGACGCTCACCGCGAATGATCTGCTAGGATCGCCCCATGCGCATCTTCTTCTTGTCACTCTTCGTGCTCGCGGCCGCCGGCTGCGACGACACCGAGCCCCTCGCCGGCGCGGCGGGCGGCGCCTGTCGCTTCGGCGACATGCCCTGCGATCCCGGCCTCGCCTGCCAGAACGGCGCCTGCGAGCCGGTCGAGGCTGACGCCGGCTCGACGCGACCTCGCCTCGCCGTCGAGTTCAACCTCGCCGCCGACCGCGTCCCCGCCGACGGGGAGAGCCGCCTCGCCATCGACTTCACCGCCGCGGTCGTCGCCGACGACGGCAGCCGCACCCCCTATGAAGACGACGGCCAGAGCGGCCTCTTCCTCACCCCGATCCCCAGCGAAGCCGGCCGCGTCGTGCCCGGGCGCCCCGTCGTCGTCGGCGGCCTCGCGATCGTCGAGTTCATCCCCTGCGACCGCGCCACCGCCGCCGTCTGCCCCGACTCGGCGATCATCCGCCTCGCCCACGACGACGCGCCGAGCACCGCGATCGCCGACTCGCCGCGCTTCCTGCTCATCGATCCGCCGCGCACGCGCCCCGACGCCGGCGCGAACTGAGCCGACCTGATCTCGCCGCCCGACTCCGCTACACTGACCCGGCCTGCGTTCGTCCCCGCTGGAGAACGCGGAGTCCCAAACCGGAGACACCCATGGTCCGACGACTCATCGCGGCCTGCGCGACGTGGCTGGTGCTCATCGCCCCGGCGCTCGCGCAGGACGAGGCGGCGTGCAGCGAGCCGGTCGAGGTCGACCGCTTCCGCTACCTGAGGCAGCTCACCCTCGACCTCTTCGGGCGGGTCCCCACCGAGGCCGAGCTCGGGACGCTCGCTGAGGCCGGCGAGGTCGACGACGCGCTCGTCGACGAGATGCTCGCGTCGAGCGAGCTGTCGACCTTCGTGCGCCGGCATCACAGCGACCTCTTGTGGCCGAGCACCGAGGCGCTCGACGTCGTCAGCGGCGCGACCGCGCTCCTGCTCCCGGCGCAGTTCTACGAGTTCGGCGGCGACCCCGACCGGCTCTTCCTCCTCTTCACCGGCTTCTACGAGCGCGGCGGCCTCGTCCCGTGCAAGGACGAACCCGCCGAATGGGACGCCGAGGGCCGCCTCGTCTTCGAAGACATGCCCGACGGCACCCGCCGCGAGGGCTGGGTGATGGTCGAGCCCTACTGGGCGCCCGGCACCGAGGTCAAGGTCTGCGCCCTCGAGGCCCGCATCGCGCCCTTCTCCGAGGCCGGCGCCGACTGCACCACCGCCAACGGCCTCGCCAGCGGCGGCTGCGGCTGCGGCCCCGAGCTGCGCCACTGCGCCGGGATCGACGTCGTCGTCCGCATCACCCGCTCGCTGCAGGAGCAGCTCCTGCGCATGGTCGAGGCCCCGATCGTCGAGGGCCGCCCCTACACCGACATGCTCCTCGGCGAGACCGAGGTCGTCGACGGGGCGCTCGTCCACTACTACCGCTACCTCGTCAAGATGGGCATCGACCCGATCATCCAGGTCGCGCCCGTCGACATGGCGACGCTCCCCGACATCCCGTTCACCGACACGAGCTGGCACGCCGTCGCCCGCGCGAACGACCGGCACAGCGGCATCCTGACGAGCATGAGCTTCCTGCTCCGCTTCCAGACCGGCCGCGCCCGCGCCAACCGCTACCACGCCGCGTTCCTCTGCGACCCGTTCGTCGCGCCCGACACCCCGCTCCCGAGCGCCGACGACCCGTGCAGCACCGAGCCCGACCTGCGCCACCGCTGCGGCTGCAACTACTGCCACGCCCGCCTCGAGCCCGCCGCGGCGTGGTGGGGCCGCTTCGCCGACGCCGGCTCGATGTACCTCGACCCCGCGCAGTTCCCCACCTACCTCGCCCGCTGCGCCGAGTGCGCCCGCAACAACACGCCCTGCGACTTCATCTGCGAGCGCTTCTACGTCTCCGAGATCGGCCACGAGAAGCAGGCGCCCTTCGCCGGCGTGCTCAAGGCCTACGAGTGGCGCGACGAGGCCGAGGTCGCCCGCGTCGAGACCGGCCCGCGCGGCCTCGTCGAAGAGAGCCTCGCCGACGGCCGCCTCGCCGCCTGCACCACCGAGAAGCTCTTCACCCGGCTCTACAAGCGCCCCCCGACCCGCGACGAGCAGCTCCGCGAACTGCCGCGCTTCACCCGCGCGTTCACCGAGGGCGGCTACGACTTCAAGGCGCTCGTCCGCATGATGGTGACCGATCCCGCCTACCGGAGGATGGTCCGATGAGATGGCACGTTTGGACCCCCGCGCTCCTCGCGCTCGCGCTCGTCGCGACCGGCTGTGACGACGACCCCGAGCCCGGCCAGACCATCGTCGACATGGGCGGCGGCGGAGCGGGCGGTGAAGGCGGCCAGGGCGGCATGGAGCCCGAGCCCGAACCCGAAGCCCGCCTCGACCGCGCCGCCGGCCGCATGAGCATCGAGCAGCTCGCCCGCTCGATCCCGGTCATCACCGACGGGCTGCGCTGGACCGAAGACTTCGGCGCCGGCGAGGTCGACATGCTCGAGGTCCTCTCCGGCACCCTCGGCGCGCCCGACTACCTGCGCATCACCGAGGAGAACCTCGAGCCGACGCTGATCATCGCCAAGTTCCTGCAAGACGCCTCGCAGCGGATCTGCCTGCGCTGGGTCGACCGCGACCGCGCGCTCCCCGCCGCCGACCGCAGCCTCGTCACCCACGAGGACTGGGCGAGCACCGAAGAGGCGCTCGTGCGCGAGAACCTGCGCCGCCTGCAGCTCCGGTTCTACGCCCGCCACATCGCCGACCCGGCCGATCCGGGCCTCGACCCGCTCTACCGCCTCTTCCTCGACGCGTCGAGCACCGCGCCCGCCGACCGCGCCGCGCGCGATGGCTGGCTGGCGGTCTGCATCGCGATGATGACCGACCCCGAGTTCGTCCTCTACTGAGGCCCGGAGACCGACCATGCCGATCAATCGACGCGACTTCCTGTGGCGCACGGGCCTCGCGGCGGGTGCGCTGACCCTGGGCGGCGGCCTCTTCGGGCGGGTCGCCCGCGCGGCCGGCGAGAACGACCACTACTTCGTCTTCGCCTACTTCGAAGGCGGCTGGGACATCCTGCTCTCGCTCGATCCCCGCGACCCGCGCGAGTTCACCGACGCGGTCGTGCGCGAGACCGGCATCCAGCCCGGCTACGGGCTCCTGCCACCCCAATACAGCCGCGCCCCGATCGACGCCGGCCCGTTCACGCTCGGCCCCTGCGTCGGCGAGCTCGCCGCGCTCGCCGATCACTTCAGCGTGGTGCGCGGCATCGACATGTCGACGCTCACCCACGAGGTCGGCCGCCGCTACTTCATCACCGGCCAGCGCCCGTCGGGGCTCACCGCCCGCGGCTCCTCGGTCGCCACCCTCGCGACCGCCGCCGTCGGATCGGACCGCCCCGTCCCGCACCTCGCCCACCTCGTCGAGAACTACAACGCCGACCAGCCCCCGTTCGCCGCCGCGCTCCCCGTCGCCTCGGTCGACCACCTGCAGTACATCCTGCAGGAGAACCTCGGCATCCCCACCGCGATCCCGGCCAACGTCAAGGGCGCGCTCGGCGCCTACTGGCAGCAGCAGGGCGAGCAGTGCGACCCCGACCGCGGCGCCGGCGTCGGCGCGCTCGCCGACATCTACCGCGACAACCGCGCCCGCGCCCGGCAGGTCGTCACCAGCCAGCTCCACCGCAGCTTTCAGTTCAACGCCGCCGAGACCGCCGCCGTGCGCCGCCACTACGGCTTCGGCGAGGGCCAGCTCGAGACGCCCTACGGCCGCGCCGCGCTCGCCGCGCAAGCGCTCAAGACCGGCCTCAGCCGCGTCGTCAGCGTCGCGCTCTCCATCGGCCTCGACACCCACGACGGCACCTGGGCCGCCCAGCACAGCACCAATCTCCAGATGGGCTTCGACGCGCTCGCCCGCCTCATCCGCGACCTGCGCGACAGCGAAGCGCCCGGCGGCGGCTCGCTCTACGACAAGACCACCATCGTCGTCTTCTCGGAGTTCGCCCGCACCCCGCGCCTCAACGAGCGCCAGGGCCGCGACCACCACCTCGCCAACTGCGCGCTCCTCGCCGGCGGCGGGATCCGCGGCGGCCGCGTCGTCGGCCGCACCAGCGACCGCGCGATGGGACCCGAGACCATCGACCTCCAGAGCGGGCAGGCCGATCCGAACGGCGAAGCGCTCAAGCCCGAGCACGTCCTCGCCACCGCGCTCGCCGCCGGCGGCATCGACCCGGTCGCCGCGCTCCGCGTCGGCCCGATCCCCACCCTGCTCGACCTCGGGCTCTGAGGCCCGCGAACGGCGCCGCGAGCCGCGCGCGGGGCGTTTCTCCGTCACCGGGCAGAGATCGAACCCATCCCCATGTTAAACATGCCGATGCGCCCTCGACTCGACTCCACACCCGAGACAGGACCACGATGAACACCACCCTGCCCCGCCTCGCGTCGGGCCTCCTCGCGCTGCTGCTCGCGGTCCCCGCGGCCCACGCGGCGCCCCCCGAGGCCCCCCGCGCCGACAGCCCGCTCATCTGCTGGACCCTGCCCAGCCTGATGAACCGCTACCTCGAGAACCACGTCAGCCACCGCACCACCGACGCCGAGATCGACAAGCGCGTCGTCGAGCTCCTCGCCGAGCGCATCGACGGCAGCAAGTCGCTGCTCACCGAGGCGCAGTACGACGAGCTCACGAAGCGCATCGCCCGCATGGTCGACGACGTGCGCCGCGGCAACTGCGAGCAGTTCGACTGGCTCAAGACGCAGCAGCTCGCCTGGCACAAGGAGATGGAGGACTTCGTCCGCCAGACCCTCTCCGTGCCCGGCCTCCAGGTCGACCCCACCCTCGAGCTCGTCGTCGACCCCGAAGACCGCCCGCGCCCCAAGACCGAGGCCGAGCGCGCCGCGCTGCGCACCCGGCTGCTGCACTTCCAGCTCGCCAACTACGTGCGCGGCGGCACCGCCCTCGACGAAGCCAAGAAGCGCCTCATCCACCGCTACGAGCTCGTCACCCGCCGCGTCGCCGAGCAGACCGACGCCGACCTCTACACCGACTTCCTCAACGCCTTCGCCAACGCGCTCGACCCGCACAGCACCTACTTCTCCGCCGACATGCTCGAAGACTTCCGCATCTCGATGGACCTCTCGCTCGAGGGCATCGGCGCGGTGCTGCAGAGCCGCGACGGCTACACCACCATCCAGGAGATCGTGCCCGGCGGCGCCGCCGAGCGGCAGGGCGGGCTCAAGACCAAGGACAAGATCATCGCCGTCTCGCAGGGCGAGAAGGGCGAGCCCGTCGACGTCATCGACATGGCGCTGCGCGACGTCGTGCGCCTCATCCGCGGCAAGAAGGGCACCAAGGTCAAGCTCACGGTGCTGCGCCAGGGCGAGAAGACCGAGAGCCACGACTTCGTGATCGTGCGCGACAAGATCGACTTGAAGGAGCAGGCCGCCAAGCTCCGCTGGGAAGAGGTCGAGCGCGACGGCCGCAAGCTGAACTTCGCGGTGATCGACCTGCCCTCGTTCTACGGCGGCGGCCGCGAGGCCGGCGGGCGCGACGCGGTGCGCGACATGCGCAAGCTCCTCAAGCAGGCCCGCGACAAGAAGGCCGACGGCGTGCTCCTCGACCTCTCGCGCAACGGCGGCGGGCTCTTGCAGGGCGCCGTCGACATCGCCGGCCTCTTCCTGCGCGAAGGCCCGATGGTCGGCATCGACGGCCCGGCGACGCCCTCGCAGATCCTCGAAGACACCGACGAAGACGTGCAGTGGTCCGGCCCGCTCGTCGTGCTCACCTCGAAGGGCAGCGCGTCGGCCTCCGAGATCGTCGCCGGCGCGCTCAAGGACTACCGCCGCGCGGTGATCGTCGGCGACAGCCAGACCTTCGGCAAAGGCTCGGTGCAGAACATCGTCAACCTCCCGCAAGGCTTCGGCGCGCTCAAGGTGACGACCGCGATGTTCTTCCGCCCCGGCGGCGACTCGACCCAGAGCCGCGGCGTGCCCGCCGACATCGTCCTGCCCTCGGTCTTCGACCACAAGGACATCGGCGAGGAGAGCCAGCCCTACGCGCTCCCGACCCGCTCCATCAAGCCGTTCCGCGGCGAAGCCGTGCAGGGCGAGGACGCCGCGAGCCGCTGGCAGCCGGTCACCGACGCGCTCGTGCAGGCGCTCGCCGCCCGCTCCAAGGCCCGGGTGGTCGCTTCGGAGGCGTTCGGCGAGATCCGCGAGAAGATCGCGAAGCGCGAGGCCAACGAGGGCAAGCCGATGAAGATCGCCGAGCTGCTCGAAGAGAGCGACGACGACGAAGCCGGCGACGGCGAAGGCGAAGCCGGCGCCGCGAAGGCGCCCGAAGACGAGACCAAGAAGGACGAGCTGAGCCCGCAGGCGCTCGAAGCGATCCAGATCCTCGCCGACCTCTCGGTGGGCGTCGACGGCGTCACCGCCGCCCGCGCCCCGCTCGCGCCGAAGCCCTGATCCCCCGGCGCCGGGCGGCGCGCCGCACCGCGCCGCGCGAGCCTGACCCGCCGCGCCGCCAGCGCTGGGCGCGCGCCGCGCCCGCGCGACCTCACCACGGAAATTCGAGCCGCCCCCGCCCGCCTCCCCGCTCGCGTCCGCGCGCGCCACCCCCCGAATCACGAAAATTCGAGCCTCCCGGGAACAGCCCCCGCCGCGCCCTGTCGCACGGCGCGAATCCAGACATCACCGCAGCCCCGCCGCCCGCGCCCTCCCCGCGCGGCGCGAAGGCGGCCGCCGTGCGCCCGAGGAGGCCCCCATGTCCGCGCTCGCGCTCGAAGTCATCGTCACCTGGCACGGCACCGTGCTCGACGTGCGCCACCTCGCCCCCGGCGCGTGTTTCACCGTCGGCCCCGACGGCGCCGATCTCACCCTGCCCCACCCCGCGCTCACCGCCGACAGCCCGCACACCCTCGCCACCGTCGACGCCGGCCACGCCCGCCTCGACCTGCCCGCCGGCCTCGACGCCGCGGTGCTCATCGACGGCCGCGTCGACCCCGTCACCCGCCCCGGCGGCCTCCGGCTCCTGCCCGGCCACCGCGCCCGCGTCGCGATCGGCGACGCCGCCGTGTTGTTCGCGCTCGTGCCCGTCGAGGCCGCGCCGCCGCCGGCGCGGGTCGAGCTGATCGACCGCGGCGGCCGCCGCGCGATGGCCCTCGCCGCGGCGCTGCACGCGGCGGTGCTCGCGGTCGCGTTCTCGTTCCCGGTCGTGGCCGAAGCCATCAAGCTCGACCCGATCGACGAGCGGTGGCTGAGCGCCGACTTCGGGTTCAACCCCGAGCAGTCCAAGCCCGAGGACCTCTTCGCCGACCTCCCCGTCGCCGACACCCCCGCCGGCGACAGCGGCGGCGACGGCCCGTCCGAGCTCGCCGTGCCCCGCCCCCGCACCCCGGCGCCCACCGGCGGCGACGCCCCGAGCGTCGAGGCCCGCAAGGCCACCGCCCGCGCCGCCGCCGACGAGATGCGCCGCGTCCTCGACGACGCCTTCGGCGACGCCGATCCGCTCGGCGCCGAGGCCCACGCCGCGCTCGGCAACATGTTCGGCGGCCAGGACGGCCACGCCGAGGCGCTCGGCGGCGTCTTCCGCCCCGGCATGGGCGGCACCGGGATCGCGCCCGGCGCCGGCGGCGGCCCCTCGGTCGGCGTCGCGATGCGCACCCGCGGCCGCGGCACCGAGCCCGGTTATGGCCGCCCCGACGGCAAGATCCCCGGCCGCGAGACGCAGAAGCCCGTCGTCGTCATGCGCGAGCCCGCCGAGGTCATCGGCGGCCTCGACCGCGAGGAGATCGCGCGCGTCGTCCGCCGCCACCGCGACGCGGTGCGGCACTGCTACGAGCGCGAATTGCAGTCCCGGCCCGACCTCGAAGGCAAGGTGGTGATGCGCTTCGTCGTCGGCGGCAACGGCGCGGTGCTCGCCGCCAAGGCCGCCGAGTCGACGCTCGCCGATCCGACCGTCGAAGCCTGCCTCGCCCGCCAGATCCAGACCTGGCAGTTCCCCGCGGTGCAAGGCGGCGGCGTCGTCGTGGTGCGCTACCCGTTCCTGTTCCGCGCCGGCCGCTGATCCGCGGATCAGCCCGCCGGGCTCGGGGGCACCGGGCCGACCACCTTGTAGAAGAACGTCGACGCGCAGCTCGTGCCGTCCGGCCACAGCGCGTAGTGCGGGATGACCCCCACCCGCTGCCAGCCCGCGCGCGCGTACATCGCCTCCGCCGGGCTCCCCGTCGCCGTGTCGAGCACCAGCAGCGAGCGCCCCGCCCGCCGCGCCTCGTCCTCGATCGCCGCCAGCAGCGCGCGCCCGATCCCGCGCCTCTGCGCCGCCGGCGCCACCTGCATCTTCGCCACGTCACCCCGGTGCGGCTGGTTGTCGGGCAGCGCGAGCACGAGCTGCACCGTGCCCACGAGCGCGCCGTCGGCCTCGGCGACGAGCACCACCCGCTCCCCGCGCTCGGCGGACGCGAGCAGGCCCGACCAGAAGACCGTCGCCCGCGCCCGGCCCGGCGCGGCCAGGAAGCCCACCGACGCGCCGGCGCCGACGATCGCTTCGAGCAGCGTCACGAGCCCGGCGAGGTCCTCCCGGGTCGCGCGGCGGATCACGGGTGCGGTCACGGCGCCTCCTCCTCGACGACGGCCCGGATCATCCGCCGAACCCCGCCCGGTGGGAAGCGCGGTGACCCGTTGTGATCGGGCCCCGCCGAGGTCGCCGCGCCGGCCGGATCGGAGGTATGCTCCCGCCGATGCGCCGCTCCGCCCTCGCCCTGCTCGCCCTGCTCGCGCCCGCCTGCGAGAGCACCGCGCTCAGCCTGAGCGATCCGAGCGAGCAGACCATCACCTTCGAGCCGCAGTACATCTCGGGCGTCGGCGAGGAGATCACGGTGACGCTGCGCTTCGACGGGCTCGAAGACGCGGCGCCGTGCAGCAGCGAGCGGGCGTGCGTGCTCGTCGACTACGCGCTCGGCGACGGGCTCGGGCTCGGCGACGTGGTCTTCGTCACCAACTTCGAGCTGCGCTTCGAGCTGGCCTTGTTCCGCGGCGCGACCGAGGGGCTGCGCGAGCTCGCGTTCACCGTGCGCAACGACTACGGCACCTTCGCGGTCGGCGGCGAGTTCTACGTCTTCTGATGCTCGCCCTCGCCCTGCTCGCGCCCGCTCTGCTCGCTTCTGCCGCGCCGGCCGAGGTCGCGCTCGACGCGGCGATCGCGTGTTACGCCGAGCTCGACTACGCCTGCGCCGACGCCCGGCTCGCCGAGGCGCTCGGCGGCGAGCTGCCCCGCGCGCGGCGGGTCGAGGCGCACACCTACGAGGCGCTGCTCGCGCTCGCCTGGCGCGACACGATCCGGGCCCGCCGAGCGGTGCAGGCGCTGCTCGCGCTCGACCCGAGCCACGACCCGGGGCCGGTGCCGCCGCCGCTCGCGCGCATGTTCGAAGAGGAGCGCCCCAAGCCACCGCCGCCGCCGGCGCCGTTCGTGCGGGTCGACGCGACGCGGCTCGTGCTGTGGGGCAACGACGCGACGCAGTGGACCGAGGGGCTCGGCGTCGAGCTCGGCGGCGGCGTGATCGTGGGGCGGGACTGGCTCTTCGAAGCGACGGTGGCCTACACCGATCACGCGCCGCTGCTGACGACGCTCGACGGCCTGACGCTGTGGCACGGCACGATCGGCGCCGCGCGGCGCTTCGCGCTCGGGCCGCTCCGGCTCTCGGCGGGGGTCGCGCTCGGCGTCGCCCACGTCGAGGTCGAGGGCGCGCTCGGCGACGACGCCTACGCGGCCTTCGCCGCCGCGCTCCCGGTCGACCTGAGCTGGCCGATCGGGCGCGGCCTCGGCGTCGGCGTCCGCGTCGCGCCGCTGTTGTTGACCACCACCACCGGTGACCGCGCCGCCGCGTCGTATATACTCCCGCTCATGGCCGGCCTCCGCTACGGCGACTGAGGCACCGTCACCCCTGGAGGCCCCTTGCCGCTGACCCTGCTCGTCGAAGACGGAACCGACGACCGCCCCCGCACCCTCGGCGGCGCGGTCATCACCCTCGGCCGGGTGCCGGGCAACGACGTGGTGGTGCAGGACGCCCGCGTCTCCTCGCGCCACGGCCGCCTCGTCCGCCGCGGCGAGGGCTACGCCTACGAAGACCTCGGCAGCCGCAACGGATCGCTCGTCGAGCGCGCCGGCGAGCAGACGGTCGCGGCACCCCACGAGCCGCGCGCGGTGCGCGCCGGTGACCGGCTCCTGCTCGGCGACCTCGTCTCGCCGGTGGTGGTGCGCATCCTCGACGCGCCCGCGACCGGCGGCGACGCCTGGGCCGGCGGCACGGTCATCGCCCGCCGCTCGGTCGCCGACGTGCCCGCGCTCGAACAGGAGGCCCGCCCCGAGACCCTGCGCGCGCTCTTCGTGCTGCTGCGCGACCTGAGCGGCCAGACCGACCCCGACCGGGTGATGGAGCGCATCGCCGACGCGATCTTCGAGCGCTTCCCCCACGCCTGCGCGGTGACGGTGATGATGCGCGACCCGCAGGAGCAGTGGGTCGCCGAGTGCGCCCGCACCCGCGGCCGCGGCGAGGCCGAGGCGGTCCCGTCGAGCACGCTCCTCCAGCGCGCCGTCGAGAGCCGCGAGGTCGTCGCCTACATCCCCGGCGCCGAGACCGGCCCCGAGAGCGTCGCCGGGCTCGCGGGCTCGGTGCTCGTCCCGCTCCTCGCCGGCGAAGAAGCCATCGGCGTGCTGCACGTCGACAGCCGGAGCCGCCCGTTCGGCGGCGAAGACCTCGCCTGGCTCACCATCGCCGCCACCCACCTCGCCGCCGCGCTCGTCTCCGCCCGCCGCTTCCGCACCCTCAGCCGCGCCACCGACGCGCTCCGCGCCGAGAACGACGCGCTCCGCAACGCCGCCGCCATGCCCCGCCCGATCGTCGGCCGCAGCCCCGCGCTCAACCGCGCGCTGCGCCAGCTCGAGCGCGTCGGCCGCACCCAGACCACGGTGCTCGTGCTCGGCGAGACCGGCACCGGCAAGGAGCTCGCCGCCCGCTACATCCACGCCCACAGCCGCCGCGCCGAGCAGGTCTTCGCCCCGATCAACTGCGGCGCGCTGCCCGAGGAGCTGCTCAACAGCGAGCTCTTCGGCCACCGCAAGGGCGCCTTCACCGGCGCCGATCGCGACCGCAAGGGGCTCTTCGAAGCCGCCGACGGGGGCACCGTCTTCCTCGACGAGATCGGCGAGGTCACGCCCGCGGTGCAGGTGCGGCTGTTGCGGGTGTTGCAGGAGCGCGAGGTGCAGCCGGTCGGCGCGCGGGCGCCGATCAAGGTCGACGTGCGCATCATCGCCGCGACCAACCGCGACCTGCGCGCCGAGGTCGACGCCGGGCGCTTCCGCGAGGACCTCTACTACCGGCTCGCCGTCTTCCCCGTCGAGCTGCCGCCGCTGCGCGAGCGCGAAGGCGACGTCGAGCTCCTCGCCGAGAAGTTCCGCGAGAGCGCCTGCGCCCGGCACGACGCCTGGGTCAACGGCTTCACCGACGAGGCGATGCGGGCGCTCGTCCGCTACGCGTGGCCGGGCAACGTGCGGCAGCTCGAGCACGAGATCGAGCGGGCGGTGATCCTCGCCTCACCCGGCGGGTTGATCGGGCGCGAGGAGCTCTCGGCGCACGTCGCCGGCGAGCGCAGCCAGCCGCGGGAGACCAGCCAGTCCAGCGACGACAGCCTCGGCGCGCTGCCGAGCGGCGAGCTCAAGGACGTGATGGCGATCCTCGAGGAGCGCTTCATCCGCCGCTGCCTCGCCGAGCATGGCGGCAACCGCACCCGCGCCGCCGAGGCGCTCGGGATCAGCCGTCAGGCATTGCAAGCGAAGCTCGCCCGCTGGCGGGAGCGCGACGACTGACGGGCGGCCGAGCTCCGGCCGCCGGCCGGCCCGATGGCGGCGTCGCGCGCTCGACCGACCGTCGTTCCCGCGTTTGTCTGTGCGCGAACCCTGCCCGTGAACCGCCGCGGCCCTCTTCAGCGCCCGGTCAGGCCGAATCGTCCGCGTCGTCCTCGTCGTCGCCCTCGACCTCGACCGGCGCCCCGATCAACAGCGCCCGCACCGCCCGGAACAACAGCCGCCGCCCCCGCCGGGTCGCCGGGCTGTCGGGGCGGCTCGCGTTGCGCACGAGCTGGCGCAGCCGGCCGCGATCGGCGTCGGGGAACACCACGACGAGCGCGTCGACCGCCGCGTCGCCCTCGGCGATCAACCGCGTCCGCCACGCCTCGGCCTCGCGCTCGACCGCGGCGCCCTCGGCGGTCGTCGCCTTGCTGCGGTTGAGCACCGCCTCGAGCGGCGGCCAGGCGTCGTCGGGGGTGCGGCGGGCGAGGTGGCGGATCAGCCGGCGGCGGGCGCTGTCGGCCTTCATGCCAGCGAGCTGGTCGATCCCGAGCTTGAGCTCGCCCTCGGCGGGCAGCGCGTCGCGCTCTTCTTCGGGGAGCGCGGCGAGCGCGTCGAGCAGCGTCTGCCGGTCGTCGAGGCGGTCGCGCTCGCTCTTGCGGCGCGCGGTGCGGCTCCGGTACTCGCCGTCAGACATCGGGGCGGGCCCGGCGCGGGGCGGGGTGGATCAGAACGAGCCGCCGATCGAGAGGCCGAAGCCATCCGCGCTCGGCCCGACGCGCAGCCCGGTCGCCGTGGCGGCCGGCGCGTCCTCGGCGGTGAAGACGAGCACGAGCCCGGTGATCAACGCGGCGGCGCCGACGCCCATGCCGATGTCGGCGATGAGCGCCTGCGTCTCGCCGGTCTCGCGCAGATCCTTGCGCTCGCCGACGTCGACGGCGTCATCGAAGTCGGCCTGGGTCTGGCTCGCGAGCAGGCCGAAGACGCCGCCGAGGATGGCGACGCCCGCGCCGGAGCCGGCGACGATCCAGCCGATGAGGCGCTGGTTGCTCTCGACGGGCTTGGGCGGCGGCTGCTCGGGCTGCTGCGGCGGCGCCTTGGGCTGCTCGCGCTCCTTCTTGAGCTGCTCTTCGGTCAGCTCGACGATGCGCTCGTAGGCGGCGAGGCGGGTGTCGCGGTCGGCGTCGGGCGCGTTGACGAACCGGCGGTAGTAATCGAGCGCGAGCAGCGGGTCGTCGAGCTTCTTGTCGTAGATGAACGCGATGTTGTAGAGCAGCGCGCCCACCGGCTCGAACTGGTAGGCCTCGCGGTAGGCCTTGACCGCGCCCTTGAAGTCACCGGCCTGGAAGAGACGCAGCCCGCGGTCGGCGAGCTGCTCGATGGGGTCCTCGGCGCCGGCATCGGCGCCGCCCGGGTTCTGAGCGGCGGCGGGGCCGACGGCCAACGCGCCGAGCAGCAGCCCCTTCGCAACGGTCGACGTCAGGCTCAATTCGCTCCTCCGCGTCGAGTCGGCCCATCGTAGGGCACGCGCGCCCGGGTGGCCAACTCTCTGTCTATCATGCGGCGCCGTCGATGCGCGCGATTGCGTGTCGTCGGGACGTCGAAAAAGTGGCGTCGACCGCGTCCGGCGGGCGAGCGCGCGGGCCGCAGGGAGACCAGAACGGGTTGTCCGGGGCCGGCGGGGCGCGCTACATACCAGATGCGCGCTACATACCTCACAGCAGGGCGACCGGCAACCTCATCCGGTCGACGCCGGAGTCCTCATCCGTGGAATGGCTTTGCCCGCAGTGCCGCCGACGGTACGACCACCTCACCGATCACTGCCCCGACGATGACACGCCGCTCGTCGAAGACCGCACCGGCCAGACGGTCGGCGGGTGCGTGCTCGAGGCGTTGATCGGGGTCGGCCGCGACCGGGCGACGGTGTGGGAGGCGAGCCGGGCGGGGAGCGACACCCGGGTCGCGGTCAAGGTGCAGCCGGTCGACGACGACGAGGAGCGCGCGGCGTTGCAGGCGGCGGCGCGGTCGGCGGCGGCGCTGCGCCACCCGGGGCTCGTCGCCATCGCCTCGCACGGGCTGACGCCGGGCGGCGACGTCTTCATCGTGATGGAGCTCCTCGAAGGCGAGCCGCTCGCCGCCGCCTTCGCCGCCGGTCGGCGCTTCACCCCCGCCGAGGCGGTCGCGATCACCGGCCGCATGCTCGACGCGCTGCACCACGCCCACGCCG
Organism: Myxococcales bacterium; assembly: GCA_020633515.1. The sequence continues at coordinate 29,892 of JACKDM010000007.1, forward strand.
CCGACGTCGCCCACCTCGACCTCAAGCCGGCCAACGTCTTCCTCGGCCCGCTCGACGGCGCCGCGCCGCGGGTGACCCTGCTCGACGTCGGCCTCGGCCGCCCGCTCCCGCCCGACCCGCCGACCGCGCTCGGCATCGGCGGCGGCGGCGACGAGCCGATCCCCGACTCGCTGCCCTACACCGCGCCCGAGCAGCTCGTCACCGGCCGCGGCGACGCGGCGGCCGACCTCTACGCGAGCGGCGCGCTCTTCTTCGAACTGCTCACCGGCCGCCCGCCGTTCGTCGGCCGCCGCGCCGATCTCAAGCGCGGCCACCTCTCGCGCAAGCCACCGCGCCTCGCCGAGCACGTCGAGCTCGACGACCCCGCGCCGTTCCAGACCGTCGTCGACCGCCTCCTCGCCAAGCGCCCGGCCGAGCGCTACGCCTCGGCCGCCGAGGCGCGGCTCGCCGTCGAGGCGCTCGTGCAGGCGCCGGTGGCGCCCGCGGCCGACGACGAGGGCTTCCTCGAGGCGATGGAGGACTCGTTCCAGAACCTCCCGACCGCGCCGCCGCCGGTCGACGACGACGACGAGCCGGTGCTGCCGCCGCCGCCGCTCGCCGGGCCGACGAGCCCGCCGCCGTGGCAGCCGCTCCCGCCGGTCGAGCCGGCGCCGCCGCCCTCGACGATGGCGCGCGCCTGGCCGCTCGTCTTCGCGCTCCTCGTGCTCGGCGGGGTGCTCGGCTGGATCTACCTGCGCCCGGCCCCGGTCGCGCCGCTCCCCGAGGCGGCCGACGCGGCGACGCTGGTCGCGATCGCCGACGCCGCGCCGGCCCCGGTCGCGGCGCCCGACGCGCAGGTCGCCGACGCCGCGCCCCACCGCGTGACGCCGCGCCGCCGCCGACGCCGCGCCGCCGCAGAAGCTCAACACGCTCGCGAGCACGCCGCCCGGCGCCGAGGTGCGCCTCGAAGACGGCACCCCGCTCGGCACGACCCCGTGGCGCGGGCTGCTGCCCGACGGCGTCCTGACCCTCTCGCTGACCCTCGACGGCCACGCGCCCGCGACCGTCACCCTCGACCGCGCCGAGGCCCGCCGCGGCGGGTGGAGCCGCACCGTCGAGCTCGAAGCCACCTCACGCCCGCCGCCCCGCCGTCGCCGCGGCCGCACCACCGCCGCCGCGACCGTCGAGGCGCAAGAGCCCGAGCCCGCGCCCGATCCCGAGCCGGTCGTCGAGCCGCCCCCGCCGCCGCCGGTCGTCACCGTCGTCGAGCAGCCCGCTCCGCCCAAGGACGAGAAGAAGGGCCCCGTCGTGCTCGGCGACGACATCACCAGCAAGCCCGCCGGTGGCAAGACCCGGGTGCAGACCCTCGGCGGCGACACCGCCGCGCCCCCCTCGACCGCGCCCCGGGTACCCGTCCTCAAGTAGCGTCCCGCCCCGGCGCTACCGCTCGCCCCACGCCTCCTCGTCGGCGATCCGCAGCGCGTCGAGCATCATCATCGCCGTGTCGAACAGGATCACCGGCGCCTCGGGCGCGTCGTCGTCGGCCTCGAACGCGAAGTGCCCCTCCGTCCAGCGCAGGATCTCGCCGATCGACTGCACGATCTGCTCGTCGAGCACCGGCCGCAGCGTCTCCTCGTCGAGCATCCCGCTCTCGATGAGCACCTGCCCGAGCGGCGCCGGCCGCGCGCGCTCCCGCTGGAGCCGGATCGCGTCCTCGACGTCGGCCGCCGTCAGGTGCCCCGCCCGCACGAGCGCGTCGCCGACCCGCGTCGAGTCCGAGGTCGAGGCGCCGGCGAGCTTGCCCTTGTAGAGCGCCACCTCGCCCATCCGCCCCTCCCAGATCAGCCGCAGCGTGCCGGTGCGCTGGTTGAGCCGGAGGAACTCGAGCAGGTCGACGACCTTGAACTGCTTGATGTTGCCCGCGAACGCCGACTCGGTGCGCACGAGCGGCACGTCGAGCGAGCGGTCGAGGTCGGCGTCGTCCGCCTCGTCCACCGCCGCCCGCGCCTTGGTCAGCAGCCGATTGAGCCCGCGGTCGTCGCCGAAGCGCGCGACCCCGTCCTCGGCCACGTCGACCGCCCGCTCCGCCCGCCCCGTCGCGAGCAGCGCCTGCCCGAGCTGCACGTACACCGCCGCGTCCGTCGCCGCCGGCAGCGCCTCGGTCAACAGCGGGATCGCCTCCTCGTACTGCTCGTCCTCGCGCAAGAGCTCCCCGAGCCGCGCTGCCGTCAGCGGGCTGCGCGCCTTGAGCCGCCGCTGCCGCAGCGTCGCGATCGCCGCCGTCCGATCCCCCGCCCGGATGTGCGCCTCGGCGAGCAGGTCGAGCACCTCGGCGTCGGGGTGATGGCTCGCCACCGCGCCGAGGGTCGTGATCGCGTCCCGGGTGAAGCCCGCGTCGAAGAGCAGGTGCCCGAGCCGGAAGCCGATGTCCCGATCGCCCGGCGCCGCCGCCGAGCCCTTGCGCAGCGCCGCGAACGCCTGCGCCGACTCACCCCGCGACAGGTGCAGATCAGCGAGCAACCCCCACGCCTCGACCTGCTCCGGGTGGTCCTCGACGACCGTCATGAGCTGCTCGCGCGCCTCTTCGTGGCTCTCGAGCGCGATCAACGCCCGCGCCTCGGCGATCCGCACCGCCGGATCATCCGGCGCGAGCCACACCGCGGTCGCGAAGAGGTTGGCGGCGTCGTCGGCGTTGCCCTCGGCGAGCAGGCTCTCCCCGAGGCGGAGGTGGGCGAGCGCCGAGCTGCGGTCGCGCTCGCAGGCCTCGATGTACATCTGGCGGGCGTGCTCGCCGAGGTCGAGCGCGCGGAAGAGGTCGCCGATGCGGATGAGCTGATCGGCCGTCTCGACGCGGCTCTGTGCCGCCGCCTCGGCCGCGGCGAGCGCCTCGACCCGGTGCCCCTCCGAGAGCCGCGCCTCGGCGAGATCACACCACGCATTGGGGTCGTGCGGCTGGCTCCGGGTGCGTCGCTCGAGTGTGAGAATCCGGTTGATCATCCCCGCTCCGTCCGCGATCGCGTGCGCGCCGACGAGGCGCCAGAGGCGCCGCGACCGCGTCCTCGAAGGGGGTTTATCGCCTCGACGGACGCGCCGACGCAACCCCGCCCGTCGGTTCGAGGGCGCGCTTCAGCTCGTCGGCGCGAGCACCGCGAGCTTGTCGGCCAGCAGGCGGGTGCGGACCTCGTTGCGGCGCAGCTTGCCGCTCGTGGTCTTGGGCAGGGACTGCGCCTTGACGGCGACGATGCGGTTGGGGGCGAGCCCGACCTCGCGCTTGATGGCGGCGCTGACCTGCCGGACCATCTGCGCCACCTCGTCGACCGCCTCGCGGCGCGTCTCGAAGACGACCACCAGGTCTTCGGTGCCGCCGTCCTCGTTGAACACCCCGAACGCCGCCACGCACCCCGCGCGCACGCCCTCGACCTCGGCGGCCGCCCGCTCGATGCCGTCCGGCTGATAGTTGCGCCCGGCCTTGATGATGAGGTCCTTGCTGCGCCCATAGACATAAAGCCGCCCGTCGGCGACGTAACCGAGGTCGCCGGTGCGCAGCCACTCCCCATCGAGCAGCTCGGCCGTCGCCTCCGGATCACCGAAGTACCCCGGCGTCACCGACGGCCCCCGGAGCTGGATCTCACCCTGCCGCCGCTCCGGCAGCGCCTTGCCCTCTTCGTCGACGATCCGCAGCGTGTGCCCCTCGAACGGCCGCCCCACCGCCACCACCCGCCGCGCCCGCTCCGTCGTGGGCCCCGGCGGCGCCGCGACCCCTTCGGCCGCGAGCCGGTCGATGTCGATCTCGTCGATCACCGGCCCCTCCCCCGGCGCGGGGAAGGTCGCGGCGAGCACGCACTCGGCCATGCCGTACACCGGCGACATCGTCGCGGGGTTGAACCCGAGCGGCCCGAACCGCGCCTGGAACGCCTCGACCGTGTCGGCGTGGATGAACTCCGACCCGTTCTGCGTGCGCCGCCACGAGCTCAGGTCGAGCCCCTCGATGTCGGCGTCGGCCAGCCGATGGGCGCAGATGTGATAGGCGAAGTTCGGCGCCGCGCTCTGCGTGCCGCGGAAGTAGTGCACCGCCCACAGCCACGCCCGCGGGGTGAAGACGAACGCCATCGGCGGCAACAGCACCGACGGGATGCCGTGCAGCATCGGCAGGTGCACGCTCGACACCAGCCCCATGTCGTGGAACAGCGGCAGCCAGAACACGGTGATGTCGTTGGTGTTGAGCACCAGCCCGTCGGTGATGTCGGTGACGTTGGTCAACAGCCCGCCGTGCGTGATCTGCACCGCCTTCTGCCGCGACGTCGTGCCCGAGGTGAACTGGATGTACGCCAGCTCGTTGGCGTCGGGCTTGATCGGGTCGAACGGCCGCGCGTCGGAGAGCTTGTGCGGCGTCAGCAGCCGGCACCCCTCCCGGCTCGTCACCGGCTCCCGCGCCGCGAGCGCCACCATGCTGTCGACGAGCACCGCGCGCGCGCCCACCGTGTCGATCGCGTCGCCGAGCTTGCGGCTCCAGATCGGCACGTTGGCCGCGCCGAGCGGCAGCGACAGCATCACCGGCACCAGCCCCGCCAGCCCGCAGCCATAGAAGGCCGCGACCGTGCGCTGGTTGGTGTCCATGCTGATGATGACCCGATCGCCCCGCTTACAGCCGGCGTCGACGAAGGTCGCGGCGAACTGCTCGGCGAGCTCGAGCATCTCGCCGTAGGTCACCGAGCGGGTGCGCACATCGGGCGAGGCGAACCAGAACGCGATGTCGTCCTTCTGCTCGCGCCCCCGGGTCGCGAGCGCCTCGCCGAACGACGAGAAGGAGTGCCGCGCCCGCGGCGGGTCCTTCGGCAGATCCCGACGGCCCGGATGCACGCCGAGCCCCGGTTGCAGGCACACCTCGTCCGCGGCGGAAACCTTCACAGCCATCCTCCCCATCGCTCGGACCGGCAAACGATCGACACGGCGCCGACCTCAGAACCGGACCAAAAGGCTCTCCATCGTCAGCCCCGGGCCGAAGCCCATCAACACGCCGTAGTCGCCCGGATCGGGCCGGTCGGTCTTGATGATGTCGTCGAGCACCAGGAGGATCGTCGCCGACGAGCAGTTGCCGACGTTGGCGAGCACCTTGCGGCTCGCGCGGAGCTGCGCGTCGCTCAGCTTCATCTCGGCGCCGATGAAGTCGACGATCTTGGGCCCGCCGGGGTGGATCCCCCACCAGCGCACGTCGTGCCGGGTGATGCCTTCTTCGGCGCAGAGCTTGTCGACGAGCGGCCCGACCTTCTCCCCGAGGATGAACGGCACGTACGGCGACAGGGTCATGCGAAACCCGGTGTCGGTCACCGTCCAGGTCATCATCTCGTTGGTCTCGTAGACCGTCTCGGTGCGGGTCCGCAGGATCACCGGCCCGTCGCCCGGCTCGTCGACCGCGCCGAGCACCAACGTCGCCGAGGCATCACCGAAGAGCGCGTGGGTGACGACCTGCTCGCGCGTCGCCTCGGGGCGCATGTGCACCGAGCAGACCTCGGTCGCGTTGGCGAGCACCAGCTCGTCGGGCCGCGCCGCGAGGCTGTCGAGCGAGGTCTTGATCACGTTGAAGCCGGCGTAGCACCCCATGTGACCGATGAAGGTGCGCCGCAGCCCCGGCGACAGCCCGAACTCCCCGGCGAGCTGCAGCTCGGGGGTCGGCCCCACGTACCCGGTGCACGTCGCCATCACGAAGGAGCCGATCCGCTCCTTGTCGATCGTCGCGAACACCCGGTGCAGCAGCTGCCGGTTCATCTCCATCGTCGACTCGGCCCAGATGTCGATCCGCTCGGCCGTCGACGGCATCCGCGCCGCGATCTCCACCGGATCGCGCGCGAGGTGGCGGCGCTCGACGGTGGTGTTCATGAACAGCGACTCGGCGTCGGGGATGTCGGCGTACCACTTGGAGAAGACCGTCTCCCACAGCTCTCGCTGGGAATAGGCAACAGGCGGGGTGGTCGTCTCGATCGTCAGGATCCGCGCAGGCATGTCCTCACTCCTCCAGGCCCAGCGAGAGTAAGCCTAACCGTCGCCCATATGCAGGTAAATGATCTTTGGGCGGCAGCAGCCGGGCTCGGCGACCGTCGCGCGCCTCGTGATCACCGACCCTCGCGGGGCGCGTCGTCGGTCTCCGGTGCTCGATATTGGCGAGAGGGGGGCGCCTCGGGCGAGGCGAGCGGCGACGGGCGGCGGCCCGATCAGGCCGCGGCGGCGAGGGGGCTGCGCTCGGCGATGAAGCGGGCGAGGCTGCCCACGGTGTCGCAGCCGGCGTTCGACGACGAGATGAACCAGGGGGCCAGCTCGATGTGACCGAAGCGGGCGCGCACGGTGCTGAACAGCGACGAGAGGCTGAGGGAGTCGAGGCCGAGGTGCCCGGTCAACGAGGCGTCGACCGAGATCTCGTCGGCGACCATCTCCGGGCAGGTGGCCACGATCTCTTCGACCAGGAGCGCTTCGATGTGGTCGGGGGTCATGGAGGCCTCCTCGGGGCTTCGGCTTCTCTGTTTGGGGGACGCTGACGGGTTTTGCGCGAATCGTGCCAGCCCGGGAATACCGCCTCCCGACGCGGTGACAGGCGCGTGTGCGCTATTCGAGTCTCTCTCGGGTGCAATCTGGCACGGTTCGACTCGTGTCAGGGTGTGACAGGTTGTGCAGGTGGCACATCGAGGCGCGTCCAGCGATCCCAGTAGTTGCCCGTCACCGTCGCGCCGAGCCCGATCACCACCAGCGCCGGCCAGACCGGGTCGCTGCCCTGCGCGTCGAGGCAGCGATCGGCGCCGTCCCGCGTCGCGCAGCCCGGGCTCGCGACCATGCCGGTGATGCCGGCGACCACCAGCGCGATCCCGGTGACGATCACCACCCGCGGCCACACCGTCTCCGCCGGCGGCGGCGGCGCGAGGCGCGGATCGCTCGCGACCGCCGGGTCGAAGCGCGTCGGATCGGCGAGCGCGGCCGGCTCGAGCGGAGCGGCCGGAGCGGCCGGAGAAGCCGGAGCGGCCGGATCGATCGGAGCCGTCGGCGCGCCCGGCTCGACCGATGCCACGGGCGCGTCAAACGCCCCGATCGCACGCAGCGCGTCGCCGAGCGTGCGCGGCGCGGCGCCCGCCGGCGCGGCGAGCGCGAACGCCAGCGCCAGCGATCCCACGCACCGGCCGGCCCCTCTCATCGCCCGCCTCCACTCCGCGCGCGGCGCTGCCGGCTCGCCGCGCGCATCGTCACCGCGCCGCGCCGCGCGCCGCTCATCGCGGCGGCTCCACCCGCCCCGCCGGCGGCACGTCGAGCTTCACCGGCCGCGCCGCGTCGAGCGGCCACGTCCGGTTGGGGAACCGCGGCTGCACCGCCTCGAGCGCCGCGAGCCGCGCCCGACGCAGCGACTCCGGCTCGATCCGCTTGTCGCCGAGCACCAGCGCGTCGGCGAAGAAGGCGTAGGCGTGATGCTCCCCCGTGCTCGGCAGCCCCAGCGCCTCCAGCGCCGCCCGGATCCGCGCCGGCTCCAGCATCAACGAGCCCGCGTCGTGCCCCACCAGCAACAGCGCCCCGCCCGCGTCTTCGAGCGCCTCGGCGACCAGCAGCTCGGTCCGCGCCTGCGCGAGCCCCCGCCGGTAGGCCGCCTCCAGCTCCGGCAGCCCCCGCCCCGGCGCCGGCTCGATCGGGGTGACGTGCCGCGGGCACTCCAGGGTGTAGTAGACGATGTGGCTGCCGATCTCGACGCCAGCGAGGGTGCGCTTGTCGACGCCGAGCAGCGCCTGCGGCCGGATCACCTTGCCCACCCGCGCGTCGGCGCCACAGAGCGGGCAGTGTTCGAGGTCGTCGGGGCGCTCGACGAAGCGGCGGGTCTCGCGGTCGTAGCCGAGCAGCTCCAGCAGCGCCGCGGTGCGCGCCTCACCATGCGCGTCGCCACGGCCGACGAGGTCGAGCAGCGGCCATCGCCCCACCGGCACGTCGCTCCCCGGCTCGCTCACGACGAGCACCACCCCGCCGTCGATGCGCAGGTCGTAGCCCTCGATCGACTTCTGCGCGAGCAGCCACCAGTCGTGCGCCTCTTCCAGCGCCTCGACCATCGGCCGGAAGAACGCGCGCGCGCCCTCCACGAAGCTGCGCCCGGTGTGCAGCGTGCGCAGGTAGGGGTAGGCGAACGCCATCTCCACCCGCAGCGGCCCGAGGTGCAGCGCCACCTTGATGTCGTCCTCGGGGTCGACCCACTCCACCGCGACCCCGTGGTGCTTGCACTGGTCCTCGATCGCGGCGAGGAACTCGGACGCGTCGGCCAGCACGAACAGGTCGAGCCGCCCCGCCGCGACCGCCGCGCTCGACGGCCCGAGCCACTCCGGGTACCGCTCGCCGACGAAGGGATACCGCGACGCCTCGGCGCTGCCGAGGAACTCGATCGTGTCGAAGCGCCCCGCGCCCCACTCGGCGAGCGCGTCGGCGAGCGCCTCGTCCTCCCGCCCGGCCGGATCGGGGTCGCCCGGCACGCCCTGCCGCACCCCGATCACATAGCCGCCCTGCACCTCCGCCACCGCCAGCCGCCCGGTCGCCTCGTGGCGCTCGGCGAGCCAGCGCCAGCCGGCGCGCGGATCGAAGAAGGTCCCCGTCTGGTCGCGGAACATGCCCTCGTCGTCGGGGAGCGCGAGCTTGACCACCTTGCCCCGCCCGTCCATGCGCCACGCGTGCACCGCCGCGCCCGGCCCCGGATCGTCGAAGTCGGCGGCGAACTCGACGCTGTAGTCGAAGCCCACCTCGGCCAGATAGCGCGCGTAGAGCCCCGCGACCGGGCGCAGCTCGAGGTCGTCGACCTCGTCGCCGGTGAAGGTCCGCCGCCCCGCCCACCAGCCGCGAGCGAGGCGCTCGATGAAGGCATCGACCGGACCGGCCGGCGCCGGCCCGTAGAAGGCATCGCGGATGACGACGTGCCGCCCGGTGCGCCGGCAGACATACAGCACCTGCGCTTGATCGAAGGCGTCGGGCCCATGGCTGCGCACCAGCGCCTTGCGGTCGCGGTGGAAGGTCTCGCGGAAGCGATCGAGGTGGACGGGCGGGCGAGCGAGCGTCATGCGATCTCCCAGGCGGTCGGGGCGAGCGGCCCACCATAGAGCCGCCGGCGGACGGGCGCCAGCGTGGCGGCGGGCGCCTTGACTCGACGGTCTGGAGCCGCTAGCTTTGCGCGCCTCTCACCCCTGGGAGACGTCCCAGCACCGCCAGTCGGGAGTCGAGCCATGGCACGCAAGATCGGCATCAACGGTTTCGGTCGCATCGGCCGCGTCGTCTTTCGCATCCTCCAGAGCGATCCCGACGTCGAGGTCGTGGCGATCAACGACCTGACCGACCCCGCGACCCTCGCCCACCTCCTCAAGTACGACTCCGTCCATCGCACCTTCGGCCCCGACGTCCGCGTCGAGGGCGGCGACCTCGTCGTCGACGGCCGCCGCGTCCGCATCACCGCCGAGCGCGACCCGGCGAAGCTCGCCTGGGGCGACGTCGGCGTCGAGCTCGTCCTCGAATGCACCGGCGTCTTCCTGAGCAAGGAGAAGGCCGCCGGCCACCTCGCCGCCGGCGCGAAGAAGGTGCTGATCTCGGCGCCCGCCAAGGGCAGCGTCGACCAGACGATCGTCGTCGGCGTCAACGACGGCGAGCTCCGCGACGAGCACACCGTCGTCTCCAACGGCTCGTGCACCACCAACTGCCTCGCCCCGGTGGTCAAGGTCATCGACGACGCGTTCGGCGTCGAGCACGGCGTGATGACCACCATCCACAGCTACACCAACGACCAGCAGCTCCTCGACCTGCCGCACAAGGACCTCCGCCGCGCGCGGGCGGCGGCGATGTCGATGATCCCGACGAGCACCGGCGCCGCCAAGGCGATCGGGCTCGTGCTGCCGCACCTCAAGGGCAAGCTCGACGGCATCGCGGTGCGCGTCCCCACCCCCGACGTCTCGCTCGTCGACGTGGTCCTGACCGTGCGCGAAGAGACGAGCACCGACGCGGTCAACGCCGCGCTTGAGGAGGCCGCCGACGGCGCGCTCCGGGGCATCCTCGGCTTCGAGCGCGCCCCGCTCGTCAGCGGCGACTACATCGGCTCGTCGTACAGCTCGGTCGTCGACGCCGAGAACACCACCGTCATCGGCGGCCGCATGGTCAAGGTGCTGTCGTGGTACGACAACGAGTGGGGCTTCTCCTCGCGCATGGTCGACCTGAGCAAGATGATGCTCGGGCTCGGGCGCTGAGAGACGTTTCTTCATGAGCCGCTACAAGATGACGCTGATCGACGCGCTCCCCATCGAGGGGCTGCGCACCTTCATCCGGGTCGACTTCAACGTCCCGCTCGAAGACGGCAAGGTCGCCGACGACAGCCGGATCCGCGCCGCGCTGCCCACCATCGAGCACGCGCTCGAGCGCGGCGCGCGCGTCATCCTCGCCAGCCACCTCGGCCGCCCCAAGGGCAAGCACAGCCCCGAGGACTCGCTCGCGCCCGCCGGCGAGCGCCTCGCCGAGCTGCTCGACCGCGACATCCCGCTCAGCGACGCGCCGGTCGGCGACGCCGCGACCCGCCTCGCGCGCGACCTGCGCGACGGCCAGATCATGATGCTCGAGAACCTGCGCTTCCACCCCGGCGAAGAGAAGAACGACGACGCCTTCGCGCGCCAGCTCGCCGCCCTCGCCGAGCGCTACGTCGACGACGCGTTCGGCGCCGCGCACCGGGCGCACGCGAGCACCGCCGGCATCGCGGCGCACATCCGCGACAAGGCCGCCGGGTTCTTGATGGCCAAGGAGGTCGAGCACCTCGCCCGCCTCCTCGACGCGCCGCGGCAGGGCTTCGTCGCCGTGCTCGGCGGGGCCAAGGTCAGCGACAAGATCGGCGTCATCGAGAAGCTGATGGATCGCGTCGACACGCTCCTCATCGGCGGCGCGATGGCCTACACCTTCCTCGCCGCGCAGGGCCACGCGACCGGCGACAGCCGCGTCGAGCAGGACCACCTCGAGACCGCGCGCCGGCTCCTCGACCGCGCCGAGAAGCGCAAGGTCGAGCTCTTGTTGCCCGAGGACCACGGCTGCGCGCCCCGCTTCGACGCCGACGAGAAGCGCACCGACGTCGCCGCGGTCGACATCCCCGCCGGCCTGATGGGCCTCGACATCGGCAAGCGCACCGCGCGCGCCTACGCCGAGCGCATCGCGCGCGCGAAGACCGTCTTCTGGAATGGCCCGATGGGCGTCTTCGAGTTCGACGGCTTCGCCGCCGGCACCCGCGCGGTCGCCGATGCGCTCGCCGAGTCGAGGGCCTACACGGTCGTCGGCGGCGGCGACTCGGTCCGCGCCGTCACCGAGAGCGGCCGCGCCGACGCGATCGACCACATCTCGACCGGCGGCGGCGCGAGCCTCGAGTTCATCGAAGGCCGCGAGCTGCCCGGCCTGACCGCCCTCGGCATCCGGAGGTGAGCGTGGCCCGTCGACCGATCATCGCCGGCAACTGGAAGATGCACCTGACGATCGCCGAGGGCCTCGCGCTCGCGGCGGCGGTGCGCGACCGCTGCAACCGGTTCCGCGAGGTCGACGTGCTCCTCGGCCCGCCCGCGACCGCGCTCTACGCGATCGGCAAGCGCCTCGAAGGCAGCCGCGTCGGCCTCGCCGCGCAGAACTGCCACCACGCCGACAAGGGCGCCTACACCGGCGAGCTCTCGCCCGTGCAGCTCGCCGACGCCGGCTGCACCCACGTCATCATCGGCCACAGCGAGCGCCGCACCCTCTTCGGCGAGACCGACGCCGGCGTCGCGAAGAAGGCCCGCAGCCTGCACGACCACGGCCTCGTGCCCATCATCTGCGTCGGCGAGACCCTCGCCGAGCGCGAGGCCAACCAGACCAAGGCCGTCGTCGCCCGCCAGATCGCCGCCGCGCTCGCGCCGCTCTCGGCCGACGAGCTCGCGCGCAGCGTCATCGCCTACGAGCCCGTCTGGGCGATCGGCACCGGCAAGACCGCGACCCCCGAGCAGGCGCAGGACGTCCACGCGGCGATCCGGCGCCAGCTCGCCGAGATCGCCGGCCCGAGCGTCGCCGAGCAGGTCCGCATCCAGTATGGCGGCAGCGTCAAGCCCGACAACATCCGCGCCCTGATGGCGCAACCCGACATCGACGGAGCCCTGGTCGGCGGCGCGAGCCTCGACGCCGACGGCTTCGCCCGGATCGTGGCCTTCGAAGAGGACGTCGACCGATGATCGATACCCTGGTGACCATCGTGCACGTGCTGACGTGCATCTTCCTCATCCTGGTCATCCTGCTTCAGTCCGGCAAGGGCGGCGGGGTGAGCGCGGCGTTCGGCGGCGGCGGCGGCCAGGCGTTCGGGCAGCGCTCGGCGACGACGGTGCTCGGGCGGTTCACCGCGATCGCGGCGACGACCTTCATGGTCACGAGCATGCTGCTGGCGATGTTCTCGACGCCCTCGGCGCTCGATCCGACGCTGAAGGCGCTCGAAGAGCAGGGCGCCGCGGCGCCGGCCGCGCCCGCTGGTGACGCGCCCGCCGGTGAAGTGCCCGCGGGTGACGCGCCCGCGGGTGACGCGCCCGCCGCGCCCGCTGGCGACGCGCCCGCTGGCGACCCGCTGCGACGCGCCCGCCGCGCCCGCTGGCGCCCGCGCGCCCGCGGGTGATGCGCCCGCCGCGCCCGCTGGCGACGCGCCCGCCGCGCCCGCCCGCCGCGACGCGCCCGCCGCGCCCGCGGGTGATGCGCCCGCCGCGCCCGCGGGCGACAACCAGTAAGACCCGCCCGCCAGCGCGGCGCCTCGCCCCGCGCTCGTCTCGCCGCCGCGCCCGCCGCGCCCGCGGGCGAGTATCAGTAGGACCCGCCAGCGCGGCGCCTCGCTCGCGCCCGTCTCGCCGCCGCGCCATCCGTTCGCTGCGGCGCACCGCCTCACGACCACTCCTGATCGCATCGCGGCGGGCCGACACCACCGGCGCGCACCGCGCTCGTCGGCCGCAGCGCCAGCGGATCCGCCAGCGTCCGCGGTCGGTCGAGCGACCATGTCGTGGTGTGGGTCTCGGAGAGCGCCACCGCCCGGCGAGGCTCGCGCACGTCGCGAGCCGGCGGTGATTCGAAAAACAAAACCCCCGCCGAGTTGCCCCGGCGGGGGTTGGGTGCGAAGGGGGGGAATCGAACCCCCACGCCCTTGCGGGCACCAGGCCCTCAACCTGGCGCGTCTACCAGTTCCGCCACCTTCGCGTGACCGGCGACGGTTTCTCTCACAGGCGGCAGCGCCGGTCAAGCAGTTGTTTGCGATTTTTTTGGGGCGCCCGCCGCCCGCCTCGCCGCCCCCGTTGCGGTTGTTTGCCTGCGCTCGGGGCGATGCTATACAGGTACGGCCGGACTTCGCCCACCGAGGGATCTCGCGTCGATGATCATCTGCCCGCACTGCCAGGCCCTCAATGACGACCGGAACACCATCTGCATCCGCTGCGGCGGCTCGCTGATCGACGATCCGGCGCTCGCCGGCGATCCGTTCGTCGGTCGACGGCTCGGCAAGCGCTTCACCCTGCACGACATCATCGGCAGCGGTGAGATCGGGATGGTGTACCGCGGCATCGACGACAAGACCGGGCAGGGGGTCGCGGTCAAGATCGTGCACCCCGACGTCGCCGCGCTGCACGGCGACGAGCTGCTCGACTGGGCCCGCCGCGTCGCCCAGATCCGCCACGCCAAGGTCGCCGCGATGCTCGGCGCGAGCCGCGAGGGCGACGGCACCACCTACATCGTCTCCGAGCTCCTCGAAGGCGAGACCCTGCGCGCGCTCCTCGAACGGGTCGGCCCGCTCTCGGCCCGCCGCGCCGTCGACATCCTCTTCCAGCTCTGCAACGCGCTCGCCCCGATCCACAAGGTCGGCCGGCCCCACGCCAACCTCAAGCCCGAGAACGTCTTCCTCATCGCCGGGCAGCAGGGCGACTTCGTCAAGATCGCCGACACCGGCTCGCCGGTGCTCTTCGGGGTGCACCACACGCCGCAGGGCAAGGTGATCATCGGCGCGGCGAAGTACTTCAGCCCCGAGCAGGCGCGCGGCGACGAGGTCGGGCTCGCCTCCGACCAGTTCACCGTCGGCGTCATCGGCTACCAGCTCCTCAGCGGCGCGCTGCCCTTCTTCGGCGCGACGCCCGACCAGCTCCTCGACGCGATCGTCAACAACCGCCCGACCCCGATCGCCGAGCGCGCCCCGGCGACGCCGCCCGCGCTCGCGGCGATCGTCGAGCGCTGCATGGCGAAGTCGCCGGCCGATCGCTACCCGGACCTGCGCGCGCTCGCGGCCGAGCTCGCCGGCGTCATCAAGACCAAGGCCGCCCCGGCGGCCGCCCCTGCGCGCAAGCCGTTCGGCGGCGGGCAGGACTTCTCGACCGTCGTCGCCCGGCCCGACCACTTCGCGAGCCCGATGCGCCCCGGCAAGGGCTTCGGCGCGGCCGACGCCGAGGCGACGGTGATGCAGGACATCCCCGCCGAGATCCAGGCGCTGCTGCGCGACGAGGACGACGACCTCCCGCCGCTCGACGGCGAGGCGACGCCGATGCCCGACGCCGACGCCGACGACGACCTCGACTTCGCGGGCGGCATCGGCGGCGGTGGTGTTGGCGGTGGCCGGCTCGGCGGACCCGACGACCTCGCCGCGGCGCTCGCCGACGCGGCGGCGTCGATCGATCCGCCCCGCGGCGGCGCGGCGGTGCCCGGGGCCGGGATCCGCGCCCGCCAGACCGCGCCGCGCGTCTCGCCGCCCGCCCCCGAGAAGCGCGCGCCCGCGCCGCCCGAGAAGCGCGCGCCCGAGAAGCGCCCCGCGGCCGACGATTCGCTCGCGGCGGCGCTCGCCGAGGCCGAAGCCGAGCTCGACGCGGGCGGAGCGCCCGAGGTCTTCAACCCGTTCGACGACCTCGACCTCGGCCCCCGCCGGCCGGCGCCCCCCGCGCCGGTCAAGGTCGCCCCGAGCCGCTCCTCGGCGCCCGCGCCGCCGGCGCCGCCCGCCACGCCCGCGCCGCGGATCAGCACCCCCGGGGGCGGGATCCGGTCGAGCGTGCCCGCCGGCCCGCTCAGCTCCGACGACATCCTCTCGGCGATCGGCGAGGAGCTCTCGCCGGCCGACGCGCCCAAGGTGGTGGTGCCGGCGGGCGCGGCCAACCCGCTCGCGACCGCGGCCGACTTCGCGAGCCTCTCGGTGCCGCCGCGCGAGGTGGGGCACGTCAGCGTGCGCATGCCGGCGGTGACCGGGCAGGTGGTCACGGCGGGCGGCCGGGCGCCGCGGTCGAAGGCGCCGTTGATCGCGCTGCTCGTGCTGCTGATCGCGGCGGGCGGCGCGGCGGTGTGGTTCTTCGTGCTCGCGCCCGGCGAGTCGCCGCCGCAGCCGGTGCGACCGCCCGCGGCCGACAAGAAGCCGGCGCCGAAGCCCCCGGTCGCCGCGGGGCGGGCGTTCGCGCTCGTCTCCGTCCCGCCCGGCGCCGAGGTCGTCGAGGACGGCGCCACGCTCGGCAAGACCCCGATGGAGCTGCGCGCCGAGGGCCCGCGCACGCTGGTCCTCAAGCTCGCCGGCCGGCCCGACACGCCGTTCGTGCTCGACCCGCAGGCGATCGCCGTCGGCGCGGACGGCGCGGCGGCCGAGGTCGCGGTCACGCTCGCCGAGCCCGCCGCCGAGGGCGCGGGCGGAGCGGGCGGCAGCGGCGACGCGGTCGAGGCGGGCGCCGCGGGCGCCGCCGGCGCCGCCGGAGCAGGGGCGCGCGGCGGCCCGCCGGCCGCCGCCGATCCGCCGCCCGAGAAGGCGACCGAGCCGAAGCCCCCGCGCCGCCGTCAGCCCGCTCGGCGCCGCCCGCCGAGCGTCAACGACATCCGCGACCCGTTCGCCAACCCCTGATCACCCGCGATCGGGCGGCGCCCGCTCGCTGCCCGACGCGGCGCCGGTGCCCGCCACCCGCCGGGGCGCCCCCCGACGCGCTCACCGCGGCCCCCGCCCGTCGCACCCGGGCACGCGCCCGCGCCGCGCGAGGTGGCGTCGATCGCGCGATTGCAGTTAGTCTGAGCCACCTCGCCGCGCAGGCGGCGCGGGGAACTCCCGGGGGAAAGACGCAGATGCTCAAGCGATCCATCCTCGCGCTGTTCCTGCTCCTCGTCGCCGGCCCCCCGCCGGTGATGGCGCAGTCGGCGCGCGACCAGGCCAAGGCGTTCTTCGTACAGGGCCGCGAGCACTACGCCGCCGGCCGCTTCTCCGCCGCGCTCGACGCCTTCCAGAAGGCCAACACGCTCGCGCCCCACCCGCTGATGGTCTTCAACATCGCCCAGGTCTTCGAAGCGATGGAGGATCTGCCCGCGGCGATCGACACCTACCAGAAGTACCTCGCCACCGAGCCCGCCGACGCCGAGGCGGTGCGCAAGAAGGTCGGCGATCTCGACGCGCTCCTCGCGAGCTGGCCGCAGATCCGCCTCTCGACGGTGCCTCCGGGCGCCGAAGTGCGGGTCGGCGCGCTCGCGAACCCGCCGCGCGGGCGCACGCCGCTGACCCTCAAGCTCCCGCCGCGCCCGCAGACCGTCTACTTCTCGCTCGCCGGCCACGAGACGAGCGAGCGCCCGATCAAGCTCGACGGCGACGCGCCGCCGATGACCGTCGCGCTCGTCCCGATCCTGCCGATGCTCACCGTCCAGAGCACGCCCCCCGGCGGCAAGGTCATCATCGACGGCGAGGCGGTCGGCACCGCCCCGCTCACCCGCCCGCTCCCCGCCGGCCCCCACACGATCCGGATCGAGCTCGACGGCTTCGACCCCGCCGAGCGCCAGGTCACGCTCGCCGCCGAGCACACCCGCGAGCGCCCCTACCTGCTCCCGATCGAGCTGAGCAAGGCGACCCCCCGCGGCGAGCTGATGCTCACCGTCTCGCCCGTCGGCGCCGAGATCCGCGTCGACGACAAGCTCGTCGGGCGCGCCCCGCTCACCGTGCCGCTCCAGCTCGAAGCGGGGATGCACCGCATCGACGTGCGCGCGCAGGGCGCCGACCCCTACTCCGAGATGGTCACGATCACCGAGGGCGAGACCGTGCAGACCGAGATCGACCTCGCCGGCGGCGTGCCCTGGCGCACCGTCGGCGTCATCGGCATGGGCGTCGGCGGCGCGCTCCTCGCGGGCGGCGCGGTCACCGGCGCGCTCGCGCTCGGCGCGAACGGCGACCTCGACGACTGCCGCGCCGACCCGAGCTGCGCGCGCACGACCCGCGAGGTCGCGCTCGCCGACGACGTGCGCAGCCGGGCGCTGATCACCGACGTGCTCGTCTGGTCGGGCGTCGCGATCGCCGCCGGCAGCGCGGTGCTCTGGCTGCTGACGCCCGACGGCGCCGCGGTCGACGAGGCCGAGATCCGCGAGCAGAGCTGGTTCGTCGCGCCGCTCGAAGGCGGAGCCGCGGCGGTGGGCCGATTCGAGTTCTGATGCGCGCGCCGGGCGCCGACGAGAGGCGGGACATGACGATGAAGACGCGGATGGCGAGCCTGCGAGCGGGGCTCGTGCTCTGGGTGTGCGGATGGATGGCGGCCGGGTGCAGCCTGATCCTCGACCCCGCGAACTGCGCCGATGACAGCGAGTGCAACGGCGGGATCTGCCAGGACGGGATCTGCGTCGGCGGCGTGACCGGGCCCGACATGGACGACGCCGACGAGGCCACGCCCGACGAGGACATGGGTGACCTCGGCCCCGATGTGCAGCCCGACGCCGAGCCCCTCGACATGGACGAGGTCGTGCCCGACGTCGCGATCGACATGGCGATCCCCGATCCGATCGCGCCGACGTGCGCGCTCACCGGCGACCCGAGCGGCGCCGAGCCCACCGCGGCCGCCGAGGTGCGGTTGACCGCCCGGGTCACCGACCCCGACACCGTGTCCGCCGCGCTCACGGTGACCCTCGACGGCGAGCCGATCACGCTCGACGCCGAGCGCGCCGAGCTGACCCGCCCGCTCGCCGAGGGCGACAACCGCTTCGAGCTCCGCGCGACCGATCCCGAAGGCGGCCGCTGCGAGGCCTCGCTCCACGTCGTCGTCGACCGCACCGCGCCCGTCTTCGAGGTGCTCACCCCGCCCCGCGGCGCCGACATCCGCACCCGGATCGTCGCGTTCCCGATCTCCGGCCGGGTCGTCGACGAACACTTCGGCGCCGACCAGGGTGAGAGCGCGCTCGAGGTGCGGCTCGACGGCGCGCTCGTCCCCGTCGACGCCACCTGGGACGGCGGCGCGTTCAGCTTCGAACTGCCGCTCGCCGAGGGCGCCAACGCCGTCGAGCTCGTCGCGGTCGACGCGCTCGGCAACCGCTCCGAGCCGGCCGCCTTCACCGTGCGCCTCGACAGCATCGCGCCCGAGGTCGTCGTCGACGCGCCCCTCGACGACGCCGAGGTCTTCACCGACCGCGTCGAGGTCCGCGCGCAGGTGCTCGACAACGGCGCGCCGCTCCCCGACGCCGGCTACACGCTCCGCGTCGCCGACGCCGCCGGCCGCCTCGTCGGCGGCGGCGAGATCATGGGCCTCACCGGCCCCGACGGCCGCATCAACCGCACCGTGGTGCTCGTGCGCGGGCGCAACACCATCACCGTCACCGGCCGCGACATCGCCGGCAACGCCCGCTCGGTCGAGGTCACCGTCACCCGCCGCGACGCGCAGCCCTGCGTCACCATCACCGCGCCCGCCGAGGGCGCCTTCGTCGCCGCGCCCGAGCTCGAGATCGCCGGCGACACCTGCCCGGTCGTCGACCGCATCGAGCTCCAGATCGCCGGCCAGCCGCCGGTCGAGGTCCTCCCCGTCGCCGAGCGCTTCTCCGGCCGCGTCGTGCTCCCCGGCCCCGGCAGCCACCGCGTCACCGCCGTCGCGTTCAGCGCCGCCGGCCAGGCCCAGGACGACGTCACCGTCACCCTCGACGACAGCGGCCCCCAGCTCGCCATCGCCGAGCCGCTGCCCAACGCCTGCACCAACGTGCGCGACCTCCGGATCTGCGGCACCGTCTCCGACCCCGAGAGCGGCCTCGCCCGCGTCACCCTCGTCGCCGGCGCCGCCGAGGTCGGGGTCCCGCTGCCGCCCGAAGGCGGCCCGTTCTGCCAGAACATCCCGGTCGTCGAGGGCCCCGCCCAGCAGGTGACGCTCCGCGCCGAGAACCGCGCCGGGCTCACCCGAACCACCGACGTCACCGTCCGCGTCGACCGCACCGCGCCCACCGCCTGCATCCTCCGCAACGGCCAGTGCCTCAACCCGCAGAGCCGCCCCTGGTTCGGCGCCGACGCCGGCGGCCGCGTCGTCCTCCAGGGCCGCGTCACCGCCGGCACCTGCCCCGCAGTCAGCCTCACTGTCGGCGGCGCCCCCGCCGTGCTCGACGGCAACGGCAACTTCGAAGCGCAGCGCATCTTCCCCGAGGGCGTCAACCAGCTCGACCTCGTCACCCGCGACCTCGCCGGCAACGAGTCCAACACCGCGTTCGTCTTCCGCGTCGACACCGTCCGCCCCCGCCTCGTCTCCGTCGCGCCCGCCGTCACCTACACCCGCGACCCGCAGATCGCGCTCACCGTCACCGCCGCCGACGACGGATCGGGCGTCGTGCGGCTCCTCATCGGCGGCGAGGAGGTCTTCGCCGCGCCCGGCGGGATCGACCAGGGCCAGCGCGAGCTCCAGATCGGCCGCGTCGTCCCGCTCGTCGAAGGCGCGAACAACATCCCCGTCGAGATCATCGACCTCGTCGGCAACCGCGTCATCCAGACCATCACCCTCTACCGCGACACCCGCCCCCCCGCCGTCGCGATCACCACCCCCGCGCCCGACCGCCCCATCGCGCTCCCGCTCACCGTCACCGGCACCATCGACGACGGCGCCGACGGCAGCGGCCCCGCCCAGGTCACCGTCAACGGCGTCGCCGCCACCATCGACGAAGCGACCGGCACCTGGCGCGCCGACCGCGTCCCCGTCGACCCCGCCGCCCCCGCCATCAGCGTCGACGCGGTCGACGCGCTCGGCAACCGCCTCCCCGCCCCGATCGAGCAGCCGGTGACCGTGCGCACCTTCGGCAGCCGCCTCGCCGCCACCGACGGCCTCGTCTTCAACGGCGCCGTCGGCTGGGCCGGGATCCTCGACATCAACAACGACGGCCGCCTCGACGTCGTCGCGCTCCCCGCCGACGCCGCCGGCACCGCGATGGTCTACACCCAGGGCGCCGACGGCCGCTTCACCGCCGCCAACGCCGCCACCGTCGGCCTCCCCGAGAACATCGCCGTCCGCCACGCCGCCGCCGGCGACTTCGACGCCGACGGCAGCCTCGACCTCTTCATCGTCGGCGCCGGCCGCACCGTCGTCGCGCTCGGCAACCGCCTCGGCACCTGGCAGCTCGTCGACAGCCCCAACCTCCCCAACGTCCCGAACCCCACCGGCCTCATCGTCGGCGACTTCACCCGCAACGGACTCCTCGACGCCATCGTCCTCGCCGGCGCGCAGTCCCGGCTCCTCATCAGCAACGGCGACGGCACCTTCGAACGCGAGCCCCTCGGCAACTTCGGCCTCGCCGGGCTCACCGATCGGGCGCAAGGCGTCGCGACCGACCTCGACGGCGACGCGATCCTCGACCTCGTCGCCACCGGCCCCACCGGCACCTCGCTGTGGATCGGCAGCCCGCTCAACGTCTTCGCCGCCGCCCCCGCCGGCGCCGGCTTCTTCAACGAGGCCGGCGCGGTCGTGCTCCCGCTCGACGCCGACCGCGACGGCGCGCTCGACGTGCTCGTCGGCGGCGCCGGCGGCGCGCGCTTCAGCCTCGGCGACGGCGTCGGCGGCTTCGCGATCGACGGCCTCGGCGTCGGCGGCTGGCCCGCCGCCGCCGTCGGCGCCGGGCGGATCGACGTCGACGGCGACGCGCGCGACGACCTCATCGCCTGGGGCGGCCCCGCGCCCTCGCTCTGGCGCGGCACCGAAGCCGGCTTCGAGCCCGCCGATCTCGCCGCGCTCGGCATCGAGCTCGGCGCCGTGCGCACCCTCGCGTTCGGCGACCTCGACGGCGACGGCGACGAAGACCTCGTCGCCGGCGGCCCCACCGGCCTCACCCTCGTGCGCTCCAACATCAGCGCGCTCGACCCCGCCTATGCCGCCGTCACGATCACGCCCCGCCGCGCGCTCGCCGCCGGGCTCGGCCCCCGCGACGCCCACGGCGTGCAGCTCGAAGTCGACCTCGACGGCGACCTCGACGGTCTGCCCGAGCGCATCATCCCCGCGCGCCCGACCGCGCCCACCATCGTCACCATGGGCCCCGCGCCCACCATCGGCGTCACCGTCGTCTACGTCGACCTCGGCGGCGCCGGGCTCAACCTCCGCACGCTCATGGGGCTCCTGCCCGGCGCCCGCGAGACCGTCTTCGCCCGCGAATAGCCCCGCTCACTCCGTCTCGATCAGATCGGTCATATCGGGCAGATCGACCGGCGGCGGCGGCGGCAGATGCGCCTTGCGCGCCGCGATCACCTCGACCTCGTAGTGCACCTCGCTGTCGTGCAGCGCCGGCAGCAACAGCACCGTCACCCCGTCGTCGCGCCGCTCCACCACCTCGAACACCACCGGCTGCCCCTCGGCGTTGCGCGCGCCGAAGCGATCACCCACCTTCGGCGCCGTCCCCGCGGGGAACTCCGACAAACCGATCGACTGCCGCGGCGCGGTCTCGCGCGGCACGAGCTGCCCGGCGGGGATGACGCCCTTGCGCGTCTCGCCGACCGCCATGCCCTCGATCGCCTTGGCGAGCCCGGGCAGGATCCGCTGTGAACCGAGGGTGAAGGTGATGGGGCCGCGCTCGGCAGACGACTCGAGCACCGCCCCTTCGGGGCTCTTGAGGGTGTAGCTGAGGGTGACGACGTGACCGTCGGCGATACGCATGCGGGTCCTCCGGCGAATGACCCTCGGACTATATCGCGTTCGCGGGGGGAGGTGGGCGTCCATCAGCGCCGAGGCAGGACGCCCCGGGGGGGCAGGACATGCAGGGCGCGGCTGTCGCGCCCGGTCTGCTACTCGTTGCAGGCGGCCGGGTTCATGAAGTTCGGATCGGGGTCGCGGTTGCTGCCATCGGGCAGCGGCGGCTCATCCGAGAACACCACCGAGCTCGCGTCCACGTCGAAGTGGAACGGGTAGGCGTCGAACTCGCCGTCGCCGTCCATATCGATGTTGAGGTCCTCGGGGTTGAGCAGATCGGTCAGCGGGAACCGGTTGCCCGCGATCGGCACCTCGACCCGCTGCGCGTCTTCGAGGGTCAGCACGCCGATCAGCTCCACCCGCAGCGTCGGCAGCCCGCCATCGTCGACGCTCGGATAGATCTTCAGCTCGACCGTCGTCACCAGCTCGGCGAGGCAGTTGACCGTGTTGCCCTGCTCGTCCTCGGCCTGCCCGGCGGGCACGTTGAGGGTGAAGAGCACCTCGTCCTCGGGCGCCCACACCAGCCCATCGCCCGGGATGTCGCGCCAGAAGCCGTAGAAGTTCTGGATCGGGTACAGCGTGGGCTGCCGCAGGTAGACGAAGTCCATCGTCGCCCGGCGGTAGCCGCCGTTGCCGATGTACCAGAGGAACTCGCCCATGTCGTTGTAGCCGCCCGGCTCGACGATCAGGTTGAGCTGGTGGTCATCGACCGCCGGGTTGAGGAAGGTGCTGATCAGCTCGGCCGAGCGCGCCGGCTCGACGATGCGGATCTCGCTGACCACGAAGGTCTCGGGGCGCAGATCGACGCTGCACAGGTCATCGACGCAGCGCTGGAAGTCACCGCCGCACTCATCGTCCTCGACGCAGGCGGGGCCGCGCTCGACGCGGGTCGAGGCGTCGATCATCTGGTCGACCTCCTGGTCCACCATCTGATCGGGCATGACTTCCATGTCAGGGTCCATGTCGGGCGTCACCTCCATGTCCATGTTGATGGCCATGTCGGGGACGACGATCTCCATGTCGCGGCCCGCGTCTTCCTCGACGTCCAGGTCACCGGGCACGGTGACGTCGGGCAGCATGTCGCGCTCGGGGGTGGGGTTCGACTCGCCGTCGTCACAGCCAGCGGCGGCCGCGGCGATCAAGAAGGGGAGGAGATGGCGGTGCTTCATGATGCTGTCCTCATCTGTCAGGGGTGATCGATCAACCGTCGAATGACCCCCATTCCGAGGAGCAAAACCTGGACCACCTCTACTGTCAACGAATCAGAAGCAGTCGGGCGCCGCCAGCTCCTCGCTCGGCTGCTCGGGGAACCACACGCCCTCCGCCGGCCCCTCGAAGACAAAAAGCCACGCGTCGGGCTGCGCGTCGCCGTTGGTGTCGACGACATACTCCGAGCCCGCGCTCTCGTCGATCGGGAGCTGGCCCATCAACAGCGCGTCGAGCGTCTCCTGCTCGACCCGGAAGTTGCGCGCGTCGCTGCGGCTGATCGCGGCGTTGAGCGTCACCGTGCCTGTGCTCACCCGCGTCAGGCTGTCGTCGATCGTGAACTCGAGATCGAGCGTCATCCGCACCCGCAGCCGTTGATAGGCGCACTGCCCCGCGCCCGCGCCGCCGTTGTACGGGATGAAGAGGTCGACCTTCTCCGGGATCGTCACCTTCGCCGTGCAGGTGTTGGTCGCGTAGTCACACTCCAGCGAGTTGCCCTCGGCCAGCGAGCCCGCGTAGGTCGGCAGCTCGTCGCTCTGCCGATAGCGCTTGAGGAAGTCGGTCGGCCCGCTCCCGATCGACTGCTCGCCGTCGCGCCGACCCTGCACGATCCAGTTCCGGTCGACGTCGAAGTACGCGATCAGGTTGAGCTGCTCGAAGCCGATCTGCGTCCGCACCAGCTCGGCGACCACCGGCGTGATCCCGGTGAGCTGCGGCTTGAGGTTGCTCAACGACTTGAGCCGGATCGCGCGGCCGATCGCGTCCGGCACGCACTGACCGCCCTCGCAGGAGCCCCAGCCGAACTGGCCGCCGCAGGCGTCGTTGTCATCCTCCACGCAGGCGACGCCGAAGCCGCCGCCCGGATCACCCACCGGCGGATCGATCGGCGGATCGACCGGCGGGTCCACCGGCGGGTCCACCGGCGGCTTGTCGACCGGCGCCGGCGGGGTCACCGGCGGCGGGGTCGCCGGGGGCGCGTCCTCGGTCGGCGGCGCGTCGTTGGACTTGCCATCGTTGCCCTCGGGCGTCTTCTGGACCGGCGGCCGGTTCGGCGGCGCGGGCGGGTTGAAGCCCGGCCCCACGCCCGAGGCGAGCCCGCCGATACTGCCCTCGGCGAGGCTCCCGATCTCACCGCTCTCCTCCGGCAGACCGAAGCCCGCGAAGTCGCGCTCGATCCCCGGCCGCCCGCCGGGCCGCGCCGCCCGCCCCTCGACCACCTCGATCTCGCCCCCGCTCGGCGGGATCACCACCGAGTAGAGGACCTCCTCGACGCCGAGCACCACCACCGCGCCCTCGGTCTGCTCGCCCCGAAACACCACGTAGCCCGTGCCCGAGCGCAGATCCTGGCTCGCCGCGCTGTCGACCGCGTCCACCCGCGTCGGCGACCGCACCTCGAAGACCTCGGCCTTCTCGTCGGCCTCCCACAGCTCCTCGGTGATCGCCGCGCCCACCCGCGTCACCTCGCGCCGGATCGTCCCGCTGTCGAGGTCGACCACCACCCGCACCGGCGCGTCGCGCATCACCGCCTCGGCCGAGGCGGCCATCATGAACGCCGCGAGCCGCTCCGCCTCGAGCCGGCACCGGCGCTCGTTCGACGGGAACAGCACCGTCAGCAGCACCGCGATCAGGATCCCCGCGATCGCGAGCACCACGAGGGTCTCGATGAGGGTCAACCCGCGCGCCAGTCGCCTTCGCATCGCCTCACTCCAAATCGGGACTCGCCAGAGCATAGCGCCGGGCACACGACACGCGCCAACCGGCGTCGACCGCGGCGCTGCGGCGACCGTGCACCGTTGCGGAGACCGTGCCAATCGGCCCCAGAGCGCGGGGCATTCCGCGACGCGCGCCCGATTGCATCCGGGCGACGAGCGGGCTAGGCTCGCGCGAATTTGCAATTCAATTGGCAACGTCCACCCGCTCGCCCGACGGAATCGCCACGATGACCCTCGCCGACCTCCGCCCCGGTCAGCGCGCCACGCTCGCCGCGATCGGCGGCGACCGCGCCTTCCGCCGCCGCCTCATGGAGCTCGGCTTCGTGCCCGGCACCGCCGTCGTGCTGCAGAAGGTCGCCCCGCTCGGCGACCCGCTCGAGTTCACCGTGCGCGGGTGCAGCGTCTCGATCCGCCGCCGCGAGGCGAGCGCCGTCACCGTCACCGCCGGCGCCTGAAGCCGCGGGAGGATTGCGCCCTTGAGCCCCGACCGACCGCCGCTCGTCGCGCTCGCCGGCAACCCCAACACCGGCAAGACCACGCTCTTCAACCGCCTCACCGGCGCCAACGCCCGCGTCGGCAACTACCCCGGCATCACCGTCGAGCGCACCGTCGGCCGCCTCCTCGGCGCCGCGAGCCCGATCGACGTCCTCGACATCCCCGGCACCTACAGCCTCGTCGGCCGCAGCCCCGAAGAGCAGATCGCCATCGACGCGATCCTCGGCCGCCACGGCAACCCCCGCCCCGACCTCGTCGTCGTCGTCGCCGACGCGCAGAACCTCGAGCGCAACCTCTACTTCGCCGCGCAGGTCATCGAGCTCGGCCGCCCGACCCTCATCGCGCTCAACATGGTCGACGCCGCCAAGAAGGCCGGCATCACCATCGACGCGCCCGCGCTCGCCCGCGCCCTCGGCGTGCCCGTCGTGCCCGTCGTCGCCACCCGCCCCGACACCCTCGGCGCGCTCCGCGACGCCATCACCGCCGCGCTCGCCGCGCCCCCCGCGCCCGGCGGCTGGCGATGGACCCCCGACGCGACGTTGCAGGCCGACCTCGACGCGCTCCTTCCCGTGCTCGGCGACGCCGCCCCGACCGACGCGACCCCCGACCTGCGCCGCGCCGTCGCGCTGTGGGCGCTGATGAGCATCGACGAGAGCGACGAGCTCACCGACGCGCCCGCCGAGCTGCGCCTCCGCGTCCTCGACCGCCTCCGCGACGCCCGTGTCGCGGGCCGTGACATCGATGGCGCGGTCATCGCCGCCCGCTACGCCTGGATCGACGCCCACGCCGCCGACTGGATCACCCGCGCCGAGGTCCCCACGAGCTGGACCGAGCGCGTCGACCGGGTGCTGCTCAACCCCGTCGCCGGCTTCTTCGTCTTCCTCGCGATCATGTTCACCGTCTTCCAGGCGCTCTTCGCCTGGTCCGACCCGCTCATCGGGCTCGTCGAAGACGCCTTCGGCTGGCTCGGCGAGCGGGTCCCCGCGCTGCTCGGCGAGGGCATCGCGGCCGACTTCGTCAAGGACGCGCTCATCGGCGGCGTCGGCAACGTCCTCGTCTTCCTGCCGCAGATCGTGCTGCTCTTCATCTTCGTCGCGATCATGGAAGACAGCGGCTACATGGCCCGCGCCGCGTTCCTCATGGACCGGGTGATGAACCGCATCGGCCTGCACGGCCGCGCGTTCGTGCCGATGCTGTCGGCCTATGCCTGCGCCGTCCCCGCGATCATGGCGACCCGCACGATGGAGCGCCGGCGCGACCGCTACCTCACGATGATGGTGCTCCCGCTGACGACCTGCTCGGCGCGGCTGCCGGTCTATGCGCTCATCATCGGCGCGATCATCCCCGCCCACTATGTCGCCGGTGTCTTCAACACCCAGAGCCTCGTGATGGGCGCGATGTACCTCTTCGGCATCGCGATGGCGCTCGTCGCCGCGGCGGTGCTCGGGCGCACGGTGCTGCGCGGGCCGCGGGTGCCGCTGTTGATGGAGCTGCCGCCCTACCGCATGCCCGACCCGCGGAGCGTCGCCCGGCTCGTGCTCTCGCGGGCCAAGGTCTTCGTGCACGAGGCCGGCACGGTGATCCTCGTCTGCACCGTCGCGCTGTGGGCGCTGCTCTACTTCCCGCGCGCGCCCGAGGCCGAGGCCCCGCCCGCCGCCGCGCAGACCGCGATCGACATCCCGCAGGCGCCCGGCGCGCCCTCGGTCACCGCGCAGGAAGAAGAGATGAGCAGCCGCCAGCTCCGCGAGAGCTACGCCGGCCGCCTCGGCCACGCCATCGAGCCGGTGATCGCGCCGCTCGGCTTCGACTGGAAGATCGGCGTCGGCATCATCGGCGCCTTCGCCGCCCGCGAGGTCTTCGTCGGCACGCTCGGCGTCGTCTACAGCGTCGGCGAGGTCGACGAGGAGAACCCCGCGCTGCGCGACGCGATCCGCGCCGAGCGCCGGCCCGACGGGCGACCGCTCTACACCCCGCTCATGGCGCTCTCGCTGCTCGTCTTCTTCGCGCTCGCCTGCCAGTGCATGTCGACGCTCGCCGCCGTCAAGCGCGAGACGCGCAGCTACCGCTGGCCGCTGTTCATGTTCGCCTACATGACCGCGCTCGCCTGGGTCGCCGCCTTCGTCGTCTACCAAGGCGGCCGCCTGCTCGGCTTCGGCTGAGCGACACCCTCCTGACACGATCCGCTTCCGCTCGTCGGCGACCGTGCTAAGGTGCGGCGCAGACCAGCGCCAGGAGGGGAGTCATGGCAGCACGTCAGCCGCGGGGTGAGCATCGATGAGTGACGTCAGCGGGAAGGCGGTCGGCCGGGCCGTCGTCGAACAGTACCGCGAGCTCACCCCGGCCGCCGTCATCCTCGGCATCATCCAGGGCATCATCCTCAACCTGGCGTTCGTCTACGCCGCGTTGAAGCTCGGCTTCTCCATCGGCGGCTCGACCGTCGCCTCGATCATGGGCTACGCCCTCCTGCGCGGGGTCCTGCGCAAGGGCACGATGATCGAGAACAACATCAACCAGACGATCGCGTCGGGCATCAACACCGCCGGCACCGGGATCGTCTTCACCCTGCCCGCGCTGTTCATGCTCGACGCCAAGTGGAAGGCCGAGGGCCTGCCCGGCATCGAGTTCTCGCCCTGGCCGCTGCTCTTCGGCGGCGTCGCCGGCGCCATCCTCGGCGTCGTGCTCATCATCCCGCTGCGCAAGCAGATGATCGACCTCGACCGGCTGCGCTTCCCCTCGGGCGTCGCCGTCGCGACGATCATCCGCTCGGGCTCGACCGGCAGCGAGAAGGCCGTGCTGCTCGGGATCGGGTTCCTCATCAGCGCGCTGTGGAAGCTCGTGATGGACCTCGGCTGGCTCGACGTGCCCGGCATCCTCGAGCACGAGGAGCTCAACATCAGCCTCGGGTTCTTGCCCGACTACGTCTCGCCGGTGCTCTACCTCTCGCTGATGAACATCGCCGCCGGCCTGCTCTCCGGCCGCGGCGGGCTGCCGTTCTTCGTCGGCGGCATGCTCGCGTGGTGGGTCATCTCGCCGATCGCCGTCGCGCAGGGCTGGGTCCCCGCCGACGGCATCACCTACACGATGCAGACCTTCGCCGCCGGCTCGATCGAGAACGGCACCCCCGGCTTCATCTACGGCAAGATGATCCGCCCGCTCGGCATCGGCACCCTCATCGGCGGCGCGCTGATGGGCGTGGTGATGTCGTTCCCCGCCATCAAGAGCGCGATCGTCTCGCTCGCGACGGCGGCGAAGACCGCCAAGGCCGGCGGCGGCATGGTCGGCGGCGACGAGATGCCGCTCAAGGTCCTCGTCGGCGGCGTCATCGGCGCGGTCGCGATGTTCTTCATCGCCTCGCTGCTCACCCCCGGGGTCACGGTCGGGCAGGCGATCCTCAGCGCGGTCGTCGGCACGCTCTGGCTCGGGCTCGCCGGCCTCATCGTCGCGCAGGCGACCGGCATGACCGACATCTCGCCGATGAGCGGCATGGCGCTCATCTCGGTGACGCTGATGATGTTCCTGCTCGACATGAACATCGCCGCCGCGATGGTCGTGGGCGTCGCCGTCTGCGTCGCGATCGGCCAGGGCGCCGACATGATGCAGGACCTCAAGACCGGCTTCCTCATCGGCGGCCGGCCCAACAAGCAGCAGATCGCGCAGTTCTCGGTGACCTGGATCGGCGCGCTGCTCGCGATGGGCGCGATCTATGTCTTGTGGACCGCCGGCCCCAACGGCCAGGGCGGCTTCGGCCCGGGCAGCGACCTGCCGGCGCCGCAAGCGGGCGCGCTGATGGGGATCATCGACGGGATCAAGAGCGGCAACGTCCCGATCGACAAGTACACGATCGGTGGCATCGTCGGTTTGATGCTCGGCGCGGCGCCGATGGCGGGGCTCGGGGTGCTCGTCGGGCTCGCGATGTACCTGCCGTTCAGCATCACGCTCGGCTACGGGCTCGGCTGCCTCGGCAACATGGCGCTGATGAAGACCAAGGGCGCCGCGTTCTGCGAGCACAAGCTCGTCCCGCTCGCCGCCGGCCTCATCGTCGGCGAGGCGCTGATGGGGATCGGGCTCGCGGCCTATGACATCTTCCACACGATGGGGAAGGGCTGAACCATGGGCATCATCGGATTCCTCGTCTTCGCCGTCGGGGTCGCGCTGACCGTCGTCGGCGGCGCCAAGGTGCCCGCGGAGGGCGCCGAGTGGCCCGACACGCTGCTGCTCGTCGGCGTCGGCATCGCCGTCGGCGTCGTCGGGCTCGTGCTGTGGCACCTCGACGAGCGCCGCAAGGCGCAGGCGATGGCGCGCGGTGAGCTCGGCGCCCGCGCTGACGCGGCGAAGCTCTTGCGCGAGGTGCAGGCGCCGCTCGACGCGCTCGCCGGCGAGCTCGAGCGCCTGAAGCCCGCCGAGATCACCGCCCGCGTCGACGCGATCCTCGTCGGCTACGTGCTGCCGTTCGCCGAGGTGCGCCAGCAGCTCATCACCCGCTTCGGCATGCAGCGCGGCGCCGAGATCCTCGTCACCGTCGCGTTCGGTGAGCGCCTGCTCAACCGCGTCTGGTCGGCGGCCGGCGACGAGCACGTCGTCGAGGCGCGCAACAGCTTCCCCGAGGCCTATCACGCCTTCAAAGAGGCGCTCGCCCAGCTCGACCGCGCGCTCGCCGCCGGTTGATCCTCGCCCGCAATGGCGCCCGGCGCCGCTCCACCCTCATCGGAGAGTCCATGCGCTTCGCACCTGCTCTGCTGTGCTTCGCCGCGCTGCTCGCGGCGTGTGACGACGATACGACCGAGGCGCCGCCGCCCGACGCGCGCCTCCCCGACGCGGCGGTCGACGGGGCGAGGCCCGACGCCGATCGCGACGCGGCGCCGCCGGCCGACGCCGCGCCCGACGCGACGCCCGACGCGGTCGTCGACGCCGCCGTGCCCGACGCGGCGCCCTGCGACGAGCCGCCGGCCTGCGAAGACCGCGAGCGCCTCGTCGGCTGCGCGTGTTACCCGGTCGTCGACCGCCGCTGCCTCGGCGACGCCGACTGCCGCCCCGGCGAGCGCTGCGAGGGCGTCATGGGCAGCGCGACCCGGGTGTGCATGTTCACCCCGCCGCCGCTGCGCGCCTGCCCCGGCCCCGACTGCGCCGCCGACGACGATCCGGTGCTCTACGCCGGCGCCGCCAGCCGCGTCGTCACCCCCGACGGCTTCGAAACCCCGACGCCCGCCGGGCTCGACGGCAGCCACCTCAACTTCGCGCCGCCGTTCACCCCCGGCCTGTGGAACGACTGCGGCCGCGACGGGCTGTGCCCCGGCGACGACGGCTACGTCGCGCCCGACGAGGGCGAGGGCGACGGCGAGATGCAGGGCATGTGGCTCGCCGGCTTCAGCACCGGCCGCCCCGCGCAGTACTGCCCCGAAGAGCTGATCGGCTGCGATCGGCCGGAGTGCTGCGTCTCGAAGTTCGCCCACGACGACCTCAAGGTGCAGATCGCGGTCGTGCGGCAGCGCGGGGTCACCGTCGCCTTCGCCGCGCTCGACGCGGTCGGCTACTTCCACACCGACATCGACCGGATCCGGGCTCGCGTCGAGCCGATGGGGATCGATCTGCTCGTGATGGGCGCGAGCCACGACCACGAGGCGCCCGACACGGCGGGGCAGTGGGGGCCGGGCGACGGCGTCCCGGTGCGGACCGGGCGCGAGGCGGCGTTCATGGACAAGATCGAGGAGCAGACCGTCGCCGGGATCGAAGAGGCGCTCGCGGCGATGGTGCCGGCGACGGTGCGGGCGGGCGTCGTCGACACCGGCGTGGACGGGCTCGCGATCAGCGATAGCCGCACGCCCTACATCTTCAACGACGACCTGCCGATCGTGCACCTCGCGGCGGTCGAGGACGGGCGCAGCATCGCGACCGTGATCAGCTTCGGCAATCACGCCGAGGTGCTGTGGTCGGACAACCCGTACATCACCGCCGACTACTTCCACTTCACCCGCAAGTACGTCGCCGAGGGGCTCGCCGGGGTGACGGCGGTCGACGGCGCCGACAAGCCCGCGCTCGAAGGCACCGACGGGGTGGTGGTGATGTTCGCCGGCAGCGTCGGCGGGCTGATCAACCCCGGCCAGGGCGGCGCGAAGGACTACGCGGGCGTCGAGTACCCCGAGGAGACCTTCGCGACCGCCGACGCGGTGGGGCAGACGCTCGCGAGCCACGTGCTCGCCGGGCTCGCCGACGGGCGGGTCGCGCCGGTCGAGACCGACGGGCTGCGCTTCGCGACCCGGCAGTTCCTCGTGCCGGTGCAGAACCAGACCTTCCGCCTCGCCGCGGTCTCGCTCGACCTCATCCAGCGCGACGTCTACAACGTCGCGCTCCTCGGCGGGCGCATGGTGCCCGGCGACCCCTACGTGCTCTCGCAGGTCGCGGCGGTGCGGCT
Source organism: Myxococcales bacterium (assembly GCA_020633515.1). The sequence continues at coordinate 61,604 of JACKDM010000007.1, forward strand.
CGGGCCGATCACGTTCTTCACCGCGCCGGGCGAGGTCTTCCCCGAGACGCTCGTGGGCGGGCTGCCGGGGCGCAACCGGGCGCGCACGCCGGTGATCGGCGACGTCTCGCGGCACCGCGTCGACTACATCTGCGGCGCCGACGGGCTCCCGGTCGAGGGCGGCGACCAGCCGTGCATCGTCAAGCCCGACGCCGAGAACCCGCCCGACTGGGCCGCCGCGCCCGAGGGGCCGGTCGTCTACGAGCTCATCCCCGGCGAGGTCCCGTTCTTCATCGGGCTCGGCATGGACTTCCTCGGCTACATGGTCCCCGACTACGACTTCGAGGCCTCGCCGCTGCCGTTCACCGAGGCGCCGGGCGACCACTACGAAGAGACCAACAGCATCGGCGGCACGATCAGCGGGCTGTGGCGCACCCACCTCGAAGAGGCCCTCGACGCGCTGCGCTGAGCGCGGCGCGACACCGAGTTGTTGCTGGTCTCCGGCGCGGGCATCGGGCAAAGGGTGGCGCCGTCCACCGACGAGGAGCTCGCTGATGTCACCGCGCCTCACCCGGCTGTTGCCGTTCCCGCTCGCGCTCGTGCTGTGCGCGGGCTGCCTCGAAGACGACCCCGAGGCCACCGCCGACGCCGGCGGGATGGGGGGCGAGGGCGGCGGCGGTGAGGGGGGCGAGGGCGGCGGCGGTGAGGGCGGCGAGGGCGGCGTCGGCGGGATGGGCGGCACTGGCGGCATGGGGGGCGCTGGCGGCATGGGCGGCGCCGGCGGCATGGGCGGCGCGCTCGACTGCGACGCGGTCTGCGCCGGCTACGCAGCCTGCGCCGACACCCAGGTGATCATCGACGACTGCAACGACTGCGCGGACATCGCCGAGGCGATGGCGGCCGGATCGACCGCGATCCTCGACCGCGCCGCCGCCGTCTGCGCCGAGGCCGTGCGCACCGGCGACTGCCGCGCCTACGCGCTCTGCCTCACCGACGACGACGGCCACAACGCCTCGGCCTGGGGCGGCGTCACGGTGCAGATCGGCGGCGCGCTCGACGCCGAGGTGATCGAGCTGACCGTCGCCGACGCCTGGGCGGTCGTCGGCGCCAAGAGCGACGGCGCGCCGGGTGACGTCGAGGTCTACTTCGAGGCGGAGGACGGCTTCCACGGGCTCGAGTTCGACGATCTCGCCGTCGTCATCGACGCGGCGCCGGTCGACGTCGCCGATCACCCGATCACCTGGTATCGCCCCGGCGTCGCCGCGCCGATCGAGCTCGCCGAGGGCACCGTCGAGGTCGCGGCGTTCGCGCTCGACGGCGCCTTCGACTTCACCGCCCGCGTCGCCGGTGAGACGCTCACCGTGCGCCTCAGCGGCGCGTTCACCGAGTGACGCTCACCACCGCCGCGCCCTCGCCTCCGCCCGTCGCCGGCCGCGCCGCGATCAGCGCCCGCAGCTTCGCGTCGACCTGCCGCCCGAGCCGATCGGTCGCCTTGTCGAGCAGCCGCTCCTGCAGCTTCCGCGCGGTCCGATCGGTGTGCCAGATGGTCGCGTCCTCCTCGCCGTCGATCCGCTCGAAGACGGTGAAGAGCAGCGTCCCGCTCTTGACGTCGAAGAGGGTCGCCTCGAGCACGCCGGCGGTCTCGAAGGTCTCGGCCGGCACGACGAGCCCGCCGACGAGGGTCAGCCACGCCCAGCCCCAGGCGTTGGTGTACTGCCGCTCGACGAAGCGGTGCCGGTAGAGCAGCAGGTACTCGGCCCGGTAGCGGGTCGCGAGCTCGCGCAGCCCGGCGATGCTGCTCGTCGAGGGCCAGTCGGTGCTGATCTCGGAGACGACCTCGAAGAAGCCGGCGTCGGCGAGCGCCTGCGCGACGCGGCCGGTGACGGTGGTGAGCGGGATCGCCTCGTCGGGCTCGTAGCGGTCGACGACCGGCACCACGCCGATGCGGGCGTCGGCCTCGAGGAAGACCGGCGCGCGCAGGATCTCGCGGATCCGGTCTTCGGAGAGGTCGCCGACGCGGTCGCGGCTGAAGTGGTTCTCGACGAGCGGGGCGGGCGCGGCGGTGGGGGCGGCGAGCGCGAGGGGCTGCATCTCGGGGCGCATCGGCGCGGCGGCGCCGCAGCCGGCGGCGGTGAGGGCGGCGAGCGCGAGCAGGGGCAGGGCAGGGGACTTCATGGCGGGCCTCCATCGTGGATGACCCGAGGATGCCGCGGCCGCGCCGGGCGTGGGTCACCCGGGCATCACCGCGCCGTCATGGTTTCATCATGGCGAGAGTTCGCGTCGGCGGTGGCGGCGTGGCATCACAGTCGCGGGCGGTCGGCCGCCCGTCGACTTCGATGCGGATCAGGGGGGAACCACGATGCGGACGATGCAGCTCTACACGATCGCGCTCGCCCTCACCGTCGGCTGCGTGCCCGGCGGTGGTGGCGGTGGGGATGATGACGACAGCGACGGCGGCCGCCCCGGCGCGGGCGGCATGGGCGGCGCGGGCGGTGCCGGTGGCGCGGGTGGCGCGGGCGGCGGCGGACCGGGCGGTGACACCTACGACTTCTCGTCGGTCGCCGACCCCGAGACCCCGGTCGCCGAGCTGACGCCCGACCAGGTCACCGATCTCTGCGAGCTCGCCCAGCAGCAGATCGAGCGGGCGTTCACCGATCAGGAGTTCCAGCAGCTCGCCTGCGCCTCGTTCGGCGCCTTCGCCGCCGCCTTCGCCATGGGCAGCGATCCGGTCGCCGCCTGCCAGGACGCCTATGACCAGTGCCTCCAGCAGCCGCTCGAAGAGACGCCGTCCGAGTGCCCCGCCGAGAACGACAGCGACTGCACCGCGACCGTCGCCCAGGTCGAGCGCTGCCTCGACGACCAGGCGGCGCAGCTCCGCGTCTTCATCACCGCGTTCGAGTGCGCGATCTTCGCCGACGGCGAGCCGATGCTCGAAGGGGAGGAGCCGGCGAGCTGCGCCGAGGTCGAGGCGATCTGCCCGGGCTTCTTCGACGACCCCGAAGACGACCTCTGACGGCGCTCAGCTACAGCCGGTCGTGCCGCCGCAGCTGATGCACTTCAGGCACGCGCCATTGCGCACCAGCGTCAGCGCGCCGCACTCGGGGCACGGGTCGCCCTCGTAGCCCTTCTGCCGCGCGATCTGCACCGCCCGGCCTCCGCGCGCCGGCGCCGGCGCGGCGGCGACCGCGACCGCGACGTTGCCCGCCGCGATCGCCACGTTGCCCACCGGCAGCCCCACCCGCGCGGTCGCCTGCGCCTGCCGCACCGAGTGGTACGACACCGGCGTCGCGTCCGAGCCGCGGTAGTAGCCCGCGCTGTCGTGCCCGCCATCGACCCCGATCGCCGACGTGAAGCCGTAGCCCTCGCCGCCGCGGTGCACCACCACCTCTTCGGTGTACTCCGGCTCGTCGTTGCCCGAGTGCATCGCGTCGCCGCGCAGATCGTCCTCGCTCACCTGCGCCAGATCGCTGCGGCCGAGGTAGGTCACCGCGACCTCGCGGAAGATGTAGTCGATGATCGACGTCGACATCTTGATCCGGTCGTTGCCCATCACCATGCCGTTGGGCTCGAACCGGGTGAAGACGAACGCCTCGACGAACTCCTCGAGCGGCACCCCGTACTGCAAGCCGAGCGAGACCGCGATCGCGAACGAGTTCATCAGGCTGCGGAAGGCGGCGCCCTCCTTGTGCATGTCGATGAAGAGCTCACCGAGCGTGCCATCGTCGTACTCGCCGGTCCGCAGGTAGACCTTGTGCCCGCCCACGATCGCCTTCTGGGTGTAGCCCCGCCGCCGTGACGGCAGCCGCCGCCGCCGCGCGAGGTAGCGCACCACCACCCGCTCCGCCACCTGCGCCGCCGCGGCCGCCGGTCGGTCGACGGCGACCGGCAGGTCGAGCTGCGTCGCCTCCTCGATCCCGAGGTCGTCGTCGTCCTCGAAGTCGAACAGCGCCGCCGACAGCGGCTGGCTCAGCTTGCTGCCGTCGCGGTAGATCGCGTTCGCCTTGAGCCCGCGCCGCCAGCTGTGCAGGTAGGCCTCCTGCACGTCCTCGACGGTCGCGTGGTTGGGCATGTTGATGGTCTTGCTGATCGCGCCGCAGATGAACGGCTGCACCGCGGCCATCATCTCGATGTGGGCGCGGTAGGCGATGTAGCGCGTGCCGCTGCGCCCGCACTTGTTGGCGCAGTCGAAGACCGGCAGGTGGCGCGCATCGAGGTGCGGCGCGCCCTCGACGGTCATCGTGCCGCAGACGTAGTCGTTGGCCTCGCTGATCTGCTTGCGGGTCAGGCCGAGCGCGCCGAGCAGGTCGAAGTCGGGCTCTTCGAGCGCGTGCGCGGGGATGCCGAGCTTGTTGACGAGGTAGTCGTCGCCGAAGGTCCAGCGGTTGAAGACCATCGACAGGTCGAACGCGCCGGCGAGCAGGCCCTCGACGCGCTCGATGTTGGCCTGGTCGAAGCCATGCTCGCGCAGCTTCTCCGGCGAGAGGTGCGGGCAGCCGACGAGCGTCGCGCGCCCCTTGCACCACGCGACGATGTCGTCGATCTGCTTCGCGCCGTAGCCGAGCTTCGCGAGCGCGAGCGGCACCGTCTGGTTGATGATCTTGAAGTAGCCGCCGCCGGCGAGCTTCTTGAACTTCACCAGCGCGAAGTCGGGCTCGACGCCGGTGGTGTCGCAGTCCATCACCAGCCCGATCGTGCCGGTCGGCGCGATCACGGTCGCCTGCGCGTTGCGGTAGCCGTGGCGCTCACCGAGGGTCAGCGCGCGGTCCCAGTCGTCGCGGGCGGCCTTGAGCATGTACTCGGGGCAGCGCTCGGGGTCGAGCCCGACCGGGATGGTCGAGAGCCCCTCGTACTCCGCCGCGGGCACGCCATAGGCGGCGCGGCGGTGGTTGCGCATCACCCGCAGCATCGCGTCGGTGTTCTCGGCGTAGCCGGGGAACGGCCCGAGCTCGGCGGCGAGCTCGGCGCTCGTCGCGTAGGCGGTCCCGGTCATGATCGCCGAGATCGCGCCGGCGAGGTTGGTCGCCTCGGGCGAGTCGTACGGGATGCCGAGCACCATCAGCACCGTGCCGAGGTTGGCGTAGCCGAGCCCGAGCGTGCGGTAGCGCCACGAGAGCTCGGCGATCCGCGCGCTCGGGAACTGCGCCATCGCGACCGAGATCTCGAGCGTGAGCGTCCACAGCCGGCAGGCATGCCGGAACGCCTCGATGTCGAAGCGGCCGTGGTCGTCGGTCATGAACCGCATCAGGTTCGCCGACGCGAGGTTGCATGCCGTGTCATCGAGGAACATGTATTCCGAGCAGTTGTGGACGATGACACCGTTGCCCACGAAGTGATGGGTGACGGGCTCGGTCAGGTCGAAGACCGGCTCCTCGCCGAGGAACTCGATCGACTCGACCCGGTCGTCGAAGCCGTCGGCGTAGGTCCCGACCTCGCGGTTGAGCCGCGCGAGCGCGTCGACCTTGGCGCTGCCGGGCACGAAGCCGATCGCCGCCTCGAAGACCACCCGCGAGCGCCGGCTGATCCGCAGGCTGTGGAGCTGCTGGACCGGGTACTCCTTGCGGCCGCCCTTACCGTCGGGCAGGAGCGCGGTCGTCTGCCCCATGACCCGGCGGTCGCGGTAGAGGCGGGCCTTGATGCCGAAGTTGAGCAGCAGGAGCTGGGTCTGCTGGAGCAGCTCGATCGAGGTCGAGTCGAGCGCGACGTACTGCGACTTCTCGCCGTAGTGCGCGACGGTGCCGTCCGCGGTGAAGAGCCCGCGCAGCACCGCGGCCTGGCTCGCGCGGTCGAGCGCGAAGACGCGGTCGGTGAAGCGCTTGCCGCCGCTCGCCTCGTCGAGCACGGCGTACGCGATGAGCGGGTCGACGACGCAGCGCGCGCTCGTGCCGAGCCGCAGGGTCGACTGCGGGCGGGTCACCGTCACGTCGCGCGCCGCGCGCGCGTCGGCGGCGTGGCGCTGCTTGAACGCGGTGAGGTTGTGGTGCACCCGCGCCGCGACGGCCTCCTCGTCGGGTGACAGCGTCAGCATCGCGGTCTGCTGCTCGCCCATCAGGCAGCCGTCACCGACCATCAACCCGAGGAACTCGGCGAAGCCCTCGTCGAGCGTCGCCGGCCCGAAGCGGCCCGGCGAGAGCATCAGCACGTCGTCGCGGGACAGCTCGCAGGCCGGCACGTCGCCGCGGTTGGCGGTCAGGACGCGGTGGTCGGCGGTGAGCTTGAGCTCGAAGCCGGCGCGGGTGCGCAGCCGGTAGACCGGCTTCGTCCCGGTCGGGAACGCCGGCGCGATCGGGTGCAGCTCGCCGTCGCTGCCGACGACGTGGCTCGCCGTCTCGAGCATCCGGTCGATGCGGACCCAGCCGTCGGCGGTCGCGACGCGGGTGTCGCCGGTCACGCAGGGGTTGCTCGCGTTGATGCGCCCCCCCGCCGGGCAGGTGTGCCAGTCGTTGATCGTCGTGTCGAACTGCAACCCCGGATCGGCGCACGCCCAGGCGGCGTGGGCGATGTCGTCCCACAGGTCGCGGGCGCGCAGCGTGCGCGCGACCTTGCGGTCGGTCCGGCGCACGAGGTTCCACTCGCCGTCGGCGAGCACCGCGCGCATGAAGGCGTCGGTCAGCCGCACCGAGTTGTTCGAGTTCTGCCCGCTGACGGTGTTGTAGGCCTCCGACTGCCAGTCGGTGTCGTACTCGGGGAAGTCGATCTCGTCGTAGCCCTGCCGCGCGAGCTGAATCACGCGCTGGAGGAAGCTCGGCGGCACGTCGGCCTTGCGGGCGGCGCGCAGGGCCTTGCGCAGCGCCTTGTTGGCCTTGGGGTCGAAGCGGTCGCCCTCGACCTGGACCCGCACCGCCTCGAGGATGCGCTTGACGTGGCGCCGGGTCGCCTTCGAACCGGCGACGAGCGCGGCGACCTTCTGCTCCTCGGTCACCTTCCAGTTGATGTACTGCTCGATGTCGGGGTGGTCGATGTCGAGCGTCACCATCTTGGCCGCCCGCCGGGTCGTGCCCCCGCTCTTGATCGCGCCCGCGGCGCGGTCGCCGATGCGCAAGAAGCTCATCAACCCGCTCGACCGCCCCCCGCCGTTCAGCGGCTCGTTCTCGCCGCGCAGGTTGGAGAAGTTGGTGCCGGTGCCCGAGCCGAACTTGAACAGCCGCGCCTCGCGGACCCAGAGATCCATGATGCCGGCCTCGTTGACGAGGTCGTCGGTGACCGACTGGATGAAGCAGGCGTGCGGCTGCGGCCGCTCGTAGGCGCTCGTCGAGCGGCGCACCTCGCCGTCTTCGTGCTCGCAGTAATAGTGGCCCTGCGGCGGGCCGCTGATGCCGTAGGCCCAGTAGAGCCCGGTGTTGAACCACTGCGGGCTGTTGGGCGCCGCCATCTGGCGGGCGAGCATCAGCCGCATCTCGTCGTAGTAGGCGGCGGCGCTCGCCTCGTCGTCGAAGTAGCCGTGGCGCCAGCCCCACCAGGTCCAGCAGCCGGCGAGGCGGTCGAAGACCTGGCGGGCGTCGTGCTCGCCGGTCGTGCGGGCGGCGGGGGGCAGGTCCTTCTGCGCGGCGGCGTCGGCCTCGCTGCGCCACAGCCACTCGGGCACGCCCTCTTCGGGGACGCGGCGCAGCTTCACCGGCACGCCGGCTTTGCGGAAGTACTTCTGCGCCAGGATGTCGGTGGCGACCTGGCTCCAGGCGGCGGGGACCCGGACCCGGTCGTTCAAGAAGACGACCGAGCCGTCAGGATTGCGGATTTCGCTTTTGCGTTCGGTGAATTCGAGCCCCTCGTAGGGGGAGGAGCCATCCGTCGTGAAGCGCCGCTGAATACGCATGGGTGGGCCTGTCCCGCCTTTCGGACTGGGGGGGAGCGTCCGTCAGAGTCGTTTGCAGTTTATGTTCCGCCGCATCGGGCGGGGGGCTGCGCCGCGCGCCTCGCAGCTCGTCCGCCGGGGCGAACGGGCTACCCTTCTAACCGGTGGGGGATCGCTCGACAAGGGGGTGACCGGAAAAAAACACAACGCCGCGGAATCCGTGGGGGTTTGGCAGGGGGGCCCTAGATATGGGGGGTCGCCCGCGGTGGGACGTCAGATGTTGTGTCTTGCCTGTGACATGAGGCGACCCCTCGGTGAGGGTGTCCGCGGGTGGCGCGCGGACGCTCGGATGGGTTGCAGTGAGGCTGTATCCGCCCCGAAACACGGGGCGGATGGTGCATGCCATCACGCGGCGCGGGCGGGCGATGTATTCATCACACGAATGCGGAGACGACCGGATGGGATCAGGAGCCCATCAGCCGAGGCGGTCGAGGGTCTCGCGCAAGTGGGCGAGGGTATAGGGCTTGTCGAGGTAGCCATCGGGCTGGAGTCCGGCGACGCCCTCGCCGGTCGCGCCCGGGCTCGCGCCGCTCGAGACGATGACTCGAACGTCCGGTCGCAGGCGGCGCATCTCGACGAGGACCGCTTCGCCGGAGATGTCGGGGAGGCCGAGGTCGAGGATGACGAGGTCGATGGGGTCTGCGCGGCCGAGCGCGGCGAGCGCCGCTTCGCCGCGCTCGGCCTCGATCACGCGGTAGCCGAGGCGCTCGAGCATGCGGCGGGTGATGCGGAGGATGGTCGGGTGGTCCTCGACGAGGAGGACCACGCCCGCGGGCGGCGTCTCGGTCATGGCTGGGCCTCCGGCTGACCGCGGCATGATAGATCACGGCTGCACCGAGAGCAGCGGGTGAGGTGACAAAAACGACATGTGTCCCCGCCGAGCGGCTCGCGTCGGCGAGCCGGCGCCGTCAGGGCTTCTGGCCGTCGTAGAGCCGGGGCAGGAAGCCGGGCCAGACCTCGTCGCCGTCGAGCCGCCAGGCGCCGGTGACGTCGCGGGTGACGGTGACGAAGTCCTGCACGCCGCCGCAGCTCACCCGGATGCGCTTGTCGGCGCCGCGGTTGAGCACGCCGACGACCTCGCAGCTCGCGGCGCGGTTGAGCACGCGCCCGAGCGCCTGGCGCACGTAGCTCTGCCGGCAGGGCGGGTGCTGGTAGTCCTCGCAGGGGTCCTCGCCCTTGGCGGCGCTGACGACGACCCACCGGCCGCGGTTGCCGTCGAAGCGGGCGGCGATGCAGGCGTCGCGGCGGCAGGCGAGCGAGGCGGCGCGCATGATGGACGGGCCGAGCGCGTCGATGGCGACGACCGGGCCGTGCTCGATGATGACGCGCTGGAGCGCGCGGAAGGGCGCGGCGGGGTCGTCGTCGGCGCGGCGCACGATCCAGATGCTGGCGAGCACGATGAGCCCGACCGCCTGGATGGCGAGCGTGATCTTGACGAGGCGTTGCACCCGGCGAGTGTGCCACGGCACCCGTCGACGGTGAAGTCGGCGCGGGCGGTTGGCGGGGGCGCGGCCATGGGGTAGAACCGGGGCACCGAACGGAGGGAGCGATGCGCGTCAGCCAGTACATGTCCGCCAAGGTGATCACCGCCCGGCCCGAGGACGGCATCCGGGAGACGTTCTTCCGCATGCGGCAGCATCGGGTGCGCCACCTGCCGGTGGTCGACGGGGCGGGGCGCCTCGTCGGCTTCATCAGCGACCGCGACCTGCGCCGGCCCGACTGGGTCGACGAGGCGGTCGACATCAGCCACGCCTACCAGCTCGAAGACGACCTCCAGGTCGCGGATCTGATGACCCGCAACGTCGAGGTCGCGCACACCTACGATCCCATCGCCCGCGTCGTCGGGATCATGCTCGACCGGCGCTACGGCGCGCTGCCGGTGCTCGACAAGGAGGGCGACCTCGTCGGCATCATCTCGGCGATCGATCTGCTGCGCGCGCTCGCCGAGCTGCTCGACGCCCAGAAGGGTTAGCTCGGGCGAGCTCGGGCGCGCGCCAGCGGCGGTCAGCGCGAGCGGGCGAGCCGCGCGCGGAGCCATCCGAAGCCGTTGGTGGGCGGCGCGTCGACGGCGGCGGTGACCGCCTCGCCGAGCGGCGGCGGCTCGGCGCCGGGGAGGCGGGCGGTGTAGTGCCCGGCGGCCTCGGCGGCGAGCGGCGCGTCGAGCTGCTGTGCGCCGAGCCGCAGCCGCGCCTGTCGGCCGCCGGCGTCGACGAGCGCGGCGAGCTCCGGCGCGACCGGGTCGAAGCGCGCGACGAGGACGTCGGTCGGGCCGAGGGTGTAGAGCGGCCGTCCCACCTCGACCGGCGCGCCCGGCGGCTCGGTCGGCGCGGTCTCGACCCGCCCGGTCACCGGCGCGGCGACCGTCACCCGCAGCCGCCCGCCCAGGCTCTGCCGGCGCTGCACGAGCTTGCCGAGCTCGGCCGCCGCCGCCCGCGGATCGGGTCCCGCGCGCCGATCGGCCCGCCGCGCCCGGGTCGCCGCCTGCCGCCCGGCCGCCTCCGCCTGTTTCACCCGCGCCGCCCGCGCCGCCTCGAAGCGCTCTTCGCCCGCAGCGAACGCCGCGTCCGTCGCCTCGACCGCGCGGGTCGCCTCGGCGAGCGCCGCGTCGGCCGCCTCGACCGCGCTCGCCGTCGGCCGCCCGGGGCGGGCGTAGACCTCGAGCTCGCCGATCCGGGTCGAGAGGCGGTCGATCTCTTCTTCGATCGCGCCGTCGGCGAGCTGCACCAGCGGCGCGCCGCCCGCACCAGCCCGCCGACCGGCGCGAGCCAGCCGCACCAGCCGGCCCCGCACCGGCGCCGAGGCGGTCACCACCGGCCCCGTCTCGATCCGCCCGGCGAGCGCGACCTCGCGGGGCACCGGCACCGCCGCCGCGACGCCGACGACGACCACCGCTGCGATCCCCGCGATCATCCACCCGCGCCGCGCGCGCCGCGGCGGCGTGATCGCCGCGACCCGGCCCGTGCGCCGCGCGAGCTGCTGCCGCGCCTCGTTCGCGTCGACCATCAGCGTCGGCCGCGGCCCCGGCCGCTGCGCGGGCGGACGCACCGCCGAGGGCGGCATCGGCGCCTCGCCGGCGAGCACCTTGGCGACCATCGCGCCGAGCGGCGACAGATCCATGATCGTGCGGCGGTTGTAGGCCCGCGGGTCGTGCCCCATCAGCCGCGCCTCGACGAGCGCCGCGTCGCCGCGAGGCTGCGACTCCGCGGCGGGGAGCCGCGCCGCGTCGACCGCGGTCACCGCGAAGCGATGAGCCCCGATCTCGAGCCGCGCGCCCGCTTCGAGCGGCGTGATCCCGGTCAGCGCCGCGCCGCCGCTGCGCACCGGATGACCGCCGTCGAGCGGCACCGCGTACACCCGATCGGGCGCGTAGGCGTCGATCCGCAGGTGGCGCCGGGTCAGCTCGCCGGGCAGCTCGACGTCACAGCCCCGCCCGCCGACCGTCGCCGAGCCCGCCTCCGAGAGCACCCGCCGCCCCGCCAGCGGCCCCCGGTCGAAGGTGAAGCCCACCCGCACCGGGCTCTCGCGCAGGCTGTAGAGGAAGCGCACCTCGCAGTGCCCGATGATCAGCGTCACCCCGTCGGCGAGCACCTCGCGCTGGATCGGGTGGCCGTCGAGCCAGGTGCCGTTGGTGCTGCCGAGGTCTTCGATGTAGAGCGCCGCGCCGCGCGCGAAGATCCGGGCGTGCCGGCCGCTGACCGCTTCGTCGTCGATCCACACCGCGCTGTCGGCCGCCCGCCCCATGACCAGCGAGCGGCCGCCCTCGAAGCTCACCGGCAACAGCGCGTACCACTCGACCCGCCCGTCGGGGTGGTGCAGGTAGAGGTTGGCCCGGAAGGTCTCGGCGGGGAAGCCCGGCGGCGAGGCCGTCGGGTCGGCGCCCGGGACCGGTGCGGCGGCGAACGCGGCGGACACGGTTCCTCGCGACAACGTGGGCGGCGAGTGTAACACGCTCCCGCGCCCGGCGGTTGACATCCGACGAGCGGGTGCTTAATCCCACGCCCGCACAGCAACCCCCTGTCGGAGTCACGGCGATGCCGATCTACCCCTACCGCTGCGAGGCGTGCGGCAAGTCCACCGAGGTGTGGGCCAAGATGAGCGACCCGCCGCCCGAGCGCTGCCCCCACTGCGGCGGCGGGCCGCTGAGCCGGGCGGTCGCGCGGACCGCGTTCCACCTCAAGGGCGGCGGCTGGTACGCCCAGGGCTACGGATCGGCGGGCGGCGGCGGCAAGAGCGGCGGCGGGAGCGAGGGCAAGAGCGGCGAGTCGGGCGGCGGCGCGAGCAGCGGCGCCACGAGCACCAGCGAGTCGAGCAGCGGATCGAGCAGCGCTTCGAGCGCCAGCGAGTCGAGCAGCGGTTCGAGCAGCGCCAAGAGCAGCACCTCGGAGTCGTCTTGACCCGCGCCCGCCGGGCGCGCCCCGCCCCGGCGTTCCTCGCCGCGCTCCTCGCCGCGCCCCTCCTCGGCCTCACGCTCCCCGGCTGCGACGACGACCGCCCCCGCGCCGACGTCGACGCCGGCGACCCCACCCGCTGCGGCGTCGGCCCCGCGACCATCACGCTCGGCGTCGACCACCCCTTCGTCCCCACGCCCGACCACCGCTTCCCCATCGACCAGGGCCGGCAAGGCGGCCACCACCTCGACATCTCGATCCGCGCCACCGGCGCGCTCGACCCCGACCACACCGACGTCGAGCTCGGCCTCTACGACGGCGCCATCCGCCTCGCCCGCCACGTCACGGTCGACTGGCTCCTCTACATCGCCCCCGACGGCGCCGGCTGCGACTACCCCCGCGCCCGCCTCGTGCTCCTCGACGAAGACGGCGGCCTCCTCCCCCCCGACCGCGTCGCCGCGCTGATCGGGCGCCCCCTCCGCCTCGACGTGCACCTCCGCAGCCCCCTCGGCGACGCCGACGGCGAATTCACCGTCACCCCGACCGGGATCCGACCCATCGAGTGACAGCCCCCCGACGCGCAGAGCGTGACGGAATCGTCGCCCTCCGTGCGGTCATGACCGGACGGTGACGTTTCGGGCTTGCGCGTCGCCCCACCGTGGATGAGTATCGCCCGCGTATCGGGAGGGGATCGTTGCCTCGGTCGCGAGCACCGAATGGCGAGGGGATGACCACAAGGTCGCCCGCAGGAGGGGCACGCGCGCGGCGCTGGAGCCGCGTCGAGTGGGTCCGACTGTGGGTGAGCTACCAACGTTATGCGTTCCTGATGGCCGGGATCCCGGCGGCGATCGTCGCCGGGGTCGCGTGGATCTGGCCGCACGCCTGGTGGGCGTGGGGCGGGCTCGCGCTCATCGCGCTCCGGTTCTTCGGGATCGCACACGAGATCGGGGGCCGCTGGCCGCGCAAGGTGCGCGCCACCCGGCTCGCTGATCGCCGCATCGCGGCGGGCCGCTTCGACGCGCGCACGGTCCGTCGCTACTGCGGTGATCCCTGCTTCCGGGTGGTCGCCCGGGAGATCCTGCGTCGCGCCGGGTACGACGCCGCCGAGCGGCGGCGCCTGATCCGGCAGTTGTCCGCCGAAGAGGCGGAGCGCGGACATTCGCTGGTCTTCGCCGACGCGACCGGCGCCGTGCGGTTCGAGGTCGACGGCCGAACGATACGTCGTTTCACACCCGAAAACGGTGGCGCGCTGACGCCCCGAACCACGCAGGAGAATTGAGACTCATGGCCGGTGAACTCACCCCCAAGGCCCAGGAAGCCCTCCAGGAAGTCGTTCTGATGCAGGGCGAAGAGATCCAGTACTGCATCCAGGCCGACGGCTTCTTCCTCGGCTCGCTGCCGATCCAGAAGCTCATCGCCAACTTCCAGGCCTTCATGGCCAAGGTCACCGGCGGTCACATCCGGGTCTTCCTGGTGCTGACCAACATGCGGGTGCTCCTCATCCAGTCGGCCGCGCAGTGGTGCGGCTGCACCAAGATCAAGGCGATCAACACCGTCGCGAGCAACGCGGTCATCGAGGCCGGGTCGAGCAAGGAGACCCGCCTGTGCTTCGTGCACACCCGCGTGGTGCACATCGAGACCCGCAGCCAGCGCTACACGCTCGCGATCAAGAAGCTCAAGGACGCCGACCTCCAGGCGTTCGTGACCCACATGAGCCAGCTCATCATCGCCAACAGCAGCCACACCCACTGATCCGATCGGGCGCGCTGTCATGCGCGCTTGACACCCCGCCGCCGCGCGCTGTCGCTCCCGCTTGACAGCCTCCTCCCGCCGCAGTCATCCCACCTCGCCTGCGCCGCGCACGTCCGCGGCCTCGCCGCCGAATGCATCGCCGCTCACTGCGGCGATGGCGATCTGCGCGCCGCCCGAGCCCGAGCCCCGAGGCGCCGATGTGTGAAGAGCGTTGCCGGAACGCGGCGGCGGCGTGGAACCAGGCGTGCGTCGCGCAGAACGGCCGGGCGCCGGCCCGGCGGTGATTGGCCCCATGGCGACCGCCCGGCGGGTGACCGGCCGAACGGTGACCGCCCGGCCGGTGACCGCCCGGCAGGTGACCGGCCGAACGGTGACCGGCCGAATGGTGACCGGCCGAACGCGGACCGCCCCGACAGCCGCCGCCTGCGTGGCCGAGCGCTGTGAAGCGGCGCTCGAGGAGCCGCCGTCCTGTGAAGAGGCGTGCGGGGGGCCCGTGGGCGCGAGATCGATCGGGTCTGCCGCGAAGAGGCGCACGCGCCGGAGCGGTGCCGCCAGAACGTCGTGGCCGCGGTCGAGGCGTGCGGCGCGCGCGGCGTCGACCTGCACCGCCAGTGCGTCGCGGCCCACTGCGACGACGCGGCGCCCGAGCCGGAGCGCCCTGCGGGCGACCGACCGGATCGGGCGCGTCCGGACGCCGACTGCCCCGACGAGCGCCGCCCCGGCGGTGATCGGCCGGACGGCGGCCGCCCCGCGGGTGATCGGTCGAACGCGGACCGCCCCGACGCCGACGCGCCCGCCGGCGACGCCCACCCCTCGCGGTCGGGGCTCGCCCCGCTCGTCGCCCCGCCGTATACTGCGCCGCATGACTGAAACCGACATCGAATCGGCCCGCCGGCGCGCCAACCAGATCCAGGCGCGCTACGACGCCCACTTCGCCGGACAGCCCCGCGTGTCCCGCGACGCGTCGCTCCTCGACACCCTCATCGCCGAGTCCGACCGCCTGCTGACCGAGCTGCGCAGCCACCGCGACGCCGCCGCGCTGCGCGACACCGTGCAGAAGAACCGCGACCTCTACCGCCGCGAGGCCGAGGCCGTGCGCGCCGCCCAAAACGCGCCCGCCGAGGTCCTCGCCGCCCACGAGTTCGCCGCCTGGGCGCAGTTCACCTTCAACCGCTACCGCCGCCACTTCGCCGGTCAGGCCCGCGCCACCCGCGACCTCGGGCTCCTCGCCGAGCTCATCGCCGACCTCGCCCGCTTCGAGCGCAGCCTCGCCGGCCTCGCCGATCGCAACGACGACCCGATGATCCGCTCGACGCTCGACCAGGTCCGCGAGAGCCTCGCGCTCTACCGCAGCGAGCAGGCCGCCATCGCCGAGGCGCGCGGGGCCGGCACGCTGCAGGAGCAGGCCGACATCCTCGCCGCGGTCGCCAACGGACAGTTCGTCTTGTACCGCGCCCACTTCGCCGGCAAGTCGCGCGTCTCGCGCCGCCCCGCGCTCCTCGAGCGCATGGTCGAGACCCTCGCCACCGTCGCCGATCGCATGAAGGCGCTCGACGCGCAGGGCCTCCGCGCCGAGAGCAACACCCGCAACGTCGGCATCGTCACCGAGCGCCTCGCGCTCTACCGCGAAGAGCTCGAACGCGTCCGCGAGACCCGCCAGCAGACCAGCTTCCAGACGCTCGTCAGCGGGCTCGGCGAGGCGGCCAACACCGTCTTCACCACCTGGCGGGAGCAGTTCGCGGGGAAGGATCGCACCACCCGCGATCCGCAGGTTCTGTCCGAGATGTGCGACGCGCTGTACGATCTGGCGCGCCAGATGGACGACCTGGATCGGGTCCGCGAGGACGACACCAACCAGCACAACCTGGCGGTGGTCCTCGATCATCTCCGGCTCTACGAGCGGGAGTACGGGCTCATCCAGGAGGCGAAAGCGAGCTGAAGCGACATGCGAGAGCGTCTGTCCCTGCGGATTCGGGGCAAGGTTCAGGGTGTGTGGTACCGGGCGAGCGCCCGGGAGGAAGCGCGCAAGCTGAGGGTCGTCGGCTACGTGCAGAACTGCCCGGATGGCTCGGTCGAGGTGGTGGCCGAAGGCTCCCGCCCGGCGCTGGAGCGGCTGATGGCATGGTGCCACCAGGGCCCGCCGGCGGCGCAGGTCAACCTGGTGGACTGCGAATGGCTGCCGCCGACCGGCGAGTTCGACAACTTCGACATCAAACGCTGACGCCGCAGACGCTGCCGCGCCGCGAGCGCCTCTGCGGACCGCTGCTCGCCGCGCTGGTCGCGACGCTCGCCGCGGGGCGCGCGCCCGCCGCGCCGGGGCCGCTGCGCTACCCGCTCGAGCACCCGCCGCGGGTCAGCGCGACGTTCGGCACCTACCGCATCGGCCACCACCACGCCGGCATGGATCTCACCACCGACGGCGACGCGACGGTGCCCGTCGTCGCCGCCGCCGCCGGCCAGATCGTGCGGATCCGCCGCAACCACGTCGGCTATGGCCGCGCCGTGTACATCAACCACCCCGACAAGCGGCAGACCGTCTACGCCCACCTCGCCGCGTTCGACCCCCGCCTCGCCGCCGCCGAGCGCGAGGCCGAGGCGCGCGCCGGGGCCTACCCCTTCGACCACCGCCTCCGCGAGCCGATCCCCGTCGCCGCCGGCGACCGCCTCGGCTGGATCGGCACCAGCGGCACCGATCTGCTGCACCTGCACTTCGAGGTCCGCCGCGGCGGCCAGCCGGTCAACCCGCTCCTCGACGGCCTCAAGCTCCCCGACCGCCAGCGCCCCGCCGTCCGCCGCCTCCTCGCCGTGCCCCGCGCGCCCGACGCCCACGTCGCCGACCAGCTCGGCGAGCGCATGTACGTCTTCGCCGCCGACGGCACCCTCCCCGCGCCGGTCGTCATCGGCGGCGACGTGCAGCTCCTCGTCGAGGCGGTCGACTTCATCGACGGCCTCAGCCGCGCGGTCACCCCCTTCGAAGTCGAGCTCCGCGTCGACGGCCGCCGCTGGCACCGCTCGCGCTACGACCGCGCCTCGTACCGCGACCGCGGCCACACCGAGCTCGACTTCGAACCCGGGCTGCGCGCCCGCGGCGAGGGCATGTTCCACAAGCTCGTCGCCGACACCGACGGCCCCGCCGTCCGCGCCCACCAGCCCGCCGGCAAGCCCCTCACCGCCCTCGGCCGCGGGATCCACCCCGCCGAGATCATCGTGCGCGACGCCGCCGGCAACCAGACCACCGCCCGCTTCCGCCTCGACGTCCGCCCGCTCGACCCCCCCTGCGCCCCCAAGACCCGCACCCTCGGCGACGGCCCGCCCGGCGACCACGCCCCCGTCGTGCTCCGCGACCGCCTCCTCGTCATCCCCGCGCCCGGCCTCTGCGACGACGGCGCCCGCCACGACCTGCGCGTCGATGGCAAGAAGGCGCGACCCGGCCGCGCGGTGGTGTCACGCCTCGACGACACCCCCGCGATCGCGCTCACCGTCGACGGCGAGGCGCCCGTCGCCGTCGACCTCCGCGTCCGGACCGCCGACGGCACCCGCCGCTGGCAGGTCGACACCCTCGCCGCCCCCGCCGGCAAGGAGGCCAGCGCCGGCCCCATCCAGCTCACCGTCGGCAAGGACGCCCGCTTCTGGCCCTACCCCACCCGCCTCGAAGCCGTGCGCGACAACCCCGGCGCCAGCGGCCTCGTCGCCATCACCCCGCTCTACCGCCTCGCCAACGGCTGGGTCCCCACCAAAGGCGGCAGCACCCTCGGCGTCCGCGTCCCCGCCGGCGCGCCCGCGACCAGCGCGATGTACTTCCACGAAGACGGCCACT
This sequence comes from Myxococcales bacterium, assembly GCA_020633515.1. Next base: position 79,389 of record JACKDM010000007.1, read on the forward strand.
GGTGGTGGATGGGCCGCGGCCGCCGCGGCCCCTGGATGCGCGGCTGGACGGTGCACATGGGCGAGGTCGCGATCATGGCCGACGGCGAGCCGCCCTGGATCGGACCGCCGCGCGTCGAACAGCACCCCGCCGGTCCGCGGCTCGTCGTCCCGGTCGAAGACGAGGGCAGCGGCCTGCGCCGGGTCGAGCTCCGCGTCGACGGCGCCCCCGTGCTCGCCGAACAACAGCGCGCCTGGGGCCGCATGGTCTGGCTCCCCCTCGAAGCGCTCGCGCCCGGCCCGCACCGCGTCGAGACCGTCGCCACCGACCGCGTCGGCCACTCCACCCGCGCCGCCGCGACCATCACCTGGCCCGCCGCCGCCGCGCCGCCCCCGCTCCCCCCGACCCCCGCAAACCCCACCGAGGCCACCCCCCGCGACGGCATCGGCGACGGGAACCGCTGACCCCCCGCCCGACCGACTCGTCTGCCGCCCCATCGCCCGCTACACTGCCCCACCATGACCGCCCGAACCCCGCGCCCGACCGCCCTCTTCGCCCTCGTGGCCCTCCTCGCCACCGCCGCCCTCGCCGCCGCGCCCCCATCGACCCCCCAGGTCAGCACGGTCCCCGACGACGGCTACCACCCCATCGAAGAGACCCCCCTCGAACTCAGCGACGCCGCCCGCCGCTACCTCCTCCGCTACGCCCGCCAGCTCTGCGGCGGCGACATCGGCGACCTCCCCCGCCTGCCCCCCGCCGAGCTCGCCGACATCCGCCGCCCCATCATCATCACCCTCTTCCACGAGAGCGGCCAACGCCGCGTCCGCCGCCGCGTCGACGGCGACGGCACCCTCGCCGAGAAGCTCCGCCGCGCCATGCCCGAGGTCTGCGCCGGCCTCGACGGCAAAGGCGCGCTCTCCCACTACATCCACCTGCTCATCGTCACCCGCACCGTCCGCCTGCCCAACTTCGGCTTCAAGTCCCTCTTCCAGAACCGCCTCTTCGAACCCCAGGTCATGGGCGTCGCCTTCGAGTACCGCGGCAAACGCAGCGAGCGCGACCCCATCGAACAGGTCATGTACAACCACGGCCCGCAGTCGATCCGCCGCGCGCTGATGGACGACTTCGGCCTCTCCGGCGGCGCGCTCGACACCGCCCACGGCCTCATCATCGAGTTCTACGAGGTCATCCACCTCGGCGAGCGCTACCCCGACTTCGCCCACACCGAGTTCTTCCGCGGCGTCACCCGCCTCACCCCCGAAGAGGTCACCCCCGAGCTCCTCCGCGAGCGGATCCGCCTCATCGGCGAGTGGTACCGCCACAACATCCGCGCCGACGGCCAGGTCACCTACGAGTACTCCCCCGCCAGCCGCCAGGAGTTCGACAGCAAGCGCACCATGGTCCGCTCCACCATGGCCGTCTGGATCCTCAACCGCCTCGCGCAGTTCCTCGGCGACGCCGAGCTCGCCCGCCTCGGCCAGGGCGGCATCGACTACTACCTCGACCGCTACTTCCAGATCGAAAAGTCGCGCGCCGCCGGCCGCATCATCCCGTCTACCCAGCCTCTCGCCAACGGCAACCTCGTCGACAACCGCTACACCGTCGCCAGCTTCATCGCCGCCGCGATCATGGAGCGCCCCGACTACGCCGAGCACCGCGCCGACATCGAGCTGCTCATGCGCTACGCCATGAGCAAGATGCGCCCCGACGGCACCATCTGGACCCAGTTCGCCGGCGGCCAGTACTTCGAACCCGGCCAGCTCCTCCTCGTCGTCAGCTACGCCGCCGAGAAGCTCGGCGGCGGCGAGTACAAGGCGTTCTTCGACAAGGCCCTCGCCGCCTACGGCCCCGCGCTCCGCGGCCAGATGGCGCTCGCCCCGCCGCTCTGGGTCCCCTACGCGCCCGCCTGGTACACCCAGCCCGCCGCCCACATGTACCACCAGACCAAAGACCCCGCCCTCGCCCAGCTCGTCTTCGCCATCAACGACCGCGTCGCCCGCCACCACGCCTACAACGCCGAAGACCAGCGCGCCTACGACTACGACGGCGCCATGACCCCCAAGCGCGGCTACTTCGGCAACAACTCCGTCACCGCCGCCTCCCTCGAAGCCCTCGCCGACGCCGCCCTCGTCGCCCGCGCCGCCGGCGACACCGAGCGCTACGCCACCTACACCCGGGTCATCCGACACGTCGTGGCCTACCTGCTCCGACTGCAGTTCACGCCCGCCAACACCTGGTGGGTCCGCGACCGCGAGCGCGTGCTCGGCGGCTTCAAGACCGACCTCATCAACCAGAACGTCTGGATGGACAACGTCTGGCACCTCACCAGCGCGTTCATCAAGATCGAGCAGAACCGCCTGCTCGAGTGACGAGGAGACAGCCATGACCCCCCGCATCCCCAACGCCATGGTCCCCGAAGACGGCGTCCTCACCGGCGGCCAGCCCACCCGCACCGACTTCGAGTACGCCCGCGACGCCGGCTACAAGACCATCATCAACCTCCGCGCCCACGGCGAAGACCGCGTCGCCGAACAGCAAAAGACCCTCCCCGAGATGGGCTTTCGCTACATCCACTTCCCCATCGACGGCGCCGCCGACGTCACCGCCGAAAACGCCCGCGCCTTCGCCGCCGTGCTCGCCGAGGCCGAGAAGCCGGTCATGATCCACTGCGGCAGCGGCAACCGCGTCGGCGCCCTCGCCGCGATGAAGGCGTACCACGTCGACCGCAAGCCCGCCGCCGAAGCCCTCGCCATCGGCCGCGCCTGGGGCCTCACCGCGCTCGAACCCGTCGTGCGCGACCGCCTGAAGTAGCGCCCGCCCGAGCCCATCCGCACAACCCCGCACCCCCCGCGATCACCCGCGCGACGAACCGCGCCCGGCGCTACCTTCATCGGCTTCCACCGCCGAGGCCGCGCCCATGTCGACCGTACTCCTGCTCGTCGTCTCCAACGTCTTCATGACCTTCGCCTGGTACTGGCACTTCCGCTGGGGCAAGCCCGACACCGGCTGGGGCACCATCATCATCCTGAGCTGGCTCTGCGCGCTCCCCGAATACGCCCTCGCCGTGCCCGCCAACCGCCTCGGCCACGTCTCCCTCGGCGGCCCCTTCACCGCCCCCCAGCTCAAGATCATCCAGGAGGCCATCGCGCTCGGCGTCTTCATCGTCTTCTCTGCCGCCGTCCTCCGCGAGATGCCCACCTGGCGCTTCTTCGTCGCCACCGCCCTCATCCTCGCCGGCCTCGCCATCGCGCTCGGCGGCCGCGCCCCGGTGGCCGGATGACACCCGCCAGCGGTACACTGCGCCGTCTCCCGAACCGCCCCGGAGCCCGCCCATGAACCGCCTCGCGCTCCTCGCGCTCCTCGCCCCGCTCGCCCCCGCCGCCGCCCACGCCTGCGGCGGCGTCTTCGCCCCCGTCGAAGCCGAAGCCACCATCGCCTTCGACACCCAGACCGCGCTCATCCACCGCCGCCCCGACCGCGTCGACGTGCACCTCCGCATGACCATCGCCCCCGGCGCCGAGACCTTCTCCTGGGTCCTCCCCGCCCCCCAAGGCGCCACCCTCGACCTCGGCGACGACGCCCTCTTCGACACCCTCGACGGCCTCACCCGCCCCGTCATCACCATCGAACACGTCGGCGGCGGCGGCCTCTGCTCCGGCGACGCCGCCGCCGGCGCCGGCGGCCCGCCCGACCTCGACATCGAAGAGCTCGGCCGCATCGGCGAATACGACTACGCCATCATCGCCACCGGCGACGCCACCGCCGCCGTCACCTGGCTCACCGACAACGGCTTCGCCGTGCCCGACGGCGCCGCCGCCGCCATGCAGCCCTATGCCGACGCCGGCATGGACTTCATCGGCGTCCGCCTCGCCCGCCCCGACCCCGACGCCGTCCGCCCCACCCCGCTCGTCGTCTCCACCCCCGACACCACCGACGAGCTCCCCCTCTACCCGCTCGGCATGAGCCGCCTCAGCGCCGGCGACGCCCTCCCCGTCGTCCTCTACGTGCTCGGCCCCGCCCGCGCCGCCGTCACCAACGCCGACGCCAGCACCGTCGTCGAGCTCGCCGACCTCATCCGCGCCGACCGATCGCTCGACTACGAAGACGCCACCGACCTCCTCCAGCGCGACACCACCGAGCCCCTCTGGATCACCGACGCCGTCGTCGTCGACCCCGACCACCCCGACCTCGCCGCCCTCGGCGGCCGCTACCTCACCCGCCTCTCCGCCCGCCTCCCCCCCGACCGCATCCGCGACGTCGCCCTCGCCGCCCACCCCGGCACCGAGCCCATCGACCCCCACCAGCACCGCACCGTCGGCGAAGACGACGGCTGCGCCGCCCTCGCCGGCGGCCACGCCCCCGCCTGGGCGCTCGTCCTCCTCTTCGGCGCCCTCCGCCTCCGCCGCCGCGCCCCCCGCGCGCCGAGCCGTTAACAGGCTGCTGAAATGCGCCCTCCCGTCGCTCCGCACCGTCTCGCGGGCCGATTTCCGCGTTGCGCAAGCTCGACAGACCTTCGGGTATGCCTGCGCTTGCGCGCCTTGAACTCGGCCCGCGATCCGGCACGGTGCTCGGTCCGGCCTTTTTCAGCAGCCTGCTAAGCCTTCCCCCCACGCGCTCTGTTTCGTAGACTCCCGCCTCCCCGCCGCCCTGCAAGGAGGCCCCCCGTGAAGTTCTTCCTCGACACCGCCGACATCGACGAGATCCGCGAAGCCCGCAGCATGGGCCTCCTCGACGGCGTCACCACCAACCCCAGCCTCGTCGCCAAGACCGGCCGCCGCTTCCGCGAGGTCCTCGACGACATCTGCAAGATCGTCGACGGCCCCATCTCGGCCGAGGTCATCTCCACCGACTTCGACGCCATCAAGAAGGAAGCCCGCGAGCTCGCCCGCATCCACGAGAACATCGTCGTCAAGATCCCGCTCATCCCCGCCGGCCTCAAAGCCGTCGCGTGGTGCGCCGAGAACGGCATCGCCACCAACGTCACCCTCTGCTTCAGCCCGCTGCAAGCCCTCCTCGCCGCCAAGGCCGGCGCCGACTACATCAGCCCCTTCATCGGCCGCCTCGACGACATCGCCCACGACGGCATGGAGCTCGTCCGCCAGATCGTCGAGATCTACGACCAGTACGACTTCGACACCGAGGTCCTCGTCGCCTCGATCCGCCACCCCATGCACGTCCTCGAAGCCGCCCGCATCGGCGCCGACGTCGCCACCGTGCCCTTCTCCGTCCTCGGCAAGCTCGCCCACCACCCGCTCACCGACAGCGGCCTCAAAGCCTTCCTCGCCGACTGGGAGAAGGTCCCCCGCTGAGCCCGCCGCTCACCCCGCGATCGACGCCAGCCACCGCCGAAGCACCCGCTCCGCCACCGCCAGCCGATACCCGGCCGTGCTCCGCACATCATCGATCGGCGTGATGTCGTCGCGCACCTTCGCCGCCGCCCCCGGATCCACCGCCCGCCCCACCAGCGCCGCCTCCACCGCCCGCGACCGCACCGGCGTCGCCGCCACGCTCCCCCACCCGATCCGCGCCTCGGTCACCACCCCCCCCTCGACCCGCACCCGCGCCCCGAGCACCACCTTGCTGATCGACTGCGCCATCCGCGTCCCCACCTTGCGGAAGTGCACCCGATCACGCGCATCCCGCCTCGGCAGCCACACCGCCACGATCAGCTCGTCCCCCGCCAGATCGACCCGCTTGTACCCCCGATAGAAGTCCGCCAACGCCACCCGCCGCGTCCCCCGCGCCGCGCTCGCCAGCTCCAGCTCCGCATCCAGCGACAACAGCACCGGCATCGAATCCCCCGCCGGGCTCGCGTTCGCGATGTTCCCCCCCAGCGTCCCCCGATTCTGGATCTGCCGCGCCCCCACCGTCCGCGCCGCCTCCACCAACGTCGGCGCCGCCGCCACCACCCGCGCATCCTCGATCAACGCCGAAAAGCTCACCGCCGCCCCGATCCGCAGCCCCGCCGCCGTCTCCTCGACCCCACACAGCCCCTCCACCCCCCACAGGTCGATGAACGCCGGCGGATCGATCTGATGCGCCTCCAGATACACCATCACATCCGTCCCACCCGCCAACGGCAACGCCGCCGGATGCGCCGCCCGCAGCGCCAGCGCCTCGGCGAGCGACCCCGGCACATGCACCACCGCCTGACTCGTCATCATCGCCCCACCTCCTCGCCCGCCCCGCCACTGCTCAGGCTCGCCACCACCGAATCGACGATCTTCTGGTACCCCGTACACCGACACAGATTGCCCGCCAGCGCCTCCCGGATCTCCACCGCCGACGGCTTCGCGTTCCGCGCCAGCAGCTCCGCCGCCGCCACGATGAACCCCGGCGTACAGATCCCGCACTGCGCCCCGCCATGCTCCACGAACGCCTGCTGCACCGGATGCAGCACCGCGCCCGCCACCCCCTCCACCGTCTGCACCCGCGCGCCCCGCACCTGAACCACCGGCACCAGACAGCTATTGACCGCCCGCCCCTCGATCAACACCGTACACGCCCCGCACTCCCCCTCACCGCACCCCTCCTTGCTCCCCGTCAGCCGCAGCTCCTCCCGCAGCACATCCAGCAACCGCATCATCGGCGGCACATCCACCGCCACCGCGCCCCCGTTCACCTCCATCTCGATCTTCACGCGCACGCCTCCTCGCGCTCGCACAGCGCCGCCAGCACCACCTCGGGCGTCATCGGCAACCGATCCAGCACCGCGCCCGTCGCCGCCTCGATCGCCTGCGCCACCGCCGGCGCCGGCACGTCATGCGGGATCTCCCCGATCCCCTTCGCCCCGAACGGCCCCCCCGCGAACGGATTCTCCACCAGGATCGTCACCATCTCCGGCGCATCCAGCGCCGTCGGGATGATGTAGTTCGTCAGCCGGTTGTTCCGCATCCCCCCCTCGGCGTCGAGCACCACCTCCTCACACGTCGCGTACCCCAGCCCCTGCAACGCCCCCCCCTCCAGCTGCCCCGCCGCCAGCACCGGATTCAGCGCCCGCCCCACATCCGTCGCCTGCACCAGCCGCCGATACAACACCTCGCCCGTGTCCTCATCGACCTCCACGTCCACCACCACGCACGACCACCCATAGGTCGGATACGCATCCCCCTGATACTTCACCGGATCCCACGCCGCCCCCGCGTCCTCGTACACCGCCCGCACCCGCAACGCCGCCCCGCTCACCCGCTTCGCGCACAACGCATCGAACGACAACGCCTCGCCCCCCGGCCCCACCTCCGCCCGCAGCGCATCCAGCAGCTTCCCCGCCGCCTTCTTCACCACCCCCCCCACCACCATCGCCGTCCGGCTCGCCACCGTCGGCCCGCTATCCGGCACATCCGCCGTATCGTGCGGCGCCATCGCCACCCGACTCACGTCGATCCCCAGCGCATCCGCCACGATCGCCAGGAAGATCGTATCCGTCCCCTGCCCGATGTCCGTGCTCGCCGTGTGGATCAACACCCGATCCCCATCCAGCGAAACATCCGCCTCCCCCCGCAGCGCCGCCTCCCCATTCCCCGTGAACCCGCACCCATGCCACGCGATCGCCACCCCCCGCCCCGACCGCCGCCGCGCCGCCGCCTGCCCCCCCCCCGGCCGCACCGGCACGAACGACGCAGAGAGCGGCGCCTCCGCCGCGGCCAACGCTCGATCCAACACCTCCGCCGCCGCCACCTGCGACAGCACCTGCCCGCTCGGCGTCACCGCCCCATCCCGGTACAGATTCAACCGCCGCAACGCGATCGGATCGAAGCCCAACGTCCGCGCGATCCGATCCATATGCCGCTCGGCCGCGAACATCACCTGCGGCGCCCCGAACCCCCGAAACGCCCCATTCGGCGGCGTATGCGTCGCCACCATCCGCGCATCCAACCGCGCGTGCGGCACCACATAAGGCCCCAGCGAATGCAGGATCGCCCGACTCAACACCACCGGGCTCAACGTGTTGTACGCCCCCCCATCGAACAGCAGATCCACATCCGCCGCCAACAGCTTGCCCGTCCCCGGATCCACCGCCGTCGCGTACCGCATCACCGCCGGATGCCGCTTCGTCGTCGCCCGCAGATCCTCGTCCCGCCGATAGATCAGCTTCACCGGCCGCTTCGTCGCCAGCGCCAGCACCGCCGCGTGCGCCGCCACCATCGACGGATACTCCTCCTTCCCCCCGAACCCCCCCCCCGTCACCGCCTGCACCACGTTCAGCCGCCCATGCCCCAGCACCCGCTTCAGCGCCTTGACGATGTAGTACGGACACTGCATCGACCCGAAGATCGTCAGCCCCCCATCCTCCCGCGGCACCGCGATCATCCCTTGCGGCTCGATATAGAGCTGCTCCTGCAACCCCACCCGATACGTACCCTCGACGATCACCGCCCCCGCCGCCTCCGCCGCCGCCAGCGCATCCAGCCCATCCCCATGCTCCATCGAGATCCGATGGAACAGGTTGTCCTCCCCGAAGATCCGGATCGCGTTGCCCTCGCTCTCCTCCGGCGCGAACAACGCCGGCCACGGCTCGCACAGCACCTCGATCGCCCGCGCCGCCGCCAGCGCCCGATCCCGCGACGGCGCCGCCACCAGCGCCACCGGCTCCGCCACATGGCGAATCACACCCCGCGCCAGCACCGGCTGGTCATCGGTCATCAACGCCACCACGTTCTCGCCCGGGATGTCATCGGCCGTACAGACCGTCACCCCGCTCCAATCGAAGCCCGGATCCCGCCGCAGCCCCAACAGCTTCCCATGCGCGATCGGCGACCGCACCGTCGCCCCGTACAGGCACCCCTCCGGCCGCACGTCATCCACGTACAGCGCCGCCCCCGTCACCTTCGCCGGCCCGTCGGCGCGAGCGAGCCCCAAGCCGATGTGCATCCCTGGCCTCCTCGCAATCATCCGCGCACCATACTCCACCACATCCTCGAACGGCGACCCCCAGCCGCGTACACTCCGCCCCGTGAAACGCTACCTCTACCTCGTCATCGCCCTGAAGCTCGCGCTCCTCGCCCTCTTCGGCCTCGTCACCCTCCTCGGCGTCCCCCTCCTCACCGACCCCGCCCCCTACATGCCGGCCGCCACCCTCCCCGTCGCCGCCCTCGGCGTCGCGCTCCTCATCGCCGACGTCCTCATCCCCGTCCCCTCCAGCCTCGTCATGGTCGCCCACGGCGCCCTCTTCGGCACCCTCGGCGGCACCCTCCTCTCCCTCGCCGGCAGCATCGGCGCCGCCGCCCTCGGCTTCTGGATCGGCCGCAAAGGCGGCCCCCTCCTCGACCGCATCATGACCCCCGAAGAACGCACCCGCGGCGACCGCCTCCTCGCCCGCCACGGCGGCCTCGCCATCGTCCTCAGCCGCCCCCTCCCCATCCTCGCCGAGACCACCGCCATCCTCGCCGGCACCAGCCCGCTCCCCTGGCCCCGCCTCCTCATCGCCGCCACCCTCGGCGCCCTCCCCCCCGCGCTCCTCTACGCCATCGCCGGCGCCGCCGCGACCGGCTTCGACGACCAGCTCCTCATCTTCGCCGCCGTCATGGGCGCCGCCGCCCTCTTCTGGCTCATCACCCACCGCCTCGAAGCCCGGCTCGCCCCATGACCCGCTTCTTCGCCCACCTCGCCACCTACGAAGCCACCGGCACCCCCTTCGTCCTCGCCACCGTCATCGAGACCGGCGGCAGCACCCCCCGCGACGCCGGCGCCCGAATGGCCATCACCCACCGCGACTTCGCCGGCACCATCGGCGGCGGCGCCTTCGAAAAACACGTCATCGACGAAGCCCGCGCCCTCCTCGCCGACCCCGGGCGCGAAGTCCACCGCCTCGACGTGCACCTCGTGCGCGATCTCGGCATGTGCTGCGGAGGCCGAATGAGCGTGCTCCTCGAGACCATCGACCCCGCCCCCCCGCTCCGCATCTACGGCGCCGGCCACGTCGGCACCGCCCTCGCCGAAGCCGCCCGCCTCGCCGGCTTCGCCGTCACCATCATCGACGCCCGCGCCGAATGGTCCGACCCCGCCCGCTTCCACCCCGACATCACCGTCATCGACGCCGAACCCGAAGACCACCTCCGCCACCACCCCCCCGGCTCCGCCGACTACGTCGTCGTCGTCACCCACGACCACCCCCTCGACGAAGCCCTCGTCCGCGCCATGCTACCCGCCCCCCCCGGCTACCTCGGCCTCATCGGCAGCCGCGGCAAATGGGCCCGCTTCCAGAACCGCTACCGCGCCCGCGGCTTCGACGACACCCAGCTCGCCCGCGTCCGCTGCCCCGTCGGCCTCGACATCGGCGCCCGCACCCCCCCCGAGATCGCCATCAGCATCGTCGCCGAGCTCATCGCCGCCCGCCGCGGCGGCCCCCGCTGGCAGAAACCCCCTCGCCCGGCGGCCGGGGAGGGGACCTCAACCGAACCTGAGCAGCGGTGATCGAGTCCGCTGATCCCGTCGCACTTGTCCGCAGCCCCGCTGGCGGCGTCCTCGTTCTCGACGATGCACCACATCGCCTGCGTCCTCGATCCTTGCCAGCGGGGCCGCGTCCGGCGTGCTTTGGGGATCATCGAACTCGCTCACCGCTGTGACCCCGGCACCCGCCCCCACGCCGCGAACCCCTGCCCCGAAGCGTCCACCACCTCCACCCCCTCGAACCCCGCGAACCACCGCAACAGCTCATCCCGACTCAGATAATGCGTCACCGGCGGATTCAGCCGATCGAACACCCGCCGCACCTTGTACCGCCACGGCCGCCCCGCCGCCTCCGCCCACGGCAACCGCCCCGCGCCCGCCACCCCCAACCGCCCCGCCACCCGGATCGGCCCCCACCACCCCACCTCCAACGCCGCCGCCCCCACCGCCGCCAACCCCACCTGCGCTCCTCGCGGCAACCGCCCGCTCACCGGCCGCAACCACCGCAGATGACTCGCCCGATACCACCACCGCATCCCCTCCAGCCCATACACCCACACCCGCACCTCGCCCCCCGCCCGCACCAACGGCGCCACCGCCAAAAACGCCGCCCCCGGATCCGGCGTGTGATGCAGCACCCCATTGCTGTACAGCGCATCGAACGCCCCCCGCCGCAGCGGCGCCCGATGCAGATCCCCCTGCACATACAACACATTCGCCCGCCCATCCCGCCGCCGCGCCACCTCCACCCCAAGCGACAGATCCAGCCCCACCAACCGCGCCGCGTGCGCCCCCACCAACGCCGCGTGCCGCCCCTCTCCGCACCCGATCTCCACCACCGTCTGCCCCCCGAACCCCTCCGGCGCCCCCCCCGGCTGAAACCGATCCCACGTCGCCCGCCAGTCATCCACCGGCAGCGCCGCATCCGCCATCGCCACATGCTGAAAATCGTACGCCCGCAACGTCTCCGCCACCGCCCCGCTCACCCCGTCGCTCGCCTCACCCACCGTCTCCGCCACCGCCGGCCACCGCCGCAACACCCCCGGATACACCCCCGCAACAACACCCCAACAACCCCGGCGGCAACAACCGCAGCACCCCCGATCACCGGAAACGCCCGCCCCGCCCCCGACACCAACACCCCCTCACCGCCCGCGCCCACCCACCGCAGCGCCTCCCCCGACACCGGACACGCCAACAGATCCAGCCACCGATCCACGCACCCGCTCCGCGCCGACCACGAGCCCCCACCATACCCCAACGCCCGCCCGCTCACCCCCCGTGCGGCACCGCCGCCTGCACCCCATGCTCCGCGTCGTCCTCCTCCCGCTCCTTCAAGAACGCCTCCAGCGACACCCCCTCCACCTCCTCGAACACCTCATCCAGCACCGCCAGCCCCGACATCCGATCCGGCCGGAAGCTCCGAAACGCCCGCCGCAGCTCACACCACGCCGCCAGGTTCCACTTCGCCCCCCAGAAGTACAACCCAAGCGGCCGCACCACCCGCCGCGACGACACCCCATCCCCCCGCACATAATCGAACGCCAGCCGATTCCGCCCGCTGATCGCCCCCCGCAGCACATCCAGCCCCATCGTCCGCGACCGCGTCCACTCCCCCCCCGGCGCGAACAACGCCGTCCGCAACAGCACATCGCGCAACGGCTCCGGCACCATCGCCTCCACCTTGTCCAACACGCTCCGCGCCGCCGCCGCCAGCGCCGGATCCGCCCACGCCACCGCCATCCGCGCCCCCAACACCAACGCCTCGATCTCCTCGCTGTTGAACGTCAACGGCGGCAGCACCGCGCTCCGCTCCATCTGATAGCCCACCCCCGCCTCGCCCTTGACCGGCACCCCCCCCGCGATGATGTCCCGCACATCCCGATAGATCGTGCGCTGCGACACCTCCAACATCTCGGAGAGCTGCTCGGCCGTCACGAAGCGACGGTTGCGGAGGATCTGGACGATCCGGAACAGGCGATCGGCGCGACGCATCCGACGACTCCTTCGGCGACAACCCGACCGCGACGATCCACCAGCCCAACCGCCACCGTCCCGTCAGCAGAGATCGAGCGCGGAGACCGGCTCCCCGATCGGGTTCTGATCACATGTTCAGTATTCTGCGCCCACGCCCCGATGATCGCAAACTCGATCGCGACGATTATGCCCGACCCGGCCCGCGGTGTAGGCTGCACGCCATGATCCGCACCCTCGCCCCTCTCCTCCTCGCCGCCGCGATCCTCGCGACCCCCACCCCATCCCCCGCCGGCGCCCCCCCCGCGCTCTACGACCGCGCCGCCGCCGCCGCCGTCGAGATCCTCACCGACGACCACCTCGACGGCTCCGGCTTCATCGTCGACCCCAAAGGCATCGTCGTCACCGCCGCCCACGCCGTCACCGACCCCCGCCGCCGCATCGAGATCCGCTCCCCCCGCCTCGGCCGAGCCATCGTCCGCCTCATCGCCCGCGACATCGGCCACGACATCGCGCTCCTCGCGCTCCCCGAACGCGCCGAACCCTACCCCGCCCTCGAGCTCGCCCCCGCCATCCCCCCCGTCGGCACCGACCTCTACCTCTACGGCGCCCCCCTCTTCCGCCACGGCGTCCTCCTCCCCGCCATGCTCGCCCGCCCCACCCCCACCTACGAGTACCTCCCCGACCAACAGTACTACCTCCGCATCTACCACCTCGGCGGCCCATCCCCCGTCGGCACCTCCGGCGGCCCCTGGCTCACCGCCGACGCC